>NZ_JAVMBW020000003.1:0-327018 GCF_031631895.2 Aequorivita marina
GATGGTGTTGACACTGGCGTAAAAGCGCAAGGTGAAGACGGAAAATCTGCATTCGATATTGCTGTAGATAATGGATTTGTAGGAACAGAAACAGAATGGCTAGCCTCTTTACAAGGTGCTGATGGAGCTGCCGGACAAGATGGTGCTGATGGCTCTGTTATAACAATCGAAAACGGAAACTGGTATATTGATGGCATTGACACAGGCGTACAAGCAGGAGGACAAAACGGTGAAGACGGAGCAACCCCTGAAATTGGAACCAACGGAAACTGGTGGATAGATGGTGTTGACACTGGCGTAAAAGCGCAAGGTCAAGACGGAAAATCTGCATTCGATGTTGCTGTAGATAATGGATTTGTAGGAACAGAAACAGAATGGCTAGCCTCTTTACAAGGTGCTGATGGTGCTGCCGGACAAGATGGTGCTGATGGTACTGATGGGAAGTCTGCTTACCAGGAATGGTTAGATGCTGGAAACACAGGAACGGAACAAGATTTCTTAAATTCATTAATTGGAGCTGATGGTGCTGATGGGAAGTCTGCTTACCAGGAATGGTTAGATGCTGGAAACACAGGATCAGAACAAGACTTCCTAGATTCATTAATCGGTGCTGACGGAGCGTCTGCTTATGAAGAGTGGATTGCTGCTGGAAACACAGGAACGGAACAAGATTTCTTAAATTCATTAATTGGAGCTGATGGTGCTGCCGGACAAGATGGTTCTGATGGCGCTGATGGAAAATCTGCTTACCAGGAATGGTTAGATGCAGGAAACACAGGATCAGAACAAGACTTCCTAGATTCATTAATCGGTGCTGATGGTCAAGATGGAGCAACAGGTCCTCAAGGTGAGCAAGGAGTAGCTGGACCAGTAGGGCCACAAGGAGAAACAGGGCCACAAGGTGAAACTGGGGTAGCTGGACCAACAGGACCAGAAGGACCAGCAGGACCAATAGGACCACAAGGAATACAAGGTGAGCAAGGGCCAGCAGGACAAGATGGCGTTGTAGATCCTAAAGATTTAACAGCTGGAGACACTTCTATTACCGTAAATAATGGTGTGGGAACAACTTTACTAGATACTAATATTGAAGTAACTGATGGTGGCATCACTACTGTTAAAATTGAAGATGGCGCAGTAACCGCTCCAAAACTAGATGCAGGTACTGGCGATGACGGACGTATTGGCGTAGCAGATGACCAAGGAAACATAACTTACCAAAACATTGATGACCTAGTTAAAGAACCTTGGAAAATTCAAAATACAACAGACGACGCAACAGACAATACCCAAGACATTTACCAAGAAGGTAAAGTAGCTATTGGGTTTGATGATACGGATGCAATTTCTGATAAGCAACTGGAAGTGAAAGGAGATGTTTTTGCGGAAAATGTGAATAGTCAAGGTGTTTACAATGGATTTAGAACCAATGTCGATTTTGGATCAGATGGACAAGGAGGAAATATTTATGGTAATATCCTGTTTTCTTCCGATGCAACGTTTAAAGATGGTTATGTAGATGGTGTTACTAATATGACAACGGGCTCCTACTTCTTAAACCACCAATATGGTTTAGGAGGCCAAGTAAAATCTCCATCAGCAGGCGCTGCAATGGAGGTTACTGCTCCACAAGATAGTAACGGTTCACCTTATCTGGCACTTGCATCTATATATGGAGGTGGTCTTGCTAAAAACGAATTATCTATTCAGGGACTTGGTAAAACCATAGATATATTAGCTAAAACTGCAGGAAAACAATCAGTTTTTACTAGAATTGATGCTGATCGTGGAATGTCTTTTCATCACCCAAATAATGAGTCTTATCGTTTCCCAGATGTACGAGGAAGTGAGGACCAGGTGTTAACAACAAATGGCGCAACTGGTAGTAACGTAGCCCAACTTTCTTGGAAAAACGTAAGTGATCTCGTAAATCCAAATACACCAAAATTCTTTTATATGCCTGCGGTGATCTTTGAAACCATCCAGACTGGAACAGGATTACAGAGAAACTTACACGACGATTACCAAAAGCAATTTACTGGCCAAGAGTTTGATGTTGCTCATGGTGCTGCTGGGTCGTCACGAACTTACACTGGTGGATTGGTAGGAAGCACAGGTGCCCCAGCAGCAATTCAAGTATTTGATGCTGCAGACTTACACTATTATGTAACCTACTATGATCAAGATGTGTTTGCGAATCTATCTATAGATGCTAATGGCGTGCTAACGTATGATATCATTAGCAATGCGTCTCCAACATCATATATGAATATAGTGTTTGTAATTAAAGATTAATAATATTTTCCGGACACTTGAGCAATTAAGTGTCCGGATTAATCACACCTTGATCTTTTAATACATTATACCAGTATAATTAGTATTTAAACAGAATAAAACAAACCGATGCCCAAAAAATACATCTTAAAAATAGTCGGCACATTTCTTCCCTCCTATTTTAAAATCCTTTTTGAAAGCTTCGGAAACTCGATGCTTAACAAGCAATTGTCAGGTTTAAATTTTATTCCTATAACAAAACACCAAGTTTCATACCCCATTAACTTATAACAAAACAGCATGAAATTTAACCATACTATATTTAAAAATTCAGGATTCTTAACCAAGCTCATGCTATTCCTTGGGGTATTCGTCCTATCCTCTCAATCAGAAACTTGGGCGCAAACGAAAGAGTACGCAAGCAGTCAAGAAAATGGGAGGAATAGAGCGACTATTGTTTTAGGTGGCATAAGTGGAGGTTACAATCCTACAAATGGAACCTCAGTTGCAAATGTTGAAAATCCGGATAATGCTGTGGATGGCAATGAATCTACGCATGCTACAATGATTGCAAAAAATATCAGCATTCTTCTTGTTGATTTTTCTGGTGAAGCTTGGCTACAAATGAATTATGCCAATCAGCTAAACGCAAACACAACAACTTATATAAAGATAGATGAGCCAACTGCTACAGGATTTAATCTTGACCTATTAGAAACAGTTGGAGGGTTATTAGGCTTATTGGATGAAAATATAATAATTTCTGAAGTGTATGATGGAAATACTATGGTGTCTCCTTCAAATGTACATAGTACGATGGCAAGAGATGAAGATGGTCAACTATATTTAGCTGTAACTTCAAGTGAAGCTTACACAGGCGTGCGTCTAAAGCTTCGTTCACAAAGTAATCTTTTAGGAATTTCACTTGGTGGTGGATTAGAGCTCAATGTTTATGATGCTTTTCATATCAATAACGCTCCTTCTTGCGGAGCACCACTTTATACGTATTATGAAGATTCAGGACTTAATGTTGAATTGCTTGACTTTAACAATCAAAATTTAGAAAATGCTATCGATAATGACACAGACACTTATTCTCTAGTAAAGTCAGGTGCTTTATTAGGTATCGAAGTAACAGGCTCTATGGCTCAAAACTTCAATTTTGAGTCAGAATCTACAGAAACAAGCACTTTAAATATTAAACTCGCCTTAGGCTCTGGTGGGGTTATCAATACAGATTTATTAGGGTCTATACAAGTTATACTTTATGATGCTAACGGTCAAGAAGTTTACAATCAAGCCTTACAAAGTAGTTTACTAAATAACACCGATGTTTTAAATTTACTAGGAACAGGTGCTCCCGCAACATTAACTTTTGCTCCTGGAAAAGCATTTTCTCGTGCAGAAGTGAAACTGAATTCAGTAATAGGCGTAAATCTTTTAGGTAATGGTGTTAGAATCTACGACGTCCAACGCTTTGATGGAATTGGAACCTGTATTAATCCTGAAATCGCAGAAGCTCCTACCCCCACACAAGACCCCTTTGAAGCTTCGTCTTGTGCTACTGATTTGGTCGATTTTGAAAATGTAGATTTTCCACACAATGCAGTCGATGGCAATAATGAAACTTATACAACCTTACACGCCGATTCAGGAAACTTATTAGTTAGCGGCCCCTCTGCCGGATTTGTAAAAATGGATCTAGGCGCTATAAGTGCTGATGAAACTACTTATGTACGCATTGATTATGATGAAGACGTTTTAGACCGTTTACTAGGCGGTAGTTTAGGAAAGTTAGTCTCTGATTTAGGGGATGGTTTGCTTCTTGGAAACCAGTATATACAAGTTCAAGCTTTTGATGCCAACGACAATGAAGTGCTTGATGAATCGAGTCAAAACTTCTTTGGGGGATCTAATGGCGGTCCTAATGGTAGAGTTATTATAGTAGAAGATAATATAGGCAGGTATTACTTGGCTATTAAACCAAATTCTGATTATAACAGTATTCAAATTACTAATCATGTTTCAGCTGTTCTACCTACAGGGAAACAAAGTACATTACACGTTTATAATGCGTGTGTAGAAACCGGAACCGACCCTTGTTTTGAAGCTAACTTCACTTCCTATACAGGAACTGGAATCGGACTTTCTCTAGGAGACCTTTCCGAAGCTGGTGTAACCTACCCTTATAAAGCTATTAGTGAAAACTCTTCAGATTATTCAAAAATTAATTTAGGAATAGCCGGTGTAGCCGCAAGTGTTTATCAGTCTGTTTACTTTGCCCAACCTTCTCAAACAGAAGATCACGTACAAATTAGATTGGCTATAGAACCGTCTTCTGCCCTATCTCTAGATTTATTAGGAACGTATAAAATTAAGTTTTTTAATGGAACAACCCAAGTAGGACCAGATTATAACCTTCAGGATGGCTTGCTAAATAATATCGACTTATTAGCCTTATTTAATTCTGGGGGAAGTGTTACTCTTGACTTTGAACCTACGGGTACTTTTGACAGAGTGGACATCGGGATTGAATCACTTGTTGGTTTAAACGTAAATTCCGAACCCTTACGAGTTTATGATGTAAGCCGATACGGAGCAACCTGCCCTTTAACCAGTACGCCATTTCCTTTTGAAGAACCATCTTGTTCTGCAACATTAATAGCTTCTAAGAATGCAGACGATGTTCAAAATTTATTTGACGATGATTTTGACAGCTATGCTACTTTAAAATCAGGAGCTGGCCTCCTTTTTGGATTTGGAAATAAATTTGAAGGCTATGTAGAAATGGGTTATGACCAACCAGTATCTGCAGGAACTACTTCATATATCCGCATAGATTTTGAAGAAACTATTTTAGAAGGCTTAGTAGGTGGAAGTCTTGGAAACATCGTTTCTGGATTGTTGGATGGCTTAGTTTTAGGAGACCACTTCTTTATTGTAGAGGTTAAGGACGAAAATGGAGGTGTTATTAATTCAGCAAGTAGTAATCAAGCCTCTGCTGGTGGCGACGATGCTATTCGAGTAGTACAAGATGCCGCTGGTAGGTATTATATAGCTGTAACACCTACACAGGATTATAAATCTGTTAAAATTACTGATGCTACCAATAGCGCTTTAGGGCTACTCTCTCAACCCAATACCATGAATGTCTATGGCATGTGTACAGATTTAGTAACTGATCCTTGCTTTGGCGCTTTTGCAACTTCTTATGAACACGAAGGCCTAAGCCTAAGCGTTAACGATCTTGGCGGTGCAGGCGTAACAAATGGAACTTATGCTATCAATGAAAACTCTACGAACTATTCCGAAATTAGTAACGGTACATTAGGGATAGGAGCTTCAACAAAGCAGTGGATCTTTTTCAATTCCGTATCGAATGAATATGATGTTGCAGTAATCAAATTCAAAACTCAAGGTGGAGGTGTAAATTTAGACCTGTTAGGCGGATTGGAAATCAAAGCATATTTGGGTAATACTGAAGTTGCTGAATTCGACTTTCAAAACGGAATCATAAATGGAGTAAACATTCTAAACCTGCTAAATAATAATGAAACGGTAATGTTAAACTTTAGACCAGGTCTTAAATATGACAGAATAAGCATAGGAATTAAAACATTGGTTCAGGCTTCCGTATTCCCACCAATTCAACTCTTTGGGGTTGATCGTTTATGCTCTGATGGTGACTTGATTACAAACCCAATGATCTATCAAAAAGTTGATTAAAAATCGAATTATGAAAAACAAACTATTATATATAAGTGCTTTCCTCCTACTCTCTATTGGTATGACGGCCCAAACCAGCAATCAAGGTATGCTTTACGTTAGCGAAGGTACTCAGTTTTCCACCGTGGAGCGTTTTGATAACCTTGTTTCGGGCTCATTTTTTAACGATGGCGATGCATTTATTTACAGCCATTTTAATAATGATGGTATTGTAGATTTCTATCAAAATACTGGGCTAACACGATTTATAGGAAGGTCTAACCAATCCATTAGCGGTACAAAAGTAAGCTACCTTTACGATACTTACTTTAACAACACGAGTAATACAGTGCCTTTTGAAGTTTCAGGAAGTATAAATATTAGTGGAGAAGCAGATTTGTACAGCGGCATACTGGACAATGATAATTTTGGAGGTGAAATCACCTTTAACACAGAAGCTTACCATATAAACACTTCAGACTACAGCCACGTAGATGGGTATGTAAATAAAGTAGGAGAAAATGAATTTACATTTCCTATTGGGGATGGTGGTTATTATCGTTTTGCCGGTATTTCAGCCCCAGAAAATGAATCGGCTTTATTTGAAGCAAAATTCTATTTTGAAAACACCAACGCTATGTATCCTCACAAGTTAAGAGCTGGAATACTTGAAGAAATAGACAACCAAGAATATTGGACCATAACCAAGGAGTCTTCTGCTAATGAAGATATGCTAATCACCCTTTCTTGGCGCGATGTAACCACGCCACAATCTATGATTGATGCCGCTGAACAAGACGCCCTAACCATTGTACGTTGGAATGAAGATACCAATATGTGGGTTGATGAAGGAGGTGCCATCGATCTTGAAAATAAAACCGTTACCACAGCAGTAAACGGCTATGGTGTATTTACCTTCGGCCGTGTTAAATCAGACCTTGTACTTCCGTGTAACATTGTGGTTTATACAGCTGTTACTCCCAATGGCGATGGTAAAAACGATTACTTCCTTATCGATACTTCAAATAACGAATGTGCGCGGAACTTAAATGTAGAGGTATATAACCGTTGGGGTGTAAAAGTATTTGAAACCGACAATTACGGATTAGACGGCGATGTGTTTGATGGCTTTTCAACTGGAAGACTAACGGTTGATGAGGCTAAGCAACTGCCAACAGGAACCTATTATTACATTTTGGATTACCAATACGGAAACCCATCAGAAAACAATCGCCACAAACAAGCTGGGTTTTTATACCTAAGTGGAAACTAATAAGACAAAATTCTATGAACATTAAATTATCTAAAATATTTGTTTTTATACTCTTGGGAAGTATGTTTTCTGTAGTCCATCAAGTTCAGGCACAGCAAAACTCGCAGTTTACCCAGTATATGTATAATACCGTTAGCGTAAACCCTGCCTATGCCGGTAACCGCGGTTCTTTAAGTATGCTTGGCGTTTACAGAAACCAATGGGTGGGGCTTGATGGTGCTCCAGAAACACTAAATTTTACAGCGCACTCACCAGTAGGAGTTCAAGGTGTTGGCCTAGGGCTTGGGTTTACAAGCGATAAAATAGGACCTGCTACCGAAAGCATCATTACTGCAGATTTTTCATATACCATTAATGTAACGCACAGCACAAAGCTTTCCTTTGGAATTAAAGGAGGGATGTCATTATTAGATGTAGATCCAAATAAACTCCTAATCTACGATCCTAATGATTATGACCTAACTCAAAACAATTATAGCTCACCTGTTATTGGAGCTGGCTTATTTTTGCACACCAATAAATGGTATTTAGGCCTTTCATCTCCAAACTTATTAGAAACCGATCATTATGACGATGTACAAGTTTCTACAGCCACCGAGAAAACACACGTATACTTTACAGGAGGGTATGTGTTTACTATGAATCCAAACTTAAAACTAAAACCAGCGGTCATGGCAAAAGCCGTAGTTGGCGCACCCTTGGCACTTGATGTCTCGGCAAATGCCTTGCTTTATGAACGCGTAACTTTTGGATTGGCCTATAGGTTTGATGCCGCAGTAAGTGGCTTGGCAGGTTTTCAGGTAAACGAGAACATCATGATTGGCTATGCGTATGATTATGACACTACGCCACTGGGAAGATACAACGACGGCTCCCACGAAATATTTTTACGATTTGAATTGGGTACAAGACTAAAGGCAAAAGTGAATCCGCGTTTCTTCTAATATAAACGAAGAAAAAAAGTCTTATTAAAAATAAAATTATCGACAGATGAAAAACAACTTTACTATACCCTTATTTTCTATATTCTTATTAGGGTTCTTTTTTTCAGCGAACGCTCAAAAAAGAAAGTTAAATAAGGCGGGAGAGAAATACGAACATTTAGATTATGTAGATGCCCAAAAAATTTATCTAGCTGTAGCCGAAAAAGGATATGAATCTGAAGAACTCTTTGCCAAACTAGCAAACACCTACTATTTTAATGCAAAATATAACGAGGCAGCTAAATGGTATGGCAGCTTATTTGAACTAAACCCCAATCAAAAACAAAATCTTTTACTGCGTTATTCACAAGCTTTAAAAGCTACCGGTGAGCATTCAAAAGCAAAAGAACTTTACAATACATATGTAACAACAACCGGAACCGACCCAAATGCAAAAAAAGCAATGGATTACCTATCCTTAGTAGAGCAGAATTCAGGAAGGTACCAAATACGCCCCATAGACGCTATTTATGATGACGAAAAGATTTCCTTTGGCCATACAAAAGTGGGTGATAAGTTGATTTATGCCACTACTAACGATAAAAAATCTGTAATCAACTCCAAAAGTGCTTGGGACGGATTGAGCTTCCTCTCCTTATATGAAATTGAACTAAACCAAGAAAATATTGCCACTGGAAAACCTAGTAAGTTAAAAGGTAAACTTAGCAGTAGGTTTCACGAATCTACACCTGTATTTACTAAAGATGGCAACACCATTTACCTAACCCGCAACAACCTGACGTATAAAAACAAAAAGAACAACCAAAACTTAAAAATATATAGGGTTAAAAAAGAAGACGATCAATGGCAAAAACCAGAAGAGCTTCATTTTAATAGCGACCTATATTCTTCGGCGCACCCTGCGTTAAGTCCTGATGAAACCAAATTGTACTTTTCTTCAGATCGCCCGGGCGGTCTTGGAGCTTCAGATTTATATGTAGCAACAATTGAAACCGATGGCACTATTGGTTCTCCTGTAAATTTGGGTCCAGAAATTAATACCTCAGGGAAAGAAACCTTTCCTTTCGTTTCTGATAAAAATGAACTCTATTTTTCTTCAGATGGTCATTTTGGCTTGGGAGGTTTAGATGTATTTTATGTGAAAATTGAAGCCGAAAACTACGGACAGCTACTCAATATTGGCGCCCCAGTTAACACCTATGCAGACGATTTTGCTTTCGGAATAGATGATGCTACCAAAAGAGGATTTATAAGTTCTAATCGTGCTGAAACAGAAGGGTCATTTGTAAATGATAATATTTATTCGTTTATAGAAACCGAGCCTATTGTTGATGTATTTCAAGCCGTGATTAATGGCTATGTAACAGATAAGCAAACCAATGAGCCCTTGGCTGAGGCTAAAATTACCCTATCTGACGTTTCGGGAGAAACGTATGCCCAGCTTAAAACAGATGAGGACGGGTTTTACGAAGTAGAGACTAATAAATTTAATGCGTATTTTCTAAAAGCTGAAAAAGAAGGGTACGATACCGATGGAAAAGTTTCAAAAGCAAATCTAGAAAAACAGCAAATAGACTTCCAGCTTCAACAAAATAAAGTAGCAATTACATCAGGAATGGACCTCGCTAAAGTGTTAAACATCCCGATGATTTACTTCGACTTTGACAAGTCTAACGTCCGTTCAGACGCTCAAGTAGAATTAGAAAAGGTTTTTGCTGCGCTTAAGGAATACCCGGAATTAAAACTAAATATTCGTTCGCATACCGATAGCCGCGGTAATGACGCATATAACAAAGCACTTTCGCAAAGACGGGCAACCTCAACGCTAAACTACCTTGTTTCAAAAGGAATTGACCGCAACAGACTAAATGCTCAAGGTCTTGGCGAAACGGAACTGGTAAACAATTGTAGTAACGGCATTACTTGTTCAGAGGCCGATCATCAGAAAAATAGAAGATCTGAATTTATTGTTGTTGAATAAAATTTAATTTTTATCCCCAAAACCGGATATTCATAAGTTTGAATATTCGGTTTTTTTGTTCTTACTTGCACCGTAAATTCCATTGCGCTTTCTCATACCCCACCTTCTCAATGCGCTTCGCGCTATATTTTAACGCGTCTATTAAAGTCCTGAAATATAAGAGAACCAATCCCCTATAAACCTTTTCACCAGCAATGCCATATTCACTTTTTAAGACTTAAAAGTGTGTGATGTCATTTTTAAACAGCTACCTCAACGCTTATTCCTATTTAGAGATTTACTTTGAGCTAATCGATAAGTCTTTTTCCGAAGCAAACCCAATAAAACCTATTGAACATAATTTCAAGTTTTTCTCGGGCCGAAATTTAAAACCATTCCTCGCCCATATTAAAACTAAAAACAGTTTAGGTTTTCAATTAATTTTTAAGCCCTGACTATCGCCTTTAAAACTCAAAACCCCAGACATAAGTTTAAACTCATGTCTGGGGTTTCAATTTTTTGATTACGCACTGTTATGGTCAGAATATCAAATACTATTAAAGCATTGCTTAGTGTATCTGTATTGCACTAATTATAGCACCTATTATAGGGAGTCGCTTAAAGTTTACTTTTTAGCGCCTTTCTTTCGTTTTCTCCAGAAATCGAAAGCGAACCAACCAATTACCGCAATAATAAAATACATGAGGTATGACACTGGTTTTCCACTACCGCCAACGGTCGTAAACACGCGATCCCAACGTACTTTACCATTAACACCGTCCCAGCTCATCCATACAAATACGGGTTTTCCCACTACGTGATTAAAAGGAACAAAACCCCAAGTACGGGCATCTTCACTATTGTTTCGGTTGTCTCCCATCATCCAATAGTAATCCATTTTAAAGGTGTATTCGGTAATCGGTATTCTATTTAATAGCACTTCAGTGCCGGATTGTGTTATTTGGTTTGTACGGCCCATTTCACTTCCTTCATAAACCTCGATAATGCGTTTATAAAAAGGTATTGTTTCAGGGGTAATGGAAACTGTTTCGCCTTTCTTCGGAATATATATTGGCCCAAAAAAGTCGTTGTTCCAAGCATATTTCTGACTATTCGGAAATATATTTTGATCCCACTGCCCTTTCTCATTGCCAAGACGTGTAACCTCAACTACATTGGGGTTGTTTCTTAACATATTCATAGACTCTTCTGAAATAGCCGAAAATCGATACGTATTATTGCCAAAGCCATAACGATCGGTAATGTTATAGCGATTGTGAAGCATTTCTGGGTTTAGCTGTCCATTTACCTTTACTTCATACGAAAACTGAACTTTTGCACGATCCGGTAAATCGTTTTGCTTCCCGTTTATATACACATAGCCATCCCGAACCTCCAAAGAGTCACCGGGCATACCCACTGCACGCTTCACATAATTAGATTTTTTATCTATTGGCTTGTAATAGTATTTTCCATCGCCGTATTGTTGAAACGCATTTACCGTATCTACCGGCCAATTAAACACCACAATATCATTGCGCTTAATATCCTGAAACCCTGGTAATCTAAAATAAGGTATATGGGGCTTTGTTAGATATGATTTTTTGCGAATCACCGGAATAGTGTCGTGTACCATTGGGAACGCAATAGGCGTCATAGGCGTTCGCGCTCCGTAATGAAACTTGCTTACAAATAGAAAATCGCCCACCAATAAGGTTTTCTCTAAAGAAGAAGTTGGAATCGTAAACGGCTGCATTACATAAGTGTGGACAATTGTGGCGGCAACAACCGCAAACAAAATAGAACTCACCCACTCTCCCGTTGACGTGCGCGGTTTTAAACTCCTTTCTTCTACATATTCGAGTTTTTGCGTATAGTTAACGTAATAGATATACAGTCCAAGCGTTAGGATTACCAAAAGCGTATCTGTTGTAGAATTCCTACCAAAACTGCGCAGGGTTTCTACCCAGATTACGGGAAACATAATTAAGTTAACAATGGGTATAAACAATAAAATTGTCCACCACCAAGGCCTATTGATAATCTTCATTAAAACCACGGCGTTATAAACGGGTACAGCCGCTTCCCATCCTTTTCTTCCGGCAGCTTTATATAACTTCCAAGTACCGGCAAAATGGATTAACTGAACTATTAAAAAAACGATAAACCAACCTGTCCAACTCATTGTTTACTCTTTATTATTTGTTTGTTCTCTATACTATTTGTTTTCCTTCTTGGCACTGACTTAAATAGCTATCAAGTGTCAATTCCCAAAACATCTTTCATTGTAAAAACTCCTTTTTTCCCTATTAACCATTCTGCAGCTAAAATGGCGCCTTTTGCAAAACCAGCTCTAGAATGGGCTTGGTGCTTTAAAACAAGGCTATCTATTTGAGAATTGTACGATACAAGATGGGTACCCTTTACGTCTTCTTCTCTTTTTGCTGTAATGATTAAAGTATCTTCTTTATCCTCTGCGGAAAGGTCTGGAGCATCTAACTTCCATTCTTCTTTCGGGTTATGCCTTAAAATACTCTCAGCAATCGTAATTGCGGTGCCGCTGGGAGCATCCTTTTTTTCAAGATGATGTATTTCTTTAACCGAAACATCGTATTCCTTCCACGGTGCCATTAATTTAGCAGCGTATTCATTAATGCTAAAAAACAAATTGACACCCACACTAAAGTTTGACGCATAAATAAAACTTCCGTTACGGTTTTCACATAACTTTACCATTTCATCATATCCATCTAACCATCCTGTAGTACCAGAAACCACTGGTATTCCAGCTTCTATAGCTTCTGAAATATTGTTTACCGCAGCCTCGGGAGCCGAAAACTCAATGACGACATCGGCTGTTTCAAGGTTTCCTTCAGAAGATTCCTGACTGCTTTTATAAACCACTGAATGCCCTTTTTCTAAAGCCAATTTTTCAATGGTCTTTCCCATTTTTCCGTAACCGAGAAGTGCTATTTTCATAAATTCTATTTCAAAAACATAAAGGCGCAAAGTTGATTTTTTCTAAAATGAACCGAAAAAAGAAAAGAATCTTCTACGTGTCCGGTTTCCTGTATCATAATTCTTACTTCTTTCATCCTTATTCTTTTCTTTCTTCTACGAACTACCCACTACTTAAACTTATAAGTTAAAGACATTCCATATTGGGGTTGAGCGTTAAACTGGTTAACGTTAAAATTGGGTTGCAGCGAAAGGTCGTCACTTACTTCATATTGTTGTAAATGTGCATCTACATTAGCATCAATTATATTTAGCAGATAGAACGCAGCCGTTACAATAATGCTAATGCTCTTGTTTTTCTGTGCCGATTTTTGAGCGTTTATCAAACGGTCGTTTGAAATACCTTGAAACTCATCATCGGTATAACCAGCAAGTCTTCTTTTATAAGCATTTCGGAAGCGTTCGTAGTCGTCATCTTGTTGTTTATAAAAATAAATTCCTGCTGCCATTCCTGCATAAATAATAGGAATTTTCCAGTACCGTTTATTATAAGCCTGCCCGAGCCCTGGTAAAACAGCAGAGTAAAATGCCGCTTTTGCAGGTGCCAAGGGGTTATATAAATCTTTGGGCAAAATAGAATCGCTCACCACAATAGCCCTTTTTTCCTTTTTCACCTTTAGTGAATCAGGAGTCTGCGCGAACATTGATGTGGCGAAGATTAAAAAAAAAATATAGAGAAGATTATTTTTCACTTTTTATCAGCTTCAAAATACGTTCGAAGTCTTCTTGATTTTTAAAAGGAACGATAAGCTGACCTTTACCCGACTTTGAAACCTTTACGTTTACAGCAGTCTCGAAAACATCTGTAAGTTCTTTTTTGGCTTTTTTAGCAAAGGGAGGGGCACTCACTTTTTGCGGCGCTGCTTTTTGGTTTGGATTCTTAAAATTTCGAACCAAAGCTTCGGTATCGCGAACGGAAAGATTATCTCCTAACACTTTTTCGTAAATATCAAGTTGGTCACTAAGATCATCTACATTTATCAAGGCTCGGCCGTGACCCATACTTATAAATCCATCACGCATTCCCGTTTGGATAATTGGGTCTAATTTTAACAAGCGCAAATAGTTTGCAATGGTAGAGCGGTTCTTCCCTACCCTATCGCTAAGTTCTTCTTGCGTTACGCTAATTTCTTCAATTAGCCTTTGGTACGAAAGTGCAATTTCAATAGGATCTAAATCCTGTCTTTGGATGTTTTCAACCAAAGCCATTTCTAGAGACTCCTGATCGTTTGCAATACGAATATAGGCAGGAATGGTTTTTAGACCTACCAGTTTTGAAGCTCTAAAACGTCGTTCCCCACTAACTAGTTGATATTTATCAAAGTCTAGCTTTCTAACGGTAATGGGTTGAATTACGCCAAGTTCTTTAATAGATGAAGCCAATTCGCGAAGCGAGTCTTCATTAAAACTCGTTCGTGGCTGAAACGGATTTACTTCAATACTGCCTAAATCCAATTCCACAATGTTGCCAACCACCTGATCGGCATTTTTATCTGTAACCGAGGTAATATCATTGGAGGGATCTTTCAACAATGCTGAAAGTCCGCGGCCTAATGCTTGTTTTTTGGTCGCTTTCGCCATTTAATCGTTTTCGTTTTTCTTAATTAATTCATGAGCCAAGCTCAAATAGTTATCGGCTCCTTTACTGGAAGCATCATAACTAATTATGCTTTCCCCATAACTGGGTGCTTCACTTAAACGCACATTTCGCATAATGATTGTTTCAAAAACCATTTCGTCAAAATGCTTCTTTACTTCATCTACCACTTGGTTTGAAAGTCGCAACCGTTGATCAAACATCGTAAGCAGTAAGCCTTCAATATCTAGATTAACATTATGGATTTTCTGAACACTTTTAATGGTGTTCAATAGTTTTCCAAGACCTTCCAAGGCAAAATATTCGCATTGAATAGGGATTATTACCGAATCTGCAGCGGTTAGGGCATTTAAGGTGAGTAAACCTAAGGATGGCGCACAGTCAATAAGAATATAATCATAATCTGCTTTAAGGCCTTCAATAGCCTTTTTAAGCATATATTCTCTATTTTCCACATCAACCAATTCAATTTCTATCGCAACCAAATCTATATGCGATGGAATTAAATCTAAATTGGGTGAATTAGTAGCGACTACAGCCTTCTTTGCCGTGGCGCTATGCTCCAATAATTGATAGGTACCCAATTCAACACTTTCTACATCAATACCCAGACCAGAGGTTGCATTGGCCTGCGGATCTGCATCTATAAGCAGAACCTTTTTTTCAAGAACACCCAATGATGCCGCTAAGTTTACTGAGGTCGTGGTTTTGCCCACACCGCCTTTTTGATTTGCAATTGCAATTATTTTACCCATTAATTTGCTTGGTATTTTAGCAGTTAAAAGTACGATTAATTATGTAGATAGAAAATCATTTTTGTTAACAGAGCCCCATAACAGAAGATCTGAAACTTGAAACGCTAACTAAACCGCAACGCTATAGAACCCTAAACTCTAAGAACAGAACTCTGAAAACATTTTAGAATATTTCAAGAAGCAGCTTTTGTCCAAAGAAGATTTTCTATTTCGACTTTTTCTGACGAATCATTGCTTCCAACATATCCCACATTTGCTGTGGCACTTCCTCTAACTGATTCATCTGCCCAGCACCTTTTAACCATTCGCCTCCATCCATAACTACTACTTCTCCGTTTATGTATGCTGAAAAGTCTGAAACCAAATAAGCTGCAAGGTTGGCAAGCTCTTGGTGTTCGCCCACACGTTTTACGGGAACTTTTTTCGCAGGATCAAATTTTTCTTTTAAATCGCCCGGCAGCAATCGGTCCCAAGCTCCTTTTGTTGGGAAAGGCCCCGGTGCAATAGCGTTAAAGCGGATGCCATATTTTGCCCATTCTACCGCCAACGAACGTGTTAATGCCAATACGCCAGCTTTTGCCGTAGCACTTGGCACAACATAGGCAGAACCTGTAAAGGCATAGGTTGTAACAATGTTTAAAACAGTTTTATCGGCTTCCTTTTTATCAATCCAATGCTTACCAAAAGCAAGTGTACAGTTTTTAGTTCCTTTTAAAACAATATCTATTATCGTGTCGAACGCATTTGCAGAAAGCCTTTCTGTAGGTGAAATAAAGTTTCCTGCTGCGTTGTTTAAAAGAACATCAATAGTGCCAAATTCCTTTACAGAAGCTTCAACAAGTGCTTCAACTTCGTCATAATTTCGCACGTCACATTGTACTGGCAATACGTTGCCACCCGTTGCGTCTTCGAGTTCTTTTTTTACTGTTTGTAACTTATCTATATTTCGAGATGTTATAACCACATTGGCACCTAATTCCAAGAAATAAGTGGTCATGGCTTTTCCCAAACCGCTTCCGCCACCTGTTATAACTATTGATTTTCCTTTAAGCGCATCATCACGCAGCATTTTTGAGTTGTAGTCCATAAGTTTTCAATTGAATTGCAAAAATACATATTATTGAACAACATCGCCATTTAAAAGAATTCATAAATAGTCCACAAACAGCTATCCAAGGTTTAATGAACCCATAATTTGCTGTTAAATAAACTTTAAACCATTAATGGTCATACGCTATTTTCCTTAACTTCAAATGTATCAACCTTAAAGTCAAGAAATTAAAAGAACAAATCATGAAGGCTGCCGCCACTTCAAAACAAGAAATACGCTTAGACGACCTAAAACCTGGTGAAAGGACCGTAAAAGAGCTTCCCCACGATGGGTATTTATTTTTGGAACACGATGTGCCGTTTTTAATAATTTACCGCAACATTCCCAATGACGAGGCAACAATCAGATTGGCGCGAACGGGTGCTTCCTATTTAATAATCGGTAAGGATAATTTTGAATACTTTAAAAAATTTGTAAAACAACTTACCGAAAAAATGAGTGCGCGATTTGGCTCATTCATATTAATGGAAATATACAGCGGCGATTCTGGCAGTACCGAATTTGTAATTAGAGGACCCGCCCACAAGCTTCCCGTTTCACTAGAGGTGCTAAAGGAAGAGCTTGACAAAGTAGAGAGTAAAAGATACGGTGGCCAAATGCTTACGGCAAAAATAGAGCAAACCAAGCAGCGCCAGGGCGATGACAATCAAGCTTTTTGCAGTATTGCGGAAATAAAGGAATGTGGCGGAACGCTAATTGGCTTGGAGGTGCCACCGGTTTATAGAAACAAAAAGGGAAACTTATACCCGCTTTATTTTAAACGATTTAGAGATGGTTTTGCAAGCGCAATCCACAAAGCAGTTTTTGAATTTATTAGAGTGCAAACTTCTTCAGACATACAAAGCTTTGCCGCATTGGGAAAACGAGAAATTCATGAAGAAGTATATAATATTGATCGTGCCCTAACCGAAATAGAAAGCAGTTACCAGTTTTTGCTACTCGTTGCGCCAGTGAATATTCAATCCATGCGCGAATGTTTTTTTAAAACGAATTATGAAAAGCTAAACCCCTTCCACTACCGTCTTTTGCCCATAGACCCTGACATTCTGAAACGAAAACTTTATGATTTACGCATTGATGAAATTGACGATCCCGCTATTTCATTTCTTTTCGATGAAAAACGCGAAGAGATCGACCAGCAGTTAACCATGCTCAAGGAGCGCGGCAGTAGTAACTTTTTCTACCGAAGTGTAAGGCTGTATCAAGGTCTGGAAAAAAAAATTGTATCGGAAGCAGAGTTGATTCTTCAGAATATTTCCGAAGACGCCAAACAGGAAAAAGTAAAGCCGCTGGACGCCAAGACATTTGGAAAAATGGCCGAAAATGAATTTGACTATTTCAGAACCCAATCTTCAGACTACACGTGCAGGGTTCATATTCGGGAAGACGTAAACGTAATGATGGTCTCAAAGGGCGAACTTTATCTGCCGGCAGATTACACCCTTACCAAAAGCGAAGCTAATGCGCTTATACAACATGAGGTTGGCACCCACGCACTTACCTATTACAACGGAAGTCAGCAACCGCTAAGTCAGTTGTCACAAGGCTTGGCAGACTATGACTCGCTGCAGGAAGGTATTGCAGTACTTTCAGAATATTTAATTGGCGGTCTTACCAAAAACAGACTACGCACCTTAGCTGGTCGTGTTATTGCTGGGGAAGCGCTTTTAAATGGCGCCGGATTTAAGGAGGTTTTTAACCTACTGCATACCACGCATGGTTTTTCAAGAGAGCCAGCTTTCAATATTACATCGCGCATATTTCAGGGCGGCGGATTTTTAAAAGATATTATTTACTTAAAAGGCCTTATTGAGCTGCGTGAGTATTTAATGGACGGCGGCAATTTAGAATTCTTACTAGCAGGTAAGTTCGCTTTAAAACACGCCCCAATGATTAAGGATTTAACCCAGCGCGGCTTGCTGAAGTCGCCAGTAATAAAACCCAGATACTTAAATGATGCTGGTTTTAAAGAACGAATAACCAAAGTAAGACAAGGAATAGCCCTTTCTAAAATGGTATAAATAATTGCCCAATAAAAATACATAACAAAGGAAAAACGGAGCATTGGGCTTTCTGGTTTCCTTAAAAATAGACCACGATAATGAAAATATGTTTTGTAATAAGTGATATTAAAACGGAAACCTGTGGAACAACTGTCGTTATGCTATGGAAAGCACACCAACGCGGCCATGATGTTTATGTAATGAGCGTTGGCGATTTTATCTTTCATCGGGATGAGGACATCAGTTTGCGCTGCAAAAAAATTCCAGCTTCCGTAAAAGGCGAAACCGTAGCTGAATTCTGGGAACAAGTTCAAGACGATAAAATAAAAGCCAAGCCTATAGAAAGTTCAAAAATGGATATTCTCTTTCTTCGGAATAACCCAACCGAAGAAACATCAGACCGGCATTGGGCTGAACACAGCGGTATTGCTTTTGCCCGTATGATTCAACAGACTGGGGTATTGGTGCTGAACGATGCTTTTGCCATGAGCCACGCATTTATTGATAAGTTATATTTTGAAGAATTGCCAGCAGAAATAAAACCCAACAGCCTAATTACCAGAAACAAGAAAGACTTGATGAAATTCTGGAAAGAGAATGGAAAAAAAATGGTTCTAAAGCCATTGGAAGGTAGCGGCGGACAAGATGTTTATCTTATTGATAAAGATGAGAAAAATCTCAACCAAATTATAGAAACCATCATTGCCAAAGGCTACATTATTGCCCAGGAATTTCTGCCCGAGGTTAGTAAAGGCGATGTACGCGTTATTTTAATGAATGGTAAAGTTTTAGAAGAAAACGGCCAACAAGCAGTGATACGACGGGTGAATACTGAAAAAGATGAGTTTCGCAGTAATCTGGCCTTGGGCGCAAAGGCAAAAAAGGCAAAACTCACGCCAGAAATGGAACATATCGTTTCGTTAACCGCGCCCAAACTTATCCGCGACGGACTCTTTTTTGTAGGCTTGGATATTGTGAATGATAAGCTTATAGAAATAAATGTATTGAGTCCAGGGGGGCTTGATTATTGTCAAGACATTGGCCTACCCACCTTTACCAATACTGTAATTAAAGCCTTAGAACGTAAGGTGGAATACCGAAAGTATTACAAAAATAGTCTAAGCAATAGAGCCTTAGCCACCATGGAGTAGCATTTAAAATATTCTAAATGCACGAGTCAAACTGGTAACTATATTAAAATCACATGAGTTTTGAAGAACATATCAAGAATAATAGGAGAATACGACAGCGGAAAAAATGGTCCTTTGCTTTTTATTTCTGCAGGAGTTCACGGTAATGAACCAAGCGGAGTTATTGCCTTGCAAAAAGTTTTTAAAGTGCTTCAGGCTGAAAAACCGATAATAAACGGGAAAATGATTGGCGTTTCAGGTAACAAAGAAGCTTTAAAAAGAGATGTTCGTTTTATTGATGAAGATTTAAACCGAACCTGGACAAAGGATAATATTGCTTCTGGTAAAAAAGATTCGCACGAAAAAAAAGAAATGTTTGAAATCATTGCTATTTTGGAGCAATATCCCGAAACCGATTTCACCAAACGTTATTTTTTAGACTGCCATACCACATCCTCGGCAAGTGAGCCGTATATATCGGTTCAAAAAGTACATGATAATGATTTATGGGCGCATAATTTCCCAACCCATATTATACGCGGTTTTTCAGATATTGTTTTGGGCTGTATAGATCATTACGAAAGTAGAATAGGAATTACAGGTTTTGTTTTTGAAGGCGGGCAACACGATAGCAAAATTTCAGAACAAAACCACGAAGGAATGATTTGGTTGGCTTTGCATTATGCTTGCAATCTAGACTTGAATGCACTGAAAAGCTACCCTAAAACGGCCAAAATGCTAGAAGAAAAACGAAAACATCGAAAAACTTTTGAAATAGAATATCGGCATGGCATAAAGGATGACGATGATTTTAAAATGGAGCCTGGCTACAGTAATTTTCAACCCATAGAAAAAGGAGAACTCTTAGCCCACCAAAATGGCAAACCAGTCTATAGCGAATGGAACGCATATATTTTTATGCCACTTTACCAAAGTCAAGGAAATGACGGGTTTTTCGTTGTTAAAAAAGTAGATAAAAACACCTAGTTACCACAGAAGTTAATTCTTTTAAAAAACATTGAAATTGAGGGTTAAAGATTGCCAAATACTTGTTTTAAACCTATACTCCGTTGTATCTTAAAACCATGGAAAAAGTATTAGTAGCAGGTGCGCACGGCACCACAGGAAAAAAGATAATTTCAATTTTAAAAGAATCGAACACCTATGAACCTATTGCAATGGTTCGGAAAAAAGAGCAAGTACAGGAGTTTGAAAATAATAACGTAAAAACACTACTTGCAGATCTGGAGCAAGATGTAAACGAAGCCCCAAAAGGAATGGACAAGGTGATTTTTGCAGCCGGTTCTGGTGGAAAAAACGTCTATGACGTAGATCAAGAAGGTGCTAAAAAACTTATAGACGCTTCAAAAAAGGAAAATGTAAAAAAATTCGTGATGCTGAGCTCTATGGGCGCTGATAGTCCGGAGGTAGCTATAGACTTAAAGGACTATTTAAAAGCTAAACACAATGCCGATGAGCATCTGAAAAAAGCCGAGATGCCATTATTTTCCATTATTCGGCCAGGAGCTTTAACTAATAATGATGGAAACGGAAAAATCCAGTTGGAAAACAAATTAAATAAACGCGGTGAAATACCACGCCAAGATGTTGCCGAAACATTAGTAGCGTCATTAGATGACTCAGTTGCAAAAAATAAGACGTTCGAGATTTTAGAAGGTGATACCCAAATTAAAACCGCTCTTGAAAAGCTTTAAAATCGTTACAAAAATTATACAAAAAAAGCACGTGAACTTTTTACGTGCTTTTTTATTGGATCCATTTTCAGCCTACTCAGACCTCCAAAGTGGTTTCTGTGCGGTTCCGTGATCGCCTAATTTATACAGGCTTATACTTGGCGCTTTAAAAGACATTGGCTTAAATACATTTTTAGTTAAACTGTCTAGCACTACTGTATCCGCGACGCCCAAACTAATATGTGGATCAAAATTTTCATAGCTGTGTTTTTCCACAAATTCGGAAACATAACTTACCGTAGATTCGCTAATTGCACTTCCGTCTGGGTTTTGCACAAATGAATTTTCAGTGCCCTGATCAACCATAAAGGGTTTTACCAAGTCTATTGTTTTTTTGTGAAGATTCAAAAGCTGCTCACTCTTTTCAATTGTAATCATAGCAAAACTTTCTTTCTCCTCTTTATTGTACGAAATACTTTTAGCCTTCAAATTTTCATCTTTAATGTCATCATACAGGCCGTGCAATAACCTTCGCACTTTTTGCAAATCGCTTTTCTTTATATAAGCTTGCAACAGGGTTATATGCGGAATGTGGTTTTTATCTAGTGAAATAGTTTCAGGATTGTTTTGCTTTATCAATTCATTAAGTTGAATAGCGTGCGCGTTCATTTCTTCCGAAGGCGTTAGCAGTACGTCAATTGCAATAATATTATCTTTTTTAGAGGCGCAAGATAAACTCAGTAAGCCCAAACCGATGGCCATTGCTATTTTTTTCATATCAAATAAACTGTATTGATGCTATTTATTTTTTGGGCAAGATAGTGAAAATCTGTTTTTGGCCGAAGTCTAATTATGTAATTAAAAGTTCTTGTTTTACAACCTTAAAAACCACCGCATCAATTTTAACCGGAATGGGGTATGCGGATAATAACGAATAGACGGGTCTAGCCATGTGGGTTTATCCATCACGCTTTTATAATGCGTAAAAGCCTTAAAACCTGCCTCGCCGTGATAATTACCTATGCCGCTTTTTCCAACACCTCCAAAAGGAAGGTTAGCGTTGGTAATGTGCATCACGGTTTCGTTAATGGCCCCACCGCCAAAGGAAATTTCTTTTATAACTTTCTTTTTTACCGATTTGCTTTTTGTAAACAGATAGCAGGATAAAGGCTTCGGAAGACTGTTTACTTTCGCGATCGCCTCATCCAAGGTTTCGTAGGTAATTACAGGAAGTATTGGACCAAAAATCTCCTCCTGCATAACAGGATCTTCAAAACCTACATTATGCATAATTGTTGGCTCAATATATCGAGTTTCTTTATTGGTTCCACCTCCGTAAAATATTTTTTCCGGTTGAAGCATTTTCGTGAGACGTTGAAAGTTGGCATCGTTGATAATTTGTAAATAGTTATCATTTTCAAAGGCAAAATGCTGATCTGTTACTTCCTGTTTAGCCTGTTTCAGAAATTTCTGTTCCATACTTTTATGAACCAGAATATAGTCTGGCGCAATGCAAGTTTGTCCCGCATTCAGGAACTTTCCCCAAACTATTCGCTTTACCGAAATCTTTAGATCGCAACTTTCCGTAAATATGGCAGGACTTTTCCCACCCAGCTCTAAGGTTACTGGGGTAAGGTTTTCAGCGGCTGCTTTATATACAATTTTTCCGACCTTGGTACTTCCGGTAAAAAATATTTTATCGAACTTTTGCTTTAAAAGTGCTTGGGTTTCTTCTACCCCACCTTCTATAACCGTAAAAAAAGCAGGATCGAAATTTTCTTTGACTATTTTGGCTATTGCGGCTGCGGTATGGGTGGGTAATTCGCTAGGTTTTAATACAACAGTGTTTCCTGCGGCTATTGCTGCAATGGCAGGTGCAAAAGAAAGCTGGTAAGGATAATTCCATGCTCCAATAACCAAACAGACACCAAGCGGTTCTGGAACAATGTAGCTGGAAGCAGGGAAGTTTAGGACGCCAGTGGAAACCTTTTCATTACGCGCCCACTTAAAAATCATTTTTCGGGCTTCCTTTATGTCTTTGTAAAGCAAGGAAAGCTCCGTGCTGTAATTATCAAACTCCGATTTTTTAAAATCCTTGTAAATTGCTTCGTGAAGTAATGCCTCGTTTTGCTTTAAGGCCTTTTCCAGGACTTTGAGTTGGCTTCGTCTAAAATGAATATCTTTTGTAGCCTGAGTGTTGAAAAAATTGCGTTGCTTATCGATAATTTCTTTCATAATTCATGCTGTTTCTACTGTTGCGAATACATCTAGATTACCACTTTAAAGTTGTGATATCAAGGTATAAAAATACAAACCGAGAGATTGAATTGCTTCAGAATTATTTACCGCGGTTTAAAACCTTATATTCTTCATAACAACCACTGATGGCGTCAAGAATTTGCAAGTCGTTTGCCGTGCGAATGAAGTCTTTGGAATAACTGCATTTGTTCAATATTTCATCAATATCTACACGTTCAAGCTGAAGCACTGCCATTAGGGTTTCCCGATCAAATTTACTTTGAAGCAGGTTTCTTATTTCGTCGCTCTCCTTCATTTGGCGAAGTTTTTTCATCTGTTTGGGCCGCTTCCCGAAGACATTATACAGGAAGTCTGCCGGATTGAAAATAGAGTTCAAGACCTTACTAACGGCTCCTGGCTGATTGCTTCCGCCTTCATAACCAGTACTCAACCCCGAAATTCGATATCGGTAATTATCATAAATTGGTATAAGTTTGGCATCTATTTCAACATAACCTGTAAGCTCAACGGGTCTGATTACCACTTCTTCTAAAGCGATACCAAGTTCGGTCATTTTTACTTTAATATCGCCAAACCGAAGCCAGTCGTTCGTTACCCTAACCCGAAGCGATTTAAACCCTAAATATGAAAAATAAAGCGTATCGTTTACCGCCGCCTTTATGGCAAACTCACCTTTTTCATTAGTAGTAGTACCTTTTACCTGATTTAGGTTAACGATATTTACGTTTTCCAGTAGATCGTCATTTGCATCGTTCATAACCACTCCTTTGATTGATGCTTCGTCTTGAGCGAAAGAATTTGCTGCGATAAAAAGAAGTGCAATTAGTAGTATGTATTTCTTCATAACAATTTAGGGGGATTGTCTGCCAGTATTACAGAAGGCAATCTTAATCAATTTTTTTGTCGCTCCCTCTTAAAGAACGCATAATATTTTAATTTACCACAATTTCCAGTTCGAATTTCTTCTTAGAGAAAAAATACTAACCCACATGGAACACTATTTAAAATTAGTCGTATCCGACTAAGATATAAGACCGCTGCGCTGAAAGACGTAAGACTTGCTTTTTAATAGATTGAAAACTAGATAAAATTGATTAAACATACTTTTTAATTAATAAATTTTGATGCTAAGTATAATAGCATGCTGTCATTAAATAAAAAATATTCTAATTGCCTATTATCTGTGACTCAACAAATTTTCTCACTCTTTTAATCGGACACTAATGATTTAAAATACTGAAAAATTATATCGCTATAAAATTCACCTTTCGTTTTCAATTTTAGCTTTTAATTCTTTTTTAACCTGGTCAAACCATTCATCTTTTAAAATGCTCAGCACAATACTATCTCTTCTGCCGTAGGGTGCAGCACAATTACTTCGCAAAACACCTTCAACCGTGCAGCCAATACTCTTCATAGCAGCGATGCTCCGTGCATTGTTGGCATCTGCTCGTAACTCTACACGAGCCATCTCAAGTTTTTCGAAAGCAAACTCAAGCAAAGCCAATTTACATTGTTTATTGAGCCCTGAACCCTGAAACTCCTTTCCGTACCAGGTATAACCCAACTGCAGTGTATTATGTCTTTTATGAAAGTCGTAAAAGCGGGTGCTGCCAGCAACTTTTTGTTTCTTTTTATCAAATATCACAAACGGATAGGCAGCTTTGGCCTTTCTTTCAGCCAAGGCAAAATCTATATAAGCTCTTAAATTCTCAAGGTTGTTTGCGGGTTGTTGGGCGTATTTCCAAATTTCAGGCTCATATAGGGCGAAATGCTGCAGTAGTTCAAAATCTTCCTGCACCATTGGGCGTAACCGAACCCGGTCATTTTCCAAGATATGTTCCGCTAGAAAATCGAAATTTATCATAAGCATTAAACAAATACGAGCCTCAAATACTTGAGACTCGTAAAGATACTTATATAGACTTAAAACTTAAACGAAAGTTTTAAGAACTTCTGGCGCGTCAGCTATAGTCCAGTAAATTTTTAGATATACTTTCTAAACTTCTACCATGGTTATAACCAGCAAACCATAAATTTTAGACTGCTCAGTTGGCTATCCCTTTCTTCTGCGTCTGCCTCCTGTGCCTTTGGCGTCTGGACGCGGTTTTCTTCTACGGCTTTTTCCTTTAAAACCGGAATTATCATCGCCACTTCGTCTTTTTCCACGGCCTTCAGTTCGTGAGCCTCGTTTTTTGCCACGATCGCGTCCGCCGCCGCCTCTTCTTTTATTTCCGCCGCGACCTCCGCTTTCTTTAGATATTTCAACATTAATCTGTCGGCCATCAAGCTTAAAGTCTTTAAAAACACTCATTACCAACTCCTGGTGCTTGGTATCGGTATTAAAAAAGGAGAAACTGTCCTTTACATCAACCTTATAAACGTCGTCTTTTTCAAGCTGTAATAAATCGCGAAGAAAATCTTTTAAGCTCATCCAATCAAAGTCGTCTTTGCCCCCAACGTTAAGGAAGTATCTTACGCTATCCGAATCGTCAGAATAGGCACGATCTGCAGAAAGGTTCAAATCTTTACTGCCTTTGTAATAGTTTAAAAAGCGTGTAAACTCTACGGAAAACACTTTTTTGACAAGTTCTTCCTTTGTAAAACCTTCCAAAACCTCATTGATATTAGGGAGGTACGGATTAATTTCAGGGTTGATTTCAGTGTTTTTTATACTGTTTGCCAAGTGGAACATCTGCACTTCGCAAATCTCCATTCCGGAAGGAATTTCCTTTGCTAGAAATTTTTTCTGGATTATTTTTTCAATTCTCTTTATTTTTCGAACCTCACTTTTTGAAACAATAACGATGGAAATTCCAGTATTTCCAGCACGTCCGGTACGACCACTACGGTGGGTATATATTTCTGGCTCGTCTGGTAGTTGATAGTTTATAACGTGGGTAATATTGTCCACATCAATACCGCGGGCAGCAACATCTGTGGCTACCAACATTTGAATTTGACGATTTCGGAAAGATTTCATTACCAAATCTCGTTGGTTCTGGCTTAAATCTCCATGGATTGCCGCAGCATTGTAGCCATCTTCAATAAGCCGCTCAGCCACTTTCTGTGTATCGCGTTTTGTTCTACAGAAGATAACAGAGAAAATATCTGGGTTTGCATCAGCCAAGCGTTTAAGGGCGTTGTACCGATCTCTCGCATTCACCAAATAATACTCGTGCGAAACCTGATCTGAGCCCACATTTTTTGTTCCCACAGTAACTTCTACGGGCGTATGCATAAATTTCTTGGCAATTGCAGAAACCTCCTTAGGCATGGTTGCGCTAAAAAGCCAAGTGCTTTTATCTTTTGGGGAATGCGAAAGAATCTCAGTGATGTCTTCATAAAAGCCCATGTTGAGCATTTCATCGGCCTCATCAAGTACACAGTACTCAATTTTCGAAATATCAATCAGCCCACGACCAATCATATCTTTCATTCGGCCCGGAGTGGCAACTATAATCTGTGCTCCTCTTTTAATCTGCCGCGCCTGATCGGTTATACTGGCGCCACCGTAAACTGCGGTTACGTTCAGCCCTGGCATATATTTACCATAGGCCACCATTTCATTAGTAATTTGAAGGCAAAGCTCGCGCGTTGGCGAAAGGATAAGACCTTGTGTTGTACGACTATTTACATCAATTTTCTGTAACATCGGGAAACCAAATGCTGCAGTTTTCCCCGTTCCTGTTTGCGCTAAGGAAACCATGTCGGTTTCGCGATCTAAAAGGATTGGAATTGCTTTTTCTTGTACTTCCGAAGGAGTTTCAAAACCCATGTCGGTAATGGCTTTTAGAAGATGATCTTCTAAGCCGAGTGCTTTAAATGCTGTCATTTTTTTAAAAAATAATTTTTTATATGCGTGCTAGAAGGAAGCGACTGGACATATAAAAAAAACGGACAGCTTCACCATAACACCCCTCACCCTGAGGATTTTTCCCTAAAACAGGATTTTTTTAAACCTATATTTTTTAGAGGGTGCAAAAGTAGTGTTTTAAATGTGATTTACGGCATACAATTACAGATTATTTCGCTTGCTGAGCGCAAAGAAAATAGCATGTAGAAATTTCAAAAAAAGTGGGAGTTATCGTTTAATTCACCCAAGGAATAGTGTTACTATTTCTTCACAATTTTAACTATCTGTGAATTTTCTTCGGAAACAACTTTCATTATATATATTCCGGAAGCATACTGGCTATAATCAAAAGTTACCGACTGTTGATTATAAGAATTACGTTCAATAAGTTGACCTATAATAGTATAAATTTCAACGCTATAAATAACAAGAGGTGAAGTAATATTTAAAATATCAGTTACCGGATTAGGGTAAACGGCTATATCTATGGAGGGGTATTCTGATATATTTAATAAGGTGAAGTTCTCGTACCATGCAATTTTATAATCTGCAATAGATGCCGAGAGCACGTCGTTGTCCCCATCATTATCAATATCGGCAGCATAAACAGAACGTGGGTTGTCTGTAAGCGTTGTAATAACTTTTTCCGTACTAAAAGTTCCCAAACCATCGGTGTTTTCATACCAAATTACTTTGTCATCGGTTCCAGAGGCAGAAAGCACATCTAGATCTCCATCATTATCTAAATCTATCGAAAATATCATATAAGGTGTAATAAGAGTAGAAGTAATGATTTGCTGTGGGCCAAAAGCACCTAACCCGTTCGTGTTTTCAAACCAAGATAGGGTATTTCCTCCAAACTCCGCTGCAAGCACATCATTATCACTATCGCCATCAATATCTATGGCAAAAACCGAAACAAACCCTCCATAATCCAATGTTTCTACAATAAGTTGGTCCGGGCCAAAAGTTCCAAGGCCATCCAAATTCTCATACCAATACAAACGTTTGTTTCCTGAAGAGGTTGCCAAAAGATCGATATCCAGATCTCCATCCAGATCTGCCGCATAAACTGAACGTCCAGATAAAGCAGAATTGGTAATAGTCTGTTTTGGACCAAAATCCCCTAGACCGTTGGTATTTTCGAAC
This sequence comes from Aequorivita marina, assembly GCF_031631895.2. Taxonomy (NCBI): domain Bacteria; kingdom Pseudomonadati; phylum Bacteroidota; class Flavobacteriia; order Flavobacteriales; family Flavobacteriaceae; genus Aequorivita; species Aequorivita marina. The sequence goes on from NZ_JAVMBW020000003.1 coordinate 28,729, forward strand.
CATATAATTGCATTTTCCCCAATAGAGCAAACTACAACATCCTCATCACCGTCACCATCCAAATCGGCCGTAATGATTTCACTCGGCAAAATAGTGGAGGCATCAATAATCCGCTGAGAACTAAAGCTACCTAATCGGTCTAAATTTTCGAACCAAACTATTAAATCTCCAAAACCCGATATTCCCAAAATATCCATATCTCCATCCCCGTCAAGATCTGCAGTAGCAACATAAACGGTTTGATCTAATGAAGTTGTAATCATTTGCTGAGGCCCAAAAGTACCATTCCCATCCAAGTTTTCCTGCCAAGCTAAGGTATCGCTTCCCCGAGAGGCCGAGGCAATGTCCATATCACCGTCGCCATCAATATCTACCGCAATAACCAGCTCAACTCCAATAGCCTCCGTAGTAATAACTTGCTGCGGTCCAAACTAGGCTGAGGCTACTACGCATAAAAAACATAAAAAAATAGAAAAATAAGTCCGCATTGCTATAGCTTTAAGAACGTAAGCTTCTAAGGTAGCGTATTTTATTCTATTATACTAAACTTTTACTTACCGTAAATCACTTAGATAGGTATTCAATTAACTGTCGCATTGCCTTCCCACGGTGGCCGATTTTACTTTTCTGCTGCAGCGTCATCTCCGCAAAGGTTTTATCGAAGCCTTTGGGTTGAAAAATAGGGTCGTAACCAAAACCTGAATCCCCTCGAGGCTTTTCGGTTATTTCGCCTTCACAAATTCCTAAAAACATAACTTCAGCATGGTTCATTGACAATGCAATGGCAGTTTTAAATCTTGCCGAACGGTCTTTCTTACCTTCAAGATTTTTTAAGAGTTTTTCCATATTGGCCTGCGAATTATTCGACTCTCCCGCATATCTCGCGCTGTAAACTCCAGGCTCATTATTTAGCGATTTCACTTCCAAGCCAGTATCGTCTGCAAAGCAATCGAGCTTGTAATTGTCACGAACATAGTTTGCTTTTAAAATAGCATTTCCTTCAATGGTATCTGCTGTTTCAGCAATATCTTCATTACAGCCAATATCGGTAAGGCTGAGCAGTTCAATATGTGACGGCAGCATGGCTTTTACTTCGGTAAATTTATTGTTGTTGTGGGTGGCGAAGACGAGTTTCATTTTTTTAGATGTGAGATGTGAGATGTGAGATGTGAGATGCTGAACTTTTAAATTTTTATTTTGATTTTTCAGAATAATATCTTTCAATAATTTCATCGGAAGCTTTAACCGTGCTTTTAATCCACTCCATTTCAATTGCAGGGATTTCCTCTTCGGAAAGCTGCCACGCTATATCACTTTGCTTTAGCCTTGTAACTACACTTTGCAAAATAATCGCTGCAGAAACTGAAATATTTAAACTTTCAGTAAACCCATACATAGGGATTTTTAGAAATCCGTCTGCAGCATCTATAACCGTATCGCTTAATCCTTCGCTTTCCTTTCCGAAGAAAAAGGCACTTTTCTTTGTAATATCAAATTCGTGAAGCATTGTAGCGTCATTGTGCGGCGTGGTTGCTATAATTTGATACCCATCGTTTTTTAAGGTGTTAATACAGTCTTTTATAGTGTTATACCTATTAAAATTCACCCATTTCTGGGCGCCCATAGCAATTTCCTTATCAATCCGTTTGCTTACTTTCTCTTCTACTACATGCAGGTCTTGAATTCCAAAAACATCACAAGTTCGCATTACGGCACTGGTATTGTGAAGCTGGTAAACATCTTCGGTTACCACTGTAAAATGTCGCGTTCGTTCAGAAAGCACTTTTTGAAAGCGTTCTTTTCTATTCTGGGTTATATAAGTTTCCAAATATTTTAATAGTTCAGTGTCCAAGGTTGAATATGTTATTGGGTTGATAGGCTATTTAACCGATTTCGATTTTAATTCTGCTAATATAAAAGTAATTGTTTTATCGGGGATTTATAAATCCATATTTTTGAATAACTTAGTTAAACAACAACATTTTAAATAGCAAGATTTTGAAGATAACGGTTTTAACCGGTGCCGGAGTAAGTGCAGAGAGCGGAATAAAAACATTTAGGGACAGTGATGGTCTTTGGGAAGGGCACGACGTAATGGAAGTTGCCTCGCCCGAAGGATTTCAAAAAAATCCCGTCGCCGTGCTCGAATTTTATAACCAACGCAGAAGACAGCTGTTAACGGTTTTTCCCAATGAAGCACATAAAGCCTTGGCCGCCCTTGAAAAAAATCATGAGGTTAGCATTATTACCCAAAATGTAGATGACCTCCATGAGCGCGCAGGCAGTACGAACGTAATCCATCTTCATGGCGAACTTTTAAAAGTGCGGAGTACGTTTGATGAAAGCTTGGTGCTAGACTGGAAAAAGGATCTAAATCTAGGCGATTTTTGCGAGCATAACCATCAACTACGACCACATATTGTTTGGTTTGGCGAGATGGTGCCCATGATTGAAGTGGCCGCCAAGGTGGTTGAAGAGGCAGATGCTATTATAGTGGTAGGAACTTCCATGCAGGTATATCCAGCCGCGGGATTAATTCAATATGCAAAAGAAGATGCCCATATTTACTTTGTTGACCCCAAGCCGTCTATTTCTGAAACTAAAAAGGTTTCGGTTTTTTCTGAAAAAGCTTCAACAGGTGTCCCCAAGGTTGTTAAAATTTTAAATTAATAGGCTTATTATTTAAGAATTAAAGAAAATTGTAGTCTGGTTAGTTAAAACGCAATCAGTTCAAAAATCTCTTTGGTAGTTTCTAAGCATATCTATAACTTTAAAACTTCCCCAAAGGACCTAACATACCTCAAGATTGAAAGCAAACCTACATTTCTGTATTTTTTCCACAAAGAAAATGCAAAACTTTGCCAAGGCAACTCTTTTGTTACTACTTCTGATTCTTTTTAACCCTGTTTTATCAGCCCAATCTGTATCTAAAATCGATAGCCTAAAAACTTCCTTTGAGGAAGCTCCAAATGATTCGTTAAAGGTTATTCGTGAAATAAGCTTGGCGAAAGAGATTCATAGAAGAGAGCACAACGCTGAAATCGAGTATAGGCATGCCCAAGAGGCAGTAAACAGAGCGCTTCAATTAAACGACACGGTACTTTATGCACTGGCATTAGATAACCTAGGCTTGCTTTATAGGTATCATCAACAATACAATCAAGCACTAGCCTTGCACACAAAGGCATTTGAGGGTATAAAACATAAAGACACAAAACCGCTTTACAAAATGATTTTTGCAAATAATGCTGGTGTTGCGGCCCGGTATAATCATAATTATGACACTTCGGTTTTATATTATATGCAAGCCTTAAAAATCGCAGAGGAAGAAAATGATTTAAAAAACATTGCGATTTCCACCAATGGTATCGGTAATGCCTTGAGCAATATGCCAGACCGCCAAAATGAGGCCTTACCTTATTTTAAACGTTCTCTTGCGGTACAAGAAAAAACAGGAAATCAATTGGGTGTTGCTATGAATTATCTTTCCATTGGCGATTATTACACTAGTAAAGGGGCGTACAGAACCGCACATACCTATTTTGAAAAACTGCTTGGTCTAAACAAAAAAAGAAACGATCTATTTGGGCTGGCTATTACTTACGAGTATATAGGGATTTCGCATTTAAAAGAAGGAAAATACTTGGATAAGGCCGTTTCCTATTTTCAAAAATCGATTGCGGAATTCAAATTGCTCGACAACAAACACAGACAAGCCGAAGTACTCATTTACTTAGGAGATACATACCTTAAAAAAGATAATTTTGTCGAGGCAAAAGAATATTACCAGCGATCATTGAGTCTTTCCAAGCAACTGAACGATTTAGAATTAATTCGTACAAATGCCTATAAACTCTCAGAACTATCAGAGCAAAACAACGATTATAAAGCGGCTTTATCCTACGCCAAATTATCCCAAGCTTATAAGGACAGTATCAAGTTAAATGAGCAAAACGTAAAAATAGAAGCACTTACCCAGGAATATAATTTGGTAAAAAAGGAGAATCAAATTCAATTTCTGGAAAAAGACAAGGCTTTGCAACAAGCAGTTTTAAACACACAACAAGAACAATTGGAGCGCAGACAGATTATTGCAATATTTTTAGCAATTGGCTTAGGGGCAATCCTCATCATATTTTTCTTACAATACAGGAACTACCGCACTAAAAAGCTTACCAATCAACGTATAAGTCAAGCTGAAAAGGAAAAAATGAATACCATTTATGAGCGCAACCTCGCTCAGGCCGAAATTCTTGTGTCGCGCCTTCGGTTAAACCCACATTTTTTATTTAACTGCCTCAATGCTATTAACTATCTTATACAAAGCAAGCAGAATTCAAAAGCCATCCAATATCTTGAAATTTTTAGCCATTACACCAGAATGGTACTAGAAACATCAAAACAGCAGGTTATTCCTTTGCAAGAGGAAATTGAACTAGCGGAACACTACCTTATGCTAGAAGAAAACCGATTTGCAAAAGATTTTAAGTTTCACATTGAAATGGATGATACGCCAGAAATAGAAGACGTCCTTATCCCGCCTTTGCTACTGCAACCCTTTCTTGAGAATGCTATCTGGCACGGGTTAATGGGAAGTCCGCGTGAAGAAAAAATTTTAAAAATCAACATTCATCATAAAGAAGATTTAACCCAAGTTATTATTGATGATAATGGCGCAGGAAGAAAAAATAAGACGAAAAACAATAGCACCAAAGCCTATAAAAGTATGGGTATGACGCTAATTAAAGAACGTATTGCACTTTACAATAAAACTTTTAATGGGGAGATTAGCTATGAGGTTGTGGATAAAAAAGACTCTAATGGCAAACCGCTAGGAACGCAAATAATTCTTAAGCTACAAAATACGGCTAACCATTTTCCTTACTATAATAAGCACTCCTTAGCTGCGACAAATTAAATGGTGTACGTTTTTAATAACAAAAAAACCTCATAAAATTTAAAATCTTATGAGGTTCATCTTGTCTAATTATTGCTTTATGCGGTATCTCTGGGTTGGTGTTATTCCTGTCTATCTTTTACTTGATGGTTTATGTCCTTACCCCTGAGTAGCACTTTTATTAATGGCTTACTCTTTTTTACTTTGCTTTTCCTTCTTTAAATCTTTTTCTTTCTTGTCCATAAATTTTCAATAGTAATAAACTTTATAGACCTATGAAACTGGAATAGCAGTTTTTTTAATTGCATTAAAACCACCTGCAACATCAGCGACATTGTGAATACCGCGACTCTTTAATATTGAGGCTGCAATAACAGATCGGTACCCGCCAGCACAGTGTATATAAAACTTCTCATTTTTTGGAAATTCGTTTATATGGTCGTTTAAATTGCTAAGTGGCGCATGAACCGCACTTGGGATATGGCTGTTGGAATATTCACCATCATTACGAACGTCAACTACGGGAGCGTTCTCCTCCATTCTTTCTTTTAAGGTCTCAGCATCTACAGATTCCAAAACATCAATCTCTTTCCCTGCTTCCTTCCAGGCCTCAATACCGCCCTGCAGATACCCTAAAGTTCTGTCAAAGCCAACTCGGGAGAGTCGCGTTACCGCTTCTTCTTCCCTACCTGGAGAAACCACCAATAGAATTTTCTGATTTACATCTACCAGCAATGCACCTACCCACGGTGCAAATCCACCATCCAAGCCTATAAAAATAGAGCGTGGAATGTGGCCGTCTATAAATTCAATTTGATTGCGAACATCCAAAACTATAGCTCCGGTTTCATTTGCAATTCCTTCAAAAGCTTCAGGATCTAATGCACGGGTTCCATGGGCAATCACCTCGTCAATAGGTGCGTAGCCTTCTCGGTTCATTTTCACATTCATAGGAAAATACAGCGGGGGTGGCGCAAGACCTTCGGTAACTTCTTTTATAAATTCTTCTCGTGTCATGTCGGCACGAAGGGCATAATTCATTTTCTTTTGGTTTCCTAAGGTATCAACGGTCTCCTTCATCATATTTTTTCCGCAGGCAGAACCAGCACCGTGTGCAGGATAAACAATTACATCATCAGCCAATGGCATAATTTTATTGCGAAGACTATCAAATAAAATTCCAGCAAGATCTTCCTGTGTAATTTCATTTCCTTTTTGGGCCAGATCAGGGCGGCCTACATCGCCTAAAAAGAGCGTATCGCCACTGAAAATAGCATAATCCTTTCCGTTTTCATCCTTTAATAAATAGGTAGTACTCTCCATGGTATGGCCAGGCGTGTGAATGGCGGTAATCGTAACATCGCCCAATTGGTACACCTCTTGATCTTTGGCAAGCAAGACTTCAAAACTAGGGTTGGCATTTGGTCCATACACAATAGAGGCTCCCGTTTGTTCAGCCAAACTAATGTGCCCACTCACAAAATCGGCATGAAAATGAGTTTCAAAAATATATTTAATTCTTGCGTTGTCTCTTTTGGCACGTTCCAAATAAGGTTTGGTTTCACGTAGCGGGTCAATAATAGCAGCTTCTCCATTACTTTCAATATAATAAGCTCCCTGGGACAGACATCCCGTATAAATTTGTTCTACCTTCATTGTTTCAGTTTTTAGCAAATATAAGGATTGTATCTTCTATAAATTTCCAAGACTCTGTACAAAATCTATTTTTCACAAAATTTTTACATTTAAGCACTTTAACTTCTTATATCTTTACCCGTTAACCAAAAATAGTACTATGAAACGGATTGCATTTATTTTAATAACCTTGTTAATTGTATCCTGTGCTTCAGAAAATAAAAATGATGCATTAGTAAGGGAACTAGCAAAAAAAGATATTATTGAAAAGCTCGACCTTCCAGAAGGCACCAGCTTTAACAATGAAAATATTGAAGTAACGGAAACTGAAGCAAAAGAAGGCTCATTAGGGTTAATTTATATTGTAAAGATTACCATTAAATCACAAGATCGCGCGGGTAATGCCGTTACAAAAACCCATGTTATGAATTATAAGAAGACCGATGACAGCGGCTCAACTTCAAAAGACTACGAACTTATTTCTTTCGAATAAATCTCAACCAATTTTAACCATCAATTTTATGAAATTTATACTTTATTTATTACTATCTCCAATTATTCTTTCTTGTAATTCAACCCAAAAATTAAAGACTGCAAAAAAAACAAATCTTGACTATTCCAATACTATTACGGCACAAGAGCTGAAGGACCTCCTTTATGTTTATGCCGGTGATGAGATGGAAGGCCGAATGACCGGTTCAAAAGGGCAGCAAATGGCCGCCAATTATATTCGCGATTTCTATATAGAAGAAGGCATTGCGCCAGCACCTGGAACCGATAATTATTTTCAATATATTCCCGCCAGTTTTTTTGAAGGCCGAAAAGATCCAAAGGCAACTGAGAATGTAATCGCATTTATAAAAGGTTCTGAAAAACCAGATGAAATTATTGTTGTTTCGGCACATTTAGATCATGTGGGGATAGACAAGGATGGGAATGTTTTTAACGGCGCCGATGATGACGGTAGTGGCACTGTTGCAATACTGGAAATGGCCCAAGCGTTTCAACAAGCTGTAAAAGATGGAAACGGCCCAAAACGATCTATTTTATTTCTGCACGTAACTGGTGAAGAAATTGGACTTTACGGATCGCGCTATTATACCGAAAACCCATTGTTACCGCTGGAAAACACGGTCTGTAATCTAAATATTGACATGATTGGCCGCATTGATCCAGACAAAAAAGACAATCCAGAATACCTATATTTAATAGGAAGCAATATGCTAAGCCAAGACTTACAAGATGTTTCGGAGGAAGTAAACAAAAAATATATCAACTTAGCGTTAGATTATAAATTTGACGACCCCGACGATCCAAATCGGTTTTACTACCGAAGTGATCATTATAATTTCGCCAAAAACAACATTCCAGTTATTTTTTACTTCAACGGAGTTCATGAAGATTATCACAAAATAACAGATACGCCAGATAAAATTGAATATGATTTATTGGAGAAGCGAACCAAGCTCATCTTTTTAACGGCATGGGAGCTGGCGAATAGAGAAGACAGAATAAAGATGAATAAAAATTAGCAGCCAGTACACCGAAGCAAGTTAGTTTTTAAAAAAACATACTTAATTGAAACAAAACCTTTCCGCAACGAAAGGTTTTTGTTTTTGATGGAAGACGGACTTTCTTATTCCTACTCTCAGAATCTATTTTTTAAGGCTGTAGCCTATGATAAACCTAAAGCAAAATACGTATTGAGGAGTTTTTAAGTTATGAAAAAGAAGATGTAAATTTTTCTAACTTCTATAGTTCTCAATTCTGGGCTGTGTACATTATAAAGCCACAAAGGTTTATACTAGTATCAACTACTCATAAACACTAAGGTAATAAGGTTTAAGAAGGCTGTTATTTACTTTTCGTTACTAAGCTAATAAGGTTTTTACTCACACCTCCAAACTTATTAGCTTATTCCTCATTTTGAGTACTATCACTAAAGCTGTAAAGTTTTCTCAGGTTAAATGTCTAGACAGCCTACCTTTTGAAAATGATAAAAACAGAGAAACTCCTATAGTCCCCACTTTTGAGTTGTGGAGATTTAAAAGCCTCAAAGTTTACACAATCATCAACTCTTAAACACTAAGCTAATAAGGTTTGCACTCAATCAACCTGTAACCTTATTAGCTTAATAAAACATATGTTACAACCGGTACATCAACCTTATTAGCTTATTTCACATTTTGAGTACTATCACTAAAGCTATAAAGTTTTCTCAGGTTAAATGTCTAGACAGCCTGCCTTTTGAAAATGATAAAAACAGAAAAACTCCTATAGTTCCCACTTTTGAGTTGTGGAGATTTAAAAGCCTCAAAGTTTATACAATCATCAACTCTTAAACACTAAACTAATAAGGTTTGCAATCAATCAACCTGTAACCTTATTAGCTTAATAAAACACATGTAACAACCGATACATCAACCTTAGTAGCTTATTTTGAAGCCTACTGTCACTAGAGGAATTAAATTTTATCAAGGTGAACTTCTCAACCAGTATCCGCATTGCATATGAACCTACACCAACAAAAAAAGCCTCCCTATTAAGGAAGGCTTTATTTTTGGGTGGAAGACCGGTTTCGAACCGGCGACCTCTTGAACCACAATCAAGCGCTCTAACCAGCTGAGCTACAACCACCATTTTTGCACTCTTAAAAGTACAACCCGCGTTAGCGGATGCAAATATAAACCAATTCTTGTTGTTGCACAATACCTATCAACAAGATTTTAAAAATTTCTGATTTTGCCCTTTTTCTTCAGTGGACTAAATCAAGTTGGAAATAGAATCAACGGCCACATGTCTTTCCGCGGTAAAGCCTTCGGCATGCTCTTTACTAATCAATCTACCCAGGTCTTGCGCTCTGTAGGTTATACTATCGCGAAAATTGGTTGAAGTAATTGGAGTTTCGGGCTCGTTTGCTTTTTCTTGATGAAACTGGCTCTTATATGCAAATACAGCCTCTAGTTTTTTATCTAGGAAACCTGTTACATCTACCACAAAATCTGGTTCAATATTCTTCCATTGAATATAATGGTACACATGTTTTGGGCGCCAAGCCTTTTGATGATTGCCCTCCAGAATGGTTTCTATTTTCTGCAAACCGCTTAAAAAGCAGGCATCACTAGTCAAAGCACTTGCATTGCCATGATCTATGTGCCTATCGTCAATAGCGTTGCATAGTACAATATCGGGCCGGTATTTTCTTATAATTTTAATGATTTCTAACTTAGACGAAGGGTTGTTCACTATAAATCCGTCTGAAAACTCAAGGTTATGCCGAAATTCAACGCCCAAAATTTTGGCAGCATTTGAGGCCTCTGCTTCCCGTATCTCTGGAGTGCCCCGCGTACCTAGCTCTCCACGGGTAAGATCTAGAATCCCCACTTTTTTTCCGTTATTAATCTCTTTGGCAATGGTTGCTGCACATCCTAATTCTACATCATCTGGATGGGCACCGATGGCAAGTATATCAATTTTCATGGTGCGTATTGTGTTTCTAATTAAGTTATTACTTCACTTAAAAGTTTCAGGGTTGACTTTACTCAATCGTTCAAACTCTTCTCCATTTTGGTAAGTTTTTTAAAGGCAGCTTGCAAGTCGGCTATTAAGTCTTCTGGCTCTTCAATTCCTACGGAAAAACGAAGCAAACCATCGCTTATTCCCTGCTCTTTTCGGACCTCAGGAGATAAAAGTCCATGTGAGGTTTGGGCAGGTGAGAGAATCGTTGACTCCACTCCCGCCAAACTCATGGATGGTTTTATCAATTTTAAGGACTTGAGAAAAAGAGAGACATCTAAAGATTCATTTATTTCAAAAGATAACATTCCAGTAAAACCTTTCATTTGTTCTTTAGCGAGTTCGTGCTCCGGATGGTCTGTAAGCCCGGGATAATATACTTTATCTATCAACGGATGATTTTCTAACCAATCAGCCATCTTCATTGCGTTTTCATTTTGGGCCCTTACCCGTAAGCCCATTGTTTTCATGCTGCGTTCCAAAAGCCACACTGCATAATCACTTAAACTTCCACCAAGGTTTTTACCAAGATTCCAAATGGTATTAATATGCGCTTCACTTGCAGCCACGGCACCAGCACAAATATCACTATGCCCGCCCATATATTTTGTAGCACTGTGTATCATAATGTCAATTCCAAAATCAGCCGGAGTCTGGTTTACGGGAGAAGCAAAAGTGTTGTCAATCATTGATACCAGTCCGTGTTGCTTTGCGAGCTTTCCAATCATTTTTAAATCGGTGATTCGCATCAACGGGTTGGAAGGAGTTTCAACAAAAATCACTTTGGTGTTGCTTTTGATCTTTTCAGAAAAATCAGTTTCCGAGAAGCCTTCAGCAAAAGAAAATTCTATCCCAAATTTATCAAACTCCTCCACAACAAAGTTATACGTTCCGCCGTAGAGGGTCTGGGGCAAAACAACATGGTCTCCTTTGTGTAAAAAGGCAAGCATGGTAGTACTTACCGCTGCCATACCGCTACCAAAAATTAATCCGGCCTCACATTTTTCTAGCATTGCAATTTTCTTACATAGCGCCTCTTGGTTTGGCGTGTTAAAATAACGCGGATACCGCTTTACAGCAACATCTTCAAACGCATAACTGCTAGACATAAACAAAGGCGAAACGGCACCTTTAAATTGCTCGTCAGTTACCTCGCCAACATGGGTGCAAATAGTATTGAGGCCTTTAGATTTTGGTTTCATGGAGATTCTGTTTTTCAAAAGTTTAAAGGTATGGATTTTTCGAGAATCGCGATAAGAAAGTCGGCGGCAAAATACTTCAAGATATTTTGAATGCTTCACAACAAATTGTATTCTACAACGTATGGACTTTTATAATAGACGGTGTAACGCCATGCTTTTGAGCGATCTAGTTATATTCCTCTAAAAAATTCGTTTTCAGTACGGATGCATATCAATTCAAAATACAGTCCAAACTGTAACTGCTAACATTTTAAGTATCTTTATGGCATGAGAAAAACGGTTCTGATCGTACTGCTTTTTATCGTAGGTTATTCTAGCTATGGTCAAGTTGTTATTGAATCAGAGAACCTGAGCTTAAAAATGGTAAAAGCCCGAAGAATTGGCGCCTTTTCAGTCCAATTTGGAGGAACATACAACATTCTTTCCGGCAAAGATGATAAAAGGGTTCAGGTTAGGCTTAAGCTGCGTTCCTTAGATGGGAAGGAGACCATGTTTGACCCCAACAAGCTTTCATTAGTGTCTGATGGGTTTAAGGCACGATTTAGCGTTTCAGAAGCACTTTTTGCCACTTTTTTCAGGAGCAAAGGCTTTCAGCTTTTAACCACAAACAATACTGAAAAACCTATTTTCGCAACGTATGATCCTTCAATAAAAAACACTTTTAACGAATATAGTATCAACGGTTTTAAGGATTGCGCCGTTAATCTTAACTTTGGCACAAAACGAAAACCAATTATTCATACCATTTATTTAAAACCCAATTTTATAGATAAAAACGTTCTCGATATATATTTTATAGTTCCGAATGAATTGAAGAATGCTAAATTATATTTTGGGAACACATTAATTTCAGAAATAAAAATACACTAATGAAACTATTACTCACTAACATAAAAGAGCTGTTACAAGTTCGCGAAAACTGTCCATCAAAACTGAGGGGCGAAGAGATGAAGGAATTGCCAACCCTTAAAAACGCCTGGGTTTTTATCAATCATGGCCTAATTGAAGATTACGGTAGCATGGACAAAATGCCTGATCAAGAAGGTTTTAAAACCGTGGATTGTACAGGGAAAACCGTACTTCCTGCTTGGTGCGATAGCCATACGCATATTGTGTATGCCGGCAATCGGGAGCAGGAATTTGTAGATAGAATCAAAGGCCTTAGCTATCAAGAAATTGCCGAAAAAGGTGGTGGAATTGTCAATAGTGCGAAAAAACTTCAAGAAACTTCTGAAGAGGATTTGTATGCGCAGTCTGCCACAAGATTAGAAGAAGTGATGCAGCTTGGCACCGGTGCCATTGAAATAAAAAGTGGCTATGGCCTTACTACAGAAGCCGAAATGAAAATGCTTCGGGTTGCCAAAAAACTTGCTACGGAATATCCCGTAAGTATTAAAACCAGTTTTTTGGGTGCCCATGCTATTCCCACCGAATACAAGGATAACAAAGAGGCTTATATGGAGCTGTTATACAACAAAATGTTACCAAAAGTAGCTGAGGAAAAACTTGCCGATTACGTTGATATTTTCTGTGAAAAAGGATATTTCTCGGTAGCAGATATGGAACGGATGCTCACTGAAGGAAAAAAATACAACCTCATTCCAAAGGTCCATGTCAACCAGTTTAACAGCATTGGCGGTATTGAGGCAGCAGTACGGCACAACGCATTAAGTGTAGATCACTTAGAGGTAATGACCGATAAAGATATAGCCGATCTTCAGCATAGCGACACCATGCCCGTGGCCCTTCCCTCCTGCTCTTACTTTTTGAGTATTCCCTACGCACCCGGCAGAAAAATGATTGATGCTGGATTGCCCTTAGCCTTGGCTACAGATTACAATCCGGGTTCTACTCCAAGTGGAAACATGAATTTTGTAGTTGCAACAGCCTGTATTAAAATGAAGCTTACGCCTGAAGAGGCTATCAATGCCGCTACTATAAACGGAGCTTATGCAATGGGTCTTAGCGCCTCTCACGGAAGTGTTACGAAAGGGAAAAAAGCCAATTTAATTATTACAAAGCCAATACCATCATACGGTTATTTGCCCTATGCCTTTGGTAGTAATATGATTGATTCTGTAATAATAAATGGCGAAGAAGTAAAAAAATAATCCTACTTTATAGATTAAATATACCTTCTCTTTTTTCAAGGGAAGGTGTATTTAAATAGTGAGATAAATCTACTAAAATTAACGTTATGAGCTTTGTAAAACTATATTCTGAAAAACATGTTGCGCCCTATATTAAAAAACGCGGCGGCGAAATCAAGTTCGGCGAAAAGATTAGTTTTGTTGAAAGTCTTGACGATTTAAAAAACCATTCAGCCAAATACGTGCTTTTAGGAATTCCCGAAGATATTGGCGTTCGGGCAAACTCCGGTAAGCCAGGCACATCAAAAGCCTGGGAAGCTGCATTGGGAAGTTTTCTAAATATTCAATACAACCATTTAACCAATGCTGAAGGTGTAATTCTGTTGGGCGAAATAGACTGCGATACTCAAATGCGGCAGGCCGGATACCTCTCCAAAGAAAAAGACCATTATTTAGAAGAATTAGGCGAGCTGGTTACCCAAATAGACCATAAAGTTACAGCAACCATCAAGAAAATTGTAGAAGCCGGTAAGTTTCCAATAATTATTGGTGGAGGCCACAACAACAGTTACGGAAACCTAAGAGGCACTTCAGAAGCTTTAGAAAGTTCTATAAACTGCATTAATTTTGATGCACATACCGATTTTCGTTCCCTGGAGCATCGTCATAGTGGCAATGGATTTTCATATGCTTTTGACAAAGGCTTTTTAGATAAATACTTTATTTTCGGACTTCACAGTAACTATACTTCAGAAGCTGTTTTTAGTTCGATTGAAAAAAATTCTGAACGTGTAAAATTCAATCTTTTTGAAGCTATTTCAGTAAAGCAAGACACCTCTTTTTCCGAAGCTTTAAAGGAAGCTGAAGGCTTTTGCTGCAATCAAAACTTTGGCATTGAGCTAGACCTAGATGCTGTTGAAATGATGGGCAGTAGCGCCATGACCCCAAGTGGATTCACACTTACCGAAGCCCGGATATTTGTTTCGCAACTTTCAAAACACAAAAACGCCCGCTACCTTCATATTTGTGAAGGCTCTCCTGCAGCAGAAATTTTTCCAAATCAAGTGGGTAAAGCAATTGCATATTTAGTGAGCGATTCGGTTTCGTTATTATCATAGTGTTAGCAATCACATCTTAAAATTGCGGTAAAAAAGCCATAGGCCAAATACTTGAAAATATAAAAAAGCACCGCAAAAATGTATTGCAGTGCTTTTTTATTATCAACATTAGCTTTGGTTATCTGTAAAAAAGCGTCTTATTGCTTTTCACAAACCACACCCCAAATGGGCAAAACACCTTTGGTGGTATTTATTTTAACGGTATCGTCATCAAGCACTTTAAATTGCGTTGCATCTCCATAATTTTTATCAAAAATAGCAGATAATGAGAAGTTAGGTTTCTTAAAGTTTAAAACGCTCCAATTTCCGTCAATTTTATACGTTCCCTTTTCTGAAATAACAGTTGGTTTTTCATTGGTATCTGGCTGGGGAATACTTTTAAAATTAAATTTAAACGTATTGTTCTCAAAAAGATGCAATGAAATTGAAGCAACGCCATTTCCTAAGCTTTTATAGGAAACCACTTTATTTTTCCCCAACTTAATATTATCAGAATTGGAGCGAACAACTTTTGTGTTTTCATTTGATGAATCCATGGCAGCTTTTTTACCTCCACAAGAAGTTAAGCCAACAACCAAAGCAACAAAGACAATGTTTTTCCACATAACCTATCGTATCAATTTTTTGTATTTAATTCGCTTTGGCATCAAGTCGCCACCCAAACGTTTTTTCTTATTCTCTTCATAATCGGTGAATCCACCTTCAAAATAATAGACCTCACTATTTCCTTCAAAAGCAAGAATATGGGTACAAATTCTGTCTAAGAACCAACGGTCGTGACTAATAACAACGGCACATCCTGCAAAGTTTTCCAGACCTTCTTCTAAGGCGCGTAACGTGTTTACGTCCAGATCGTTTGTAGGCTCATCTAATAAAAGTACGTTTCCTTCTTCTTTTAGGGTCATTGCCAAATGAAGTCTATTTCGTTCACCACCCGAAAGCATAGAAACTTTTTTATTCTGCTCGCTTCCGCTAAAGTTAAAACGACTTAAATAGGCGCGTGAATTCACTTGTCTGCCACCCATCATAATGAGTTCTTGGCTATCGCTAAAGTTTTGCCAGATTGTTTTTTCCGGGTCAATATTTGCGTGCGATTGATCTACATAGGCAATTTTTGCAGTTTCTCCCACGTCAAAGGTACCTTTATCTGGTGTTTCCTCGCCCATAATCATTTTGAAAATGGTTGTTTTACCCGCACCGTTTGGGCCAATAATACCAACAATTCCCGCTTGCGGTAATTTAAAGTTTAAATCGTCATAAAGCAGTTTATCTCCAAATGCCTTTGAAACCCCACTGGCTTCAATAACATTGGTTCCTAAACGCGGTCCATTGGGGATGTAGATTTCCAGTTTTTCGTCCAATTTCTTTTGATCTTGGCTCAATAATTTGTCGTAGTTCTGTAAACGTGCCTTCTGCTTTGTTTGTCGGCCTTTAGCACCCTGACGAACCCATTCTAGCTCTCGCTCTAATGTTTTTTGACGCTTGCCAGCTTGTTTCTGCTCTTGTGCCAAACGTTTTGACTTTTGGTCTAGCCAAGAAGAGTAATTCCCTTTCCATGGAATGCCTTCCCCTCTATCCAGTTCCAGAATCCAACCGGCTACATTATCCAAGAAATAACGGTCGTGCGTAACGGCTATAACAGTTCCTTTATAAGATGCCAAATGGTGTTCTAACCAATGCACACTTTCAGCATCTAAGTGGTTGGTTGGCTCATCTAGCAGCAACACATCTGGTTCTTTTAACAAAAGCCTACAAAGCGCTACTCTTCTTTTTTCACCTCCAGAAAGAACGCTAATTAGCTTATCCTGATCTGGTGTTCTTAAGGCATCCATTGCAATTTCTAGTTTTGTATCGAGCTCCCAAGCATTGGTGGCGTCAATTTTATCCTGAAGTTTTGCCTGTTTTGCCATCAGTTCCTCCATCTTCTCCGGGTTTTCATAAACCTCGGGCAGGCCGAACATATCATTTATTTTGTTGTATTCGTCAAGAACATCAACCACCTCTTGAACTCCTTCTTTTACTACCTCCAGAACCGTTTTGGTTTCATCTAGCTTCGGTTCTTGTTCCAGGTAGCCTACTGAGTATCCGGGTGCAAAAACCACATCGCCCTGATAGTTTTTTTCTTCTCCGGCAATGATTCGCAATAAGGTAGATTTACCACTTCCGTTTAGACCTAGAATACCAATTTTAGCTCCGTAGAAAAAACTTAAATAGATGTTTTTAAGCACCGGAGTCTGAGCATTTTGATAGGTTTTTGTCAACCCAGACATTGAGAAAATTACTTTTTTATCGTCAGACATGAATGTTTATGATTTATATTTATTGTTAGTTGAAAACTACTCTTTCTTTAACTTTTGTCCCTTTATTCCAGAGTATTTTAAATAATTTATAAAGGCTCCTATTTTATTTTTTTTCTAATTCGTACACTTCTTCCTTACGTTTACTAAATTCTTCTTCGGAAAGCAAGCTTTTAGCGAATGCGCTGTAGGTTTGAGTTTTTATTTAGCCGACTAATTTTTTTGAATAACTGTGAAAGTTAGCAAATTCCGTATTGCCATCTCTATCAAAGTCTTCTACCAGTTATCCATAATCAATCTTAAATTACCTTCCATTTGATTCCGAAGTCTGAAAGTATAATCAATACCTGTATGTTAAAATATTTCTTCAACATACCTGCAGCTTGCTCTTCCATTTTGCTATCCCGACGTTTCGGGACTAAATCTTTAAATTTTTATATTCTTGCCATACGTGTAATTTACAGGAAACAATAAGTTGCTTAAGCTCCAAACTATAAACCATAAATTAAATACAGTTAGCGCAAGTTCATCAGCCTCATTAAAATTAGCATTTGCCCTGTATGATAGGCCGTATGTTCAATTAAAAGCGTAAGCTCGCGTAGTAAGCTTTGCCCTTCCTTTCCGTTTTTTACAGGCTCAGTTAGTTTATTTTCCACATTTAACAAGAAGTTTTTTAAACGGTCTCGATCTGTAATGTATTCTGCCTTCAGTGTTTCCCATTCTTCCTTATGACGACATAGTTTTTCCTTTGGCCAATAAAAATCGGGCCATTTTGGTTCGGTATAATCCTCAGAGCAGGTGAATTTAACTATGTCTTTCTGAGTAAAAACAACGTGAAAAAACAATTCATATAAAGAATAAGGCAATGAATTTGGTCTGGTATTGATATCTTCAAAGGAAATCTTTTTCAATATTTCGGTAATCGGCATAAAGGCCGCTCCACCTTCCAGATGTTTCACCAACTGTTCCCGTATTATTTTATCTTCAGACATAATTTATAGTGTATTTTGAAAGATACCGCTCTTTTCTGATTAGGCAATCAAACTCTTCCTTTAAGCGCATTAAAAACCCAAGCAATGGCAAAGAAGCCAATACCCACAGAAGCAAAGCCCCAACCTGCAACATCGTCATAACGAAAAGCCCCGAGCGCAATCAAAGTACAGCCCATTACAATCATAATAAAAGTAGCCCAAGCCAATACCGTATTTTTGTTCATTCCCATAGTTTATTTTTTGATTGGTTCATGCCACAAATGTAAGGGCAAAAACAAATATCGGCAATATATAGTAGAATTTCGTTATCAAAATGTCATAGTTTGAAAAGAAAGCCACGCACTATTCTACCCAGGTATATGTTGCTGCAGTTAGATTTGAATCTATTTTACGGGAACTCCACTGTTTTTAATCAGAAAACCCAGTCTTTTCTTTACAATGCGCTATACCTTCAATACCATCTAACGATGCCAATCATTTAATCTCTGGAGTCGTGAAGCGCGAGAACCGGCACGCTAGAATGTACACCAAGGCTTTTAACCAAAGGATTTGAAAAAACACTTCCAAAAAACCAATGCTTTCTATTTACAAAAGCTATCAAGCCGCTATTGCGCTGGTCTGCAAATGAAAGAACGCCTTCCTTAACGCCAACTTTTTCAAGCCAGTGATATGAAAATTCCAATTGGTTTAAATGGTTTTCCAGTTGTTTGCGGTTCGTTTTTTGTTTTTCGGAAAGATCGGCCTCTTTTCCAATATGGACAATGCGAATTGGAGTTTTTTCCTGCCCGGCAATGCTGGCAAGAGTTTTCATTTCGTTCTGGTTATAGTGAACTTTAAAATTCGTTGGAAAAACAATTTCGTTAATGCGTTTATACGAAATATTCCTTGGAACAGCCAAAACACCGCATTCGCGGATGGATTCCATAACATTTACAGCGTTTCTACCGTAGGCTATTTTTCTGTCATCCGTTATCCCACGGGTTCCCATAACAATGAGATCTATGCCTTCATTCCTTACTTTTTTCTCCAATAAATCTATAAGGGTACCAAACTGATGACTAAAATGCACCGTATGTTTCGGATTATCTGCTCTGAGGCTAAGCTTACGCTTTAATCGGTCTAGACTCTCTTCTGAAAATCGTGCTTCGGCATCATACTCATGCTGCTGTGGCTCTGGAAACATTAAGTTTTCTTGAGCTGAACGGCCTAAAAAATAAGTGTGGTAAATGTGGAATACACACTCCTCCTCTTCAAAAAGCTCAAAGGCATATACAATGGCATTGAAGGCATTTTTTGAATAATCGGTGGGTATTAAAATTTGTTTTTGCATAATAACATCCTTTAAATCAACAAACTGATAGGCCAACAATCCCCTATGGCTATTTAGTTCCTTAAATCGTGCATGGCTAAAATAGGTACATTGGTATGTTTACCAAGCTCCCTAACCATTGGGTTAGAAAAAATACTTCCGAAAAAATTATGTTTTTTATTAACAATAGCAATCATTTCGCTCTGGCGACTCTGTATAAACGAAGTTACCCCATCTTTTAAGTCTAAATTATATAAGGTATGATGGGTAAAGGATGCCGGTTGCATGATTGTTTCCAACAGCTCTTTATTCTGTAATTGGGCATCGGTTAAAGTCTTCCCTTTTTGGATGTGTAAAATACGTATTGGGGAATTGGTAAGGCGTGAAATTTCAACTAAGGTACCCAGTTCTCTTTGTTTATAGTGGGTTCTATAACTAGTGGGAAACACAATCTCGTTAGGCTCTTTAAAAAGCACCGTTGAAGGAATTGCTAGGATTGGGCAGTTTCGTATTTTCTCCATAACATTTAAGGCATTACTCCCCAAGATTACTGTTTTACTGTCTGTTTCGCCTTGGGTTCCCATAACCACAAGCTGAATATCTTCCCGTTCCACTACTTTTTTCACAACATCGTAAAAAGATCCAAACTCACTTAAATAGTTGAAAGTGTGTTTTTCATTTTGATCATAAAAACCCATCCGTACTTTTAAGCGTTCCATATTTTTTTCAGAACGATCCTTTACTTTTGCCAAAGCTTCATCTGTAGGCTCAGGGACCAAAAGGTTATCTTTTGAAAACCCCGATAAATAATAGGTGTTAAGCATAAAAAACTCACAGGATTCCCGCCTGTAGAGTTCCATTGCATATTTAACTGCATTGTGGGCGTTTTGAGAAAAGTCGGTTGGTATTAATATTCGTTTTTTCATATACTGTTTTTAAATAATTTGGTTTTTGCTTTAAAACAAGCGGTTTAATATTGCTGCGGAATTACAAGGGTTGGCACATACATATGCTCCCCTAGCCTACTAACAACAGGCTCGCGAAAAAGCTGCTTTATAAAATTGTGCTTATGGTATATTAAGGCAAATAAGGCTATGTTTTTTTCATCTATAAAGTTAAATAGCGTTTTTGAAACACTGCCCCTTTTTGGCACAAAATAAAAATTTGAATTATATTCCGTAAGATCAGTATTGAACTTCTCGAAATTAAGCTTTTGCTTTTTATCAAGATCAGCCTCTGAACCTACGTTAACTATATTCAGGTTAGAACCGTATTGTCTTACCAGGCGCGTAATGGGTTTTAATTCTGAAAGTGAATAAAACTCGTTATAATCTGAAGCAAAAGCAATTTCAGTAGGCATAGAAAATTCAACTTGCTCTGGCACTATAAGCAATGGGCAAGCCTCCAGGGTATTAACTATTCTATCGGTTGTGCTTCCCATAAGTATATCTTCGGCACCGGTTTGGCCCTTGCTCCCCATAACCACAAGGTCATATCCTTCATTAACTACAAGCGAGTCAATACTATCTGACAACATTGCAGGGGTTGCCAAAACTTTAAAATCATGTTTTAACTTGGGCGCATCTACTTTTAAACGTTTAATCATCTGATCACCCTCCAAAACAGATTCCTTAAGTAAGGTTTTTGTAAGCGCTTCAGACTTTTTTATATCCATACGCGGCCCCATACTTTCTACCTCACTGTTAAAGGAATGGAGCACCGTAATTTGTAAAGATTCAGCACTGTACAGTTTTGACACATAGCACAAGGCCGAATATGCATTGTCTGAAAAATCGGTTGGCACTAATATTTTTTTCATTTGTTATTTTTTATTTGGTACAGCAGAATATATGAAACGCGTGCTAAAAAGGTTCTTTATAAAATTTAGAAGCTTAAAATATCTAATATTCTGCAGATATAAAATTTTTATTGAACATTTTACATTTTTGAAGTTGTCCGTTAGCGCGGTAAATTCTGAAGCACTAAAAATGGAATCTTTATTTGAAGTCCAATTTTCTCGATTGTTGATTGGTACAAAATATTTTCCAAATAGGAATGTCTGGTATTTACCATAACTAACATATCAACCTCGTGCTGGTCTATATATTTGTTTATCGCTGCGGTTATATCGGTTCCGGAGTCTTGGGTATAACTTATCCGATTTTCGGTCAAAGAACTTTCTAAAAAAGCTTTGTTATCCTCTTGCCTAAGTGAAAGAGTAGGGAATTTAGAAACATACAAGAAGTTGATTTTAGTGGCAAAACATTTCGCCGTTGTTCCCAAAAGCTTTAATTCACGACGTTTAAAAGGAACCTGATAGTCGGTGGGGAATAGCATGTTTTTAGGATGCACGTCACCAAATACTTCGGGTACTGCCAAGACAGGGCATTTTACATATTTAATTACCTGCAGTGTATTGCTACCAAAAGTTAACTGCTTGTCATCTGTTTCGCCTTGGGTTCCCATTACAACTACATCTATATTTTCACGTTCTACCAATTCATTTACAGAATCTACCAACATGCCAAATTCAGCAATTGTAAAAACTTTATGTTTCGGGTTGGGCGAAATATTAAAAAGATCTTGTCGCATTTTCTCCAAATTCGCTTCCGCTTTATGGAGTACTTCTTGCTGTAATTCACCAAAAACGGCATCTGCCAAGCGGGTTTTAGCGTCATAAACTTCATCTGCAAAAGTATGTAGCAAGTAAATTTCTGACGGCCCATGTTTAAAAAGCTCGGCCGCATATTTTGCAGCGTTCATAGCATTTTTAGAGAAATCAGTTGGGATCAATATTTTTCGCATCGTGCTCTTCTTAAAGATTAGTATGTAAATATAAGGGTTTGAAACCAGTAAAAACATGACGAATGTCAGCCAAGATATTGACATTTAAGGATTCATTAAGAGGCAAACCCTATCACATTTTGTATCTTATTGTAAAAAAGTTATGAAAATCAATCCACTTGCTTACTTAGCTATATCAACTTTAATTTTGGTAACGGTTGCAATATTTGCTGCAATGGATTTACCATTTAACTGGGTATTCTATCTCAGCATTTTAGGCGAAGTATTTTTAGTTATTTCTGTATATAAAATCCTTCACGATAAATATGCCACCGACAAAACGTTTAAAGATTTTTACGAAGACCACCCAATTGAGCAGGAAGAGTAAGAGGGCTTCGGTACAATTTTAAAAAGAACACTTGTTTTTCTGAAGCTATTTTTGAATTGGCATCACTCGTGGATTACCAAAAATGGAACATGCGTATGATAACTAACAGCTTCTATTGCCGGTTTTAAAAGTAATCGTTCTATAAAATTTAGATTTTTGGCAGCAATGGATATTAGGCTTATATCCCAGGTTTCAACAAAATCCTGAATACCCATTTCCATTTTCTTACTTTCTACAAAATGAAAACTGTGTTTCTTATCTCTGAAAAAGTAATGTAAAAACCCCTTGTTGTCTGTTTGTCCGGCTGTAAGACCGCTAGTGGCTTGAGACTTTACATGCAGAACCCGAAGCGGTGTGTTATGCAGCTCTAAGGTTTCAGAGAGTGTACTGATTATCTTATTGCGATAAATACAGTTGTAATCGGTTACAAAAGCTAGGTTTTCAACCCCTCTATATCTTGCGTTTTCAGGAATTGCCAATATTGGGCATTTCACCTTTTTAATCACTTCGCAGGTATTACTTCCTATTTCGTTTTTACTATTTTTAGAGGCTCCCCTCGTGCCCATAACAATATAGTCAATTTGTTTTTCAACTATTTGCTTGCGAATACTTTCAACTAAACTGGATTCGTCTTGGAGTGGAAAAAAATTGTGTTCCGAATTTTTAGCTGAAATACGACAGGTATTTATTTCTTCCTTTAAAAGAGCAGATGGATTCCTTAGGGTAGGCACAGCCAAATCTGATTCAAAATAAAGCTCATCCTCTATTTCGGGTGAAGCTTTTTGTGACACATGAAGAATATAAAAATTAACGGGAATATGCGCAAAATAATCTAACGCATACCGAATAGCATTATGCGCATTTTCAGAAAAATCCGTAGGAATTAATATATTCATTATTACAAAATCTTACGGACAAATGTATCTGTATGTTTCGATATGCAAAATGACAAAAATCAGTTTTTTAAAAAATAAACACCTTTAAGTCTTGTATATACCTTCCAGATTAGAGGTGAGTACCTTACTAAACGCCCAAAAAGATCATTTAATCTCTTGAAGGCTTTCCAAGTCTATAATGCGAATATCCCTGCCTTCAATTTCAATAATACCTTTCTTCTTAAACTCAGAAAGTGTTCGTATTAAACTTTCTGTGGCAATACCAGCGGTTGTAGCAAGGTCGTTTCGAGAAATACGCAAAGGTGCTGCGTGGTCATTGTTCATAATTTCAACAAATTGAATTATTGTAGCTGCAGTTTTCTTACGAACGGAGCTATAGGCCATTTTTATCAATTGTTCTTTAATTTCAGAAAGGTTATCGGTAAGTAAGTTCATGAGCTCTAGAGATACCTCTTGGCTCTTTTTAAGAATATCTAGCAAATACGTTTTTGACAAGCCCACCAATTCAACATCTTCTACTGCCGTAGCCGTTTCACTATAGGGTATGTTTTCATCAAAAGAGGTAAAGCCCAAGAAGTCGTCTGCTTTGTACAGGCCGGTTATAAGCTCCTTTACGTTCTCGTCCATTGTATGTGTTTTCACAACACCTTTTAAAATTAAAAACAGACTGTTGGAGTGGTCTCCCTTTCGGTAAATGTCTTCTCCTTTTTTATAATGAGCAATTTCGCCTTCGTCACAAAAAAAGTTTTTAAGCTGATTTAGGTTTTTGGGGCTATCTTCTTCATCTACAGCTTCTGTTTCCGGACTCGTTTTACGCATTTCTAGAATTTGTGCTTTTGCCAATCGGCTTTCAACAGCACTCAATAATTCGGTTTCTTCAAAAGGCTTGGTTAAATAATCGTCTGCTCCCATATCCATACCTTTTCGCACCTCTTTGTGTTCGGTTTTTGCCGAAAGAAAGATAAATGGAATATGGGTGGTCTTTTCATTTGCAGCCAATGCCTCTAAGACACCATAGCCATCAATTTCAGGCATCATAATATCGCAGACAATAATATCTGGAATTTCTCGGGTGGCTTTTTCTATTCCAAATTTACCGTTTGGCGCAGTTATTACCTTGTAGCCTGAAAGCTCTAAAAGTTCGGCAGTGTTTTCACGCAGTGCCGCATCGTCTTCAATTAGAAGTAGTGTCTTCATTTTATTCTTTAGTATTTTTTGTTGGAAAAGAAATGGTAAAAGTACTTCCTTTATTTTCTTGGCTTTCAAAAGTAATAGTACCGCCAAGGCTTTCCAAATGACTTTTAACAATATTAAGACCAATTCCGGTGCCTTGATCTAATAGCGCATTTTCTGCCCGGAAATATCTATTGAAAATAAATTTTTGCTCTTTTTCAGGTATTCCTCGGCCCTCATCTATAATTTTAATGCGAAGCGATTCTTTTTCAGGAATAACAACTACGTCAATGGTGGTAGATTCTGGCGAGTATTTTATAGCATTGTTAATAAGGTTGGAAAGCGATAACTCCAGAATTTTTTCATCAAAGAAAACTGAAATATCATCTATATTTTCTGGATAATTGATTGTCTGGTCTTCCTTTAACAACATATTTGCGTTGTAAATTACTTCGTTCACAACCTTACTCAACGGGAAGGTATCAAACTTATAAGTGGTTTTTCCAGACTCTATTCGTTCAATGGATAGAAAGTCGTTTAAAATATTGTTTAGGTATTTTACTTTACTCTTAATGGTGCGTAAATGTTTTTCACGCTTGTCTTGTTGCTCGGCCTCGGTATATTTTCCGGCGAGTGTGGCCGAAGTAAGAATACCGCTTAGAGGCGTTTTAAACTCGTGCGAAACCAAAGAGAGAAACTTTGTTTTTAGATCGTTTAACTCCCGTTCCTTCCGGAGCGATTCCTTCATTTTATCTTCAGCGTCCTTACGTTTTGCGACTTCTTGTTTTAAATCAATAACGCTCTCTTTTAAAGCCGCTGTACGTTTTTCAATTTTCTGCTCTAGTTGATTGTTGAGCTCTACAATTTGCAGCTCTTGGTTTTTCCGTATCGTAATATCGGTTACCAATGCCATTACATATCTATTGCCATAAATTTCGAATGGATTTAAACCTGCTTCAACAGGAAAAGTACTTCCATCCTTTCGCCTTCCGTACAAATCGCGCCCATGGCCCATTTTACGCGGATCATTGCTTCCCAAATAATTATTAACTTGGTCTGGGTGCGATTTTTTATAATCTCGCGGAATCAAAACGTTTAAGTTCTTACCCAACAGTTCGCCAGGTTCATATCCAAACATTCGGTCTCCGGCTTCATTAGAGGTAACAATTTCTTGTTTTTCATTAACAATGACAATTCCTTCTGAAATAGCTTCAGAAAGTATCCTAAAAACGTTGCCTTTTTTTTCTTCAAATACGCGCATCGTCCAAAAGTAATGAAATTAAACAGTTTTTGTGAACTGATTTATATCATAAGTATTCCAATTAAATCAATTTAGATTTACCACCTTAAAGTCATAAATTCAAAAAAACAATAGCGTCATGGAAAATTTAGATAAGCCAAAGCTGCTGTTCTATCAAAAAACAGGGGAACTTTTTTACGCCATTGCGGCGGCAGACAAGGTGGTGCGTAAAGAGGAATACAACGCATTAAAGACGGTGATACTTGAAGAGTGGAAAAACCTTGATGATTATAAAGACCCGTTCCATACCGATGCGGCCCATCAAATGGAAGTTGTTTTTGAATGGTTTGACTATGAGCAGCTAGACGCAAATGAGTGCTTTGACAGTTTTGCAGATTACAAAAAAGAAAACCCCGAGCTTTTTACAGATGAACGCAAACAATTAATTTGGAAAACAGCCAATGCAATTGCCAGTTCTTTCGCTAAAAAAAATAAAAGTGAAGTAATACTTTTAACCAAATTAAAAATTTTACTAAAAGAATAACTGCCTTCAAAATAAACATTATTTTACTAGCTTAATTTCTTTCCCTACTTTTATGTTTTAAACCATACAATACATGAAATACCTCATTACCGGTCTACTTATACTCACACTCCTTGCTTGTAAAAACGAGCCAAAAAAGGATACAGTTCTGCCTGAAACAAAGACTACTACAGAAAAAATTGATACTACAATTATCTCCGACAAGGATTTACAAAAAATGGAGCAAACCTTCAACTTAAAAAGAAAGGAGCTCATTGAAAAACAAGACCAGCGCGCAGAACTTAAGAGCCTCCTTATTTCAAAGTCCTTTTTTAAAGAAGACGAAGGCTATACCATGGATTTTAAATACCCATATCTAAATGAAGAAATAAATCCGCGCTTTGAAAACTTTAATGAGTACATCAGTAAATATTATTTGGATACCAAAGGAGTGGAAAAACAAATTCTAGAAGAAAAACGGCTTTGTGACTCTTTAGGAATTCCGCAAGAGCACGAAAAGCGTATCGTTGAATATAAAGTCTTCAACCTTAACGATCAACTACTAAGTGTATTGTTTTATAAAGAAAACCATTACACAGGTGCGGCTCACGCTTCTTATACATTTGAGACCTTAAATTTTGATCTGGAACGCTTTGTATTTATGAATTTTGAAGATTTCTTTATTGATGGTTCCGAAGAAGAACTTCGAGGCATTTTAAACGAGCTGCTTACAGATAAAATAAACTCTGGCGATATGTACTATGATTGCTGGGCTATCTCAGCCGATGACTTTTTTGCCTCAAAAAACAACTTTGTAATAGACGAGGATGTTGTGGAGTACTATTTTGACGATTGCGTTATTTGCCCATCCTATACGGGAACGTACTCCATTCGCATTCCATTAAAAATGTTAATGCCAGTTTTAAGAAGTCAGAAAAAGAATCGTTTCTTTCAATAAATTTATAAAATGAAAAGTAATTTTAAAAATATTATAGACGGTGAAACCCCTGTTTTGGTAGATTTTTTTGCCGATTGGTGCGGGCCGTGTAAAATGCTAGCTCCAATTCTTAAAAATGTAAAAGACGAGTTGGGCGATTCAATTAAGATCGTAAAAATAGACGTTGATAAAAACCAACCCTTGGCACAGCAATATCAAGTTAGAGGTGTACCAACAATGCTACTATTTCAAAATGGAAAACAGCTGTGGCGTCAAAGTGGCGTATTGCAGAAAGAGGAGCTGATAGCAATCATCAACCAACACAAAAACGAATGAAGCTAAACGATTATATAGACCACACCTTGCTAAAGCCAACTGCTACGCCGGACGACATTGAGAAGCTCTGCAAAGAAGCAAAAGCAAATAGTTTTTATGCCGTTTGCGTAAACCCTTGTAATGTAGCAAAAGCAAAACATGAGTTAAAAGGCACTGAGGTGCAAATAGCCTCGGTTGTAGGTTTTCCTTTAGGGGCATCTACTAGCCAAGTAAAAGTTTTTGAAGCGAAACAAGCCGTAAAAGACGGTGCCGACGAAATTGATATGGTGCTCAATGTAGGTTTTATTAAGGCGAAACTTTATGATGAAGTACAAGCGGAAATTGCAGCCGTAAAAAATGCAATTGGCAACCGAATCTTAAAAGTGATTCTAGAAACCTGTTATTTAACCAATGAAGAAATAAGAAAAGCCTGCCAAATTTGTAAAAATGCCATGGCAGATTATGTAAAAACTTCAACTGGATTTGGCACTGGCGGTGCTACGGAAGAAGCCGTAAAAATTATGCATGACGAAGTTGGAGATACTCTAAAGGTTAAAGCCTCTGGCGGAATAAGAGATTCTGCCACTGCAAAAAAATACATTGCCATGGGTATTAGCAGGATTGGCACCTCTTCGGGAATTAAAATAGTCAGCAACACAAAAAAACAAGATTGATGAGCACACATATTGAGGCCAAACCTGGGGAAATTGCAGAATCCGTATTGCTTCCCGGAGACCCATTGCGGGCAAAATGGATTGCAGAAACTTTTTTGGAAGATGCAAAATGCTACAATCAGGTTCGGGGTATGCTGGGCTACACTGGCACTTTTCAAGGAAAGAAAGTCTCCGTACAAGGCACAGGTATGGGTATTCCTTCGGCCTTAATTTATTGCCATGAACTTATAAACGAATACGGAGTAAAAAACCTGATACGCGTTGGCTCAGCCGGCTCCTATAAAGCAGAGGTCAAACTGCGCGATATTGTAATTGCCATGACTGCATCGTCTAACTCTGGGATTAACAACGCCCGTTTTGTAAATTGCGACTTCTCCCCTACCGCAAATTTTGATTTGTTAATGAAAGCCGCGCATTATGCCAAGGAAAACAATATAGCCATAAAAGCGGGAAACGTACTTTCCAGCGATCAGTTTTATGAAGATAACTTTGAAAATTATAAGAAATGGGCAAATTTTGGAGTGCTTTGTGTAGAAATGGAAGCCGCAGGACTTTATACCATTGCCGCCCAGTTTAATGTAAACGCCTTGGCTATTTTAACGATCTCCGATTCCTTGGTAACGGGAGAAACTACAACCTCTGAGGAGCGGGAAGGCAGTTTTTCTCAGATGATTGAAATTGCACTAAACACTTTAAAATAATTATGAATATCCGCGATCAGTAATATGATTGGTTAGTTCAAATTATGTGTTAATTATTGCGTCTGCAAGCGAACCTTTTTAGATATCGAAAATACTTATGTTCTGATAGGGCAGCGTATCATAAGACAAGGCAACGCCCTATCAAAAGCCCTATCAAAAACCCTAACAGCTTATCTGCACTTAACCGGTCTAAGGACAGCCCTGAAAGGCGACACGTATTACGCCCTTTCAGGGCTTTGTGTGTCACAGGTTTGCCCCACCGGGCCTTGCCCGATGTTACGATGTTTTCGCCCCTTCAGGGCTGGTTTAATAATATCCTTTTGATGTAGGTTAAATATTATGATGCATTACGGACATTCGATAAAATAATAAAAGCAGGAATCCAAAATTAGAAGTCCTGCTTTTTTGTTAATTGATGTCGATAGCAATTAACTATATTCTAAACGTCATTACTGGCAAGTCGGAATGGTTAACCACATCTTCCCCAATACTTCCGGAGAAAAAGTGCGCCAGACCTTGGCGACCTTGCGTTGGCAAAGCGATAATATCTGCGCCTGTTATTTGGCTATAAGCAAATATTCCAGCTTCAACCGAATAATCGTTGTAATGCACTACTTCGTTTAAACGCTCAAAGGGTTCAGGCTCCTCTGCCGTATTAAAAAAGTTGAGTATTCGTTTTTCTATTTCTCGCGTACTCCTAAAATCTCCGGAAAGGTTAACATACAGGAGTTGCATTTTAATCCCGAAAAGCTCAAATACTGCTTTTGCTCTTTTATAAGATTGAATTGAATTTTCTAGAAAATCACAGGCAAAAATCCCCAACTGCGGATTAAAATTGGTTGCTTGGTGTTTAATTACCAAAACTGGCACTTCTGAAGTTCGCACCACTTTTTCGGTATTGGAACCAACAAAAACCTCTTTTAGGCCACCAGTTCCATGAGACCCCATCACAATTAGGTCTATATCCATTTCTTTCGCAATATCGTTAATTTCACTAAAAACGGTGTAGTTATGAACCGTATCGGTAACCTTAACATCTTTTAGATACTCTTTATCCAAAATTTCGGCAAAGCGGGTTTCTGCCAAGCGCATATAATACATTGCTTCAAACGCTTCTTTAGATTCGTTTCTGGTAACAACTGCATCAGAAAGCCCCATCATGTGAAGGGCAACTATTTCGGCATTTTGTTTTTTGGCGATTGAGGCTGCTACTTCTAAAGCATTTTCAGAATGTTCAGAGAAATCTACAGGAACTAATATTTTTTTCATCGAGATAAGTTTAGTGGGTTATAAATTTTGCTTTGCGCTTTTTGAGTTGTTTTTCAAGGTCACTAATGGTTTCTTTTGCAGCTGCTTCAAAAGTTGCTTCCTTAGAAGTTGCAAAAACCTTAGGACCGGGTAAACTGAGCTCTATTTCACAAATATTGCCCTTGCCATATTCATTATTCTCCAATTTAAAACTAACCTCGGCTCTAATAAGCCAGTCATATTTTTCGGCAAGTTTGTGGAGTTTCTGCTCTACATATTCGCTCATAGCAGCGCTAGTAGGCATTTTTATGTACTGAATGTTTATTGTCATAATACTAATAGATTGGTTAACATCTTCAAATATATCTTATATATATGGTTTTTAAAATGATGAATATCATATTTTAATATATGCTACCAATTTCAACGCTCCTGTTTTATAAAAACCACTCATTCACAAAAACTTTCAACTTTACTAAACCTACGGCTCACAAACGAGCATTTATAAATTCTAAGAATAAAAAGGATGTTACAACCCAATAAAAAACCCCACGTTCATATTTTTGAACGTGGGATTTTTGGTGCAATTAAGCCGAAGCTAAATATTTAAGCACAGCAGCTATCGCCTTCTTCCCTTACACCTAATTTTACAAGAATTTTTTCCATCAAACACCATCTTGTCATGGATGATTGTAGCAAGTTAGCACCGACAAAAGCGGTAAACCACAGCCAATTTATATTTACGTAAACAGCCAAAGCTAAGCTGATGAGAATAAAAATTCCGGCAATTGCCCTAATATATCTGTTAATCATACTATTTTAATTTTAATGTTAAACAACTTATTTCCTTTTCACTTCTATTGGATGTTGTTCTAAATACTTCTTTCTACGGGAACAACAACCGCATGGATGGGATTATTAGTTTCTAGGTTATTGTTGAATTCTTTTACCAGTGCAAAAAACTTATCAATTTTATTTTCGTCTGTAAACGAGAAGAACATTCCACTCTCCGCTCCACTTTTTTGTGAAGGAAACCAACTGGTATTCATCAAAAAAGAAGAGGTTCCGTTTTTATAGCCTTCAATATCTGAGCCGCTAAAACTTTCAATCCCTGCCTTTTTAAAAAGTTGAAGCACCTCTTTTTCATATTCATCCACAAGGGTTACAATTAGTAGTTTCATAGTGAAAATGTTAATAGTTAATTGTTATTGAGCTTCCCTGATTAGCGTTGACCGGTTTTCTCGCCATTCAACTCTCACCACTCATCATTTATAATTCTTTCTTTCAATCATATAATAAACTAAGGGCACCACGAGCAAGGTGAGCACTGTAGAAACAATGCTTCCACCCATTAAGGATATGGCCAGACCTTGAAAAATAGGGTCAAACAATATCACAAATGCGCCAATTACAACGGTTCCGGCGGTTAACAAAATTGGGGTAGTTCGTACGGCGCCGGCTTCAATAACCGCTTGTTTTAACGGAACGCCATCTGCCACTCTAAGGTTGACGAAATCGATTAACAAGACGGAGTTTCGCACCATAATTCCAGCTAGGGCAATCATTCCAATAAAGGAGGTTGCTGTAAAGAAAGCGCCCATAATCCAGTGGCCAAGCACAATCCCAATTAAGGACAAGGGTATGGCAACCATCATTACAACCGGAGCCTTAAAGTTTTGAAACCAGCCCACTATCAAGATGTAAATGATAATAATCACGCCTAAAAATGCAATTCCTAAATCTCGGAACACCTCCAAGGTAATTTGCCATTCGCCATCCCACTTCACCGTAAAATCATCTTCATATTGTGGTTGCTGTAAGTAGAGCTCGTTCATTTTATACCCTGGTGGTAATTCTATTTCATTAAGCTTTTCGGTCATTCCTAAAATTGCATAAACGGGGCTTTCCAGTTCTCCAGCCATATCGGCCAAAACATAGACTACGCGTTTTTGGTTTTTTCTATGGATACTTTTGGCGCGTACACCTTCTTCAATAGTTACTAGATCGCCCACAGAAACCATATTCCCCTGTTTCGAGGCAATTTTTAGCTGTGAAATATCCTGAATAGTAGATTTCTCCTTTTCATCTAAGGCCAGGATTATTCCCACCTGGTTGCTTGCATTTTCCTGGTAAAGATTACTTACCGGTCGGTCTGAAAGCGCGGTATTCATAGTGTAAACAACCTGTTGTGGCGCCACACCATAGCGCATTGCTTTTTCCTTATCAACTACAAAGTGATATTCTTTTTGATCGGCTTCTACCATCCAATCTACATCCACTACATCTTGAGTTTCGTTCAAGATGTTTTCTATACTTTTTGCAACAGCTATTTGTTGGTCATAATCAGGGCCGTAAACTTCTGCCACAATGGTGGAAAGCACTGGTGGTCCTGGCGGAACCTCTACTATTTTTACATTTGCGCCAAATTTATTCCCAATTTCTTGAATTTTCGGACGGAGCTGTTTTGCTATATCATGGCTTTGAAGCTTTCTGTCATCTTTACTAACTAAATTTACTTGGATATCGGCCATATTGCTACCACCACGTAAATCGTAATGACGCACCAATCCGTTAAAAGTTATAGGCGCAGATGTACCTATATAATTTTGATAGTTAACCACCAAAGGTTGTTGTGACAAGTATTGACCAATTTCCTTGGCTACCACTGCAGTGCGTTCCAAAGTTGAGCCTTCAGGCATATCAATGACTACTTGCATTTCGTTTTTATTGTCAAACGGAAGCATTTTCACCGCTACCGAATTGGTAAAAAACATAGATATAGAGCCTAGAAGAAGCACGATTGTAATCCCCAGAAATATCCAGCGTGTACTTTTATTTTCAATTAATGGCGTTTCAAGCTTTGCGTAAATTCTGTAAATAAAAGTATCTTCTAATGGCTTTTCTTTTTTTGGAGTTTTTCCTTGCTTCTCCTTTTCACGAAGGAAAATATAACCTAAATACGGCGTAACGGTTAATGCTACAAATAAAGATAATATCATTGCAATAGAAGCACCTATAGGCATTGGCGACATATACGGCCCCATTAATCCAGAAACAAAGGCCATAGGCAATACCGAAGCAATTACCGTAAACGTGGCAAGGATTGTAGGGTTGCCCACTTCGTTTATGGCGTAGATAGCAGCTTGCTTAAACGGCAGGCGTTTCATTTTAAAATGCCTGTGCATATTTTCGGCAATAATAATGGAGTCATCCACCACAATTCCGGTTACAAATACCAATGCAAAAAGCGTAATTCTGTTTAGCGTATAATCGAGTAAATAATAACTCAATAAAGTAAGTGCAAACGTAATAGGAACTGAAAGAAACACTACCAGACCGCCACGCCAGCCCATGGCAAGCATTACAATCACGGTAACGGCAAGGATTGCTCCTAAAAGATGCATCAACAACTCTGAAACTTTTTGAGAAGCAGTTTCGCCATAATTACGGGTAATTTCTACGTGAACCTCATCAGGAATTAAATTGGTTTTTAAATGCTCTACTTTATCAATAATTACATCGGCAATTTGCATGGCATCGGCACCTTTTCGCTTTGCTACCGAAATAGTTACCGCAGGATATTCAGAAGGATACTGAGAAGCCTTATCATTGGCCTTTCCATAACCAAATGAAACGTATTGGTTTGGAGTTTCAGGGCCGTCAACAATAGCTGCAACTTGCTTTAAGTAAATGGGTTGATTCTGTTGTACGCCAATCACCAAGTTTTCAACATCTGCTACCGATTTAAGAAAATTTCCCGTTGAAACCAGAAATTCGGTATCGTTTTTATCAAAACTACCAGAGCTCATTTGCTGATTGTTTGCCTTGATCATTTCGGCAACTCCAAGAATATCCAATCCACTTGCAGCCAGCTTATCCTTATCCAGCACTACGCGTAGCGCTCTATTGCGTCCGCCCAGCTTTTGGGTGGCTGATACTTCACTTACCTTTTCAACCTCTTGAGTAAGTTCATCTGCAATTTGTTTTAACTGAAAATCGTCATACGTTTCACTCCACAAGGTTAGCCCCAACATAGGAACATCGTCAATAGCTCGCGGTTTTACAAGCGGCATGGTTACACCGGGAGGCATAAGATCCATGTGCTTGTTCATTTCATTGTACAGTTTTACAAAAGAACGCTCTATATCTTCACCTACATAAAACTGAACGCTTACCATTGCGCCCTCTTTTGAGGAGGTTGAGTACACATATTCTACCCCGGGAATATTCGATGCCAATTTTTCAAGAGGTTTTACAACCCTAGATTCTACTTCGGTTGGCGATGCACCTGGGTAACCCACAAAAATGTCGGCCATGGCCACATCAATTTGAGGTTCTTCCTCGCGCGGTATCAAAAACGAGCTCCACACCCCAACGACCATAAACACGATCATCAACAGTACTGTAAGCTTTGAGCTTATAAATAACTTGGCAATTTTGCCTGCTAATCCGTCCTTCATGATTATTGTTTAATGGTTAATTTTGCGCCATTGTAAAGTTTGCTATCGGCAGAAACAATATAGTCTTCATCGGCAGCCAAGCCCGAAAGCACTTCAACTTTATCGCCATAGGAGCGGCCTAAGCGCAGCCAACGTAAAATGGCGGTATTGCTTTGGCTTAGCGTATAGACTCCTGTTAATTGTCCACGTTTTACCAAAGCTTTCTTCGGAATTAAAACAGCTGTAACATCAGATTTCTTTTCTATAGGAAACTGAACCGTAGCGTACATTCCGGAAAGAATATTTACATCGGTCTGGGCCAATGCCGCTTTTACCAAATACTGTCCCCCCGTGTTTCTTGCCGAACTACTGACCTCAGTTACCGTTCCCGAAAGAGTTTCGCCTAGAGATTTTACTCGTATTTCAACATCAGCACCCGCTTTTATTTTTGAAATTTCACTTTCTGGAACCGAAGCCGTAACTTCAAAACTACCTGGACCTTCTACCGAAATTAACGGTACGCCAGGATTGGCCATATCTCCGGCTTCAATAAATTTATTGGTAATAACGCCATTAAACGGTGCGCGAAGATTTACATAAGCAAATTGCGATTCTACTTCGTTTTTCATCTGTTTAGCGCCTTCTAATCTAGCTTTTGCCATTTGGTAACGGGCTAGTTGATCATCCAGTTCTTTTTGGCTCGCGCTGTTTTCTGCGAATAGATTTTGAAATCGCTCATAATCTTTTTTGGCATTGTTAAAAGCTGCTTGCGCTTCCGTGATGCCAGCAGTTGACTGTGCCTGTTTTGCAGAAAGATCGGCGTTATTAATACTGACCAAGAGTTGGCCTTTTGTTACTTTCTGACCAACGTTTACATGAACTTTATCAACAAAGCCCATCATTCTAGTACTTAGCGTAGCGCTGTTTGCCGCTTCTATTGTACCACTTGCGGTTAAAAATGGCGTGTTGTTTTCTGAAGCTACCGAGCTAAGGGTTACCGCAATTGCAGGTGAGTTATCCGCGACTTTCTCTTCAGAAGAATTACCACAGCTGGTAAGGCTCAGAACTACTGCAAAAAGTAAGCTTGTATATAATAATTTCATATTTATGGTTTTAAATCTTGTTGATTATAGGTTTTGCCCCGATAGCTATCGGGAACGTCTTCATTATCTTATACCTACAAGGTCTCTGAGACCTTGCAGGAAAACCTGGTATTAGTTTTTAGTTAAAAATTCTAAGTAAGCCAAGGCATAATTATGCTGGAAAACGGTATTGTAATATTCCAGTTGTTTCTGCGAAAACTGTGTCTCGGCCATTAATAGGTCGGTGGTTTTTTCCAAACCTTCCTTAAATCTGTTTGTGCGTATTCTAAGGGCTTCCTTGGACTGCTCCAATGCCAATTCAGTCAGTTTTAAATTGTTTTGCGCATCTAAAAACATGCGTTTGGCTTTATTCAATTGCAATTGACTTTCCGATTTGTATTGATCCAGCTCTAAGCTCGCCTTATTGAATTCTGCTTTGCTTTTTTGGGTTTTCCCGAAACGTTTTGAACCTTGAAAAATATCCCATGTCAAAGCCGCACCAAATAAGTAACCACGAGCATCTGCTTGAAAAATTTGATCGTCATACATTTCATAACTTCCAAAGGCATTCAGCCTAGGAAGAAACGTCATTTTATCTGCTTTGTAGTTTTGTTTATAGGCTTCAGTAGCAAACTCCATTGCTTGAATATCTGCACGTGCTTCGGGAAGGTTTGTACTGGTATTCAATTCTGAAGAAATTTTTAGGGAATCAACAGGTTTAAACACTCCAGACACCGCTTCGTTCATTAGTACGGCAAGGTACTCCGAAGCATTAATAATATTACTTTTTGCGTATTGCAGTTGATTTTCCACTTCGGTAACACGTACTTTTACGGCCAAAACATCGCTCTGTTGTAAATAGCCCTGCTTAAAGCTGTTATTTGCCAAACGTAGATTTTCGTTGGCTGCTTCTAAGGCGGTTTCCAATACCGTTTCGCTTTTGTAAGCCAGTTGTAATTGCATATAAGCCTTTTCGGTTTCCAAAGCAATATAATCGCCCTTACGCGTAAGTTGAAACTGGGTTGCATTCAGCTTTGCTTTGGCAGCTTTTCTCTGAAAAATACCGTCTAAGTTTATAATAGGCTGCTGCACCTCAACCTTTGTAGCAAACATTTCAATCTGCGACGGATCGTTTAACTTATTGGGATTGAAATCTGCTTGGGTCACTATCTCCTGATTGAGCTTAAACCCAAAAGCCATTAGCGGATTGGTAGTTGCCATTCCACTATGCGATGCTGTGATGTTTGGAAGAAAAACGGCATTGGTTTGGTTATAATCTCCTCTTGCCGATAGCACCTCCTGCTCCCCTATTTTTAATTGGTTGTTCTGAGTGCTAACCTTTTCCAAAACTTCTGCTTTAGTAATAGGCACTGTTTGTTGGGCAAAAACCATTGCCGGCAGTAAACAGAAAACTAAATAAAACGTATTGATTTTCATTTTTTACATTAATTTGATGCAAATATACATTACATCTTCACTTAGGTCAGTAACTAATGTTACCGAAACATAGTTTAAAATGGAGTTCAGTAGCTTTCTGTTTTATTAGCATAGTGAAAGCCCCAAATTGGACGCCTTAAAAACCAAATGAAAAAGCACTCTATTTAATAACTATATGGGGTAGGCTAGGTAAGGTTCACTAATGTCCCATTTTCTATTACAATGCTCTGAGTCCCATACCTTTTGTATTGCTTTCATTTTAAAATCTTTGGGCGTTATCTTCAAAAATTACATTTATACTGCCTGGATATGTGCTAATATTAATATTTACAACTCTCACTTTAGCATGTTTAATTGCGGTATTAATAACCTTCTGAATTACTTTGTACAATGTAGTTCACATCTCAACCTCAGATTGATTAATCTAGGTTTCATTGATTGGAAAAAGTTCCTTTCAAGGCATAATTTAATACAAACAAGATTATTCACGAGTTCAAGTAAAATTCAAGGAGAACTTTGGAGTGTGTAACCTGAGAATTGTGTGTAAATACAAGAGGCTACAGGTAGTTCAAGGTATGAGCACGCTTTAGAGTTTTTATATCCAACCGCTACCTAACTTGTGCGTTCAATTCAATTTAGTATGCAGTATCTGTTCAAAATGCATTACTTGAGAACAAACGAGTTTTGAATAAAAAAGGAAAATTAATTTCTATAATCTGAGGAAACAAAGAAGATTGCGAAACGGCTACCTTTTTAAAATTATAAGTAGCTTACCCCCACCTCCTCCATCTAGGTTTAGAGGTCCAATATCGCTTTCAAACCATCAATTATTGGCAACAATTTTAGAAGCTAATGGACTTAAAATTATTGATATTACAGATGTTAATTTCCTATGGGAGTATCCAAATCTTGATATTGCTTTGAAAGGTTTATTATCCGTTGGGCCAACAGTCAAAGCAATTAAAACAATCGGATTTGAAAAAGTTTATAATGCAGCTTATAATAAGCGCAGTGGCGCAATAAAACCAACTCTAACTTCATTTTTGTTATAATTTGACTCATGGAGATGTTTTAAAGCGTAATTTGAATAATCATAATACCTGCCAATATAAGCTAAATAAAACCGTAGATCTAGACCTTTAAACGGGCTGTAATACACCGTAGGAATCGCGCCATAACTCGTTCTTAGGTGATCATTACCATTTGGAATATCACCATAAGCGCTACTAGTCATCAGCGTTAATAATCCTTTAAATTTTGAATTAAAGCGGTATTCGGCTCTAAACCAGTTTTCAATATACGTCACATTCTCAGCAACGCTTTCTTCTCCAAAAATACTAGTTACCACACCTTTGGTGTCAACTTGTTCATAGCTGTAATCAAAGTCGTACATCAGCGTCAGCTTTTCGTTTTGATATTTGTGACCTAAAGTAAAAAAGTAAGTTCCCCTCTCTTTTACTTGATTAGAATAACTCACACTATAATTCGTTTCTAATTGTCCATTAAAAAAATGTCCTCTCCAGTTTCCAACAACCGCTACCGGCCAGTCGGGTTCTTGAATGTTTTCAGCAATCTCATCGCCGTAAAGATCATCATAATGCATGGTGCGTGAATTTAAGACCTGTAATCCAAATTTTTGACTTTCAAAAGCCTTAAACATCATTCCCACCCCAGTAACGTAAGCCAATGCATTACTGTGAATATCATTGTATTCTAAAACATCCATCGCACTAAATTCATATTCATACCCCCCATAGAAGGCATTCATTTTCCCTAGTAAAACATTTAGCCCTGGGCTGGCTTCCACATTAATATAGGCCAATTCGATATTGCTACCCAATTGATCCAGTGTTTGCACATTACTGCCTTTATTAAACCTATTTCTAAATTTGAAATCTACTTTTTCATGTAGTTTTCCAGCAATTCCAAGTGCGGTATGCCCATTTTGAAACTGTACGCCGTTGTAATAATGATCTCCACCTCTAAAAGTATACGCCCGAAGCCCCATACGCATATCAAAGGTCATATTTATGTTTTTTAAGAGTTTTGACTTTTCTAAGGAAATGATAGGTTTAGCTAGACTGTCGTTAATTTGTGAGAATCCCGATAAAACGCTTAATAAAAACACACTTACAACACATAGCTTTAGCATAACATAATAAAGATTTATAGTTTTAAATACAGTGAGATTAATGGTAGAAATTTCAGAAATCGATGTATTGACATCAATAGTCGAAAAGTATCTCTACTGTTTCTATATAAACATACTAAAATTTTATTACTAATTACAAAAGGCTCAACAATAGTGAGTGCATTTCTATAGCTGACAAAAATTAATCTGTAGTATCATCATTCGAGATTAAAGTACTTATTTTACAAAAATATCCAGCACTTCAAAACGTTAATTATCACTTTTTTTCTTACGGGGTCTCAAAATATTACTGGATTTTACAATAAGTTAGAATCGTGGTGCTCCCCATGATTAATAGCGATTTCGTAAAATTATTCTAGCATTAATTTGTGGTAAAAAGCAACGACTTCTTCTCGTGTACATCTTTTTAGGCTGCTGTTAAATTTGATTTGTTAGGTTTAAAACCGATTCTAAAACCAACTTTTCTACTGCTTCCATTGGTATTTCACACCCAATCCAAACCAACGTGTAGGCATAGGCACGGCGCCGGCTTCTGTATAATTTGCATCAAACAAGTTGGTAACTTCTGTATATAACAGAAAATTTTGCAATTGGTAATTGATGCGAATATCTGCTACGTTATAGGCACTGCCTAGTTCGCGTTTTAGCCATCTATTTTTTAGTTGAAACGAAAAATCATTAATACGGTAGTGAATTCCTGCAATAAACTGATGTTTTAAAGATTCCAAGGTGTATTTAGATTGATCGCCATCTGAAGTTTCCAAAGTGGGATGCAAGTAATTATAACTTAGTTCGTAACCAATAGATTGTTGATTTCTGAAGTAGAACTCTTGTTTTACTCTTCCATAAACGCCTTGCATTTTGTTTTTTCCGAAATTTATTGGCGTATATGGTTCTGAAGCATCATCACGCACCCAATCAATAAAATCGGAAATATTACGATAAAAATACCCTGCTTTCACTTGAAAACTTCCTTTGTGATACTGAATATTTCCTTCATAGGTCCAAGCATTTTCAGGTTGTAATAATTCATTTCCTACATTCCCTGGGCGTTGGTCTAGGTATAAATCTGTAAAAGAAGGAATGCGCTGCCCCGAACCAATACTCGTAGAGATGGTCCAATAGTCATTAATCAGGTAAGCTAAATCAATCCCGGGATAAAGTTGCCAGCCAAAATCTGTATTGTAGTTGGCATAAAGCCCAGCCGTTCCTCTTATTTTTTCTCCCAGACTACTTTTTAACTCCGCGTAAGCGCCGTGATTATTGCGTTGGTGTTCACCAATATTAGAGCTATTAATTTCCTCTAAGCGTGATTCCCAACCAAAACCAAAGGTTCCGATTTTTGTTTTAAGACTACTATTTAATTCCAACATCAAGGCATTGGTATAATGTAGTGATCGGCCTTTACTTAAATCGTCTTTAAAATAGCGGTAGTCATCCTCTCCATAACGATCACTAATTCTAGGCGAAATTGTAAAGTTGCCCCATGTGTGTTTTGAAGAAAGGCTAAACACAGAAGATTCTACAATTTCTTCAGAATTAACATCTCCAGGAGCAGCATAAAATCCGTTGGCACCAAAACGACTGTATGCGTAACCTGCCATAGCTTGAATACTGTTGTTGGCGTTGAAATTATAATTTCCGTTATAAAAAAGTCGGGTAGTTTTAGAAGCCGAATTGTAGCGTTGACCGTTGTAATTGCTATGGGCGATGGATAAAAGCTGACTTTGTTTTTTAGACCCAAAAACGCCAGTTACCTCAGCTGATCCGCCACCGTATATTCCCGAACCGTCGCCCTCTTCCTTGCTTTTAAAGGAGCTTCCGCTTTGAAAACTTGCAGTAACAGAAGATTGTTTTTCTTTTTTTGTCACAATATTAACCGCCCCCGTTAAGGCGTTGATACCATAAACTCTAGCTGCGGCACCTCTTAACACTTCAATATGGTCAATGGCGCTCAGCGGAACTGGAATATTCATCATATTATGAGCCGTTTGTGAATCAATCAACTTTACACCGTTGATTAAAACAATTGTTTGTTCAGAAGTTCCGCCGTCAATAGAAATATCCGTCTGCGTGCCAAACGGACCGCGCTGTTGAACATCAACGCCACTAATGTAAGACAAAACTTCATTGAGCGACTTTACCGGAAGCGCCTCAATTTGTTTTTGTGTTACCACCTGTATATCGCGATTAATTTTATTAAAAGGAGTTTCTAAACGATTTCCTTGTATGATTACTTCCTCCAGTTTATTGGCTTGAATGCTTGGAGCTTGAAGTGAAT
The DNA here is from genome assembly GCF_031631895.2 of Aequorivita marina. Lineage (NCBI taxonomy): Bacteria > Pseudomonadati > Bacteroidota > Flavobacteriia > Flavobacteriales > Flavobacteriaceae > Aequorivita > Aequorivita marina. The sequence goes on from NZ_JAVMBW020000003.1 coordinate 70,055, forward strand.
CTTTTTGTTGTGAAAAGCCCGTTATGGATGCTAATACACCAACAATAGCAAATACTTTTTTCATAATACTTAAAACCTAATATTTAAATTTGAAGCGCAAATATTTGAATAAAAACACTAGCTTTGGTAGTCCGAAATGTAAATAATGAGTAGTCCGGTTAAAATTAGTTTTGAATCCTTTGTAAAAATAGATCGTCGAAAAAAAGAGGCTATTTATATGCAGATTGTTTATCAGTTTATAAATGCCGTTAAAAGCAAGCTGTTAGAAGACGACGACCAACTTCCCGGCAGCAGGAAAATTGCAGAAGAATTACAGGTGCACCGGAAAACAATTATAGCCGCCTTGGAGGAACTGCAGGAACAAGGCTGGGTAAAAACCCTACCTAATGTTGGAACATTTGTGAAAAACCCAGAAATCTCTCCAGATCAAGCAAGTAAAATGAAGGTTTTTCAACACCCCCCAGAAGAGGCGCCATTTTATTTTAGGAAGGAATTTATTTTGGATTCGCCTTTAGAAGAAAGTCTTACAACTCTATATTTTACTGAGGGAACACCTGACTACCGGGTAATTAACACAGAAGAATTAGTTCGTTTTTACAGCGCGGTATTGCGAAGAAAAAAGCAAGCTAGCACATTGTTGCATACAAGCGATGGTCAGTTATTTTTTAGAGACCAATTGAGTTATTACCTGAATTTGACCAGAGGATTTCACCTCTCCAGAAACTTTTTATTGCCTGTCACAGGCTTGGAGCAGGTTCATTCAATTTTATCACGCTTACTAATTAATTCTGGCAATGTGGTTTTAGTAGAAGAATTTAGTTACTTTCTACCCAATATGATTTTCAATCAGGCGGGAGCTCAAATGAAAACTGTACCAGTAGATGCTCACGGAATGGACATTGACTATATTAAAACCCATTTTAAGCCCAGTGAAATACGCTTTGTTTACCTCAACACCAAATGTCAATATCCCACAACGGTAAGTCTTTCCGAAAAGCGAAAAACTCAATTATTAGAATTAGCCGAAGCCTATAATTTTATTGTAATTGAAAATGACACCGATTTTGAATTCTCATTGGTGAAAAACAAAAAAGAATCTTTGTTTAGCAAAAACGGAGGAAATCGCGTTATTTATATTGGCACTTTCGGGAGGTTTTTAAACCCTGGCTTTCAAATGAATTTTCTAATCGCTCCAAAAAACCTCTTACAAGAAGCCACGAAATACCTAAATATCTTTGGGAAGCCAGATGTAATGATGGAAAAGGCTTTGGGCGAACTCATTCATCAAGGCGATATTCACCGCTATCAAAGAAAATCTAAGAAAGTAATTACCGAACGGAAAGAACTGTTTGCCCACTTGCTTCAAACTTACTTCAAAGACCAAATTGAATTTACAATTCCCGATTCAGGCTTAGCTTTTTGGATTCGGTTTCAAGGCTTCGTTTCGTTAAATCGTCTCCAAGATAAGACCAAAGAAAAAGGAGTGTTGATTCCTAGTGTTTGTCTTTACCAAAACCGAAAAATAATTGCCTTAAGGCTTGGTTTTGCTCACCTTAATCCGCAGGAAATGGAGGCTGCCGTGAAATTACTTGCTGAAAGCTACACAGAAGTAATTGATTGACAAATAGTTGTATTTAAAAAGTTTTTTAGGGTTACTTCGGCTATACATCACAACGTAGACCGGAACCTCCTACCCATCAGTAAAAGTGAAACAACATATAATTATCCTCTTTACCTAGGAGTTTGATCTGTTTGTGTGATAGGTTTGAAGTTTAAGTAGTAATGTCCAACTAAGTTTTAAGGCACTTCGGAAAGCTATTAGTTTTACAATTTATATTTACAGGCTTTTAACATTAACAATGGTCAACCTACAGCCTGAAAAAATCATTCCTTTTCAATATTAATCCATTCTGCTTTTACATTATGCCAATGTATTTTTATTCGAATTTTTTATAAGAAGTTGTTTTAATTTGCTGTTCAGGGAATTGATTGTATTTTTTTATAGCATACTATAAAATGTAAGATTTATTAATTCTTCTTGTATACAAAAGGGCTGCCTTTATAAAGGCAGCCCTTTTGTAAAAGTAATAATACTTAATCTTTCATAGTTTTAATAATCTTTTTTGTTGTTATTCTTCCAGCTGTATCTATGATATTTAGAAAATAAATTCCTTCAGAAAGGTTTGAAATAGAAAGCCTACTTTCATTTTTATTTAAACCATTTTGGCTTTTCACTATCATCCCTAATTGATTTATCAGTGTTATTTCATCAATAGAACTATTTTTACTTTGAATAATTACTTCATCTACTGCCGGAACGGGATATACTTTAAATTTATTTTCTAATTGATTCTCATCAGATTCATAACCTAGCAATAATTCATTTTTAAAAATATAAGCTGATCCAGCACGATCTAACTCGTTACCTCCTGTAGCATCGTGATCCTCCCATGGCGCACCAGAAATTATTTGGTTATCATGCAAGGCTACACTCCACCCAAAAAAGTCTTCGCCTGCCGTATCTTCCCCTTGGATTGTCTCCTCTTCTATCCATTCTCCATTTGCGTCTTTTTTATAGAAATACAATTCGCCTGGATCAAAACCATAGGCGTGCGGTGCGCTAACCACTAAATGCTCTTCTTTTATCTCAGTGCTCCAACCAAATTGTGCGCTTTCAGATGCCGGTGCACCCGTTAACTTTTGCACTTCCTGCCACTCACCAGCGCTATCTTTTTCATATATATATGCTGCTCCTGCTTCTGCATTGGTTCCGTAAGCACCTACAACTAATTGGTCTTCAAACAAACTGACTGAACTTCCAAAAAAAGAATCGTTAGTAGCGTCTGAAGCCCTTAATTGTTGCTGATACTCCCAGATGCCTTCCGAATTTTTTTGGTACATATAAACAGATCCCTTGCGGTTATCTGTCTCGTTTGCTCCTACAGCTATTACATTACCAGATATAGAAACTCCTATACCAAAGGTTTCGCTAGCGGGTGTATTGGGGCTCACCAATTTTTGTTTTTCAGTCCAAGTTCCCGCCTCATTTTCAAAAACATAGGCAGCACCTACCCAACCATTGTCTCCGGGAGCACCTCCAACAATAGTATTTCCTTCCAGATCTAATGAAGTAGGGTTCATACCAAGTTTAGCATCTCCACTATAATCTGAGGCATGCAATTTTACATCAAAATCCCAGGTGCCATTGCCGTTATTAAAATTGTATACATACAATGCTCCGGCTCTTATTATACCATCTATATCGCCTCTACCAGATGCTACCACTAAATAATCATCACCAAATTTTGAGGCTCCACCAAATTCAGCCATTTCTTTCGAATCAAAGGCAGTAAGTTTTTGCAAGTGTTGCCATTCACCATCTCTATTTTGCTCATAAATATAAGCTGCTCCAGCCGCAATAGTTTCGCGAGAAGCGCCAACAATAGCGTAGCTTTCTTTAATATCTACAGAAGTACCATATTCTGCACGACTTTCTCTGTCTTGACTTACCACTTTTCCTGTTTGTGTAAATTGCGCCAATGAGGTAGTTACAGAACCCATTAAACAAGCAGCTGTTAAAAACACCTTGGTTATAATCGTTGTTTTCATAATTCTATATTTTATTTAATTAGTAATTATTTTTTCTTAAACACCCAATTAATGGGTCTTAATTATGCGTTTAGTTAGCGTTCCTTTAGAGGTCTTTACTTTCACTACATACATGCCACTTACCAGGTCGCTTATGTTTATTGCTTCATTAACATTGTTTACTTTCTTTAGCTTTTGTCCTGCCATATTGTAAATAGTTACTGCTTCAATACTATCATAACTATTTATCGCGAAGCTATTTTTTACTGGGTTAGGGTATATTGAAACTGTGTTGTTCTCTACAAGTTCAGAAGTTATTGACAGGGTGGCAAGATTTATATTATACCGTACCAACCCTAAATCTTGTACTCCTAAATACACATCTACTTCGTCTTCTGCAAAAGTGAAGGTCGAAGTTTCAGTAATGGAATAACTTAGCATTTCAGGAGATATCTCTTCCCAAGTTTCTCCCATGTCTTTACTGAAGATAATTTTTGCCTTCGCCTCTGGTAATGGAATATTAAATCCATCAGAATAATGCGTAACAGCTACAATAGCATTTTCAGTTATTGTTGAAAAGGCAACATTATTTGTAAATTCCGAAGATATACGGCTCCAAGAATCACCTTTATCTTCAGATAGATAAATACCTTTTGTTGTAGCTAACATTAGTTGATTCGCATTTAATGGGTTTTGTTCAATATCTAATATTAAATCGTCTCTAGATACTAAGTCTTCTAAACCACTAACAGCAAGTTCCCATATAGCACCATCATTAGATGATTTGTAAAAACTAACGTCTTGTGCTATGTAAATAGTCGATTCGCTTTCACGATCTACTTGAACAGCTGTAACCACTTCGCCCGCTTGAGGCACTGGCACGTTGGTGTCTATAATGTTATCCATATCGGTAAGATCTATTTTATGGGCTTCAATACCTGTTGACAACCAACTGATGTTTGGGTTGGTAACCGAAGTAGAAACATCTTCAAGAATTAAAAAGAACATAGAACTAGCAATTACTCTAGAATCGGCTCCGTGTTCGACACTTACATTTAAGTAGGAAGTATTTACTACTCTATTATTGGTGAACACACGGCCGGCAACTACTGGATCGGCATAAACTTTTAATGGAGAACCAAAACCTTGTTCTAGGGATTGTAATCCGTACCCTACCTCTACTTCTGTTTGAAGATCTTTATGGATGTAACCTGAACGCAAACCATAATATACGTGATTTTCGTTTTCTGAAGTGAAGGAGGCTACTGTTCCAGAGGAGTTAATAAATGGGTTTTCCAACTTCGATAATGTAGCTCCTCCATCTTCAGATAAAAAGGGGTAATAATTTGTACTAATTAATACTTCACGAGATACAAATGGGTTATATGAAGCTGTTAGACCAAAGTAATATGATTCTGGATCTATATCGTTGTAAACATAGTTTTGCCATGTAGCCCCATTGTCTGCAGAAACTACAATTTCGTTTTCCTCCAATACCATAATTTCATTTGTGTTGGAAGGATTAAAAACTATTTCATTTATATTATCTTGAGACATTGTTGTCCAGGTTATAGGAACTATATTCCAAGAATCACCTCCGTCTGTAGATCGGTATAAGTTTTCTTGATGTGTATCATAACCATAACCTGTTCCTAATAAAATATCATCAGTGTTATCGGGATTAAAGGCAATAGCTTCATACATATTACCCGGGATTTTATGTTCCCATGTTTGGCCAGCATCCGCAGATACAAATAGTCCACCAATTACTCGAGATGTTGATCCGCCTCGCATTAAAAATAATTTTTCGCCATCTGCCGGTGATATAGCAACATTATTAACAGCTACATTGTCATTTACAGGGCTAAAATACACCGGAAACCAATTAGCACCTCCATCGCTAGTATAGAAAACCTCATGGGTATAAGCTCCACCTAAAGCGTACGTGGTGTGCATTAAGGCAATATCATTATTTGATTCAAGGATATCGTAAGATTCTATTAAAATATCTGTTTCAAAAGCATTTGGAGGGGAGTAAGTACGTGTAATTGTGTCTGTAGCAAGATCAAATAAAACAATAGAATTATATTCGGTCCCTTCAGCTGAAACTATGAAGCTTAAGGTAGTTCCGTCGTTTATAAGCCTTAAGTCTTTTAATGTAGCATAGTTATCTAAAGGCTCTGCATACAAAACTTTCCAACTATCACCATTATCTGTTGAAGTAACAATATGATTTGTAACTGTTCGGGCATAAATTACATTTTCTTCTGTTTCACTATAGGTTACATTATATAATTGTCCGTAGTCTTTTGCTCCTACCAATTCAATTTGAGCATTGCTGTAGTTTACAATTAGAATGTAAAATAAGAGTAATAATAGGGAAGTTCGTTTTTGCATTGTATCTATTTTAAATTATGGAATAAATATAGATACCAGAGGCGGTTTGCAGTCTAATTAGGGCGTGACATTTCGTGACATGTTTACTATAATAGCGTGACACATTACTTAAACACCTGATAAATAAGCATGTAGCGTTGTATTCTTTGGAATATTCATTTTCTTTGAAATTCGTTCTTTTCGTTTTCTACATGATTGCGGAGTGATATTTAAGAGCGATGCAATTTCTTTATTACTCAAATTCATATACAAATAAGTAATAAACCGAATATCACTTGGGGTAAGTTTTGGGTATTTACTTCGCAATCTATCAAGAAAGCCTTGATTGATTTCTTCAAAGTGGGTGAAAAAACTGTCCCATTGTGAATCTTTTTTAAGGTGTTTTTTTAATTCGGTTATCTGTTTTTTCAACTGTGGATTTTCAGCTATTTCGGTTTGAAGAGATAACGATTGGACTACTTCTTCTATAAGGTCATTTTTGCTGGATAGGTATAATGCTTTGGCAGTAAGTTTTCGGTTTTTAACTTCTAATTCATTTTTAAGCCGTTCTTGTTCTAAAGACGCCAAGGCTTCTTTTTCTCGTAATTGTTTTTCAATAAGCAGGTAATCGCTTTTTTCTTTGGCTAATTCTAACTCTACAATTTTTTTACGCTGTTTGTGTTTTACCAAATTACTTCTGTACACCCAAATAATAAAGGCCATGCATAGAACAGCTATTCCAATTATACTATAAAAAAAACGGCGCTCTTGCTTAATTACTTCTTTGCTTTCAGAAAGTTCATGCTGGTAGTTTTGAAGTTGAAATTTTACTTTTTCGTTTTCAAATAGCTTTCTGTTTCTTATTATATTTAATGAATCTGCAGCAATAATTACAGAATCTTTATAAGCTATTGCTTTTTCAAAATCGCCAGTTTTGCCGTAGAGTTCAGAGAGATAATCATAAACCTCTGTTCGGTTTTCAAATCCTTTTTGAGCCTTACGTGCTTCAATGGTGTAATTTAAGGCAGTATTTATTTTATTTCGGGCCGCATTAATTTGAGCCATCACCAATAAAATAAAAACCTTATTTTCTATTTGTGATACACCTTCAAGTTCAGGTAATAGGTTTAAGGCAATTTTTTCAGACTTGTTATATTGTTCTTTTAAAAGAAACATTTCAGCCTGTGCCATTTTTCCTTGCAACAGCACGTTAGGAGCATCTTTTAATAAGGGCAAGGCCTCCTGTATATAGAATTGCGCCGAATCTACTTCATTCATTTTATTTGAGACCAAGGCCAGGTTCACGGCATAATACCCTACTTTAACCTCATCTTTAACTTGTTTTGCTTTTTGATAGGCTTTAAAAAAGTATTTTTTTGCCTGAGACCGTTCTTCTTCTTGAAAATAAAGAATACCAATATTGTTGAGTACCGTCATTTCTTGTCGCGAATCTAAATGCTCTAAAGCTATTTCATATGCTTGTAGGTAATACTGAAGGGCTTCGCCATAATCAGAAAGCAAATAATAGTTTGAGCCAATGTTAAGAGTCGCTCTAAAGGCTTGTTCATACCATTTATTTTTTTGCGCAAGCACCTCTGCTTCTACTAGTAAAGCCAAAGATTTTGAATGTTTTTTTTGAAACATCAACTCGATACCTTCTTCTATACGATTGTCTGCTTCTGTAGATGTTTCTACTTGTGAAAAACAATTTATAGAAAACAATAGTAGAGTTAACACTAAAAAGAAACGTGCAGATATAAGCATATATTTTTTTACCATTTATTAGGTGGCTAAAAATAGTTAAAAGTCATGAGTTTTACATTTTTAAATAATCGCACTACCCTAAACCCTTTCAAAGCATTTAAGTTTTTTTATCCAACAAAATATTCACAGCAAAAAAAGCCCTTACTAAAAAAGTGAGGGCCAAACTTAATTATTAACTTAACTTATTTACTCTTTTATAATTCGTTTTATAAAATAACTTCCGTTAACGTCTTTAATTTTTACAAAGTAAACTCCGGTTTTCAACTGCGAAATATTAATCTGTTTCTCTGTAGAAGCACTTATCACTTGTTGTCCTAAGCTATTGTATATAACTACAGAAACAAATGCTCCTTCATTTTCTTTAATATTTATAATTGAATTTGTTGGGTTGGGGTACACCATAAAAGGCTTAGCACTTGAGTTTAAATCTGAAGTCCCCATTACCATTAAGTCAATGGTGTATTTTATCAGTCCCAGATCGTAGGTCGCCAAATATACATCTACGCTATTTTCATGAAATATGTAAGCCATACTCGATGATCCTGCATGAGCAATAGCTTCAAATGGTACGGCTTCCCATACTTCTCCACCATCTTTAGTGTATAACAATTGAGCGTCACCAAACTCATACGAATGAATTGATGCCACCGCATGGTTTTGATTTAGTGTTGAATACTTTATCTTACGAACGTTATCAGCTTGATGGGTTCGGGTCCAAGTTTCTGCATTATCAGTTGTTTTATAAATACCATTGCTAGTTGTAACGGTAAATTCTTCTGCATTAAACGGACTTTTTTCGATATCGAAAATAACATCAGTTGTCGGATCTATATTAAGGCCATTACTTTTATCTTCCCAAGTAGCACCACCATCGTCTGAACGATAAACGTGAGCGCCTATTGTTATGTAAACGATGCTTGAATTGCCTTCATCTATAAACACATCTGTTAAAACATCAGCTTCTGGTAAGGGTACCGAAGTTACTAACGGATTAGAAATATCACTAAAGTCGATAATTTTACCACCTTCATTTAAAAAAGAAGCCCAAATTACATCTGTATTGTTTGGGTCTGTAGCCAAGTTTATTAGTTTATCATTAAAATTATTATACAAAAAGGAGTAATTTTCTCCATGATCATCACTTACGTTTAAAGATGATCCTGTAAAACCACTTTCATACTTATACACACGTCCTGTTGTTAGTCTGTCTGCATAATAAACAGGGGCGTCACCACTAAAAACATAATCTAAAGGTTGTAATCCCAGAGGTTGCTCATCACCTGTTGTCATATTTAGATGAATTAAACCGCGTTGCACCCCATAATAAAAATGGGGATCTATGCCTTCGTGTAAAGCAACAGTTGCTACGGGATAAAAGGGATTGAAAAACTGTGTAAACGTTTCACCTCCATCTTCAGAAAGCAACGGATGGTAATTTGCATTTATAAACACCTCACCTCTTTGAAAAGGATTATATGAAGCGTGCAAGCCGTAATAATAGCTATTAGGATTATCTACGGGATATACATAGTTCTCCCAAGTTTCCCAATCATCGTATGTAATTACAATTTCATTTTCTTCCAAAACAATACTTGTATCTGGGTTTTGCTGGTTATAAGTAATACTTACAATATTATCAAGAGTTTCATTGCTCCAAGAAATAGGTATTGTATTCCAGGTATCACCTCCATCATTAGATCGATATAGATTTTCAACGTGGTCTCTACTATAGCTAATATCTGTTCCCAATAGCATCGTTTCAGGGTTTTGTGGATGAAATGTAATAGGCCCATATGCATTTCCAGGAATTTTTTCTTCCCAAGTAGTACCAGCATCAGTTGAAATAAACAATCCACCCTCAGCCTCACTGGGGCCAATACCTCTTGCTATGAATAGTTTTTCTGAATTATTCGGACTTATTGCAACATTATTTGGGAAGACTCCATCATGATCCTCATTAAAATAAACAAGTTCCCAGTTTGCTCCTCCATCGCTTGTGTAATACACCTTTGCAAAACTATTAAAACCTATTTGATACCCTTGATGAACTAAAGCTATATCTGAATTTTCTGAATAAACCGAATAAGAGTCTATCCAAACTTTTTCAGATCCAGAAGTAATGGGAGGTGTATACTGTTTAGTTATCTCACCTGTGTCTGTATTAAAAAAATACAAGGCATTATTTGTTATTACGCCCGAGAATCGAGCTGTAAATGTCAAGCTATTATTAGAAAGTACTTTTAAACGTTCAAGCTGCACTCCATTTTCAGGGAAACTATATATAATTTCCCAGTTCTCCCCTTTATCAATTGATTCAATAAGGTGGCTTCCTTGTGTGAGCGCATATAACTTGTTTTCTATTGTAGGGTGGAAAGTAATGTCGTAAATTCTTCCATACGCATCAGAACCTTCAAATGTTATTTGAGATTGTGCTGATTTACTGTTCATAACCAAAGCAAATACCACGGTTACGTAAAATAATAATTTTTTCATATCTGTTGTTTAATTTTGTCGATTCAAATGTTTTAATAACACCTGAAAAGAACAAAAATACAGACCTAAAAAGTGTGACATATTTCGATAAAAACGTGATTGCCAAACTAAAAGCCTGACAAATAACCATATAACATAGAGCTATCTTTTAGGTTCATTTTTCTAGATATACGTTCTTTTCGTTTCCTACAAGCTTCGGGAGTGATACTTAATATAGCAGCAATTTCCTTATTTGTTAAATTCATGTAGACATATGAGATAAACCGAATATCATTAGCGTTCAATTCAGAATGATTATCTTTTATAGCGCTTAAAAAACCCTGGTTTACTTCTTCAAAATGTTTAATAAAGTGTTTCCATTCTTCGTCTGACTTTACCAAACTTTTTAATTTTCGGATGTATGCTTTTAAATTCGTTTCTTGTTGAGATCCTCGAGAATTCTCCAAATCGCTCACAATAGAAGTAAGCAGTTCATTTCGTTCCAACAAGTGAAGAGCTTTTGCAGATAATTTTCTGTTTCTAGACTCCAATTCATTTTTAAGACGTTCTTCTTCTAATAATGCCCTCGCTTCTTCTTCTTTTAATTTTTTTTCTAATAAGAGCTTATCACTTTTTTCTTTTTCTAGTTCTAACGTTATTACCTCTTGACTACGAGCATATATTATTTTTCGCTGTTTCCCCTTTATATAGCTATTGCGCAGCGCCCAAGCAATTAAAAGTATAATTATAATGGCTGCCGCCAATATTGTATTAAAAGTATTTCGTTCAGATTGAAGTATTTGTTCGTTTTCTTGTAGTTTGTGACGGTAGTTTTGAATTTCAAATTTTACTCGATTGGTTTCAAAAAGCCGACCATTTTTAATTTTATTCCAATCAGCTGTTGCTTGCAAAACCGAATCTTTTGCATCAAGTGCTTCTAGTAGTTGTCCATTTTTAGCATAAATTGTTGATAATAACTGAAATGCCTCCAAGCGGTCTTCTATACCTTTACTTTCACCTAGTATTGTATTAACATAATCAATAGCCTGTTTACTATTATTTTGATTTAAAGCAATTTCAGACAATAACATTAAAACATCTGTTTTTACTTTTTGACCGTTCTCTTCATCTAATTTTGACAACAAGGGCAACAAAATATCTTTCGCTTGATTATACTGTTTAAACAACACCAAATTTTCTGCTCGCCCTACATAAGCTTGGTTTTTTGTTTTGGGCATATCTTTCAGCAGTGGTATTGCTTCATCAAAATAAGCTTTGGCTTGTTCTAGATCTCCTGTTTTATTTGCTACCAACCCTAAATTAACGGCATAAAACCCTTTTTTTACTGTATTATCATTTCGAACTGCAATTGAATATGCTTTTGTAAAATACGATTTTGCTTTTTCAAAATCTCTTTCTTTTGAGTATAGGATGGCAATATTATTTAGCACAATCATTTCGTACTTGTCATCAAGCTCTTTTATGGCAATGGTATAAGCCTTTAAATAATTATCTAAAGCTTCTCCATAATCTAACATAGAGTAATAATTAGCTCCTATATTATTTACTGCTAAAAAGCTTTGTTTATGCCACTTATTATCACGAGCCATAGCCTGAGCTTTTACTAAAAGCTCTAACGATTGAGTATGCTCTTTTTCAAACATTAAGTTAACCCCTTCTTCAATGATACTATCACAAGTAGCCTTGCTTACATCTTGTGCCCACATAGATATAGTTACAAGCTGCGCAACAATTGCAATTAGAAATAGCTTTTGATTATTTATCAATATGATATTGTTTTAAGATTAAAAGTGTATAAAAATAACTAAAAGTAAATGCTTTTACGAATATAAAAACTATTCTATGGAGATAGAATAAGCAAATCATTCTAAAGGGAAACACAGTAAAAATTCATCCCCTAAAACCCACAGTGATACCTTCACCACCTAAAAAGCAAATTATTCAAATTCTATAATTTATCAGTTATAGCCCCAAGTCTTTTTAAAAAACTGAGTGATTTAGTTTTTTTGAATTGTCTAAAACTTAAATACATTGTAGACAACACTACAGTTCTGACGTCTTAAAACAGATGATATAAGCTAAGAGTTTATGCTTAAATAAATCTAAGGCCATAATAATTTGATGTTATCTGAAGGCTCTAAATTGAGTTTGTTGAGCGTTTGTGTGATAGGTTTGTAGCATATCAAGAATTGATGTAGCTAAAGAAAAAAGCACCTCTTTCGAGATGCTTTTTCAAACCAAATAAATCCACTCACTTTAGAAACGAACCAACCAAGAAACGTTTCTAAATATTTTCAATTACCGCAGTTAATTTCTGCTGTACTTCCTTGGCAATTTCTACCAAAGAATTATTTTCTACTGCCATCATCGAAGCGGCTGGATCTACAGCCGAGACCTCAACTACACCATTTTGGCGTTCTTGTATAATTAGGTTACATGGCAGCATAGTGCCTATTTTATCTTCTGCCTGAAGAGCTTGATATGCCAATTTAGGATTACACGCCCCTAAAATTGTATAATTGTAAAAGTCTGCATCCAACTTTTTCTTTAATGTAGTCTTCATGTCTATAGTTGTCAATACACCAAAACCTGCCTTTTTTAAAGCTTCTGTTGTCTTTTCAATGGCATCTGTAAAAGTTGTATTTTTTAAAGTAGTGCTGATATAATAACGCATAATATTTTTAGTATTTTTCCTTTCATAAATCAATCTAACACAAAGATACGCCTACAGAACGGAATCCACTGTAACAAAGATTACATAAGAAATACGGTTTTAGCCAATCCAAGAAATTAGTGTTTGAAAACATATTCTTGGCTTTGTAACTAATGTTACACTCCAACAGTAGAAAATCTGTACATTTGCCTATAATGAATGCAAAAAACCTAACAGCCTTTTTTTTAACAGGTCTTTTTCTAATGAACCTTTTAGCATTTCAGTCTAATGGCTTGCTACAGGTTTTCAGCGGAAATAAGGTTAGTATCGTTAATCCTTTTTGCGAAAAATCGAATACAGCATCAAATACAGGAGATGAGATTTCCATAGACCTCTCTTCATTTCATTCTCTTGAAATACCTGTAATATGCACTACGGTTTTCGACTTTAAAACCACCGCCTTTTCAATGGTGTTTGCAGAAGACAACTTTAAGGAATACGTATTTTCCAATGCGCTTCATTTGAATCTCTTTTCAGAGCCCTTATTACTTCCTCCCAGAGTTTAACTGCGTTTCTTAGTTACACTTTTTTCGTCAATTAGTATGTTATAGCATGTAAGTTTTTACCCTGCCTTGATCACTATTGACAATTTACACCTCTTTTAAATTATTTTAATATGACTCCAAGTATAACTGTGGGCAGGCGTTCCGTACAACTGCTTCGCATTATGGTAAGCGGAATTTTCTTGATAGCCGGATTCAATCATCTGATAGCTGTAGAAAAAACCGTAAAACGTATAGAATCGGCTCAATTTAAAGGCTTTGCATATTTTTTCGGAAACCTAGAAACTCTAGTCATTCTCTCCGGAATAGTCATGCTAATTGCGGGAATAAGCTTTTTGATAGGCTTTAAAACCCGATGGGCTGCCATTGTACTGCTTCTGATTCTTATACCTATTACTATTACCATCCAGGTAGGACAAATTACCAGCCTAGGCCCGCTATTTAAAAATATAGCCATTGCAGGCGGCCTTTTGTTCTTCATTCTAAACGATATAAAACCCTTTAAAAAATAAACTTTATGAAAACAATTGTTTCAACATTAATACTATCAATCGTCCTGTTCATCGGGAATACACAAGATTCCTATTCACAGGAAAGTGCAAAGCAAAATTATGTAGTACTTACCAAAAAAATACCGCAGCTAAAACCTATTCTTCTGGCTGCTGAAGAACTAGCAAAAGAAGACGCTGCCAATTTTGGCAACTTTGAAGTTATTGTCTGTGGCAAAAACATAGGCGATCTAACTAATATGGAACGCATAAACCCACATCTTACCAAAGCAAAAAAGTTGGGCGTTAACATTATTGCCTGTGGCTTTTCTTTAAAGAAGTTTAATGTAGATGCTAAAAAACTTCCTAAAAATATGCGGATTGTTCCCAACGGAATTCTTCACAATTTAAAACTTCAGAAGCAGGGTTATTTAAGCCTATCACTTTAAATCTAGAAAAAGATGCAAAAAACAATTCAAATAGTACTGCTGCTCTTGAGCTTCAACGCTATTGCACAACAAGATGTAGCACCCATGGATTTTCTGATTATAACTGCTAAGGTGGTAAATCTAGAGCCTACGCTAATGAGCATTGAGAATCTATCGCCTGACAATAACTTCGAAATAGTTTTTTACGGTAAAAACGTTACTGAACTATTGCATCCAGAAACAGAGCAGTTAATACATTCTGCCACAAAATTGAACCTGAAAATGTCAGTTTGTAAAATGTCTCTAGACATGCTAAAAATTAACCCCAAAACCCTTCCAAAGGAAATTCAAGTGGTTGACAATGCGTTTTTATATGCCTTGCAGCTTCAAAAAATGGGATTTAAAACCTTAAACATCTAAATAAAATTGAAATGAAAAAATCTTATAAATATATACTCCCATTAGCAGGCCTTGTTCTTCTATTAGCTTGGAAAACCCCTGCAATTACAAAAACAATTGAAAGTAATAACCAGACTATAGACACTTTAAAAATCACTATTCTGCAAACGGCTGATATTCACGGGCAAATGGAACCACACCCCGAACTGTTTTGGGAGAATGACGAAATTGTATTTAAAGAACGTGGCGGATTAGCTCAAATAAAAACATTGTTTGATACAGAACGCGCAAAAAACCCCGGAAAGACTATTGTTGTAGATGGAGGCGATTTAATACAAGGCAGTGGTTACGTAGCCTTTTCTGAGGGTGAAGTAATGACAGATGTTATAAAGAACATGAATTATGACCTCTTGGTGCCCGGTAACTGGGAAGTTATTTACGGAAAAAAGCGAATGCTAGAAGTATATAAGAAGTTTGAAACGCCAACAATTGTGCAAAATATGCTTCATGAAGACACAAGCGAAAACCTATACCCGTCATATATGGTAAAGGAAATAGATGGTGTTCGCCTTGGATTTATAGGTATAAATGATCCTGATGTTCCCGTAAGACAAAACCCTATTTTTAGTAAAGGAATAGACTTTACCCCTTTAGACAAGGGTGTAAAAAAGCTTATAGACAATATTAAGGTTCAGCAAAAGATAGATGTTATGTTTTTAGTAACACATATTGGAATTTATAAACAAGTTACCTTGGCGAACAGTCCAATTTCTGAAAATGTAGATTATATTCTCGGCAATGACACACATGAACGCGTTCGGGAGCCTATTGAAGGCAAATATGCAAAAGTAACTGAACCAGGAGCTTTCGGATCTTTTGTGGGGAAACTCAACCTTTATTTTGTAGATAACAAACTGGTAAAAGACGACTATGAATTAATGGATGTAGATCCTGAGGTTTATGCCGCCAATCCTAAAATACAGGCTATAATTGATAAGAATAAAGCGCCTTACAAAGAAAATCTTGAAACCGTTGTGGGTTACACCAATACCCCAATGTACAGGTATTTAACGGTAGAAAACCCTACGGACAATCTTGTTACTGACGCCGCACGCTGGAAGACTGGTGCCGATATTTCAATATCTAATGGGTTTCGGTTTGGGAACCCCATTGTGCCAGAAAATGGAAAACCTGCGCCTATAACCCGAGCAAACCTATGGAACTTACTACCCGTTAACGAGCCCGTAAAAACGGGTAAAGCTACCGGAAAGCAAATAAAGATGTGGTTGGAAAACGAAATGCACAATGCTTTTTCCCAAAATGCTACGGAACGCTTTGGTGGCTGGTTGGTTCGTTTCTCGGGAATGAAAGTGGAATTCAACAGCCAAAATGATAAAAATCAGCGCATCAAATCTATTGAAATAAATGGCGAACCCATTGACGAGAATAGGTACTATACAGTTTCTGCCTGTGAGCGCCCCGGAGACCCTGAAGATGTGCTTTGTAGAATGCCAAATGTTGAAGATGTAGAAACAAAAGACTACACAATTCATGAAGTAGTAGAGGAATACCTAAAACTTCACTCCCCCATAAGCCCTGGAATGGATAAGCGGGCCTATTGCGAATATTTAGGCGAAAAATCATTTTCTACAGTGCCCGGAACAGATTATATATTCAAATAGCCGTGACCAACTAAGACTTAAGGTCGCTGCGCTAAAAGATGTAAGACCGGCCTGACGTGCATTGGCAGGCAGGCGTAGGACTTGATTCCGAATAGATTGACAATTAGGCTAGGTTGATTAAACATAACTCTTTTTCATTAAACCCTAGTTGTTACTTCAATAGTATGGTGTAAAATAACAAAAAAGCTTCAAAAGCCTAATAACACACAGGTAATTGATTTTTTAAATATTTTAATCGGACACTAATAATATCAAATAAAAAATAATAGTATAAACACAATAGTTATGAATAAAAAACTTAGAAAAAACAGCATTGAATACGGGCTTTTTGGCCTCGTTATACTGGCGATTTACCTATCGGGAATTCATACCGAAGTTATCGGTTTTGCCCAACGCGGTCTTTTAGCCACAGGAGCAATGAACCCCGATGTAACACACGTAGCAGAAACTAAATCGACTAATGAAGCATCCGCTACCAAGGCCAATTTCAATCTGAAATTAATAAATTCAAAAGGCGAAAAAGTTTCGATGGAAGCCTTTCGGGGGAAAACAATATTTATCAATTTTTGGGCTACGTGGTGCCCGCCGTGCGTTGCCGAAATGCCTGGAATAAACGATATGTACAACGATATTGACACCGATAAAATTGAAGTTTTAATGGTTTCGTTTGACCGAAAATTTGACAAAGCCATTCAGTACAAGAATAGCAACAATTTTGACTTTGAGGTTTACGCCCCTGCTGCCGCAATTCCGCAAATGTATAATTCGCCCAGTATTCCCACTACGTTTATAATAGATTCCAAAGGAAACTTAGTTTTTACGCATAAAGGCATGGCCGATTATAACCGATCCGATTTCAAAAAATTCTTAAAAAGCCTTTAAAGCAGCTTAAGCTTTTAACTAGAAAATCCATCTGCCGCGGCAGATGGATTTTTTTGTGTTGTAATTACATATTAAGATTCAGGACTTTCTCTCAAATCAAAAGTCTCACATTTCAAATTTAACAGCTATCAATTTGCTGGCGAAATCATAATGTGAGACCGGTGTGTATCAGCATCCATTAACCATGGCATTCCCGGAGCCTGAGGCTTTGTTGGCAAGCCAGTACTAGCACCAGTCATATAAGGTTTGTAAAGCACATAGCGTATTCTACTATTTTGTAATTCGCCAGTTTCAGGATTAAGGTCTTTCTCTTCTGCCCCCAATACATAGACCATTGAAGGTTCTTTAGGCATTGTTAAAGTGCCTGCGTCTATTTCAACCTTTCTCACCTCTTGCTTTTCCTTATTGGATTTCCCTTCAGCTACCAACTCTCGGCCTCTTGCCATAAACGGTTCTAATTCGGCGGCATAACATGCAACGCTTATCCCCTCTTTTTCAGGATCGTCTGCCAAACATATTACTCCATTATTGCCTTCGCGCAAGCTTACGAGTTCTCCATCCGGATTGTAACCCAGTACCGTGGCATCATCCTGATACATTTCTGGTGCAGCCATAACCGCCATTTTAATCTGAACATCTTTTGGTAAGATCTTATTCTGTGAAAATGCGGTAAATGCAAAAGCAAAAACAGCAACAAACATAAAATTTTTCATAACTAAACTTTTTAAATTGAAAGCTTAAGATACAAAAATATTCAACATCTAAAATCAATATTGTTTAGTTAATGGCGCCCAACTAGAAAAAACGAAATATGGCTCAGGACTAAGGTATAATTAGTGGAACTGTTTATTTTACAGCTTCTTTTATAGGTGTGTCACCACTCATAATTTCAAAGGTTTCCTGAGGTTTTATCGCATCAGGTAAAACTTCTACCAAAGTTTGGGCAACATCGGCTCTTGAGATATTACCGCTTTTATCCAGCTCTGCTATTCCGCCAGATTGAATTTTTCCGGTTGCTTCTGCATTGGTCAGTGCACCAGGACGTACGATAGAATAATCTATTCCGCTGGATTGCAAATAGGTGTCGGCATTTTGCTTTGCTTTCAGATAGTCTGTAAGATCACCGCCTTGCGAAGGATCGTCGGTTCCGATAGACCCGAGCATCACAAACTTTTTAAGTCCTGCTTCTTTTGCCGCATCTACCATTTTTTTGGCACCATCTTGATCGACTCCATAGACATTCTTACCGCCAGAACCGGCTGCAAAAATCACTTTATCAGCGCCTTGAACGGTTTGGCTTACATCACCTTCTAAATCTGCCATTACCGTTTGTACTTGTTGCTTGTCAAAATTGTCTTTTTGTTCTTGTTTTCTAACCATCGCAATCGGATTATATGTTTCTGATTGCTTCAATATGTCGATAATTAGCTTTCCTGTGGTACCGTTTGCGCCGGCAACCAATATATTTTCTTTTGTATTCATAGTATTTAATTTTAAAAGTTTGAGTCTGCTCCGAAAAGTGAAAGGCCCCTAAATCCCCTAAAAGGGACTTTATAACTCCTTTCGTTTTCAGCGAATTCCCTTTAGGGTTCAGGGTAAAAGAGCTGAAAAATTTATAAAAAAGCTTTTTCGGAGTGGACTTAAGTTCAACTATCTAAAACACTGCTCCAAAGCGGTATTTCACTTTGGAACAGTATTTTAATCAATTTAATTCTTAGTATTTAATTTATTCAGTAATAACTCGGCTACTTTTTCTGAAGACGCCGGGTTTTGTCCAGTTATTAGCAAGCCATCTTCCAATGCGTAGGCTTCAAAATCATTTCCTTTACTGAAGATACCTCCATTTTCTTTAAGCATATCTTCTACTAAGAAGGGAACCGCCTCAGTGAGTCCCGCCATCTCTTCTTCAGAATTGCTAAAACCAGTCACTTTCTTGCCTTTTACTAAAGGTTCGCCAGATTCATCTTTTACCTTTTTCAAGGCAGCTGGAGCGTGGCACACAAAGGAAACTGGTTTGTTAGCTTTGTAAAAATCTTCAATTAACTGTGCCGATTCTTCACTTTCAGCTAAATCCCATAAGGGACCGTGACCTCCAGGATAAAATACTGCATCATAATCTTTTGCAGATACCTCAGAGAGTTTGTGTGTAGCTTTCAATTGTTCTTTTAAAGCTTCATCTTTGTCATAACGCTTCGTCGATTCTGTTTGATTTTCTTCTTGCGCACTCGTAGGATCGATGGGCGGCTGACCTCCATCTGGCGAGGCAAGCGTCACTTTTGCACCATTGTCAATTAAATGATAATAGGGTGTGGTAAACTCTTCAATCCAAAATCCGGTTTTATGACCAGTGTTACCTAAATCTTCGTGAGACGTTAATACGATTAATATTTCTTGTTGCTTTGTATTTGTCATCTTCTTTCGTTTTAAAAATTAATAATTCATTGCTACGATTTTCTCCACATCGGCTGGAGTAATATCCTTGCGTTCTCCTAATTCGTTCCATCCGCGGTCTGTAAATCGTTTGGAAATGGTGCTTGCGGTATCGGCATATTCATCTGTATAATCTGAAAGCTTGGTGTCGATACCTAAGGAATGGAAAAACTCTTCGGTTTTTTCGATTCCTGCTTTGGCTTTTTCTTCTAAACTGCCTTCTGTAACCGCCCAAACACGTTCTGCATACTGTGCCAATTTCTCCTTTTTGTTTTCAAAATTGTGGGTGTAATGCCCCGGAAGAATAATAGCTAAGGTGCGGGCGTGATCAATTCCATAAAGCGCAGTCAACTCGTGACCAATCGCGTGAATAGACCAATCGCTTGGTACGCCTTGTTGAATTAGACCATTTAAAGCCATTGTACAACTCCACATAAAATTAGCTGCAGCTTCGTAATCTGAAGGGTCTTTCTGAATAGTAGGTGCCACTTCAATCAAAGTTTGCAATATGCTTTCGGCATAGCGGTCTTGTAACATAGCCCCAATTGGATAGGTCATATATTGTTCCAAAACGTGGGTGTATGCATCGGCAATTCCGTTGGCCAATTGGCGCTGCGGAATGGACGAAACCACTTGCGGATCGAGAACGGAAAACTGTGGAAAAAGCGCGGGTCCTCCCATCGATAGTTTTTCTTTTGTTTCTGCTCGGGTAATAACCGCTCCAGAATTCATTTCAGAACCTGTGGCTGGTAAAGTCAGCACTGTACCGTATGGCATTGCTTTGGTTACCGGTTTGTTTTGCGTGACCAAATCCCAGGGTGTGTGGCCTTCATAATAGGCAGCTCCAGATAGGAATTTGGTTGCATCAATAACAGATCCGCCACCTACAGCGAGCAAATAATCAATGTTTTCAGTTTTGATTACTTCTAAGGCCTTCAACAAGATGCTGTATTCTGGATTTGGCGGAATGCCACCAAACTCCAATACCTGGTTATCTGAAAGTGCTTCTTTTACTTGATCATAAATACCATTTTTCTTGATGCTCCCGCCGCCGTATAGCATTAGGATTTTAGCATCATTTGGAATTTCTTGTGACAGGTTAGCCATTTGCCCCTTGCCAAAAAGAATTTTTGTTGGATTTTTATATTGAAAATTATTCATTACTTCGTTTTATTTAAATTATATTTTTACAATCATTTTACCTTTGTTTTTACCTTCAAAAAGATCTATAAAGGCGTTCGGTATGTTATCAAAACCTTCTACAATTGTTTCTGAAAAATCGAGCTTCCCAGCTTTTAACCATAGTGAAAGTTTGTCCATACCTTCAGGGAATTTGTCGGCAAAATTGCTCACAATAAAGCCCTGCATTAATACGCTTTTCTTAATCAGAAATGGCTCCACACGCGGACCGGTTGGCATTGATGTGCTGTTGTAAAGCGAAATTGCACCACAAACCACAATGCGCCCAAAGCGGTTGATGTTGGCGTGTACACCATCTGAAATTGTTCCGCCCACATTGTCGAAATAAACATCTACACCGTTTAGTGCAGCCTCGGCAATGGCTTTGGTCATATCTTCAGTGGTCTTATAGTTAATCGTAGCATCAAAACCGAATTTTGATTTAAGCATTTCTCCTTTTTCATCAGTTCCGGCAATACCGATTACGCGACAACCTAAATTTTTTCCTATTTGTCCAACTATGCTACCTACCGCGCCGGCTGCACCCGATACGACAATGGTCTCCCCTTCTTTTGGTTTCCCGATTTCGGTTAATCCGTGATAAGCCGTTAAACCTGTCATCCCCAGAACCCCCAAATAAGCTGATAAAGGGGCTTTGTCACCATCTACTTTTAGTAAGTTTTTGCCATCGTTGGTCTGGTATTCTTTCCAATCCAACATTCCGGAGACAAAATCGCCTTTTGAAAAAGAATCATTTTTTGACTCTATTACTTCAGCAATTATTCCAGATTCAACTGGTTTATTCAATTGAAAGGGTGGAACGTAAGATTCCGCATCACTCATTCTGCCTCGCATATACGGATCTACCGAAACGTATTTGGTCTTTAAAAGAACCTCACCGCTATTTACTTCAGGTTTAGCTTCAGTTGTAAATTTAAAATCAGATTCTTGTGGTTTTCCGTTCGGACGTTTATTTAAAAGAATGGTCTTATTCATAACTATTATTTTTTTAGGGTTTACTTAATTCTAATTTAATTAGGCTCTAGTTTATTCTAGCGTTGACTTCAATGTTTCATTTAAAAACACAAGAGTTTCAAGTTGGTCTGAATGGGGAAAATCCGGTTATTCCCTTTAGGGATAGGGTGAAAATAATCGGATTTTCGGTATTTTGTTTTTACCCCTTCCCTAAAGGGTGAAAAAATACCGAAAATTTCAAATATCCAACATGATAGCTATTTTAAACTAGAGTCTTTAATTACTATTTATTAATGAACGTTCATTCATTTTGTTGGATAAATTTTTTTATATTTTGATAGCATCCCAGGCACTTCGAAAGGCTTTTTGACGCATTTCATCATCAAGTGTGTAATAATTCTTCTCCTGAATAGCCAGTAAAAAGGATAATGGATAAACCGTATAGGCATAAAGGATGTAGCTGGAAAGCGGTTTGATGATTCCTTCGTTTTTTCCTCGCTCCCATAAATCGAGTAAGGGTTGCAAATGCTTTAGGCCTTCTTCTGCAACCGCATCATCTATAATTGGTGTGATATCACATTGTGACAAAAAAGTGGCTTCGTCGATTTTATTTAATTTGTAATCGGCGATATTATACCAGATAATCTCAAAGCCTTTTTTTACCGGAAGCTCATCCTCATAACCTTTAAAAGCGTGCTCACTAAAAGAGGCTTTTACCGTTAGATAGAGCGAATTGATTAAATCTTGCTTGTTTTCAAAATATAGATAAATTGTTGCCGGGGCTACCCTGGCAAGCTTGGCAATTTTAGACATCGACGCCTTGTGAAACCCGTGATCATTCACTAAGTTTAAGGTAGCGTCTAAAAGAGCCGTTTTTTTATCTATTACTTTTTCCTTTTTACTCATTTTACATTTTCTTCGGTTAATTAGACAATGCAAATATAAAAAGAATGAACGTTCATTCATTAAAGAATTTAGAGTTTAACAATAATTTATTACAAGCTGCGGAAACGTTCTTGAGAGTATGAGTAAGCCATAGTTTGCGGCACTGTTAGATTAGGGCAATCAATTATGTATCCGCTTTTAAAAACTCAAATTGTCATGTCTGCCGTAAACTCCTTACCTTTATGGAATTAATACAACAAAGGCCTCACAAATTCATTCCAAATTCCTTCAGGATAAATCAAAATTCAGTTCTTATGATGCAGCGTACTAGTAATAAATTTAATTCCGCAGTACTATTAATCCTCAGCCTATCTCTATTAACCGCTTGCCAAAGCACAAAACCCTTGATTAAAAGCGTTAAAAAGGTTAACGATCTTGAAAAAATGGACTTAAAAGGTCCGGTGAAAACCATGAAAGTTAAATCGTATAAAATCTCGGTAAATTCGCGAACAGGGAAAGTAAACAACTATGGTTTGTCAAAAATAAAGCCTAAAAATTTGGTGTATCTATTTAATAAAGATGGCAATATAGTTGAAAAAAGAACCTACGATGGAAAGGGTCAATTACGTGCAAAATCTACCTACACCTATGATATTGAAAAAAGAGAAATCATAGAAAAAACCTATAAAGACGCTAATGAAGTGTCCGATTTTAGGCAGGTTACTTACTACGATAAAAACGGAAACAAAACCAAACTTTTGAGTTATAGCAAAGGCGAAGACGAACCATATAAAGAAACCTTCACCTATGACCAAAGCGGAAATATTCTTGAGGAAATTAAACACAGGAGTTCTGGCCTTTTTAAAACACAGTACAACTATGACAACGAAGGACGTTTAATAGAAAAAACTATCTATAATGCAGAAAACTTATTGATGACGGAAACGTATGCGTACGACGAAAAAGGAAACCTACAAACCGCCGTTCAAGATGAAAATCGTACGGTCCACGCCAAATATATTTTTAAAAAGAAGTATAAAGACGGGAAAGAGATAGAACGCAAATCGCTTAAAAATGGAGCGGTAAATGGTCGGTTTGTTTATTCCTATAACGACCAAGGCCAGCGGATTGAATATAAAAAATATGACGAAAGCAACAATTTGGTTTCTGGAGAAAAAACAGATTTTGAATATGACGACAAAAATAACTGGATACAAAAAATACCTTTTGACCCCAACGGCTTCCCAAAGCGAATGATTGAACGGGAAATAGAATATTTTGGCGAATAGGAAGGCAAAGACCTACGCCATGGCTCAAGTTAATATCCGTCAGAAACACTGTGAATCAAAATCTTACAACAAACCATCAACCGTTCAGTTTTCTGTCATCAACAGCAATATATTTCATGTGTAATTTTCTGTTAACCTCTATCATTATGCTAGAGACACTATCAGTTTTTTAATAACACATCAATTCAACGATACTAAGTACATTCGGGTAATTGACTTTGACTTAACAAGCTTAAAAATTAATACGTTTTAAAAAAGCAATATGACTAATAGAATACACCCGCTCCTACTCCATCATATTCTTTTCCGATTATAGTGCGCTATCTTCCTTTTTAAAAGGAAAAGACAAAACTGTTCTTAACTAAACCAATTATTATATTAATTTCCCTCCCAAACTAGTTTTTTATCAATCTAAGCGTCATACTATGAATTTCACCTATAAATTAAATCAAAAAGACTACCTACAACACACCTTATATTACTATTCAACCAACAAGGACGCCAAAAAGATGCGAACAAAAGCTTGGATTGTGGCCGGTGTTATGCTGGCGTGTTTTTGTGGTATTCTTGCCCTATATGCCGATACCTTTGCCATTTATTTCGGTATTGGGTTCTCGTTGTTTTGCTTCGCCCTGTTTCCCTTTTTCCACAAATTCCGATTAAAAAAAATTTATCGCAAATCGATCAAAAACCTTCATAAAAACAATTTTGATAAGGAGATCCAGTTATTTTTTAATCAAGATCATATCAAGCTTATCAGCGCCACGGGAGAATCAAAGATAAATTACAGCGCCCTCGAAAAAGTTATCGAGGTGTCAGACTACTACTACATGGTCTTTCAAACCGGAACCCAATTGATAATCCCCAAGGAAAAAATAGATTCCGCCGCTATTGAATCAAAGCTTAAAAATCTTACTACTGAACATAAAATTCGGTTTTCCAAGGAACTGGATTGGAAATGGTGATAACAACCAACTATCACTAAAATAAAATTCGAAGTAAACTTTAGATAATTTGCTTAAAGATTGGGTAAACCCCTAATTCCACAACAGAGACTAAGTGATGGTCTGTTTCTAAGCTTACAAAGGCAAATATATTGGTAACTGTGGCATATAATAAAAGAATGACGGTAACCAATCCTGTCCTACATATTTAACCTGTTCATTTCTTTACTCACTCTTTTAAATAATAAAATTGGAGTTCGTGAATCTTTGATTTCATTGATGATTCCGATAGCTATCGGAACGAGCCAAAAACCCGGTACAGCTGTCGCGGCTAGGCTTACAAAATTTTATCTAAATTTTTTGTTCATCCCCTGAATTATAGGAACTCGCCTTTAAAACCAGTGCTTTGACGACTGCCTTTGTTGGTTCAAACCCGCCCGTACCGAGCCGGGCGGGCAGCCTACCCCAAAGCTTCCGGATTACGGAGCCTTAACTTTAAATTTTACGATAAATTTTCGATAGGCCAAAAAACAGGTGTTTTTAATTATAACCACTAAGGTTCATATAATTTCTAAAACCCAATTAAATACAGGCTTTCAAGGGTTGTCTTATGAGGGTTTAGGACGCTATTGATTACAAACTATTAAAACAAGCCTTGACAACGTGAGTAAATTGGAAGATCTATGTTAAGTTAGGGCTCAGTGTAAGTGATTTTATAGCTTGTTTTAGATTTTAAGTACACGTTCTATGCTCCTACTAATTATTGTTGCCTTGTGACGCAAAAACCAGACTTTAGGAAAAAACAAAATCTTTCAAAAACTATTTTTTTTATATTTACGTTCTTAAGAAAGTAAACTGTGTTTGTCCATTTTACATTGAACCTGCCAAAAAAAAAGAAAAGACAATAACGCCAGAATACCTAACTCCAGCGAGTAATGATTTTTTTTAAAACTATTTACAGCTTTTTAAAAAACAAAGAATACAGAAGCTTGATTATAACCACTTCTCTGGTCATAGGCTTTGGGACGGTAGCGTATCATTACCTTGAAAGTTGGAGTTGGCTAGACTCCTTGTATTTTTCTCTAATAACACTTACTACCATTGGCTACGGTGACTTTTCTCCACAGACTGAAGCTGGAAAATGGTTTACTATTTTTTATATTATCATTGGTGTTGGCATCATTCTTACCTTTGTAAACACGGTATATCAGCATTTTTCACCCAATAAAAATGATGACGAAGAAGTCAAATAAAGTTAAACAAAGCACACGTGCGAATAAAAGTAAGTTCAATAGCGTTTAAAATTTATAATTATAATATTATATTTGCCGCTCAAGTTTTGGTTTTTGAAAATTAACATCAAAATTAATTGCTCTTCAAAAAAGCACTAATAAAACCAAGATTTAGCTTGGTATTAGATTAAGTAATTGTTGTTAAAACTTAAACGAGCTCATATAAAATAAGCCGAGGGCTTATTACTTTTGCATTCAACATTTTCTAAAATGTTTAAGCATTTTTATAAGTATCTACCCGGATGCTGGAATTGGTAGACAGGCATGGTTGAGGGCCATGTGTCCTTAGGGCGTGTGGGTTCAAGTCCCATTCCGGGTACAATTTTTAAGTAAATCAGCATCGTCAAATTCAGGGCCGGGCTGCATAAAAAATATGCTTTGTTTACTATTTCATCCTTTCTTATAAACAATCTCACATCTTTTTAGTACTTTAACCTTCTCATTAAAAATAATTCTACAGTGGTTAGCACGCAATTCGGCATTAAGGATCTTGAAAACCTATCTAATGTAAAGGCCCATACCATAAGAATATGGGAAAAACGCTATAAACTTCTCGAACCAGACCGTACGGATACTAACATTAGGCAATACAATCTCGAAAACCTAAAAAAGTTACTCAACATAGCATATTTATGCAATGCTGGGCATAAAATATCAAAACTGGCAGCCTTAAACCCTACGCAGATTCAAGCCCTTATAAAAGACAATGTCACCGGCATAGATTCGGAGTATATACACACTGTTTTTAAGTCGATTATGTTTGAGTTTGATGGCGATTTATTTGATCAAACCCTTGAAAAGCTTCTGGAAAAAAAATCTTTCCGTGAAGTATTTTCTGAAATTTTCGTACCGATGCTCAATGAAATGGGCGTTTTGTGGCATTCCGGAACCATAGACCCCTCGCATGAACACTTTATTTCAGAAAAAATAAAGCATGCTATAATCAAACACACCGAGCAACATAAAAAAGTTCCATCCAAAGAAAACACGCAACTATTTTCACTTTACCTTCCCTATAAGGAAATACATGAAATTGGGCTGTTATATGCAAATTATGAACTTACAGCAGCAGGTTTTAAAACTATTTTTTTAGGACCAAACATTCCAATGGAAAGCTTGACCCACGTACTAAAAACTAAAACCAACGTCATCTTTGTCACTTATTTTACCGTGAAACCAGAAGCCCATCAGCTTCAAAAATATCTTGAAGACTTTAAAAATGAAGTTTGCCCAAAAGAAGATTGTGAGCTTTGGATTTTAGGACGCAAAGCAGGCGATAACTTTAAGAACACAAAAAACCTTAAGTTTTTTAAAGATCTACCCCAATTCTTAAAGAAAGTTGACAAGCTAAATATTGCATAAAACACTATTCAACAAGGGCTTGAAGCAATTTTAAAAATCTCAAAATAACATAACATTGCAAAAAGATGAAGCAACCAACTAAAATATATCTATATAAATTTCTCTTTTGTTTAAATAAAATGTAATTTTGTTAAACAACATGAAGAAGAATATCGCAGTTATTGGAAGTGGTTTTTCGGCATTAGCGGCTTCCTGTTATTTGGCCCAGGCTGGTCACAATATTACCATATACGAGAAAAACCCAAGTATTGGCGGTAGAGCAAGGCAATTAAAAAAGGATGGCTTTACTTTTGACATTGGTCCTACTTGGTACTGGATGCCAGATGTTTTTGAACGTTTTTTTGGCGATTTCAGCAAGTTTCCTTCCCATTACTACGAACTGATAAAGCTCAATCCAGCCTACCGAGTCTATTTTGGAGAAAACGATTATATATGCATCGAAGACAGCCTAGAAAAAATATATGCGGCCTTTGAAAGGGAAGAGCCAGGAAGTGCTAAGCTATTAAAGAAGTTTATTGACAAAGCACAGGACAATTATAATATTGCAATCAAAGATTTGGTTTATCGTCCAGGCGTGTCCCCATTGGAATTAGTTTCTACTAAAACAATGAAAAAAATTGGCCAGTTTTTTAGTACAATCAGCAAAGAGGTTCGTCGTGAATTTGAAAACCCTCGGCTCATCTCTATTTTAGAGTTTCCGGTTTTATTCCTAGGGGCAAAACCATCCAGCACACCAGCATTTTACAGTTTTATGAATTATGCAGATTTTGGGCTGGGTACATTTCACCCAAAAAATGGAATGTACTCGGTGGTATCTAGCATAAAGGCTCTAGCCGAAGAATTGGGGGTTACCATAAAAACGAATCAAAACGTTTCACAAATACAAACTAAAAATGGAGCCGTTTCTGCCATAGTTGTAAATGGTGAACAGCACAATACCGACCTTGTTTTAAGTGGAGCCGACTACCATCATACCGAAACGCTGTTAGCTAAGGAAAATCGTCAGTATTCTGAAGGCTACTGGCAAAAAAAGACATTTGCACCCTCAGCTCTACTGTTTTATATTGGCTTTGACAAAAAAATTAAGAACGTAGATCACCATACGCTTTTCTTTGATGTTGATTTTAAAAAGCATTCCGAAGAAATTTACGATACTCCACAATGGCCAGATGAACCGCTTTTTTATGCCAGTTTCCCTTCAAAAACAGACCAAAGTGTTGCTCCCCAAGGAATGGAAGCAGGGATTTTCCTAATTCCAATAGCTCCCGGATTGAGTGACACACCAGAAGTTAGGGAGGAATACTATCAAAAAATAATAAAGCGATTTGAACAAGTTACCAATCAAGAAATAGAAAATAAGGTTATATTTAAAGAATCGTTTTGTATCAACGATTTTGTATCCGATTATAACAGTTATAAAGGAAATGCATACGGACTTGCAAACACCTTACTGCAAACAGCATTTTTAAGGCCTAAATTAAAAAGTAGTAAAGTAAAGAACCTATTTTTTACCGGACAACTTACCGTACCTGGCCCTGGAGTTCCGCCAGCCCTTATTTCAGGAAAATTGGTGGCAGGATTAATTGAAAAAGAAAACAAAATTTGAAAGAGCTATTTGACATAGTATCCAATAAATGTAGCAAAAACGTTACACAAACTTATAGCACTTCCTTTTCGTTGGCAACACGAATGTTGGGTCCAGCTATCAGGCAAGATATTTATAACATCTATGGTTTTGTACGTTTTGCCGATGAAATTGTAGATTCATTTCACGAATACGACAAAGAATTGCTTTTCAATCGTTTTGAAACAGCTCTGGAAGAAGCTTTGGCAGACCGAATAAGCTTAAACCCAATTTTAAATTCGTTTCAAGCTACCGTTTATAAATACAATATTGACAGAGCACTAATAACAAGTTTTTTAACCAGTATGCGCCAAGACCTCACAAAACAGATTTACACAACAGCAAAAGAGTATGACGAATATATTTATGGCTCGGCAGATGTAGTGGGTTTAATGTGCTTAAAAGTATTTGTAAAAGGCGATCAAAAAAAGTATGACCAACTTAAAGACGGCGCCATGCATTTAGGGTCTGCCTTTCAAAAGGTGAATTTCTTGCGAGACTTAAAAGAAGATTTTGAAAATTTAAATAGGTGCTATTTCCCAAATACAAACTTGAAATCACTAAACGAAGTATCAAAAGAAGAAATAATACGTGAAATAGAAGAGAATTTTAGCAAAGGCTATCAGGGAATTCTCCAGCTGCCGCAAGATTCAAAACTAGGTGTTTTTGTAGCCTATAGATATTATAAAAGATTGCTTAGGAAGTTACAGCAAACACCAGCCGCAGATATAAAAAACGCCAGAATACGCGTTCCAAATCTAGAAAAAGTCGGACTTTTAACGCGTAGCTATGTAAAATATCAACTGAACTTAGTGAAGTAAGCATCCGAAGCATTTTTGCAAAACTGGAACAAATTTATTAATATATTCAAGCGCTTTTGATAAGTTTACAAAACATGCAGGCATTTTTGAAAACGGCTAAAAATCAAAAACTTCCGATACGCAATGAATGTACTAAGATGGCAATTGAATGATTTTACGTCAAGGCTTTTCGCATAGCATTGTATTAAATTAAGAGTTAAGAATGAATACAGTTTATTGGATATTAATTTTTGTTACTACTTTCTGTATCATGGAGTTTATGGCGTGGTTTACCCATAAGTATGTCATGCACGGTTTTCTTTGGAAGCTCCATAAGGACCATCACCGCAAAGATCACGACAGTTGGTGGGAGCGCAATGATTACTTCTTTTTGTTTTATGCTATGATTAGTATAGGCTGTTTTATTAGCTGGAGCTACTATGATTTTTGGGCAGGACTGCCCATTGGCTTAGGCATATTCGCTTATGGTTTAGCCTATTTTTTTGTTCATGACATCTTTATACACCAACGATTTAAATTATTTCGAAATGCGAACAATTGGTACGCACGCGGTATTAGAAGAGCCCATAAAATGCACCACAAACATTTGGGCAAAGAAAAAGGGGAATGCTTTGGAATGCTCCTTCCTCCATTAAAATATTTTAAGAAATAAGATTTCGCATATGTAAGTTGGAAAAATTCTATCTGGAATCAAGGAGGTATTACAGCGTTTGAGCACGTATTTTTTCAATATTGAAACCACTTCCGGGCTCTTGCTTGTTTGAGACATTGGAACCCAACACTGCACTATGTTTGTGTAAGATTATTAAAGTCAAACTCCTTCAGAGTATTATCAGTAAATCAATTATGGTTGCCAACGACAACCTGGAGAGATTTGGCCTTGACAAACTCAGGTACAACCAAAGTGAATTGATGGTTTTACTGAGGTAAAACATGTATCAATCCATATTTAGAACTTCAAAGTGTTCAACTTTTACAAATTCAAGAAAACAAAGAGAACAAGGACATCTTAAAAATTTCTCTAAAATCGTGGTATAAGGCTATGTTTAGACCCTAGTATTCAAAAGTAAGAGTCGCTTATTTTAGAAAAATAGCATTTGGAGATTCTTATCGTTTTAATCAGCTAAATGCTCATCTAATAAAGCTCTCATCTTTTTGCTGTTCCAGTCTGCCGCACCAGTTTCATTAATGATAATTTCACCCGATTTCGAAATGAGGTATGTAGTGGGTAAGGCCCTAGATTGAAGGGTTTCGGGAGCCTCATACTGCTGTAAATAGGTTGGCAGCGAGTAGTTGTTTTTCGCCATGAAAGTGTTTACCTTTTCCGGCTTCTCTGATGTAACAAAATAGAAATCAACCCTGTCACCATATTCATTATATAGGTTTTGGAGCGATGGCATTTCGGCTACACATGGTGGACACCAAGTAGCCCAGAAATTCACTAAAGTAAGCTTCCCTTTAGACTGCGAGAAATTCACCTCACCAGCGTTTAATTGAGTAAGGCTCCAATTGTAGTCTTCTAATAGCTCCCTATCCTCTTGTTTTGTTTCAGATGGTGAAAAAGAAATCAGTCGCTGCACAAAAACCTGAATAGGCATCCGTGTTTGCGGAATAATCATAAGGGCTACAAAAACAAAAAACAGGATGTTACTCCAGTTTTTCTTAAAAAATTTCTTCAAGCTAATGAAAATTATCACCTAATACACCTCCCCTTTTCTTAAGGAGAGGTGCTAATAGGTGTAAGGATTAAGCGTTCTGCTTTTTAATCAAATTTAATGCAGAACCTTCACGATACCATTTTATCTGCGCCTTGTTATAAGTGTGGTTGGCTTTAATAGTATCTTTACTGCCGTCTTTATGTACAATTTCGATTGTTAAAGGTGTACCTTCTGCAAAATCTGCAATATCAACAAAGTTGAATGTATCGTCTTCTTGAATTAAATCGTAATCTGCTTCATTGGCGAATGTAAGCCCCAACATTCCCTGTTTTTTCAGGTTTGTTTCGTGGATACGTGCAAAAGATTTAACAAGAACTGCGGCAACACCCAAGAATCTTGGTTGCATAGCAGCGTGTTCACGAGAAGAACCCTCTCCATAGTTATGATCTCCCACAACGATAGTCTTAACGCCTTTGGCTTTATATTCGCGCTGTACGTCTGGTACTCCGCCATACTCATCAGTAAACTGATTTTTAACAAAGTTTGTTTTCTTGTTAAAAGCGTTTACGGCTCCAATCAATGTATTGTTTGAAATATTGTCCAAGTGTCCACGGTAACGCAACCAAGGTCCGGCCATAGAAATATGGTCTGTGGTACATTTTCCGAAAGCTTTAATCAACAATTTTACGCCTTGTAATTCTGAGTCTTTAATAGGCACAAAAGGCTCTAACAACTCCAGACGTTCACTGTCTGTAGCAACTTTAACTTCAACGCTACTTCCATCTGCACGCGGGGCCAAGTAACCATTGTCGTCAACCGCAAATCCTTTTGGCGGAAGCTCAAGACCAACAGGCTCATCCAGTTTAATTTCTTCTCCATCTTCGTTGAGCAAGGTGTCTGTCATAGGATCGAAGTCTAATCGTCCTGAGATTGCAATGGCCGCAACCATTTCGGGAGAACCTACAAAAGCATGCGTATTTGGGTTTCCATCGGCACGTTTTGAGAAGTTCCTGTTAAACGAATGTACAATTGTATTCTTTTCGTCTCCTTTTCTATCACTTCTATCCCACTGCCCAATACACGGACCGCAAGCGTTGGTAAATATCGTGGCGCCTAAGTTTGAGAAAACATCTAATAGACCATCACGTTGGGCGGTAAATCGAATTTGTTCAGACCCAGGGTTTATACCGAAATCACTTTTAGGCATAATCTTTTTATCAATCGCTTGCTGCGCTATCGAGGCGGCACGCGATAAATCTTCATACGAAGAGTTGGTACAAGACCCTATCAAGCCCCAGTCTACTTTAATTGGCCAGTCGTTTTTCTTTGCACTTTCGTGAAGCTGACCAACTGGAGTTGCCAAATCTGGCGTAAAAGGCCCGTTTAAATGTGGACGTAACTCATCAAGGTTTATTTCAATTACTTCGTCGAAGTATTTTTCTGGGTCTGCATAAACTTCGTCATCGCCCGTTAAATATTCGCGAACTTTATTTGCTTCGTCTGCAATATCTTCTCGATCTGTGGCACGTAGAAAGCGCTCCATGGAATCGTCATAACCAAAAGTTGAAGTCGTAGCGCCAATTTCGGCACCCATATTACAAATAGTTCCTTTTCCAGTACAGGAAAGGTTTTTAGCTCCTGGCCCAAAATATTCAACAATAGCACCTGTACCACCTTTTACGGTTAGAATTCCTGCTACTTTTAGAATAACATCTTTTGAAGCGGTCCATCCGTTAAGTGAACCCGTAAGTTTTACACCAATCAATTTCGGGAATTTAAGTTCCCAAGGCATTCCTGCCATTACATCTACGGCATCTGCCCCTCCTACACCAACGGCTACCATTCCTAGCCCACCAGCATTTACGGTATGGCTATCGGTACCAATCATCATTCCACCTGGAAATGCATAGTTTTCAAGAACAACTTGGTGAATAATTCCAGCTCCGGGCTTCCAAAAACCAATTCCGTATTTATTAGAAACAGATTCTAAAAAGTCAAAAACTTCGTTACTGGTTTCATTTGCGCGCATCAAATCGGCTGCGGCGCCTTGTTTAGCTTGGATAAGGTGATCGCAATGAACCGTAGTTGGCACTGCCACATTCTTCTTTCCTGCTTGCATGAACTGCAAAAGCGCCATCTGTGCGGTTGCATCTTGACACGCAATTCGGTCTGGTGCAAACTCTACATAATCCTTACCTCGCTGAAACGCTTTGTTCGGATTGCCATCCCATAAGTGGGAATACAGTATTTTTTCGGAAAGTGTCAATGGTTTTCCTGTGATTTCACGTGCCTTGTCAACACGTTCCGCCATTTGGGAGTAAACCTTTTTAATCATGTCAATATCAAATGCCATTCTTGTATGTTTTTAGTTGTTTTTGAAGTAATATGCTACCGAAAATACGGGCAACACAAGTTCAACAAAATTACAAAATTTTGAAATATTTAAAAAATATATAACGGACTTGGTTTATTAATATACATTATTCAAATTACAGCAATTTTTATTGCGTATTATTACAAAATAATGAATTATAACCGATAAGATATAAGAAATCCTAAACTGAAGCGCCTCCTTAGTGTATTAATATAACCCTTTAATAATTTCTTCAATACTCAAACCTTCTGCTTCTGCCTTATAGTTTTTAATCATACGGTGTCTTAAAATTCCAATTGCGGCTTTTTGAACATCTTCCACATCTGGAGAAAATTTACCGTGTAACGCGGCATTCGCTTTTGCCGCAAGAATCAAATTTTGCGAAGCTCTTGGTCCCGCACCCCAGTCTATGTACTTCTTTACAGTTTCAGGCGCTGCATTACTGTTTGGGCGGGTTTTGCCCACAAGGCCTACTGCATATTCCACTACATTGTCTGCTACAGGAATCCTTCGTATTAATTGTTGAAAACCTATAATTTCTTCCGCAGTAAACAGCGGGGTCACGCTTTGCAACTGGCCTGTAGTTGTTTGCTTCACCACTTCTACTTCTTCATCAAAAGAAGGATACTCAAGGTTTATGGCAAACATAAAGCGGTCTAATTGGGCTTCTGGCAAGGGATAAGTACCCTCTTGTTCAATAGGGTTTTGCGTGGCTAAAACGAAATAAGGCAGGTCTAATTTATAATGCTGTCCGGCGACTGTAACGGCTCGTTCCTGCATAGCTTCCAAAAGAGCAGCTTGAGTTTTTGGCGGTGTACGGTTAATCTCGTCTGCAAGAATAATGTTTCCGAAAATAGGGCCTTTAATAAATTTAAATTCCCTGTTATTATCAAGAATTTCAGAGCCCAAAATATCGCTCGGCATCAAGTCTGGGGTAAACTGAATACGTTTAAACTTTAAGCCCAATGCTTCTGCTACAGTGTTCACCAACAAAGTTTTTGCAAGTCCCGGCACGCCAATAAGCAATGCATGGCCGCCAGAAAATACGGCAAGCAACACCTGCTCTACCACTTCATCTTGACCTACAATTACTTTTCTTATTTCTTGCCTAAGGGCTTTGTACTTTGAAACTAGTTGTGAAACTGCTGCAACGTCTGACATATTTAAACTCTAATTTTTTATTTCATCCAATTCCCGGCAAAATCACAATCTTGGTAATCTTGGTTGATGTTAATATACGTATCTTTTATTTTTTCGTTCTGCCACTTATCAATACTACGAATTTGTTTTTCACGAAGCGCCAGCTCCTTAATTCGCTCGTAATCTTCCGCGTAATCTGCCTGATGTTCTGGATACTTTTTGGTAATCGTAAATATTTTAAGGCTGCTTTTACCTGTTCGATCGCGATCTGTATACACCTTTGAAACCTCATCTTCATCCAGGTTATAAACTTGAGCACTTAAAGCTGGATCCATTTTTGTTAAATCGAATTTTGTATCGAAGGTAACCGGGTTTACCAATTGACCGCCATTGTTTCGCGTTTCCTTATCGTCTGAAAATTTGCGAGCAGCTTCTGCAAAACTCATTTCTCCAGATTCTATTTTGGCTTTTACATCTTCAATTTCGCTTTGCGCAGCATCGATGGATGCCTGCGAAACCTCAGGAAACATCAAGATGTGCCTAACATCTACTTCTTGTCCTCTAATTTTTTCAACATAGAGGATATGGTATCCAAATTCAGTTTCAAAAGGCTCACTTATCTCCCCTTCCAAAAGCGAGAATGCCTGATCTTTAAACTCTTTTGCCCATGGAGAATCTCTTTTTACACCGGTATAAAGACCTCCTTTTGAATTGGATCCTGGATCTTTAGAATACAAAACCGCTTTTGTAGAAAAGCTAGCGCCATTGTCTAAGATATCTGCCCGCATAGCGTTTAATCGAGCAATAACCTCATCTTTGGCTTTTTGGGTTATTTCAGGCTCTACAACAATTTGGGCTATTTCTATTTCGGCACTGAAAACTGGACGTTCATCTTCGGGAATTGAAAAGAAAAATGTTCGTACCTCTTCAGGCGTAATTTCAACTTTTTCAATTACCTTATCCTGCATCAGTCTGGCAAGCTTCATCGTTTTGTTGGCTTCAAAAAGCTCTTTTCTTAAGTCGGCCAAATTATCTTTTTTATAATAGGCGGCAACTTTTTCCTCGCTTCCCAATTCGCTCACCATATATTGAATTTGCTGGTCTATCATACCGTTTATCTCGGCATCTGGAACAAACAAGCTATCTTGTTTTGCTTGGTGCACATAAAGTTTATCCTCCATCAGTTTGCCCATTAATTGGCAACGGCTAACATCTTCAACTGACATGCCCTGAGACTGCATCTCAACATATGCTTTGTCTATATCACTATCTAGAATTACGAATTCTCCAACAACCGCGCTAACGCCTTCTGCTTTATATCTTTTAAAAGGCTTTACGGTATCACGTTTTACGGTTTGCTGAACCACAAGGGTGTCTTTTTCCTTAACTACACCCGTGCTGTCTGGCACCAATACATTTTGTGCCTGCACCATTGCAGATGAAAAAAGTAATAGTACTAAAAACTTATTCAGTTTTATAAACTTCAAAATTGTTTGTTTCAATTGCATCTTTTGTAATATCTTTTTCTAGTTTCTTAATAAGTTCAAGCTTTCTTTTGTTCAAGATTATTTGTTTCAAAGTAGGCTTTGCATAGGAAAATGGCGCTGTATCGTTCGGATTTAGAACATCTTCAATTTTCACCAAATATACCCCTAATGAATCTTGCAGTTGTGAGAAATTAGATTTTTTTAACACTTCATCACTATTGGCCTTTATTATAGGTACCACATTAAGTAAAACATCTTTTTTAATCCAAACTGAATCGTTAAAATTTGAGTTTACAAACTGATATTCTTGCCCATACAAAGCCTCCCTATCCTCCTCATCAAAACGATCTAACTTTTCCTTTACAGCATCTAACCCATCGTATTTTAAAGGCAGTTGAACATACCGCATCTTAACGAGCATATCCTTTTGCTTAAAATTCTCTTTATTGTTGTCGTAATACTCCTTGTACTCCCGGTCAGTAATTACACTGTCTAATTGCTTATCTACAATTACATTTTTATAAGCTTCGGTCAACAAATCGGTTTTATACTCATGTACCAACTTATCATAGCGCTCAAGAGCTTCTGGCGTTAGGTTAATATTGGCCTGCCCAATTAACAGCTGTTGCGTGGCCCAACGATTAATATAATTGCTAACGATTAAGGTACTGTCTTCTGGGGTAGTATTTTCGTCAACCAATTGCCTTATATCTTCCTCATACAAGTATGTGTCATTAACACGTGCAATTGCGTTCCCCTTAGTTTCCTTTTTAAAATAATCGCAGGAAACCAATAGGGCACTCAATAATATGGTATAAACAAAACTCCGAATCACTTCAGTTTTCTCTTAATACGTTTAAAGGTTTTTTTGTTTAGAGTTACATTATATTTTGAATGTAATTTTTGCATCCAAGTTTCTTCAAGATGGTTCTGGTAGTTGCTAAGCACCCTTCCTCTTACATCATCCAAGGTCTTAATTCCCGATGGAATAACTGCTTTAACATTAACTACTACAAAAGAATCGTTATCAGGATATATATTAGAAACCCCTTCTTTTATTTCAAGGTTGTTTGGCAATTCATCTTCATCAACCTCAAACACCCCTGAGGTTACTAAAGCTTGCACTTTTGCATCTGTGTTTAAGGCTGATTTAATAGCTTCGGAATCTTTTCCTGCAGCCAGCATTTTTTGAATTTTCTGGGCAATCATTTGTGAAGTAGCCGCGTAAACATCAGCATCTATACGTTGTTTCCATTGGTAGTTTTCCTTAGTTTTATTATAGTACTCCTGAAGCCCAATGGAGTCATTTTTACCTTTTTGCCAGATGTTCTTGTTCATCACATCAAAAATTAAAAGTCCATCGCGGTACTCGTTAAGAAGCGCGGCATACTCTGCATTATCTTCTGCGAGTCTATCTTTAAAATAGTTTTTTAATTCTAAGGTCTCAAATTCATCATAGAAATGAACCAATAATGTTTCTTTAGACCTATACGGTCTTGTGGTTCTTTGACGGTTTTCAATGTATTTAGCAAAATCAGAATATTTCAGTTCCTTATCACCAATAGTAAATAAAGTTTTGTCCTGAGCAGCAGCAATAGGGTCCATCACCCACTTTCGCTTTAAAACATCATCGCTTAAATAAGTGTTAAAAAACGGCGAATAGCTGTTACCTTGCTTAAACCCGTACTTTTCCTTTATGGTGTTATTGATGGCGTGAACAACAATTTTAGATCGATCGCCTTCTCCAACTTTCTTTTCTAGCATTGGTCTTTGCTGCTCAAAAGTTTTTGGTTTTAGTCTTTCTTCTAAACGAATAATATGCCATCCAAAATCTGTTTTTATCGGCTTGCTAATTTCACCAGGGCTAGTAAGTGCGTAGGCGGCGTCTTCAAATTTAGTGGAGCGTAAATCGCCTTTAGAAAAAGGTTTTAACTTACCATTGTTTGCACCAGAATTCTTGTCGTCTGAAAATTGTTTTGCAAGGCTTTCAAAAGACTCACCTTGTTTAAGCATGGTTGCTATTTCATTTATGCGTTCCTCCGGGTTAAAACCTCTAGCACCTTTTTTATCTGAAATCATG
Organism: Aequorivita marina; assembly: GCF_031631895.2. Lineage (NCBI taxonomy): Bacteria > Pseudomonadati > Bacteroidota > Flavobacteriia > Flavobacteriales > Flavobacteriaceae > Aequorivita > Aequorivita marina. The sequence continues at coordinate 108,911 of NZ_JAVMBW020000003.1, forward strand.
ATATGCGAAACCAAAATATCGGGTTCAGTATTCCTTCTGTCATTCACTTTTATAATGTGGTAACCAAAACTGGTTCTTATAATTTCTGAAACATCGCCTACTTTGGTATTGTACGCTGCAGTTTCAAAAGGGTAAACCATATTAAATACCGAGAAGTACCCAAGCTCACCGCCTCTTTGTTTTGCCCCTGGCTCTTCGGAATATTTTTTGGCCAAAGCTTTAAAGTCTTCCCCATTGATAGCCTTATCACGAATAGATTTAATTTTATTATACGCCTTTAAGGTATCTTGCGGCACGGCTTCATAATCTACGGTAATCAATATATGCGTTGCATTAATTTCTTCTTTACCTCGCTCATAGGCCTCCTTAGCAAGCTCTTCGGTTATCTTGTTTTCATAGAGGTAACTTCTAGAAAGCTGATCGCGGTATTTTAAAAATTCAGACTCAAATTCAGGTTCTTTGTCTAAATCTTGGGTTTCGGCCTCGGCGATTTTCAACTTATAATCAATAAAAAGATCAAGATACCCGTCAACATCTTTTTGCGATTCATCCTGCACCAGATCTAAGTTCTTTTTATAAACCCGCATAAATTCGTTTGCATAGACGGGTTTTTCATCTATGGTCAATAAAACTTCTTTTTTGTTTTGTGAAAAAACCGTTGTGGCGCTTAAAATGGCCAACATAAATACAGAAATAAAATTTTTCATCTTATTGGATAATTGAATTTTTATTTATTATGAAGCGTCGCAAAAGTAGCAAAAAGCTTCGTGAACTTATAACAGAAAGACAAACGAATTTAATATAATTATAGTGTTCACTGCTTTATGTATAGTTTAAAAAAGATATGGAGATGCATGAAAAAGTACAATACGAAAAAGATTGACTGCTTTAAGAAAAATAAAAAAGGGGAAAATTACAAAAAGAGGGGTTGCTCATTCGAAAAGTAACTATAGAGCTCCACAATTCGTGGCATTGATGGTTAAAACCGAGGGCTACACTATCCTCGCCATTAAAAACAGCTCCATATTTCTAGTACAAAGAGTGAGCCTCAGCTTTTTATTTGTAAAATTTATAGTAATATTGCGCTCATAATTCAATAAACATACATATTATGAAATTTTTAAAAATAGCGATCTTCTTTATTGGCTTAACCACTTTTGCCCAAGGAAAAGTAGGCGCAGTAGATGTTGATTATATTTTATCAAGAATGCCAGAAATGGCTAGTGTTCAGAGCAATTTGGAAGACTACGGGAAACAAATGGACGTAGATTTAAACAAGAAAATTGAGGAGTACAAAAAACTTGTTGAGGCGTACAAAGCAGGAGAAGCAACATTTAGTGAAGAAGAGACGAAAGAGAAGCAGGATGCCATAATGGACTTGGAGGCAGATATCCAAAAGTTTAGACAAAATGGAGCAAAGCTTATGGAAATTAGAAAAACAGAAGCCCTTAAACCGTTGTATAAAAAAATTGGCGAAGCCTTACAGAAGGTTGCCAAAGCACAAAACTACACCCAAGTTACCCAAACCTCGCAGGATTTAGTGTACTTAGACCCAGACTATGATCTTACCGATCCAATTCTTTTAGAGCTTGGCATAGCCTTAGATGAAGGCGAGTAAGCCATCAATCTTTATTAAAAAACAAAACGCGGAGCATCACAGCTTCGCGTTTTTTATTGATGCCTACCTTATACCAAATTAAATTGGCATTACTTAAACTCTTATCTTTGAGTAGTGCCAATTATACATTGAAACGCCATCTAAAAGTAAGTTATTTTCAAGAAAGCGTATAAAAATTAAATGGGTAAAGCTTCGGAAAACACCACAATGAATCTGATAAAAAAATTTTCAAGAAAAAAGAAAGGCTCTTACACTGAAGAAGATCTAAAAGAAGTCTATTCAAGCCTTGGAAAAATGTTCCACCAGCCAAAAAGAGCCGCGTTTACAATTGACGGTTCTAAAATTTCAATCAACTTAAATGAAGTGGGCGGAGCTATTCCTACCGCAGATCCATTTAGGATAAGCTTACATTTGCAAAAGCCCTGCGGACGCAGCTTATCGGTATATCCCGCAAGCATCTGGGATATAACCTTTCAATCTATATTTTCTACTGACAAGAAGATAATAAAGAGCAAGTATATTTTTAAAGGAGACAAGAAACTAATTATAAAGCTAACGGAACAAAGCGCAGTATTAAAAAAACTACAAGGACAACAGCTCTACATACGAATTCCGAAGGAAAATACTTCAAAAATTATCCTCACTCCAGCAAGGGGAATCGAAAGTGAAGCACAGTTTGAGCTTTTTATCTCCATTTTAAAAGCATTGGAGGCTGAAATAGATAACGAAAACAGGTCTTGATTAAACCCTCAACAAACACTTCTGAAACCACATATAATAAAAAAAAGCGTCAGGAAACCCCCAACGCTTTTCTATTATCTACTGATTCTTTTTAAAACTAAACCGTACTTACCACAGCCTATCTACTGTAGTTGGGTGCTTCCTTGGTAATGGTTACATCATGCGGGTGACTTTCGGCAATACCTGAGAAGGTGATTTTTACAAACTTACCACTTTCTTTAAGGGTTGGAATATCCTTGGCACCACAATACCCCATACCTGCACGAAGACCGCCTATAAACTGGGTCATGCTTTCAAGCAATTCGCCTTTATAAGGAACGCGCCCTACAATGCCTTCGGGAACAAGTTTTTTAATATCGTCTTCCACATCTTGGAAATAACGGTCCTTACTACCTTTTTTCATAGCTTCTACCGAGCCCATTCCACGATATGCCTTATATTTTCTACCCTCGTAAATAATGGTTTCTCCTGGAGATTCTTTAGTTCCGGCCAATAAAGACCCGAGCATTACACAGTCGGCCCCAGCTGCAATAGCCTTAGGGATATCGCCTGTATATCTAATTCCGCCATCGGCAATTACTGGAACTCCGGTGTCTTTTAATGCAGCAGCAACTTCTAGCACTGCAGAAAACTGCGGAAATCCAACGCCAGCAACTACTCGTGTAGTACAGATTGAACCTGGGCCAATACCAACCTTTACGGCATCGGCACCAGCATCTACTAAATATTTTGCAGCTTCCGGGGTGGCGATATTACCAACAATCACGTCCAATTCTGGGAATTTTTCCTTTACTTGTTTTAAAACCTCAACCACGCCTCTGGTATGACCGTGAGCTGTATCAATAATTACGGCATCAATCTGAGCATTTCCCAATGCCTCTGCCCTTTCAACTGCATCAGCCGTAACACCAAGTGCTGCAGCAACGCGTAGCCTTCCGTATTTATCTTTATTTGCATTGGGCTTTTGGGTTAACTTGGTTATATCTCTAAACGTAATTAAGCCTAAAAGTTTTCCATGGTCGTCAACCACAGGTAGTTTTTCAATTTTGTTCTTCTGAAGAATAATTTCAGCCTGCTTTAGCGAGGTTCCTTCTGCAACTGTCACTAAGTTTTCAGATGTCATCACCTCAACCAACGGCCGTTTTAAATCTTTTTCAAAACGCAAATCACGATTGGTTACAATTCCAATCAATATTCCTTCTTCATTGATAATTGGAATTCCACCAATGCTGTATTCCCGCATTGTTTGTTGAGCATCGCCTACGGTATTTTCTTTACGAAGGGTAACGGGGTCAATTATCATCCCGCTTTCGGCGCGTTTCACCTTTCGCACTTCGGCTGCTTGCTGCTCAATACTCATGTTTTTATGAAGCACACCAATACCACCTTCGCGAGCAATGGCAATGGCCATAGCGCTTTCGGTAACGGTATCCATCGCCGCAGAAACAATAGGTACGTTTAGGGTGATGTTACGTGAAAATTTTGTTGCAATTGAAACTTCGCGGGGTAAAACTTCTGAATAGGCAGGCACTAAAAGTACGTCGTCGTAAGTAAGGCCTTCACCAATAATTTTGTTGTCGTGTGCAGTCATAGCAATTAATTTAATATCCGAGGCTTAACGCTAGCTAGAAGTGACAGGATCGGACTGTGGTTATGGATTAATTGCGTGCAAATGTACTATAAATTCTTTATTTATAGTATTAAAAATAATCATTTCTGCAATCTATTTTAGCGTATTTGCAACCATCATCATACTAAAAATTTGAACTAATCGCTCCGTAAACCACAGATGAGCCACAAGCTCCAATTTACCTTTAACTATTTATATACCAGCAAGATATAAACACTATTACGCATTCAGCCTTTGCTTGCTATTATTTCGTTGTTTCGCCTCCCATCGCAGTAAACACGCTATCAACCGGTTCCCACAATTCAATTTTATTTCCGTCGTCATCCATTATATGAACAAATTTACCGTAGTCATAGGTTTCAACGCTATCCAATATGGTTACTCCATTGGACCTAAGTTTCTTTAAAAGCCCTTCTAGATTCTGAACGCGATAGTTTACCATAAATTCTTTCTTTGAAGGCGAAAAATATTCGCTTCCCTCTTTAAAAGGACTCCATTGTAAGTAGTTGATTTCTTCTGGTCGGTGAGCATTTCTAAACTCAAAACTTGAACCATAATCATTTGTCGCAAGTCCTAAATTTTCTGAATACCATTTTTTTGTTTTCTCAGTATCCTCGCTAAAAAAGAAAATCCCTCCAATACCAGTCACTCTAGGAGTGGCGTCAATTGGTTGTGTTGATTTTTCGGTTTCCTCATTTTTATCAGCCATATTTTTTATTTTTTTAAGTTTTTGAGTTGCAACGAACGCGAAGCGCTTCACTCAAAATTGTTAGTATTAGGTTCTTTATTTTGGCGCTATGTATAATATAATGGGTAAAACTTCGGCCCTTTAAAAGAAGTGTTTTCCGCCTCCTTGAACGTGAAGCAATTTACCTCTAGTAAATCTCACCACAAGCCTTCGCATGAGTAGAGTACCAACTAGGAAGTAAATTAGAATCAGCTTTAACATCAAAAATAGACCGTATCAAATCAATTTTCACAAAAGTCAAAACAGCGTTAAGCTAAACCTATTGTTAATCAACGAAATTCTACGTCAATTTACTTACTCAAAACAACATAAGGCCTATATTTTTCGCCAAAAGTCATATTGCTACGCTAATCTTCTGAAAAAGTAAATAAGCTACTCTATACTACCTACATCAAGTTACTATCTTGAGCGAGATTACAACAACAAACATTTTATAATGCGCCGGCAAGGTTATAAAAGTAAATAATATGAAGAATTCAGGCAATCTCGCAAATACACAAAAACCTCTAGCGCAGGCTGTAATAGGTATGCTTTACACACCCATTTACCCTGCTTCGTTTTTTAGCATGATTGTTATATTCTTATAAAACCTTTGACTTGACAGGCATAATTTTTTTCAGGTTCTGGTAGCATAGCGGTTTCTATTGAATCACTTGGCTACAAACACAAAATTACTATTTATAAATCATTAGTAATTTATAATAACTTAGGATCTTTGAATCGCTACGAAGAATTCTAAATTAAAATGCCCCTTATGAAAAAAACTTATAAAGGGCATTCACAGTGCAACAAAGAATAGTGTTTCTAATTCAAACTTATTCTACCGTTACATCATAGCTTGCAGCAAAATCGGTTTCTCCACCTGCATCACCAAGACCTGTATTTGGTTTTATAGGCTCGTGGCGCAATGTAAATGTTAGAACTCCTGAACTTGCTTCTCCTGCTGTAAGTGTAAATTCTGTACCCAATGGATCTCCATTACTATCAAAATTAGAGTATTCAGTTGTTACATCAAGCCCGCTATTAGCTGTGTAAAAAAACTGGTGTTCAACAGCTTCTTCTTCTACCTCCTCGGTTATATCTTCCGCAGGGCTTTCCGTTTCATTGAGCAAAATAATGCTACCAGTATAAGAGGCGCCAGTTGCTAAGTTTCCTGAAACTGTAACCACGGGAGGATTTGGGCCGTCGCCATCCAAATCGCGTGTTTGCAAGATAACTGGGGTTCCACCTTCCATTGGTGTAAGGGTTACCGTCATTGTGGTTATCAGTTCTTCTTCATTTACTGGTTTTGGGGTATCGTCATCACTTGAACAAGCGGCGAACAATACGGTTGCGAAAAGGGCTGTTGCTAAAAATTTTACTTTTTTCATTTGTTTTTGATTTTAATAATTAAGTTTAAGGTTTAATAAAAAATTTCTGCCTAAATCGTCTGCATAATAGCGCAGGCGATTTAGGTAATTTCTATAGGATGTATTTAATAGGTTGGTAACTCCAAAACCTACTGTAAGTGTCGATTTTGCTGTTGCCTTAAAATCGATACTCGAGTTAAAGTTTAATAAATGATACGCATCTGGCGGTGTGCTCACATCTACAATTTCGGTGGTTTCTGTCTCCGGAATAAACACTTCAAAATTGCTATTTGGAAATTCGTTTTGGCGAAACACATACTCACTTTGTAAAGCAAGGCGAATATTGTTGAATTTGGGGTTTTGATATACAATTTCGTTTTTCGTATTAACCGGTGGCATACTTATTAAGGGCTCATCTCTTGTGCGATCGTAACCTTTTACTAGTGAAAACTGTTGGTTAAAACGAAAGTTCTTAGTAAAGGAATAGGAAGCATCTATATCTACCCCCAAAAGTTGGGCGTTGGTTTGTCTGTATTCCCAAACTTGGAAATTACCACGTACCGTTTGCTGAATTTCTGTGGGTTCAATAACAATAAAGTCATTAATGACATTTATAAAAGGACTCACTGAGAAACTCAAGTTTTTATTCGCTCGTTGAAATGTCAATGCTATTTTATGCCCTATTTCTGATTTAAAACGCAAGTCGCCCAACTCAATTCGGGAAGCCGAATGGTGTAACCCTTCACTAAAAAGTTCAGAAGGGTTAGGGGCACGAGATGCTAATGAATAGTTGAAATATAAAGTATATAAATCGCTAAAAGAGTATGTAGCTCCCAAGGTTGCCGAAGCGTTGTAAAAATTAAGTTGCGGATTGGTCAAAATCTGATTATCAAATTCCTCAACCACAATTTCAGGAAAGAGAACATCATAATCACGAGATTCCCACAACGAGGTACGGTAAAATTTAAAAGCGTCCATATAGGTATAATCAAAACGCCCGCCTGCTTCAAAGAGTAGCTTATCATTTAACCGAAAATCAGCTACGGCATATATACCTAGATCATATTTGTCATAATCAGGTATCAACCTACGTACTCCGGTATTAGGGTCTGCAAAATTGTTTTGATAACTTACTTTTAAACCAGATTTTAGACCCGTTGCATCAGTTAATTTCGAGTCCAAATCGAGCATTAAAGTGTGAGTGTCTAATTTCAAGTCTAACGAAGCCTTGCCTTTATCTGAACCTCGCCTGATATCAAATTCCAAACGTTTGTTCTGCTGAAAGTCATATTGTAGGCTCAATTTTCCAAAGCCATCAAACTTTTTAAACCCTTTTATCCGTGCCAAATGATGCGTAACATCTTGTTTTGGCGCAATGATATTGTAGGTAAAGTCATCTATTAATAAAGGCTTATCGCTATTTATTGCTCTAATTTGGTCTTGAGCACCCCCTAAGTGCGATGCCCTTAATATGCCAATTTCATTTTTAAAAAGGGAGTAGTACGCCTCGAACCCGTAATCAAATTGATTAAGACCTACGCGCAACGAAGCATTGCGTTCAAAACTACCTGTGTTGCTCAATACATAATCCGGCGCTTCAAAATCACCAAAGCGTTTTAAGGTTCCTTGCAAGGCTGCATACCAACCGTTTTGATAACTTTTGGTCAATTGGGTAGTAAGGGAAGCACCGCGGCCGTTACTTACCCCCGTAAATAGCGTCTTACCATAAAGGCTATCTTTAACAGGAACTTTTGAAGCCTCTGCCACAATAACACCACCCACAGCATCTCCACTGTACTGTAGTGCTCCAGCTCCTTTTATTAAAGTAAGGTTTCCGGCGGTATTCACATCAACATTTGGGGCGTGTTCCGAACCCCATTCTTGGTCCTCCATTCGGACTCCATTGTTGATGATAACAACCCGACTACTGTGAAGTCCGTTAATCATTGGCTTAACTACAGTATTACCTGTATTAAGGGAAGAAACACCGCTCAAACTGTTGAGTGCATCGCCTAGCGTACCGCTGCTAAAGCGTTCTAATTCATCTTTTGAGATGGTGTTTTCGACCATTGTTTCAGACTTATTCGCATAGGTCTTTCCCGAAACGATAATTTCGTTAAGCTCCTCCAAATGGTGTTCGAGCTTAAAGTTTTTGGTCGTGTTTCCAGATACTTTAACGGCAAAGCCATTGGTCAAGCAATTTGGATGTGAAACCTGTATATTATAGGTGTTGTTACAGAGATTTGAAATTGTAAATTCCCCGTCAAGGTTTGTAACCACAGCTTGTCCAGAACCTGCAACAATAAGTGTTGCGCCAACTAATAAAGAGCCGTCGTGAAGGTCTGTTACTGTACCAGAAAGTGTGTTGTTACAATTTTGTGAAATAGACGTAATACCGCTCAATAGCAGTATCAATAGTGCATACTTGCGCATATAAATTCTTAATTAACATAATAAATAGTGTTTTATAATTAAGAATAGAATGGTGGTGCGCGAAGCTGGGTATTGGTTATTACAAAGGAGTGAAACTGAAGAGAAGCAAAGCTTACTTCAGTTTTTGTAGGGATTGTTGGTAGTGAAAAGTCTGGGTACTTAAGTATGTCGTAGTTGAACGATGTTGAATGAAAATGATAAATATCACATTTCACAACTGTTTCATGCATATGAGTACTATTCTCATTACAAGCAATGTGCTCATGCCCCTCGAACATATGGAAAAACTGTATGGCAGTAGGTAACATTAAAGCTGCAAAGAGCAATAATGCGGCTATGTTTTTGCCAAGTTGTTTTTTAGAATCCATTATACCCGTTAATTTCGGAAGCGCAAAATAAAGAATAATTATTGAATTAGAGCTATCCTTGAGTAGGATAATTTTAAGCGAGTTTTCAAATTTCTTGATTTCAATCTATTTTAAAGTAGTATTTGAAGGAAAAACAAAACTTAAGTATTAGACTATTTTCCAGTTTTAGGTTGCCTCTATTCCAAAGGCTAAATCCACCAATAAAAATCAATTATCTGTGCGCTACTATTAGGCTATTGAAGCTTTTTTGTTAATTACATCACGCTATTGAAATGACAACTTGGGTTTAATACAAAAGAGTTGGCTTAATCAACAAAGCCTAATTATCAATCTATTCGAAATCAAGTATTACGCCTTTTACGTAGCGACCTTAAGCCTTAGTCGGACACGGCTACCTTTTTTAGTTCTAAATTGAATTAGGCTAAAGTCCGTGGCAACAGGAAAACACATGATGTTCAGAACAAAACAACAGTTTCAATTCACTTTGGGGTAATATGAGAGAAATACAAGCTAAGGGCTTATGTAGTTTTTTAACGTCCTTCTGTATTATTTAAGCGAACTTAGATAAGCAATAATGGCTTTTCTGATATCCCCAGCGGTTTCCTTTTCTACGGGTTTATATACTTTTTTAACTTCTGGGTTTTCGGGAGTTAGAAAAGGAATATCGAGACCTTTTAGCAAGAAGTCGCTAATCGCAATTTTATAGGTTTTTTTATCACGAATAATTTTACCATTCATTTTCCACGTACCACCTTGGGCTCGAGAAATGTTGTAACGCTGTAAGTAAGCTCCTTCTCCACTACTTGCTTGTCCGTAATCTAAAACCTTTTTTAAGAGGCTACCCTTTAAATCAACTTTTAATACACTCCCTCCAAAAGGCAGAATTCTAAAAATATCGGTACTAGTTAAATCGCCAACCAAACGGTCATCTATCCTAATAGAGCCGCCATTTACTATAGCTCCAGCTACCTTGTCTTGATATGAATATGCCATAGAGCGTGCAATGAGCTCACCTAAATTGGTTTGTTTGCTACGGCTTGCTTTATCGGTTCCGTCTAAAGGTATTTTTGCAGTGTAAATAACGGCATTGGGGTCGTCAATTACTTCCTTAAGCTCTTGATCAAGTAGGTCTGTCCATTTGTTGACCACACGCTCCACTTTTGCTGAAGACGCTATTTTATCTGTAACCATCATTACTTCCGAATCAATATACAAGTGCTTGGTTCGCAAGTCGTAAATAATGCTATGGATATAAATACTTTTTGCATTGGCGTCTGCTTTTGCAATTAGCGTTCTACCTTCTTTTTCAAGCATATTAAAATGCTCGTGCCCTCCCATGATTAGTGGTAAGGTTCTAATTCGTTTCGCAATCTCTATATCTTGGTCAATGGCAACGTGGGTTAGGCCCACAACAAAATCAGATTTTTGGATGGCAAGGTCATAGGCGCGTTTGGCATTATCATAAATATCGCCATAATAAACGTATTCTTTTGGGTTGCTAGGTAGGGTAACTCCAAAAACACCAAACTTCATTTTATTTCCATCTGCATCCATAGCATCAAAGGTAGAATAGTCTGAGGTAGGAACACTGGAGTAGTCCCATTTTGTGCTAAAAGGTTCCACATTTCCATCTTCCGTTACATGACGCACGTTTGCCGAGGTCCATGTAAATTTTGACTCGTTTAATCGTTTTTGCAAATCTTCTTCACTAAGGTCAAATTCGTGGTTTCCGAAAGTAACCAAGTCAATTTCCATCGCGTTGAGCACATCAATCATTTGCTTGCCATTTACGCGTTCGCCATCAACTTTTAAGGTACCCAATAAGGAGGGGTTTAGAAAATCGCCTGCCAGAAACAAATAAGTGTTTGGATATTTGGCTTTGATAGAATCACGAATATGGGCAACCCGTGCCAGCCCGCCATATTCGCCGCCATTTAAAGGTGCAATTTCATACACGTCGTTCATCTGGACAAACTTGAGCGTAACTACGCCAGCTCCTTTTACTGGATCTTCCGGTGCAATTTTAAGTATTTCGCAACCCGTTAAAAAATAACCCGCTAAAACTAAAAGTAAAAAATTTTTCATTTAATGATATTTAGTAAAAATCTTTGTTGCTTCGTTGTGCGCGCTCTCAAAGGACATCGGGTCTATATTGCATGAAATTTTCCCAGCTGTAAAATAGCTGAGCATTTTTTCTGTAGGCATATTTCCCGTTAATTCATCTTTTGCCATCGGACAACCTCCAAAACCTTGTATGGCGCCGTCAAACCTTCTGCAGCCCGCTTTATAAGCTGCATCTACTTTTTCGTGCCACGCACTTGGAGTGGTGTGTAAATGCGCACCAAATTCGATATGGGGATATTTAGGGATCAAGTTACTAAATAAATATGAAATAATATCAGGCGTTGATGTACCAACGGTATCACTCAAAGAAAGTATTTTCACCCCCATTGCAGAAAGCTTCTCGGTCCACTCCCCTACTATTTCAACACTCCATGGATCTCCATATGGATTGCCAAACCCCATAGAAAGATAGGCTACTACTTCTTTATTATTTTTATGGGCTAGGTTTAATACCTGCTGAAGTATCACCAAGGACTCTTCAATTGTTTTATGAGTGTTTCGCATCTGAAAGTTTTCAGAAATAGAAAAAGGATACCCCAAATAATCAATCTCAGGGTGTTTTACAGCATCTTCGGCGCCGCGCACATTGGCAATTATGGCCAGCAATTTGCTATCGGTTCCCGAAAGATCTAGCTCCGAAAGCACTTGAGCCGTGTCTTTCATCTGTGGAATTGCTTTTGGAGAAACAAAGCTGCCAAAATCTATGGTATCAAATCCACAGCGCAATAAGGCCTGAATATATTTTACTTTTTCTGAGGTCGGAATCCAGTCCTTAATGCCTTGCATGGCATCTCGAGGACATTCTATTATTTTTACGTGTTGCATCGGTTCAAAGATAGCAATTCCTACGCAGGCAGAAATATTTCGATTTTAAAAAATAACAAAAAGCTACGGCAGCAATATAAAAACTGCAATCCCAACAAAAACTAATATTTGAAGCCATTTTAAAACAAGGCCCATATTCTTCCATTCTAAAAGTAAAGTCGAAATTCTACCCGCAGCCAATGCGATGGCGCTAAAAGTAAGAAAGGAAACAGTCATAAAGGTTATGCCCAAAACATAAAATTGAACGACAGTGTTTCCGTCTTTATCCCAAAGAAAACCAGGAAAAAATGCTAAAAAGAAGATCATCACTTTCGGGTTAACTAAGTTCATGATCACACCGGTTTTAAAAAGTTTTAAATAAGACTTCCTTGGTGCGTTTTCTGTCAGTGAAACATGTTCATCACTTTTATACACGGTGTATGCCAAATACAATAAATAGCAAGCACCCAAAACTTTTATAGCGTAAAAAAGTTGGTCTGAAGCCGTAATAATTGCAGAAATCCCAAACGCCAAAAGCGTAGTGTGAACAATGCAACCGCTAATTAATCCGGCGGTAGTAGCAATGCCACTTTTGGTGCCATTGGCCAAAGATTGAGTAAGCACATAGATGTTATCCGGCCCAGGAGAGATGGCCAGCGCGAGGGTTGCAATTGAGAAAGAAATTAAGGTTTCAATCATGCTGGAATGTTAGTTAGGTCTGAGACTTGAGGCGGGAGAAGCTCTAAATGAAATTGAATGTTCCAGATTTTTCGTTACCTTATTGTTATACCTCGCTATTCAAAATTGCCTTGTTTATATCACGAATTAACCCTGGACCTTCATATACAAAACCAGTGTAAAGCTGTACCAAACTTGCGCCGGCATTGAGTTTTTCTAAAGCATCTTCGCCAGAATGTATTCCGCCAACGCCAATAATTGGAAAGGCTTTATTGCTTTTTTCCGAAAGAAAACGAATAACCTCAGTAGCTCTTTTAGTCAAGGGTTTTCCGCTTAAACCACCCATTTCCTTCTTGTTTTCTGAAGAAATACCTTCGCGTGAAATGGTTGTATTGGTAGCAATAACCCCATCAATTTTTGTGGTTTGAACAATCTCTATAATGTCTACAAGTTGTTCATCGGTTAAATCGGGGGCAATTTTTAGAAGTATTGGCTTTCGTTTTTCTTTTAAATCATTTTTATCTTGAAGTGTTTTCAGCAAATCTGTCAATGGTTTCTTTTCCTGTAAAGCCCTTAGATTTGGTGTGTTTGGAGAACTTACGTTTACCACAAAATAATCTACGCAGTCAAAAAGTGCCTCAAAGCAAGTTATATAATCATTAACCGCATCTTCATTTGGAGTCACTTTGTTTTTCCCAATGTTTCCACCAATTAAAACCCGTCCTTTATTACCAATTTTGGCATTCTTCTTTAATCTTTCAACAGCTTCTTTTACCCCTCCGTTGTTAAACCCCATTCTATTGATAATCGCCGAATCTTCTTTTAAACGGAACAATCGCGGCTTTTCATTTCCGGCTTGTGGTTTTGGCGTTACGGTACCTATTTCAATAAAACCGAAACCCAGATTAGAAAGCTCCTTATATAACTTGGCATCTTTATCAAAACCAGCTGCAAGACCAACAGGGTTTGGAAATTTTAATCCAAAAAGCTCGCGTTCCAATTTCGGGTTTTCAACTTTGTAAATACGTCGAAAAGCTCCAGCCATTCCAATTTTTTTGAAAAACCGAAGCAATGAAAATGTGAAATAATGAATCTTTTCAGGATCAAAACTGAAGAATATTGGGCGGATAATGTTTTTGTACATAGCTGAAAGATATTTGGCAAAAGTACCACTAAAGGCATGAATTTCTACGGAATTACATTAAATATTATCTTCTTTCGGAATACATAATGCTTTAAATATTTAGTAACTTTGAAGAGCAAATTAAATTGCGAATCCTATTTAAAAAAGCACAAAACATCCAACTTTAAAACTTGTAAATTACTACGTATAAAGCGGATGCACACTTGAAGACTGAAAACACGTTTAAAATTGCGAATACAGAAAACCGATTAATCAAGACTTATAATAGGCTAGGTAAAAGTTGACAGTGTATGCACCGACCTTTTGAAATAATTACAAACAAACACCAGAAACAGAAAAACGATTACCATAAATTATGATTGAAAAACAACACATTATTGATCGCTTTAAAGGCTACATTACCATTGACACGGAAAGTGACCCAAATAGCGATACTACGCCAAGTACTGAAAAACAATGGAATCTTGCCAACAAGCTTGCGGAAGAGTTAAAGGAAATAGGCATGGAAGATGTTAGCATTGACGAAAACGCCTATATTATGGCAACTTTGCCCGCAAATGTTTCGCATGAGGTTCCTGTAATTGGATTTGTTTCGCATTTTGATACCTCACCAGATTTTACGGGTGCAAACGTAAACCCACAAATCATTGAAAATTACGACGGAAAGGATATTGTCCTCAACAAGGAACAAAATATCATTCTCTCTCCAGATTATTTTGAAGACCTCCTGCTTTATAAAGGCAAAACCCTTATCACAACCGATGGCACCACACTTTTAGGAGCCGATGATAAAGCTGGAATTACCGAAATAGTTTCAGCCATGGAATACCTTATTCAGCATCCTGAAATTAAACACGGAAAAATTCGCGTAGGTTTTACTCCAGATGAAGAAATTGGTCGCGGTGCTCATAAGTTTGATGTTGAAAAATTTGGCGCGGCATGGGCTTATACCATGGACGGCAGCCAAGTGGGCGAATTAGAATACGAAAACTTTAACGCTGCCGGAGCGGTAGTGACCATTAAAGGAAAGATCGTTCATCCGGGTACCGCAAAGGGAAAAATGGTAAACAGCGTTTATATTGCTACCGATTTTATCAATTCGTTACCTAGGCTTGAAACTCCAGAACATACTGAAGGCCGCGAAGGCTTTTTCCACCTTCATACTATAGAAGGTTCTGTAGACGAAACGAAACTCCAATATATTGTTCGCGACCACGATAAAAACCAATTTGAGGCGCGTAAAGAAATGATGGAGCAGCTTGCAACAGAGCTAAACGAGCAACATGAAGGCGAAGTAGTATCGGTTGAAATCAAGGATCAATATTTTAATATGCGCGAGAAGATTGAGCCAGTAATGCATATTGTAAAAATTGCCAAACAAGCTATGGAAGACGCCAATATAGAAGCCATCATCAAACCCATACGCGGCGGAACAGATGGTTCGCAGCTAAGCTATATGGGGCTGCCTTGTCCCAATATATTTGCCGGCGGCCATAACTTTCATGGCAGGTATGAGTACGTGCCAGTAGAGAGCATGCAAAAAGCAGTGGAGGTTATTGTTAATATTGCACAGATAACTGCAACGGATCTTTCAAAGTTTAAGAAAGAAGAGGCCTAAACAAATCTCAAATACAATCCATAAAGAAACTCCCTCAACTAGTAAATAGCGAGGGAGTTTTTATAAAAAAAGGAACAATTTACTATTTCTTTTCTTTTGCCGGGGCGTTTAGCTTTGCTGTTTTCTCCATAGAGATTGCAGCTCGTTCAAACTTCTGCTTTCCGGCACCGCTTTCAATGATGCAAGTTCCGTCATCATGAAGGTCTAAAACCTTTCCGTGAAGCCCTCCATTTGTAATAACCTTGTCACCCTTTTTCAATTGGGCGGCAAATTGTTTTTCTTGTTTGGCTTTTTTCATTTGCGGACGTATCAAAAAAAGATACATCACTGCAAACAATAATATAATAGGTAAAAAACTTTGAATTTGTTCCATAGCAATAATTTATTCCTAAGTAGTTAAAAATTTAGGAAGTTAAGATTTTACTGGAGCTGCTGCACCTCCTTTAGGAGTCACAAAAGCTTTAATTGTTAAGGTTTCAGCACCTTTTTCAGTGTTTGCTGTAATGGTTACCGTTTTACTAACTTGGTTTTGACCACTACCATTAAACTTTACCAGCATTTCACCAGACTCACCCGGTGCAACAGGCTCTTTGGTATATTCTGGAACAGTACAGCCGCAACTACTCTTTGCGTTTACAATCATAAGCGGAGCATCACCTGTATTTTTAAACTTAAAAACATGCTCTACATTGGTTCCTTTATCTATGGTTCCAAAATCAAACTGTTCCTCTTCAAATGTCATTACTGGAAACTTTCCGGATTCTGCATCGCGATCTGCCGCTGCAGCTACGTTTTCTTCATTTACTTTATCTGCCGCATTATCTTTACAAGAAGAGAAAGCGAAAACAGACAAAATAGCAACTAGTAAAATTGATTTTTTCATAATAAATAAGATTTTTTGTGTTTTTAGCAGGGCAAAAATAAGGATTATTTTACTCTTACTGAAGTCCGCGCCCAATTTTATTAAGCTCTCCAGTCTCGGAGAACTCCTTTACAATCTTGTCTAAAATTCCATTGACAAAAATACTGCTTTTAGGAGTTGAATATTCTTTTGAGACTTCCAAGTACTCATTTATACTTGCTCTAACCGGAATGGATGGAAAGTACAGAAACTCAGCTATACCCATTTTAAGAATTATCAAATCTAAATCTGCAATCCGTTCTTGATCCCAATTTGGCGTCTTTCCGGCTATATGCTCATTGAGCTTTTCCTCATTTAAAATCACCTTTCTAAAGAGTTGAAGAGCATATTCCCGATCCTCTTCATTTTTATATAGTCTAGGCGTTAATAAAGCGGAAGCATTATCTTCTGAAAGTTTGCCCAACATTTTTACAATAGCCGTATTTACCAACGGGAAATCGTCAATCCAGGTTAGGCGTTTGTCTTCAAGGTACTCGTAAAGTTTATCATTAGGAGCAATTACTTTCTTAAAAACCGAAACTACAAAATCGCGATCTTCTTTGAAGGTAGTTTCTTTTTTGTCAAGATAGGTTTTATACCATTCTAGAGCTCGCAGTTCATTAAAAATTATGGTAGGATATTCATCATCAAGAGCCCAATAATTGAGGTTTCTTTTTTCTATAGCATCAGAAAAGGCAGTGTTTTCTGTGATAATCTGCAATACTTTATTGTCAATAAAAGTCCTACTTGGGTTTTTTTCCTTGGCTGTTGCCAGATGTTTCTTTTGAGAGCGTGTAAGAAAAACCTCCGCTTGGTCTTGAACGGCAAGCAGCAATTGTATCATTAAAAGGTATAGGTCCTGCATTTGCCCAATACTGTGGTGCAAAAACTTTTCCTGAATATCAATATTTGGATTTTCTGTCTGTTTATAGGCATAAACTGATTGTAAAACTTTTACGCGGATATGTCTTCTTGTAAGCATATAATTTTAAAAGAACAGGTTTTAAAAGAAACAACGCACAGAACAATTTCTGTGCGCTGCAAAGATAGTGTTTTCAGAAAAACGAAGCCTATTTTTTATTTTTTCTTGCGTCAATTCTCGCTTGCGCTATATTATATGCAGCGGCGTAGCTTGTAATCTGGTCTGAATCTGCTTTTTTAAGAATCTCAAGCGTGGTGTTATAGATGTTCTCTGTCTTGCGAATAATCTCTTTTCGATCATAATTTTCAAGTTCAGCATACACGTTTATAATTCCACCAGCATTTATAAGGAAGTCGGGCGCATAAACAATTCCCTTTTCCCGAAGCATTTGTCCGTGCTTGCTCTCCTCGGCCAGTTGATTGTTAGCTGCACCTGCAACCACTTTTGTTTTTAACTGGCTAATGGTAGTATCATTAAGCGTAGCACCTAAAGCACATGGAGCATAGATATCCATTTCTTCGGCATAAATATTGTCTCCTTCATAAATATTAACGTTGTATTTGTCGCGCACTTCTTCTAATCGCTCTCTGTTGATATCAGAAATGTAAACTGTTGCGCCTTCATTGGTAAGGTTTTCTACCAAACCTTCGCCTACGTTTCCGATTCCCTGCACGTAAACAACTTTTCCTTCAAGCACATCGCTTTCAAAGGCGTATTTAGCAGCTGCTTTCATTCCCATAAAAACACCATAAGCCGTAATTGGCGATGGATTTCCTTTACCACCTTTCGCTTCAGAAATACCAGTTACATAAGGGGTAACGGTACGTACCAAATCCATATCTGATGTTGCCATTCCAACATCTTCGGCTGTAATATATTTTCCTCCAAGAGAATGTACAAATTCGCCAAACTTCAGCATTAATTCGGGTGTTTTTTGAGTTTTCGCATCTCCTATCAAAACTGCTTTCCCACCACCGAGGTTTAAGCCCGTAATTGCACTTTTATACGTCATACCGCGCGAAAGACGAAGCACGTCATTCAAGGCCTCCCACTCGCTGTCATAATTCCACATTCTAGTACCACCCAAAGCTGGCCCTAAAACGGTGTTATGAATACCAATTATTGCTTTTAATCCAGTATCTTTGTCGTTGCAAAAAACAATTTGCTCGTGATTGTCAAAAGACATTTGACCGAAAACCGGATCTATTTTATGTAGTTCACTCGTATTGATTACCTCTGATGTCATAGCTATTTTATTATATTATTGATCTTCTAAAAAGACGGTGCAAAAATAGCCATTTGTTAGTAATCCCGCAAAGTAAAGACCACTAATTTAAGAATTTAAAAAACCCGTTTCTCCATTTTAATTAAACATAACAGCTGCTTTATTTTTTTGAATAAACAATATCTTTTAAGCTTCTTGCTTATTACTATTTTAAAATGTGAAACACATATTGTAAATGAAAGAATTAAAATATCTAAATAAATATTTTTTAAAATACAAAGGGCGTCTGCTTCTCGGTGTTTTTATTACTATTATCGCCACGGTGTTTAAATTAGTAGTGCCTATGAAAATTGGGGACTCCGTAACCATAATAAAACAGTACCTAAGTAACCAAGTAACAGACTTAGCCCTTGTAAAGCACGAATTACTAATCAACATTCTTTTATTATTAGGCGCAGCATTGCTTTCGGCCTTGTTTACCTTTATTATGCGGCAAACCTTTATTGTAGCGTCAAGATATGTAGAGTACGACCTTAAAAACGAGGTTTTTAAACACTACGAACAGCTCTCTCTAGGTTTTTACAAACAAAATCGTACAGGCGATTTAATGAACAGGATTAGCGAAGACGTCTCTAAAGTGCGAATGTATGTTGGCCCGGCATTAATGTACAGCATTACCACCGTAACACTTTTTGTTGTGGTTATTAGCTATATGTTTTACAAAGCCCCAACCCTAACCCTCTATGCTATTGCACCATTGCCCATACTTTCTGTGGCCATTTATAAACTAAGTGTACTCATCAATAAACGCACTACTGTGGTACAACAATACCTATCTAAACTCACCACGTTTACCCAAGAGAGTTTTAGCGGTATTGCCGTGATAAAAGCCTATGGAACTGAGATCAGAACCAATGCCAATTTTGAAGAACTTGCCGAGGGCAGTAAAACTAAGAACGTAGACCTTGCAAAGGTGCAGGCCTTATTCTTTCCGTTAATGATGTTATTGATTGGTGTGAGCAACATCCTGGTAGTTTATATTGGAGGTACGCGATATATAAACGGACAGATAGCTGAATTTGGAACCATCGTTGAATTCTTGATTTATGTAAACATGCTCACTTGGCCCGTAGCGGTTGTAGGCTTTGTGGCTTCCATGGTACAGCAAGCGGAAGCCTCGCAAAAAAGAATTAATGAATTTTTACAGACGCAGCCAGCAATTAAAAACCTGACAAAAGAAAACACTCCGGTAAAAGGTGAGATTGAATTTAAGGATTTGAGCTTCACCTATCCCGACACGGGCATCACGGCGCTTAAAAAAGTTTCATTTTCTGTGAAACCTGGCGAAACATTGGCGATTGTAGGGAATACCGGTTCGGGAAAATCGACGATTCTGGAGCTTATTGGTCGGCTTTATGACGTTGAGGAGGGCATGCTGAATATTGATACAACCCCTATCAAAAAATTAAATTTAGAAGATTTGCGCGAAAGCATAGGTTATGTGCCGCAGGATGCTTTTCTCTTTAGCGATTCGCTTCGGAACAACATCCGGTTTGGAAAAGAAAAAGCTACAGAAGAAGAAGTAATTGAAGCCGCAAAAAACGCTGTGGTACATGAAAATATAATTGGTTTTTCAAAAGGCTACGACACGGTTCTGGGCGAACGCGGAATAACATTAAGCGGAGGACAAAAACAAAGAGTTTCCATTGCTAGGGCCATTATTAAGGATCCACAAATTTTATTGTTTGACGACTGCCTTTCAGCAGTAGATACCGAAACCGAAGAGGAAATACTAAACAACCTACAAAAAATATCTAAAGACAAGACTACCCTGATTGTTAGCCATAGAATCTCTTCAGCAAAACACGCCACAAAAATAATTGTATTAGATGAAGGCGAAATAATTCAGCAAGGAACACATAATCAATTGGTAAATGCGGAGGGCTACTACAAGGAATTGTATGCCAAACAGCTTTTGGAAAAAGAAATGTAATTTTTACCTTGGCTTATTTGGATTTTTTTTGGATTTTTGGCGAAACCTAAGTAAAATATAGAAATTATGAGTGACCACAAAGTGATGGGGCAAGAAGAAATATTTTCAAAAGTTATGCGTGCTGGAAGACGCACCTACTTTTTTGATGTAAGATCAACAAAGGCGGGAGATTACTACCTTACTATTACCGAAAGCAAGAAGTTTACAAACGATGATGGCTCGTATCATTACAAAAAGCATAAAATCTATCTTTACAAGGAAGATTTTCACGAATTTAAAGACAACCTTGCCGAAATGATAGACTATATTATTGACGAGAAAGGCGAAGAAGTAATAAGCGAAAGACACCAAAAAGATTTTAAAAAAGAAACTGACGAACAGCCTAGCGTTGCCGAAACTACCCAACAAACGGCAGGTACAGATACCACTTCGTTTACCGATGTAAAGTTTGACGATATATAAATAAATGGCGCAGGAAGCATAAAGATTTAAACCTTTTAAGCAGAACGTCTTAATTTTACACACAAGACCAAAACCGGATCAGTAAACACTGATACCGGTTTTTTATTTTCAAAAATGAAGGCTGGTCTATTAAGTTTGTTTAATTTACATCTTTAAAATTTTCCGTACACACAAACAATGGCCAAAAAACCCTACCAAACCTATAAGCCAAACCTAGACTTTTCTGGGTTGGAGCACATTGTTGTTGGTAGTGGAATGGGTGGTTTAACGGTTGCCACTTGGCTTGCGAAGGCAGGAAAAAAGGTTGCAATTTTTGAACAGCATTACGTTCCCGGGGGTTTTACACATAGTTTTAAGCGGAAGGATGGCTTTCAATGGGATGTTGGCGTGCATTATGTTGGCAATATGGCCAAGGGAAATTCCCTTCGGAGCTTTTTCGATTTTTTAACCGATGGAAAACTGGAGTGGGAATCCATGGGCAGTATTTATGACGTTGCGAATATTGGCGGCACCGAGTATATTTTTAAAGCGGGAAAGGAAAACTTCAGAAAACAACTTATCACTTATTTTCCAGCGGAAGAAAAGGCAATTGACACTTACCTAAAACTCATAGAAAAATCGAATAAACGCGGCAGTGGTTTCTTTTTCGAAAAAGTATTCGAGCCATGGTTTAGCAAGGCGGTTGGTTGGATTTTCAAGAAAAGATATTCAAATTTTTCAAAGCGAAGTACGTGGCAAGTCTTAAACAAGATTACCAACAACAAAAGGTTAATTGCCGTGCTCTGCTCTCAATGCGGCAATTACGGATTATCGCCTAAAAACAGCAGTTTTGCAGCCCATGCAATGGTAATTGGCCATTTTATGGAAGGCGGATATTACCCCGTTGGAGGATCGGACCAGATTTGCCAAAAAACCCTTGAAGTTTTTATCGCACATGGCGGTAAAACATACATTAATGCCGAAGTAGATAAAATAGTAACCAACAAGAAACGCGTTACGGGAATAGAGATAAACAAGAACTTTATTCCCTGCAAAAGTGTAATTAGCAATGTTGGGGTAAACAACACCTTTAATCATTTACTTACAGAAGCAGATCGCGAAACCTGCAATTTCAATCTAAAAAATGTCCCACCTGCCAGCGCACACATCTGCCTATACCTTGGGCTAAACAAGTCTAGCGAAGCTTTAAACCTGCCAAAGAGTAATTTGTGGTTTTACAAACACGACGATATAGATGAAATCTTTGAGAATGCAAACCTTGAGAATGCCCCAAGTAATTTTGCGTACATCTCGTTCCCTTCTGCCAAAGACCCTGAATGGGAAGTCAAAAACCCAGGCACAACCACAATCCAAGCAATCTCTATTGGGAATATAGAATGGTTTAAAAGCTATAAGAAGTCTAAATGGATGAAACGCGGCAAGGAATACGAAAAGCTTAAAAATGATTTTGAAACGCAAATGTTAGGTGTTTTATATAAATTTTACCCACAGATTAAAGGAAGTATCGTCACTTCAGAAGTATCTACCCCACTATCTACCAAAAATTTCACCAATTATAAAAGCGGGGAAATCTACGGCGTAGCGCATTCCCCCGAAAGATTTAAACTTTCCTTCTTAAGACCTAAAACAAAGATAAAAGGCTTGTTCCTAACGGGGCAAGACATTACTTTAGTTGGAGTTGCGGGAGCTATGCTATCGGGCCTGCTTTGCGCTACTACAATATTAAAATTTAATTCTTGGAAGATTTTTAAGGAAATAGGGCAATTTAAAAACCAGCGTCATGAACAAAACAAGACGGCCGAATAAATCTAAAGCAGCAAAACCACATTCAAATTTGCATTGGAAACTGTGATTATGTGAAAAGTCCATCTAGCCCCAATAAGAAAACAGTAAATTGGTAGCTGTTTTAATTACTATCCCACCTAAATTCCTATTGATTAAGCTTCACAAATAACTAAAAAACAAGGAGATATGTTTATTTAAGCAGACAATATAGACGTTCTTTTTTATCTCAAAAACCTACTTTGAATTGCTCTTAATTTATAATCTTTCAACTATTTTAAAAAATACTATATTTGCCGCCGTTTAAAAAATCAACCAAAAATGCTCACTAAAACAATCCAAAACTTTACCCAGAACCCAAAAAACGATATTTTATCTGGTCTTACCGTTGCTTTGGCCTTAGTGCCCGAAGCGGTAGCCTTTGCCTTTGTAGCCGGTATTGACCCACTAGTGGGGTTATACGGTGCTTTTATTATGGGTATTGTAACCGCTCTTTTCGGTGGCCGCCCAGGTATGATATCTGGGGCAACTGGAGCAATGGCAGTTGTAATGGTTCATTTAATACAAAAAGGAAATGAAGTAGGCCTAGCCTTGGCGGAACCGGTGGAGTATCTTGGCCTGCAATGGCTTTTTATAACGCTTTTGTTTGTTGGTGCCATTCAAATAATGGCAGGCGTGTTTAAGCTGGGTAAATTTGTAAGGCTTATCCCCCACCCGGTAATGATGGGCTTTGTAAACGGTTTGGCTATTGTTATTTTTCTTTCTCAACTCGGTCTTTTTAAAGAAAGTCGCGGCACGGTTCCACAATGGCTCACAGGCATGGATCTATGGATAATGCTGGCTTTGGTTGGGGTAACCATGGCCATTATGTTTGGTTTGCCCAAGCTCACCAAAAAACTTCCCGCTGCCTTAATTGCCATTATAGTTGTAGCCTGTATCACCATTTTTGGAGGCCTTGATGTAAGCACCGTTGGTTCTTTTATTCGCGACGGGGGCGGTAGCGGTTTAAAAGGCTCCCTACCCGTATTCCAAACTCAGATATTTGGATTTATTGACACTTTAAGCGGTCATTGGGACTTAATACTTTCAACCGCATTTTTACTTGCGGCAGTTGGTTTAATTGAATCTTTAATGACCTTAAACCTAATAGATGAAATGACCGAGACTCGAGGTAGCGGAAATCGTGAATGTGTAGCTCAAGGAGGCGCTAATATGCTTAACGGACTCTTTGGAGGAATGGGAGGCTGTGCCATGATCGGGCAGTCTATTATTAACGTGAGTTCTGGGGGTCGCGGCAGACTTTCGGGCGCTACAGCTGCCATTGCACTCTTGTGTTTTATACTTTTTGGCGCACCATTAATTGAGCAAATACCAATAGCTGCACTGGTTGGGGTGATGTTTATGGTAGTAATTGGAACATTTGCCTGGAGTAGTTTCCGAATTTTACACAAAATACCGCTAGCAGATGCTATTGTATTAATAACCGTATCAGCCGTAACCGTTTGGCAAGATCTTGCAGTGGCCGTTTTGGTTGGCGTTATCATGAGTGCCCTTGTGTTTGCTTGGAAAAGCGCAACTCGAATTCGCGCCCGAAAACGTGTTAAAGAAGACGGTACAAAGGTTTATGAAATCTGGGGACCCTTATTTTTTGGTTCTACTACCACTTTCAACAGTAAGTTTGAAGCATCAACCGATCCCGATAAAATAGAAATCGACTTTATCGAATCTAAAATATCAGACCATTCGGGGGTAGAAGCAGTGCGAAACATCGCCAACAAATACATGGACCTAGGCAAGGAAATTAGACTTACTCACCTAAGCCCAGACTGTAAAGCATTACTTTTAAAGTGGAACCCAGAATTTGAAAGCATTATAAAAGATTCAGTTGAAGATCCGCGCTATTACGTGGTTACCGACGTCTTAGACTCAGAAACATATAATTCCTAAGGTTTTTTTGAAAAATAAAAATCAATTTTTTTAGACTTATTATTTACCGGGCCTTCAATCCACGCGTGAAGCGAATCTTTTTTAGGGTTAGTATAAACAATTCGCTTTGGGAAGTCATGGTTTTTATTTTCAAAAGTAAACGCATCATTTTCTGAAGTTTTAAATTGAAATGTCACTGGCGCCGAGCCTTTTTTATTTGCATTAGCAACGGTTAAAATTAAACGCGTTCCCTTTTCTTCTAAGGCCATTGTTTCGGCAAAAACCGTTTCGCCTTCTACTTCTGTAAAGCTGAAACCGGTAAACGTGCTGTCATTTTCTTTAGACCAAGTTTCTTGCGAAAACTCCTCTCCCGCCTCATTGATCCATGTACCCAAAAGCCAATCTAATTGTGCTATTTTTTTATAATCTTTATTAAGGCGAGTGTTTTCAGAAGCTTCACTTTCATTGTTATTTTTACAAGCATAAAACAATACTGGAAGCAGGAGGAGAATAAATAATTTTTTCATAAAATAATGTAATGAATACAAGCCTAAGTATTTAGGCACAACAGCCTTAAAGTTCTTATACCTAAGTTACGCCCAAGTGGGTGTTATAAAATTCGCAACCCATTTTCAACGGGTTTATCTGTTTTTAGCAGAGTAACATTTTTTCCTTCAACAGCCCCTAAAACAAGACATTCGCTCATAATATTAGCTATTTGTTTCTTCGGAAAATTAACGACGGCAACCACTTGTTTCCCCACTAACTCTTCTTTATTATAAAGCGAAGTAATCTGAGCGGAGGTTTTACGGCGTCCAATTTCATTTCCAAAATCTATTAACAATTGATAGGAAGGGTTTCGAGCTTCAGGAAAATCATTGACATCAACAATTGTTCCCACTCGCATTTCAACCTTTTCAAAATCAGTCCACGAAAGATTACTGGTCATGATGGATACGTAGTTTTTTTATCATTTCGGGAGAAATTTCGCCCTGATCTGCTCCATAAGCATCTACAAGAAGGCCTTTTTCTCCGTCGTGTGTTTCTATTAAATACAAAATAGTATTGTCGCCAGGATTGGTCATTCCTTCAAACCGATAAAACTTCACCACGTCTAAATCGCCAGCCTTCCATTTCTTCTTTAGATTTTTAGATTCAATGCCTTCGCCAACAAGGTTAAAGTCTTCGGTAAAGCCATCTTCCTGTAAATCTTTAATGGCGACGGAAAGTGATGGATAAGAATTTTTCATAATTATTTGTTTAATGAATAAAGTTAACGGAGATAATCTGCAATGACAAAATTTTATAAAATCTTTAGTAAAACACATAGTCGGGTTCTACTGAGTTTTTAAGATACTTCGGCAAGCTATTAGTTTTACATATTATATTTACAGAAAGTTTAACCTTATTAAATTTTAGTCGTGTCCGACTAAGATATAAGACCGCTGCGCTGAAAGACATAAGACATAAGACTTGCTTTTTAATAGATTGAATACTAGATAAAATTGATTAAACATACTTTTTAATTGATAAATTTTGATGCTAAGTATAATAGCATGCTGTCATTAAATAAAAAATATTCTAATTGCCTATTATCTGTGACTCAACAAATTTTCTCACTCTTTTAATCGGACACTAATGATTAAATTTCTAAAAAAACCAAATCCTATCAGTTCGTTGCAATTTAGTCATTTCACTTTTTTTATATAACGAAGCAAAACTGGCTCTTAAAGCAGAGACTAATGCCTATAAATAAACTTGCCTTTTATATCTGTGTGGGAAACTATCTTTTTCTTTATATTGAACAAGGGAAGAACTAAAAATTGAGTAACTTTGCATCTTTCATTATGAGCTCAAAAACAGACACAAATAATCAAGCAATTGTAAAGAACGTTTTCACCGGTTTTCTTGAAGATAAAGGACACCGTAAAACGCCGGAACGCTATGCTATACTTCAGGAAATTTATGACCATGACGACCATTTTGATATTGAGTCGCTCTATATAAATATGAAGAATAAAAATTATCGTGTAAGCCGTGCAACCCTTTATAATACTATTGAATTGCTACTTGAATGTGGCTTGGTGCGAAAACATCAATTTGGCCAAAATCAAGCACATTACGAGAAATCATATTTTGATCGCAACCACGACCACGTAATTCTTGAAGACGGTGAGGTAATTGAGTTTTGCGATCCACGAATACACAGCATTAAAAAAACCATTGAAGAGGTTTTTAATATTGAAATAACCAACCATTCACTTTATTTCTACGGAAATAAGAAAAATCCCGAAGACAATTCAGACGGGAACAATTCCTAAAAAATTATGGCAGTAGATTTACTACTTGGACTACAATGGGGCGACGAAGGCAAAGGAAAAATTGTTGATGTCCTTACTAAAAACTATGATATTATCGCACGCTTCCAAGGCGGGCCAAACGCAGGGCACACCCTAGAGTTTGACGGAATTAAGCATGTTCTGCGAACCATCCCATCGGGGATTTTTCATAAAAACGCTACCAATGTTATTGGTAACGGGGTTGTTATGGATCCCGTTGTTTTTGTAAAAGAACTGGAAGGTTTAGACAAATACGGTCTTGATTACCGTAAAAACTTGATTATTTCAAGAAAAGCCCATATCATTCTACCCACACATCGCTTGTTAGACGCAGCTTCGGAAGCTTCAAAAGGGAAGGCTAAAATTGGCTCTACCCTTAAAGGCATTGGTCCAACGTATATGGATAAAACTGGTAGAAACGGTATCCGCGTAGGCGATTTAGAGCTTGAAAACTGGAAAGAAAAATATCGCGCTTTGGCAGATAAGCACGAAGCGATGATAGACTTCTACAATGTTGACGTGCAGTATGATCTCGCCGACCTTGAAACCGAGTTTTTTGCAGCTGTTGAAACACTGAAAACACTTCAGTTTATTGATAGTGAGGAATATTTACATCAAGCAAAAAAAGACGGAAAAACCATTCTGGCTGAAGGCGCCCAAGGCTCCTTGCTTGATATAGATTTTGGAACCTATCCGTTTGTAACCTCGTCCAATACTACCGCAGCAGGTGCTTGTACAGGTTTGGGTATTCCACCAAATCAGGTAAAAGACGTATTCGGAATATTTAAAGCCTATACCACCCGTGTAGGAAGCGGCCCTTTCCCTACTGAACTATTTGACGAAGTAGGTGAAAAAATGGCCAAGGTTGGAAATGAGTTTGGTGCCGTTACAGGACGCTCAAGACGTTGTGGATGGTTAGACTTGGTAGCCCTTCGCTATGCCGTGCAGGTAAATGGCGTAACCGAATTAATAATGATGAAAGCCGATGTACTTAGCGGATTTGAAACCCTAAAAATATGTACGGCCTATAAGTATAAAGGCGAAACTATTCAGCATTTACCATACAACATTGAAGCGGAAAACATTACACCAGTCTATACCGAAATGAAAGGTTGGAAAGCAGATTTAACTGGAATGAACGATATTTCGCAGCTGCCTAAAGCCCTACATGATTATATAGGTTACTTAGAAAAAGAACTGGAAGTACCTATTAAAGTTGTTTCGGTAGGACCCGATAGAAGCCAGACCATTCGCAGAGACTAATTTTTAGTTTAATCTTTCTTGATAGTGTTTTCAAAAAACCTTTTAAAGATTCGGTTT
This sequence comes from Aequorivita marina, assembly GCF_031631895.2. Taxonomy (NCBI): domain Bacteria; kingdom Pseudomonadati; phylum Bacteroidota; class Flavobacteriia; order Flavobacteriales; family Flavobacteriaceae; genus Aequorivita; species Aequorivita marina. Next base: position 137,036 of record NZ_JAVMBW020000003.1, read on the forward strand.
TAATACCATATTAAATACTAAAATTGGTGTAAGCGTAAAAATTGGAAGCTTCTTAAAACTAAAACAGCATTTGAAAGCAATTACGGTATATAATTTTTTGTTCCTTTTTCTTTTCCTCTTCGGATCAGTGCTCAATGCGCAGGAAAAGCAAAAAGTTGATATCCAATCGGGATATTTGGAAAGACGCCCAGAGTTTCCCGATGCGGCAATTTATACCAAAGACGAGACCGGTCAGGTTTACATTATCCATGAAGGTGTAGAAATGTGGTGCGATCAAGCTTTTGTGTATCTAAACAGCAATTTCGTAAAAGCTTATGGTGCCGTACGGATTACCCAAGGCGATACCATCTCCATGAATAGTAAATACGCGGAGTACAACGGCAACACTCAATTTGCCTTTGCCAGCGGCGATGTGGTATTGACCGAACCCAAAACTACCCTACAAACAGACACGCTTTACTTTGACCGTATTAAACAACAAGCCTACTACCGAACTGGAGGAACCGTGCGCGACACCGCAAGCGTTTTAACCAGTAAGGCAGGCAGATACTATGCCGAAAGTAAAAAGTATCAGTTTCTGTCTGACGTTAAAATTGTAAACCCCAAATATACCGTAAACAGCAACCAGCTCGATTTTTTTTCTGAAACGGGAGCAGCCTATCTTTTTGGACCATCTACTATTGTAAGCGAAACCAGTACAGTTTATTGCGAACGGGGTTATTACGACACCCGCGGCGACACCGGTTATTTTGTAAAAAATTCAAAAGTAGATTACGAAAACCGAACCCTTTATGGCGATAGTATTTATTTTGATCGGAATAAAAGCTTTGCTTCGGCAACCAATAACATTAAAGTATTAGACACTATTAATGAAAGTGTAGTCCGAGGGCATTATGCAGAAGTTTTCCGGGAAAAAGATTCGGTATTTATTACAAAAAGAGCTGTTGCCATTACTGTACGCGACAAAGATTCCATTTATGTACATGCAGATACGCTTCAGATAACCGGGAAACCTGAAGACAGGATCCTAAAAGGTTTTTACAGGGCCCGGATGTTTAAACCTGGTAAAAATGACGATGAACCAACAAGCGGGAAATGTGATTCCATTTATGTAAATGAGAAAAAGGGAATTACCAAACTCCTTCGAAACCCAGTGTTATGGAGTGGCGAAAACCAGATGACGGGCGACACCATTCATATTCTTGCCGATACCCTTACCGATAAGCTAGACACCTTAAAGGTTTTTAACAACGCATTTTTAGCACAGAAAGATAGTTTAGGGTATAATCAAGTAAAAGGAGAACGCCTTATCGGACTCTTTACCAACAACGAATTGGATACCGTCAACATTAATAAAAATACCCAAGTAATCTATTACTCCCGCAACGATGAGGAGGAATTGGTAGGTATCAACAACACCGTATCCAGCTCCATCCAAATGTATCTGGAAGAGCAACAAATTTCTGGGATACGCTTTATAAAAAAAGCCGATGGCAAAGTCTATCCACCATCTATGCTACCTGAAAATGCACGACTATTACCCGGGTTTCAATGGCGGGGAGAAGAGCGTTTATTGCGAGTAGAAGATTTATTTAAAGGAAAGCCAGCCCCTATTCTTCCAAAGATCACAGGCATTCCACTCCCTGAGGATGAAGGCCAATTTTTTGAAGAAATCCCTCCTGATGAAATGCAACTGCCCAAGGAGTCAAAACTCTCACCAAAAGATTTACAAAACCGTCCCGAGGATCCAAAACCTGAAACCCAGGAAATCCCAACTATCCCTGAATCGGGGAATGAAGAGTAATGTATGACGAGTGGTTACTGAGCCCTAGCCTCCTGAAAGGGAAATGGGTTCTGATGAATACAGAACAGCGATTACCTATTACTGACTACTGCTTTTTTTGGTTCTCCAATAAAATCGCGCCGAAGACCCCGAAGGGATGCCAATGGCAAAACCTACTCTAATCACCTCTAATCACCTCTAATCACCACAGAGGCACGGAGGGCACAGAGGGTTTTTGCAGTTTGGCTACTGATCACTGACTACTGACTACTGACTACTGACTTACTGACTACTGAAAGCGAGTCCCCCTAGCCCCTCGAGGGGGAATGCTTTGTTGCTTTCTAATGCTGCCAGCTATCCGCTAATCACCGCTAATCTCTAATCACCGCTAATCTCTAATCACCACAGAGGCACAGAGGACACAGAGGGTTTTTTGTAGTTTGACTACTGCCTACTGATTACTGACTACTGACCTACTGACTACTGAAAGCGAGTCCCCCTAGCCCCTCGAGGGGGAATGCTTTGTTGCTTTCTAATGCTGCCAGCTATCCGCTAACCTCTAATCACCACAGAGGCACGGAGGGCACAGAGGGTTTTTGCAGTTTGACTACTGATCACTGCCTACTGATTACTGATCACTGCCTACTGATTACTGATCGCTGCCTACTGATTCACTGATTTACTGACTACTGAACCCCGACTAACACACCTATCAATTATTTTCTATTTTTGCAATTAAAATTCACTTTTAATCCCCTAACTTACCCTTGTGATACACCAGACCAAAAGTTTTATAAAGTTCGTTAGACTCTCCAAGAACAAACACGGAGTGCATTCACCTTTTGTGTATGATCTGGTTACAAAATGCTTTAACGATAAAACCAAGTATCCTGAATACCAAACACTGAAATCGTACAGGAAAACCCTAAAATCTGACAAAACTTTAATCAACATGAAGGATTTTGGTCAAGGGTCTCGCGTATTTAAGGGGACAGCAAGAAAGGTGGCTGCCATCACCAAAACAGCAGGCATGAAAAAGAAGCGTCAAAAGTTGCTGTACAGGATGGGATATTACTTTATGGCCGAAAACATGCTTGAACTGGGTACCTCTGTTGGTCTTGGCACCGCGGCACTCTCACTTTCAAACAAGTATGCTTTTGTAAATACTGTGGAAGGATGCCCAAATACAGCAAGATTTGCTGCAGGTTATTTTGAAAATTTCGACTTTAAAAACATACAGATCCATCAAGAAACATTTAAAGACTACCTCAACAACCATACTGAGGAAAAATATGACTTGATATTTGTTGATGGGGACCACAACGGCGAACGCACCCTGGACTATTTTAAATCACTTTTAAAGAATGTCCACAATAATTCGTTAATCATTTTTGACGATATTTACTGGAGTAAGGATATGACTACAGCTTGGCAGAAAATCATAGCCCATGAAAAAGTTACCGTGAGTATTGACACGTTTCAATGGGGGATTGTATTTTTTAGAAAAGAACAGCCCAAACAGCATTTTACAATCCGTATATAGTTTTGTAATTTGAGTACTTCAATGTAACATCCCTTGTATCTTTACGTCTTATTAAGCATATTGGAAAATCTATGGATTTAGTTATTAAAATTAGAAATATTACTCGTGATTTCCCTTTGGGGCAAGAGGTAGTAAAGGTTTTAAAAGGAATTGATCTAAATATTGAACGCGGCGAATACGTAGCTTTAATGGGGCCCTCCGGCTCTGGAAAATCTACCCTGATGAACCTTTTAGGCTGTTTAGACACGCCTACTTCAGGCGATTACGAACTCAATGGCAAGAATGTTAGCAATATGACAGACGATGAATTGGCCGAAATCAGAAACAAGGAAATAGGCTTTGTCTTTCAAACTTTTAACCTCTTACCGCGAACCACTGCCCTAGAAAACGTAGCGCTCCCCATGATCTATGCAGGCGCCTCAAAAAGTGAGCGTACCGAACGCGCAAAACAAGTATTAACCAACGTTGGCCTTGCCGATAGAATGGACCATAAGCCCAACCAACTTTCTGGTGGGCAGCGCCAACGGGTAGCTGTGGGCAGAGCCTTGGTAAACAATCCTTCAATTATTTTAGCAGATGAGCCAACAGGAAATCTGGACTCTAAAACTTCGGATGAAATAATGAATCTTTTTAATGAAATCCATAATGCAGGAAATACGGTGATTTTGGTTACCCACGAAGAGGAAATTGCCGAAAATGCCCACCGAATTATTAGACTTCGAGATGGAGTGGTGGAAAGCGATACCAAGAAGGAAGTTGTGGGGTAGGTAATGTTTGAGGTTTTTGAATGTTGTGAAACTCTTTAGGCAGTGATCACCACAGAGGCACAGAGAGCACAGAGAGTTTTCTATAATCTAACTGGTGTAAATAGCACTCAAACCCACTACCCTCTACCCACTCCCCACTAATCACTCCCCACTAATCACCACAGAGGCACAGAGGACACAGAGGGTTTTTTGTAGTTTGACTACTGACCGCTAATCACCACAGAGGCACGGAGGACACAGAGAGTTGTTTGCAGTTTGACTACTGATCACTGACTACTGACTTACTGACTACTGACTATTGAAAGCGAGTCCCCCTAGCCCCCGAGGGGAATGGTTTGTTGCTTTCTAATACTGTCAACTATTAACTAATCACCACAGAGGCACAGAGGGCACAGAGGTTTTTTGTTATAAAAGTAACTCCCCGCCCAACTCCGCGTTACTCTGCGTGAACCCCATGAAATCGAAATCGAAATGAGAAATTTATTAGTCTAAACTTAAACCAACAGCCCAAGCCGTCCTGGTTTTTGATTCCCTTTAGTCTTGTTTCTTAAAAAATCACCACAGAGGCACAGAGAGCACAGAGGGTTTTTTGTTATAAAAGTACCACGCCAACTTAAATTAAAACAAAAAATCCGTGTGCGCTCCCCTCCTTTTTTCAGGGAGGGGTGGACGTCGTGGAAGGGTTTGTCTCTTTCAGCCAAAAGTTTAATCACGACGGACGGGGTGGGTTGGGAGAAATCGAAACCGAAATCGATCCCAACCACATCCTTTCACACCATCCCAAAAACTCAGCATAACTCCGCGCTACTCTGCGCCACACTCTGCGTAACGCTGCGTGAACCCCATGAAATTGAAATCGAAATTGAAATTGAAAGTCCTAAACATAAACCAATAGCCCAAGCTGTCCTGGTTCTTGATTCCCTTTAGTCTTGTTTATCAAATAATCACCACAGAGGCACAGAGGCACAGAGAAGGTTTTGTAAAACTCTTTACATACTTATGGTGAAAAATTACACTCAAAATTATAATGGAAACTGTGTACTGATTTACTGACTAATGAAAACTGACTACTGAATCACTGACTACTGAATCACTGATTACTGATTACTGAATCACTGATTACTGCGCATTGCCTACTGCCCTCGGAAGAAAATGATGGTACTCAAAGTTTTAACAACAATGGTAATATCCAGAAAAAAGCTTCGGTGCTTGATGTAATATAGGTCGTATTGCAGTTTTTCAAGTGAATCGTTTTTGTTTTGTCCATATTTCGCTTTTACTTGCGCCCAACCAGTAACTCCTGGTTTCACAAGGTGTCGCACTTCATAAAAAGGAATTTTCTCTATTAAGCCCGTTACAAATTCCGGACGTTCGGGTCTAGGGCCAATGACGCTCATCTCCCCTTTAATAACATTGAAGAATTGTGGAATTTCATCAAAACGAGATCTTCGTAAAAATCGCCCAAACTTCGTAACACGCTTATCTTTATGCTGTGCATATTGTGCACCAGTTTCTTCCGCATTTTTGACCATGGTTCGTAGCTTGTAAATTTTAAAGTGATTGCCGTTTTCACCAACTCGGGTCTGGGTATAGAATATGGCCCCTCTATTTCCTAAAACATTACCTATAATGATAAAAGGAGATATAAGAAGCCCGAATAGAAGACCGCAAACAGCAACAAAAAGATCCATGATTCTATTAAAAAACAAGTATAATTTGTTTTGGTTGCTTCGGCTAAACGGAAAATAACGGTAAAAATCACGTTCTACATACTGCACAGGAACCCGATGCGTTAATTCCTCATAAACCTGGGTGAATTCACGAATGGGAATACCGTATTCCAGTAATTTAATCAGTTGATTGTTTAGTTGAACGGTCATACCTTCTGAATTAGGAATGGCCACAACAATTTCTGAAATAGAATTAGACTCGGCAAAGCTTTCAATATCGGTAACTCCCACAACATCCGTTGGCTCTGTACTTGTTTTATCCGCTGTAATAAAATTAATATTTGAATTAAAATAACCTATAACGCGATAATTAGGATCGGAGCGCTGAAGCGACCCTACAATGATATTAACATCCTGTGTATTCGCTATCAATAAGACTTTTTTATAAAACCGCGGAGCCGAAATAAGGGTAATGTACGCATAGCGCCAAATGAGTATAGCTACGTTAATTGCCAGAAAGAAATAGACTATCTGCAATCTATTTGAAGGAAGCATAGGGGTATAAAACGGAGTCAATAAATAAACAAGAACTGTAACCGAAACCGTAACTATTACGTTTTTTACAACCACCTCAAACTTACTGGCCTTTTGTAGGTCATAAATTTCGAAAATTGTACCAAATAGAGTGATGTAAGCCGCAAGTACTATAGACCAGACCCAATGCTGTTCTGTGATTTTAAAGTAATCAAAATCAAAGGTTGTTCCAACTATGTACAGCAGAGAAAGTACACACGCAATATCCATTATTCGCAGAAGGACTTTCCGCTCAGAAATATCAAAATGGATACTATTCTTTTTGGTCATTTCTAGGTGTAGGTTATCAGTTTTAAATTATGGAGTACTTATTTGACCGCTAGCTTAAGCTAACCCCAAATTTAACAAAATTTTAGCCTTGCAAAAGCTTTATCCATTTCTTCTTAACATTATCCCAATCGTATTTATCCACTTTAAAACGGGCTTTTTGGCTTATCCTATTGGCTTCCAAAGGGTTTTCTGATAACTCTATAATTGCATTGACAAAAGCTTCGGCATTATTAGGCGGTACCAGCACTCCATGTTCTCCATTGGCTATTAAAAACGGCACTCCTCCTACATTGGTAGATACTACGGGCATGCCCAGCGCCATAGCCTCCATCACACTCACTGGCATGTTATCAAAATTGGTAGTGTTGATAAAAACATCATAGTCTTTTGATAGTTCTATCCATTCTGCTTTCTGCATCAGTCCTGTAAAAGTTACAGGTAGGTTTAATTCCGAAGCTACTTTTTTACAGCGCTCCATTGTACCATCCTTATCTGGCCCTACCATACACAAGGAAACCGATATCCCTCTCTTTAGCAAGCGTTCCACTATTTCTAAAGCGAGTAATGGATTGTATATTTCTGAAAAAGAACGTACCCATAGTAATTTTGGCTCCACCACTTCTCTACTTTTAAAAGGATAGTTTTCTATTGCTAAACTATTTGGAATATAGGTGAGGTTTTGAAAGCCTTCTTGTTGAAACTGCTTCAGCATATATTTTGAAGGTGCAACATTGGTATGCGATCCTCCAAAAAGAAACTTGCTTAGTCGCGGGTTATTTTTAAGTCGTTTAGAAAGGTTTCCACCGTGTAAAATAGGAATATAAGCCAATGCAAACACCTTACATAAGCCTGCAACCAGCAAGGCGTAATAAAAGTTTGTAGTGCTGTATGTGTCTATTAAAACTAGATCTACTTTATTTCTATTTTTGATCGTGAGCCGTGTCATATCAAATAACCTAGCAATCTTATTGAGTTTTGAAGAACCTGAAATAACAGAACACCCTTCCTCCTCGAGCTTTACTGACAGCGAGTCTATTGTGGTAGGAGGCTTTCCATGGACAGCCAATTTATTTCCTAGGTAGAGGAGTCTTTTTTTTGGTTCCATAATCAATGTTCAATAAGGCAAGCGCATAAATAAAGGAAGGCATGGCTATTCGCATAGAGGAATGCGCAATAGTCAAAAACCAAAATATCAAGAAAGGCCAAAAGAAAATATTCTTCCGCCCTTTTAATTTTGTAATAATAGGGGCAAATATTAATATCATCAAAGCTATAATACCAAACACACCATGTTCAGAAAGCATACGAGAGACTTCATTATGCGTTGGCAAATCTATTCCTAATTCATCTTTAAAAACAGATTTTACCCGTCCTACACCCATTCCGAAGAAAGGGTTTTCCATAAAAGCATCAATTTCAGCTACTAACAACTCACCTCTACCTGTGGTAATATCATCTTTTTGACGCCCCAGGGCATCCTTGTTTTCATATCGGTTTTCCAACATCCCTCCTGTTTGGAAAACAGTAAAAGTCCACACTGCCAGCCCTGTGGCAATAAGCGCTACAACCCTTACACTGGTTTTAACGGTTAATCTAAATTTTGTTGCAAAGTAAAATACCCCTACAAAAACAAGACACATTACAATAGCTACCAAAATACCACCACGAGAAAAAGTAAGCAGGGCTCTATAGGCCATCAAAACCATAAAAAACATCATAGTCCAATGAACCAAAACATTTTTATACGGAATCAATAAACGCGTAAGTAATAAAAACACGCCTAGCCCTAAAACGGTTGCCACCTGATTAGGGCCATAACCCCCAGAAACGGCAGAGTTGGAAGCCGTATTGGTAATAACATCCTGTACACTCGGAGAATACAATACTACATAAACCGTCGTGGCTATTAGAGGGTAGATAATATAATCGACCACCTTTAACATTTCGCGAAATGTTACTGTTCTTCCATAGGTGAAAATAGCGGCAATACTCAAACATATAGGGCCACTGAGGTTAAACATTACCGCTTTTCTAAAGTTTACATTATAGGCTATATCATCCAGCGTGATTAAAACGCCTGGTAGTAACAAGAGAATATAGACAATATAAGGCGCGGCACTTCGCTTAAATCCATAGTGAAACATGCCCAATAATGAAAACCATATAACTACATATTTACCGGTTTCCCAAAAAATATAAGCTTTGGTCATTCTAAAAAACACCTCTGCACTCATAAAATATGCCGCAGCCACAAGTACGTAAAGCAATTTATTCTTTTGGGTGATTATTAGCCAGGAGAAGTAAATTACCACCACGAAAGAATAAAGGAGCATCGCAGGGCGCGAAATGGTACCCAAAGCTCCAAGACCTATATGGAATAGAACGGCGTATAACGGCTTTATATTTCGAAGTAAATATGGTATGATCGCTTCTCGGAATTACAGTTTTAATTAATCAATGGCTTCATTTTTTATACGCTTTCTATATTGTTTAAAAGTAAACTGAAAAACAGTTTGATGGGCAGCAATCGCCATATTTTTTAAAAATACTTCTTCTATATCCATTGTAGCATTCAATAATACTAACAACTGCTTAGAAGTACAAGGGTTTACTATAAAACCATTATCATTGTTTACGTATTGCCCAATACTGGAAACACTGGAAACAATAGGGAGACACCCAAAATTCATGGCTTCGGCAATTACCTTCGGAAATCCTTCGGAAGCAGTGCTGGGAAGCAGAAAAAAATGTGACTGCTTATAAATTTCAAATACTTTATCTCTTTCTAAAAATCCGTGAAAGTGTGTAGGCAGATTTAATGCTTTAGCCTGCTTTTTATAGGTTTCCATTTTATCACCGTTTCCTATAAAGTGTATTGCAGCTACTTTTTCAAGGGAATTTAAACCTCCAAAGGCATCAATGATTCGTTGTACGCCCTTGGCATCTTCCAGCCTTCCCACAAAGCAAAAAGTGAATGGCGGCTGAAAACTTTTCTTCTCAACAAGCTGCAAGCCTTCTTGTCGCTCTGCTTCGGTTAAACACGGGTTTTCAAAAGTCAAACAATGTTCGGGCTGTTCTGGCCAACGCCCGTTGATAGTTACTTTTCTACGCTGTCGTTTTAACATCCATCGCTGTAGCCTATATCCTAACGGCGGATTCTTTTGATTCCAATTGCCAGCATATTTAAACCAGCCTTTTTTGTTGTTAAACCAGGTTAAGTAGGGAATTAAAACCACTCCTATCCCCGTGGGTGCGCGGAACTGAAAGACATCGACCTTTTTTAAAGTCTCACGAACGGTTTTTAACATTCCTGGGGTATGGGTGACAATTTTTAACTTGTCTCCTAAACCTTTTCCGCCTACAGGTTTTAAGGGGACAAAATGTATGTTTTTCTTGATGTAAGGCAAGGAGCTTGGGGGTGGTGCTTCGGGATGTAAAAAGGCAATGTGGTAGATCTCGTCAAAGTCTGCTGCCAAATGATTTATTTCACTAATAGTTGGCCCCCAGCCTACGATGTTGCCATTGACGTCTTGGTAATGTTCGGTATGGGAGATTATGGCGAGTTTCATGATGCGGGTTAGTTTATGGTTTACCACGGAGGCACAGCAAATTCTAATGTTTTATTATTTATTAATTTTTTGTAATTAATTATGCTTCTTCACCAACCTCTGCAACTCAACAGTGGAAAACATACCGCAAAGTCGCAAAGTACGCAGAGTTATAAGTGAACCATTTACTACAAAGTCGCAAAATACACAGAGTTATAAATTGTTACTTATTAATTCTTACTCCTTGTCCTCAATTTCTTCGCGACCTCTGCGCCTCTGCGGTGGACCATTTACTACAAAGCCGCAAAGCACGCAGAGCTATAAATTGTTACTTGTTTATTCTTACTCCTTGTCCTCAATTTCTTCGCGACCTCTGCGCCTCTGCGGTGGACCATTTACTACAAAGCCGCAAAGCACGCAGAGCTATAAATTGTTACTTGTTTATTCTTTACCTTTAATTATGCTTCTTCACCAACCTCTGCAACTCAACAGTGGAAAACATACCGCAAAGTCGCAAAGTACGCAGAGTTATAAGTGAACCATTTACTACAAAGTCGCAAAATACACAGAGTTATAAATTGTTACTTATTAATTCTTACTCCTTGTCCTCAATTTCTTCGCGACCTCTGCGCCTCTGCGGTGGACCATTTACTACAAAGCCGCAAAGCACGCAGAGTTATAAATTATTTACTATTCTTTTAAGCCCATCAACTAATCTAACGGAGTTAAAGTTGATCAAGAGTCCTAGTTTTACTTCTTTTAATTTTAAATAAGTTAATATCTGAGCAGTATGTATTGGAGCCAAAGTGTCTACTGACTTAATCTCCAAAATTACTTTGTTATTTACAATCATATCGATTCTATATCCAGCATTTAATTTTATCTCCTTATAAACCACTGGTAAAGGGACTTGTTGTTTTACACTAAAGCCCATTAAGGTCAATTCATGCGCCAAACAAACCTCATAAGTGCTTTCGAGCAATCCTGGACCTAATTGTTTGTGAACCTCAATAGATGCACCGATTATTTTTGAAGAAATTTCATTTTCAGTCATATCAGCTAATTTTATATGGCCTTCTCGCGCCTCAGCAGTCGAATGTTCCCTGTAAAGCCCGCGGTTATAAATTATTACTTATCAACCCTTTGCCATAAATTAAACTCCTTTACCAACCTTCGCAACTCTGTAGTGGAAAATACACCGCAAAGACGCAAAGCGCGCAGAGTTATAAGTGAACCATTTACTACAAAGTCGCAAAATACACAGAGTTATAAATTGTTACTTATTAATTCTTACTCCTTGTCCTCAATTTCTTCGCGACCTCTGCGCCTCTGCGGTGGACCATTTACTGCAAAGCCGCAAAGCACGCAGAGCTATAAATTGTTACTTGTTTATTCTTTACCTTTAATTAAGCTCCTTTAACAACCTCTGCAACTCTGTAGTGGAAAATGCACCGCAAAGTCGCAAAGCGCGCAAAGTTATAAGTGGACCAGTTATACAAACTCACAAAACACACAGAGTTATAAATTGTTACTTATTAATTCTTACTCCTTGTCCTTAAATTCTTCGCAACCGCCGTGCCCCTGTGGTTCACCTAAAATCTGCAAATAATGATTTATTACCTTCTCCCAACTAAAATTCTGAGACCAAGTTTTGGCCTGTTGTGAATAGGCTTGATAATTATCCAAAATCTCCGTCAAGGCAGCCTCGAATTGTTGGGGCTCCTTATTGCTTATCAACTTCCCCGAAACACCTTCTTTTATCGCATCTTCAATCCCACAACCTAAGGCACCAATTGCGGGAACACCCAAAGCGTTGGCTTCCAAAATAGCAATCCCAAAGCCTTCAACATCCCCCGTTTTGGTGGTTTCACTCAGCATGACAAACACATCGGCCTGCTGCAAGAGCTCGAGCTTTTCCTGTTCAGACACTTTCCCTTTAAAAGAAATCGCTCTTTCCACCCCTAAATGTAAGGCTAATTTCTCCAACTTCGCTTTTTCAGTAGGTATGCCAATTATATAATACTTTAAATCTGGATATTGCTTTAAAAGCACGGGCAAAGCATTAATAACATTGTGCTGCCCTTTACGCTGGGTAATATTCCCAACCGTGATTAAAACCGGTACGGGTTCGTCTTTAAACAGCTTGCTTTTCTGTACCTGCATTTCAAATCCGTTGGGGATTACCGCAGTGTTTTTTAAGTTTAGATGCGCAACTAAAGATTTGGTATAATTACTGACCGCAATTATTTTATCAAAACGTTTAAGAGATAAATCTGTAAGTTTTCGTAATGCTATATTGGGAAGCAATACCTCGCTGCCATGGATAACAGCTATAAACTTTTTATTAAAGAAAAAGCTAAGCAATCCGCCCAACCAGAGTGAAAACTTGCCTGAACAGATTACAACTTCACTGTTTCGGCATAGGGAGAATGCGGTTTTAATTCGGTTAAAGTAGCTGAAAAGTAGCATTTGCTGCCGTGGGATTCGTTCTAACTTAAATGCTAGGTTTTCATCAAAGTTTACTTCTTCGGTGCCAGATGCTGAGCGGGTGTCGCACATCACCTTTACTTCATATCCGTTTTCTTGCAATCCTTTGGCTAGGTGGTAGGCGTGATTGCCTATACCTCCGGGTTGGGGTGGGAATTCAGAAGTGAGTATGAGGGTTTTAGTCCCCCGAGATTCCCCTGAGGGGAACATTTGATGCGTTAACAATTTGTTTTCGTTATTTGGTTTAACAATATTTTTTTCACCACGGAGGCACAGAGGGCACAGAGGGTTCTTCTGATGCTCTGATGTTCACCGCAAAGACGCAAAGGGCGCAGAGGCTCTTCTGATGCGCTGGGGCTTACCACGGAGGCACAGAGGGTTATTCTGATACTCTGCTCTGAGGCTTACCACGGAGGCACAGAGGGCACAGAGGGGGTTTCTGATGCTCTGATGCGCTGGGTGGTCACCACGGAGGCACAGAGGGCGCAGAGGCTCTTCTGATGCGCTGGGGCTTACCACGGAGGCACAGAGGGCACAGAGGGGTTTCTGATGCGCTGATGCCTGGGTGTTTACCACGGAGGCACAGAGATTTTATTAATATCCATTTTTTATTCTTCTTATTCCATCAACCACTTTCACTTCATTAAAGTTAATTAAAAGACCTAGTCTCATATTTTTTAATTTTAGATATGTTAATATTTGGGCAGTATGGATGGGTGCTAAGGATTCAACTGACTTTATTTCGATTAGAACCCTGTTTTCAACAACTATATCAATCCTATAACCCGCATTTAATTTTATCCCTTTGTAAACTACAGGCAAGGGCACCTGTTGCTGGAACTCTAAATCTAACATCCGCAACTCGCGAGCTAGACAAACCTCATAGGTGCTTTCTAAAAGACCTGGACCCAAATGCTTATGAACCTCAATACATGCTCCTATAATTTTCGAAGATAGTTCATTTTCAGTCATGACTTAATTTTTTTCTCTGTGCTCTCCGTGCCTCTGTGGTGAACCTCTACCCTAATCACCCTTTTCTCCGTGTCCTCCGTGCCTCTGTGGTGAACCTCTACCTCAATCACCTTTTTCCCCGTGTACTCCGTGCCCCTGTGGTAAACATCTACGCTAATCACCTTTTTCCCCGTGTCCTCCGTGCCTCTGTGGTGAACCTCTACCTCAATCACCTTTTTCCCCGTGTACTCCGTGCCTCTGTGGTAAACATCTACGCTAATCACCTTTTTCCCCGTGTACTCCGTGCCCCTGTATTTTAAACTGTTACAGCATTTCAATCATTGCTCCTTCTTTTAATTTCTTTGTCGCTAACCGCCAAGAAATAATGACCTGCACTAACAAGAACGGAAACAAAAATAGGGAGATCAGTACACCGAGCATCAGCATTCTCTTGTTTTTCTTATAACGGTATGGAATAATAGAGGGTGGCACTGTTTTTAAAATTGCTAGTATGGTCCGATTTCGTCCATAGTATTTTCGAAAGTAATACAACACACTGGGGATAGGTCTAGGAGCAAAAAGGCTTTTCGGGCGAAACGCATCCCAACTGCCCATCTCGCGAAGGCCACCAGAACCAACTTTTAAATGCACCCGGCTTGCATCTGGGTTGGAGATATTTTTAAACCCATTTATAAAAGCACGTAATCCAAACTCGCCATCGCCCATGCGTTGTTTTTCAAACTGTCTATCGAATAAACCTATTTTCTTAAAAATTTCTTTTTTTAGTAAGACATTGCCCGTATCCAACTGGCTCGATATTCGGAAAAAGGAATAATTCTCAGGCACTTTACCGCCTACAACCGAAATAGAAACACCTGACGAAATATCGGCTTTAAAGAAATCTAGGGCTTTAAGATGGTTCGTAATCCAGTTGCTTTCTACCCTACTGTCATCATCAAAAAGAAGAATGTACTCCCCTTTTGAGCTTTTAATAGCGTTGTTTCTAGCTAACCACAAAGCTCTTTCCTCTTGATAAAAAAGCCTGATGTTTAATTTAAACTCTTTATAGAAATCCTCGCGATACGGAGCTGATTGATCCACCACAATAACCTCAAAGTTTTTATAATCTTGCTCTTCGAGGTCTTTTAATACATCTTTTAAATATTCATATCGGTTTAAAGTAGGTATCACGACGCTAACCAAAGGATTTTGATGCAGTAGTTTTGATTGATAGTTCTTATAATCGGGGTATGGAAGAGGTGTTTTTAGATAATCGCTCCTTTTTGTGTGTCTGCTTCTGCGCCAAGCAATAACCTCAATTAATGGATTATTAAAAGAGAAAAGCCGTAATAATAGCACATAAAACACCCATACAGGGTGAAAGTATTTTCTAAGAAACCGGTATTGATCAACAACCGGCAATTTCCGAAACAGTCTATGGGTTTGGGTTGGGCCTATATATCCTTTTTCAATTGCTTGCCATGCGAGGTCATAGCCCCGGGCTGACTTGCTTTTAAAATTGGAATCTAGTTGCAGCTGATTGCTTATCTCCTTTGGCAGCTTTTCAACAACCGGAAAAACGGAGCTACCATCTTCCATAAAATGCTGAAAGTAGTGCGTGGGCTGTAGGTATTTTAATAAGAAAAAAAGCATTTAGTATATTTTTCTTTTTAATAACTCTTTATGTGCAAGCATTAATTAGGATTGAAATTTGAATAATTTTTTATTGATAAACTTTCTTTATACATATAGTCCAAATACATTTTAACATTCCTTTTAACACGATCTTCTATGACCGATTTGCCAACAACGCCTTTATTATCATAATGTCTTTTCCCTCCTTCCCCTAAATCCAAACCGTAAATTTCTATAGGTAAATTCATTCTTGTAGCCAAGAAGTATCCAAAAAGCAATATAAAAACTCCACTGTTCTGAATCTTTATAGGCAAGTTCCTATCGAAATAAAACTTTTCAAAAGTATCAAAATTCGATATTGAATTAGCATCATTTAATTCCCTTGAAATAAACACTTTGTTTTTATTTTTTAATAAACAAATGTTTTTCATAAGGTATTCAAAACCTCTTTTATGAGGTTCAGAATTATTATAATAAAATAATACTTCTTGATTAAATTTCAGAAATTTACTTCTCGATAAAATCTTCCGGATAAAAAATCCATCATTCACATAATATAAAAAGTCTTGATGCTCTACCAATTCTTTCCCTTTGTTGGTAACTAGATATAAATTTTTATTTGATTTTTCTTTTAATGTCAAAACGCTTGGCCCGTTACAAACAATGATAATTTTCTCCTTTGCTGAATATTTCTTTATTAAGTAATCAATAGACCCCGTTGAGAACTCATTGTCTTTAAAGGTGAAAGCCTTTTTGAAAAGAATAGTTATGTAATAGATTTTTGAATATATGCGTTTTTGTAAAAGTTTCATCTTTTCTTGAAAATAGCTATGATGGTGGGGCCTCTATAAGTTCCTAATAAGGACTTTAAAATATGGTTGTAAGTTTCCTTTTTTTTCCAATTGAAATACGGGTATTTCTTTTCATAGCAAAGTACAATTTCAAAACCGTAAATTTTAGCGATGTTTTGTAAACTTTCAACAGTAAAAAAGTTTAAATGTATTGGAGGCCCAGATTGATAGATTTTGTTGTTGAGGTTTTTGTAATTCAAATACTTATTAAAGTTAGGAACAGTAAAACCTAATGTCCCGTCTGGTTTGATTTTCTGTTCTAATATTTTAAAAAGTAAACCCAAATCTTGAAGGTGCTCAAATACTTCAAAAGCCAAAATAATATCAAAAGTATCTTCAATTTTATTTAAGGACTTAAAATCGCCTTGTTTAATATTCAAGTTTGCTTTTTTTGCTCTCTCAACAGTTTTTTTATCAATTTCAATTCCTAAGTAATCAATTCCTTTACTTTGTAAAAAATTAGCCACTACCCCTACCCCAGCTCCTATTTCAAGAACTTTTGGATTTTTCACTTTAATTGCCTTATTTAAGACTTTTGATTTAGTTCTGCCTAATTTGTATTTGTTTTTAGAAATCAGATCGTCTGATTCTTTAATATGAGTTGAATACTGTTTAGTTTGATTATAGAGTTTATCATATATTCTGGAAAACATTTCCTCTTCAAAAATGTCATTACAGAATACGAGTTTACATTTACTACAAATAACCAAATTATACCTTGGATTAATAAGTTCTATCTTTGATGAACAAATTTTACATTTATTGTACTGATTCATAATTTACTCAATGACATCTCCTTTATATTGTTTTGTATAACTATGCGCAATAATAATATTTCGCCAATCGAAAAAACCATGAACTGAAAATCGATAAGAATGATCGTCTGACGTATTTCCGTGAAATGTGCTTCCCGTAATTGAAGTTTTGGAAAAGTTCAGCTTTAGTCTTCGGGCTTTTTTAAGAGGAAATATTTTCTCTCGGATAGTCTGAGATACACTGGTGGAAACAATCCACAGATAAATTGATATGACTTTAAATAGGGCATTGCTTACTTTTTATTTAATTCAACTTTAAATTTTAATTTCAGGAAAAACCTTTCCATATCAATAATTAAACTTATAACCTGTTGTTGACAAGCTGAAGATATAGTAAATTTTACTATTGCTTTTTACGATTCGAAGGCGATTCAAAAAACAAATCCACCAACATATTAGTGAACACTTTTGCGCCTTTTTTATTTACATGAATCTGATTACTAAACAGATTCTTATCCTGTATTGTATTCGATAAATCATGGTAATTAGGAAGATGCTTCACTAACACATCAAAACTTCCTTCCGGCCTATAAATTGGAGCAGTAAAGTACACAACCTCTATATCATTTTCTTTACAAATTTCATTTATATTAATAAAATGTAGGTTTGGTTTATCTTTTAAAGAAAACTTATATGGTTTATCCTTTTTTAGTTCCCCTATTGCTTGTGTATAACCTCGAGAAGAGGAATATTCCAGCCCTTTGTTTAATTGACTTAATATAACATTTCGATAGCCTATTCGAGAGTCAAACATTTGATATCTATAAAATGGCACATACCTATAAAAGATGTACTCTTTACCATAAGGTTTAAAAACTTCATAAACGTCATCATCAACTATAAACGGCAACCAACTCAATTGTCCCGTTTTATCTGGATTTTCTTTATTATACCAATGATCAACCTGTATAAAAAATCGTTTTGCCGTATTGTTTTTTAAATACTCTTTAACAGCTAACTCAATCTCTAGGGGACCTGAAGCCTGTATCGCTAAATTTAATCCTTTTTGCCCAGTTTTATCTAAAATAAGGTTTGGAATCACATAATTATTACCTCTGGAAGATCCAAAGACTACATAGTCTAAAAATTCATCTTGAATATCATGCATCCACATAACCTTATTTCTATATGCTCCCTTTTCATATGTGCTATTATATATAAAGTCTAACACATACATAGAAGCAATCAAAATTAAAACTAGACCAAATATGTACTTTACAAATTGCTTCATTAAAATTGGAAGTATATAAAATCTTGAGCTATTGAGAAACTTCCGAATATTAGAATCATAGCGATAATTAAGCTAACTTTTAAATAAGTTGGCCTTGCCGAATACAAGGGAAATTCTATGTTTCTTGAATACCATTCAATTCCCAATAAAATTACAATTAAAGGAATTATTTCAAATGAATATCTTTCAATATTTAGCATTTCGATATTAAAATCAAACTTTAGGATACCCTTGATGTAGTCAACGGCATCTTTAACGGATACAGCTCTAAAAAATATCCATCCAAAGAGCGCAATACAATAAGTAATTAAAAGTGAAACAATCTCCCTTAAGGATGGTAATACCTTATTGAAAGCTACTGTATCTGTATTTGTTCTATTTTTCCTTGAAAGCAACAAAGGGATGAAAAACAAGGCATTTATTGCTCCCCAAACTATAAAAGTCCAATTAGCTCCGTGCCAAAACCCACTAACTATAAAAACTATAAAAACATTTCTAATTTGCTTGTTACGAGACACTCTACTTCCACCCAAAGGAATATATACATAATCGCGAAACCAAGTAGTGAGCGAGATGTGCCATCTTCTCCAAAACTCTGCTATATCTCGTGAAAAATAAGGATACCGAAAGTTTACCATCAACTTAAAATTAAATAGCCTTGCCGTACCGATAGCAATATCTGAATAACCCGAAAAGTCGCAGTAAATCTGAAACGAAAAATAGATTACTCCTATAATTAATGTTGCACTGGAAAAGTTGGCATGATTGGCAAATATTTCATTTGCAAATTGAGCACAGTTATCAGCAATCACAATTTTTTTAAAAAGGCCCCAAATTATTTGTTTTACACCAATTACAGCTTCAGCCTTATCGAATTCTCTTTCTTTATGAAACTGTGGCAGTAGATTGCTAGCACGTTCTATTGGTCCTGCAACCAACTGGGGAAAGAAAGAGACAAATGCTGCAAAACTTAAAAAATCCTTGGTCGGTCCAATCTTTCTTCGGTATATATCTATGGTATAACTCAAGGTTTGGAATGTATAGAATGAAATTCCAACAGGCAGAATAATTGAGAGGGTATTGGGTTGAATAGTTCCGCCAAAAAATGTAAAGGCAGTAGTAAAGTTATCTATAAAGAAATTATAGTATTTAAAAAATCCCAACAAACCTAAATTGACTCCTAAACTCAAAAAAAGCAAGAATTTTCGATACTTTAAATTAGTGCTTTTCTCCATTTGGAGTCCAATGGTATAATCTACAATAGTACTAAACATTAGCAGTGACAAGAACCTCCAGTCCCACCAGCCATAAAACACATAGCTGGCCAGCAAAAGGAGTGCATTTTGAAACTTCAAATTTTTATTGACTACAAACCAGTAGAGAATAAAAACTATCGGCAAAAATATTGCAAAGTCTAATGAGTTAAAAAGCACTTATCTATCGGGTATAATTATGATATATGAAGGTTTCAAAAAACCCTCCCAACGTCAATCGCTCTTCCCACAACTGTCTATTGGCATGTTGTAAATCTATAAAATCCTTTTCAGATAAACCACTATGAAAATCTGCTACTTTTTCTACAACCCTATGCCGTTCGTTATATTCCACCCAAACTACGTGTTTTTTCCAGTCTAGTTTATCGTCAAAAGGAAGGGCGCAATCGGTATTTATAAAAACGGGGATTCTGCCCATTGCCAAAGTTTCATAAAAGCGAATGGAGAAATTTCCAGCGCCGCGAACACAGACTACATAAGACGCATTTTTCAGATTGTCATAAAACTCCATCGTAGTCGCATGCGTGTCTTTTTTCTTAGTCACGCCTGCTCGATATTCGTCACGAAGAATAAATAGCGTATCCACCAATTCCGACTGCTGCAATTTCTTTAAAACAGAGGCTCGCAGATGAGTGGTAGCGATCAGTGCTTGAGGTTCGTTTTTACTCTTTCCAAGATAATATTTCAAATTCCGTGCAACAGTCAACAGCAATTCTTTTGCCGCCTTGACCTTAGACAAACTAGCGTGACCACAAAATCCAAGTAAGGGTTTTGATGTATAAGGCAATGCAAATGGCGTTTGCGTTTGATAGTATTTTTTTAATGGATCATTAATAAAACTCGGCAGCGTAAATTCATTACTAGCGAATTTAGAATGATAACCGCTTTCTCTAAAAATAATAAGATTGTCAAAGGAAGGTGTTTTTACTCCGAAATCGCCCGAATTCCACATTAGCACTTTTTTGTTTTTTGATTTACATTCGGTAACAAAATCAACAGCTAATGCTACTTGATTGGTTTTTACATAGTAATTCCACGACATGGTAAGCACGGCCAGATCTGCTTCTTCTAAGGTTTCTGAGAACTGAAAGTCATTTTCCGACGTGTGATACATCGCCATCCGCTCGGCGTCTGTAAATCCTTTGCCTTTAATAAAGGGTTTTAGCAAGGGAAACACCGCACCGCGATGGGACTTGTCGTAATGGGATTTAGGGAAGAATAGTTTCATTTTTCGGTTGTTATGGTCCCCCTAATCCCCCCGAGGGGGACTTTGGACTCGGAATGGTATTAAGTTTTAGGTTACAATTATACTATATCTTTATTTCCGATTATTAAGTTTATGCACTGTATGCGTTGTATGCACCACAGGGGCACAGAGAACACAGAGGACACAGCTTAATGTTTCGCAATAACTCTTAGCAGCTTTGTGGTAAAAATAGCACACAAAGGCACCAAGACGCTAAGTTTTTTCCCTATTTTGTCATAAACTCTAATGCCAAATCCCATACTTATCACGGAGGTATAAACCCGCCTACCCGACGGGCAGAGGATACAGAGGTTAATTTCTCAGTGCTCTCTGTGACTCTGTGGTTATCTTTCCGCTCCAAAAAATTCTACAAACTTCGCTTCCTGCTGAACAATTGTAAACTCATCACGCACTCGATTTATCGCATTTTGAGCAAACCTTCTTTTTTCCGCTGGTGAAAGCGCCAATACTTCCTTGATTTGTGCCGCTAATAATTTTGGCGCATACTTTGGCACCACCCAACCCGAATATCCGTGTAAGACGTTTTCTGCCAATCCCTCGGCATTACTTACCACACAAAGCTTACCCGTTGCCTGGGCTTCCAACACAGCATTGCAAAATCCTTCTTGAATGCTGTATTGCAAATAGATTGTTGCTGTTTTTAAGTGTTTTCGAACTTCTTTATGCGGGACTTTACCCAAAAAACAAACCTCTTTTTGCAAACCTAAATCGTATGCAGCAAAAGCAATGCGTTCATAGTCTGGTCCATCGCCTATAATTTTATATTCAAACTGAAGCCCTTCTGCCTTTAACAATGCCAAAGCCTCAATCATTTCCACATAGCCTTTTTTCCAATGTAGCCTCCCGGTGGTCATAAAAACCACTGGTGTTTGTTGTTCAAAATCTGGCAATTCTGTACGAAACAATGCCACATCAATTGCAGGTGTAATTTTCTTTACAGGGATGGAGTCGGGCATTCCAAAGCGTTTTGCTGATGCCCACAAGTCGTTGGAATTGGTGTGTACCTGATCTACATACTTCCACAACACATTGTAGCACCCTGGATTTTTTATGGGATAAGTGCCCATATCGAACCCACGAAAGCTCACGCCCATTTTGGCTCCTATCGCCTGAGCAACGGTTTCACTTCTAATCGCCATTGTAGCAAACCCAAAGTGGAGCCAATCGGGCCTTGCTTTGAGGAAGTGAGAATTTAAATAAACATTCTTGACTAATGAAAAACCGCGAACGCCTTCCTTTTTTTCCAGCGCTAAATAGCGCCTCACTACAGAATGATGCGGCAATAATCCTATAAAAGTTTTTATAAAATACAGCAGTTGCAAGATTGGATTTTTACTTACTTTTGGTTGTAAAACTACCGGACATAAATCAAAACCATTTTTCGTGCTACGACAATATAGAGTCACGTCCATACCATTCTTTTGGAGTCCGCGAATCTTCGAGCGCAAGAAGGTCTCGGAATAACCAGGAGGTTGCGAAAGGACGAGAGCGATTTTCATTTTTGAACAATTATTTTATATAGGTTTTCATGTCTTTCAATTTCTTTCTCTATTGGATATTCCAAACTCACATGATTGTGAAAAGACTTGCCCAATATTGTTAACTCATCTTTTGACTTGCTCATGTAGAAAGTAAGTTTGTCACTTAATTCGTCAATTGCTGATGGGTCAAAAAGAGAATCAGGGAATTTCGCCAATTGATCTCGGATGCCAGGTATATTAGACCCTATCACAACTTTTCCATTTGCCATTGCTTCTAAAAGAGCTACTGGTGAACCTTCACCTTTCTCTTTGGTAGGAAGTACAAAAACCTCAGCACGATTTAGTTGCGGTCTTATATCCAATAATTTACCACTGAATTTGATTCTTTCTTTCAAGCCCAAATCAGATACAAGTTTGTGTAAACCTTGTCCATACTCATTCTGGTCATCGCCAACGAGTAAAAGACTCCAATTTTGGTGTTTTTCACTTAATCTATTAAATGCTTCAATTAGAATTTCTATTCCCTTAACGGGAACAAAGTTTGCCACGCAAATTAATAGGCGCTGACCATTTGGAAACTGAGGCAATAGATCCACTTCATTAGTTACAGTAGGGCTAAAATAAGATACATCAACACCTCGTGGAATCAATACTGTTTTATTACTTCTTTGATAAAATTGATCTATCATGTCTGTATTTTGAACGGCAATTTTAGTTGCAAAAAATGAACGTAATTTCCAAGCATTTTTTGAGCCGCCGCCCCAGCTCATATTTTTCTTTGTAAACACCCATGGAATACCTGCCATTCTTGCAGCTAGGGCTTCAGTATAATCTGAACTATAGTGGTAGCTATGAATAACATCAGGGGCTATTTCTTTAAATTTACGAGACACCCTCCAGCATTCTTTAAACATACGTCTAATAGGCCTAGAGTTGGAAGTATAATTTAAAATATGTACGGGTAATCCAGAGTTTTCTACCTCTTTGAAAAATGCACCCCTATTATGCAAACACATTATATGAGCTTCAAAAACTTCAGAATCCAATCCTTTAGCGATGTTTAGAAGTGCCTTTCCACTACCAGCCGTATCGAAATTGGGAATCGTAAATAGAACTCTTATCCTTTTCATCTAAATTTTGTTAGGGCGTAAAGTGTGAAAATAGGCCATTTTAAATCGGCTTTACCTTCAAAATGATTATTCAATAATTTTTCAACAGCTTTCTTTTCAAATCCGAAATCGGACATATCAGACTGCAATAGCTGATTACCAACTACTTCTTTTAAATCTTGCCGCAACCATCCGGTTAAAGGTATGGAAAATCCTTTTTTCTCCTCTTCTTCTTTAACAGAAGGAATACGTTTAGAAAGCACATTCTTTAAAAGTTGCTTTTGCCTTCCACCCCCATAACTTAAAAGTGGATCTATTTTCAACGCGGCTTCAATTACATTTTTATCCAGAAAAGGAACTCGCACTTCAAGGCTGTTTTCCATACTTGCCAAATCTACCTTCCGCAAAGTTTTTTGCATCATCCCATAAAACTCGGCATGGCGAATGTTGTATAATAACTGACGAATATCTTTTGAGTTTCCGTAGGAATAAACATTGTAATCTTCCGGTAAAGAGGTTTTAGATAGTCCCGGTGCAACTTCATCTAATAAGTTCTTTCTAAAACGAGAATGTAATCCTTGTTGCGCTATTCCTTGGCTGGGAGCTAACAATACACTGTTCACCCGTTTATTTCCTGAGGTATATTTATCAAAACCATAAATGGCTTTTTTTAAAAGACTTGGAAAATGCTGAAAGCCAATGTTTTTCCCGATACTCCAAAATCGTTCATAACCAAAAAACAATTCATCTCCCCCATCTCCACTTAAGGCAACGCCAACTTTTTTCTTCGCTAATTTTGATACTAAATACGTTGGTAAGATACTAAAATCGGCAAAAGGTTCATGCAAGGCGTCCATAGCTTCGTCCCAAAAACCTAAAACTTCTTGGGCAGATAACTTCCAGATTTCCTGTTGCACATTCAAAGCTTCGGCAAATTGTCTTGCCCGATCAGATTCGTCATGCTTTTTACTATCAGAACCGATAGTAAACACATGAGGCTTTGCTTTATATTCTTTCATAAAGGAAGTGACCAAGCTAGAATCTACTCCCCCAGACAGAAATGCACCTAGAGGAACATCGGAAAGCAGCTGCCCTTCCACCGATTTAGCCAAGGCTTCCTCCACTAGCAATTCAGCTTCTTCCTTGTTTGAAATAGAATACGCTACGGCAGTTGGAAGCTCCCAATATCTAGTTTTATTAACCGTTCCATTCTTTTTAAAAGAAACTATTTCCCCCGGTGCCACTTGGAAGGTGTCTTTATACAAGCCAAATGGCGAAGGCATATAATGCTGTTCCAAATACAATTTTAGCACTTGCGGATTTACAGATTTTCCTCGGTATTCAGGATGTAAAAACACCTGATCATATTGACTGGCTGCCACTAAGGTTTTACCATCCCAGCCAAAAAACAATGGTTTCATTCCCGCAAAGTCTCTAATTAAATGAATTTCCTTTTCAAGGCAATCATAAACCACTAGCGAAAACATACCATTGAGCGCTTTAACAGTTTTAATAACCCCCCATTCCACCAAGCAGGCAGTAATTGTTTCCGTATCGCTTAATCCGTTAAAGTTTTTAAAATTCAGTCTTTTTCTCAACTTTAGATGATTGTAAATTTCACCATTAAATACAATAACAAACCGAGCATCATGGCTTTTCATAGGTTGCTCCCCAGCTTCGGAAAGTTCTAGGATAGCGAGTCTATTGAACCCAAGTTGTAAGTTGGAAGCATTAGAAAAGTAACCTTGAGAATCAGGGCCGCGTTTTTTAGATTTGTTTAGCAGGCTTATAAAGTCATGCTTATCTAATCCCTTATTGTTATCTGGCGAATATTCTACTAGGAATCCACACATTGATTTTTTTTAGTTATTGGTTATCAGTTCTGAGATGTTGGCACTTAATTTATAATTCCTAATTCATATTTCAACACTTAACCTTTTTATACCCATAGAGGTTCCAATTATCTTTGCGATGGTCTAGAGAGTTTTTTTCATTTTAATAGACCAAGAATCAAAATCCTGAAGGTTCATATAATGTTCTTTGTTTTCTAAATGAGTATTGAACTCATAAAAAGAGTTTTTTATTGGAAATTCTAAATTATTAAATTCTGGATATTTATTCTTGGATATCACACCAACCCCCCAATCCGTATCAAAACAAATAGAATGTAAGTTTTGTTCATGTCTAATTTTATAAAAAGCTTTCCAAGTAGTCCCATTCCAGAAACCACGAGCAGGTGAGTTTTTAAAACCAAATGATTCCCGAGCATGAAATTCAGTAGGAGGATTACAATCGTGAACCACAACAAATCCTTTTTGCGATATAAAGTCCATTGCATTAAAGATATCCCTTTCCACTTGGTCAGCCAAATGTAGCCCATCTATAAAAATAACATCAAACTTTATATCAAATGGAAAATGAGGTGTGTTAATCTTTAATTCCCTGAAAAACTCATCAGATGTAATTTTAAAATCTACCGGATTATTCCTGAATTCAACTCCAGGGTCGACCGAGTATTTGTTCTTACTCTTAATTTTATTAAAATTATCATTTGGATTTCGAACGCCTATCTCTAGATAATTAACCCCATCTATCATTTCAAGTAAAAAAGAAATGATTTCTGTACGCGATCCTTTCTTTCTTCCCTCATCTTTGGATATTTTATATGTTTCGTAAAACTTTTTATCCATAAATATCCTTTTTGCAAAATCAAATTGATATTTATATTGCTTGAGCCTTTGCTTAAGACTATTCATAAGCACTCTTAATTTTAGTTAATTTTTGATTGATTCTTTTTGTTAGTAAAATATATGGCATACTCTGAAATGGATTACGAATCAAATAAAGAAAAAGAGAAGAATAGAATGTACTTCCATATCTTGAACTTAATTCCAGTTCTCTCTGAATTACAAGCGCTTTCTCATAAATATCTTTATTTATAATCTCTGGGTATTCGTAATAAAAACATCTTAATAACTCCATCTTTGCTTCATTGTGTATGGTCACTTTCTTGGTTAGTGAATTTCGATTAGCTCTTCTATCCAATCTCACCAAAACATCGCCTAATCCATGAACTTTTGAATCTAACGAAAAACGCAAGAAATATGCCCAATCTATCGGTATATTTGGATAATGTTGAGAAAAGTAAAGTCCATAGTTCTGATGCACAGATTTCCTGAACATCATACAACTATTCACTATTTTCGTCTGTTTAATATAATTTAATAGGAAGAGTTCCTTTCCTTGTGGATACTGCCCTCCATGAACTAAAATCCCAGGAAATTTTGAAGTTACTTTTTCTCCATTCCAAAATTCTGCAATGCCTGACACTAATCCTACCTCTTCTTCTGAATCTAAAAGTGCGACTTGCAATTGCAGTCGGTCGGGATAGTAATAGTCATCCTGCTCGGCAACAGCAATATATTCTCCTGACGTATGAGCAACCAAACGATTCATTGTTGGCCCTAGGCCAAGATTCTTTTCATTCTTTAAGATGGTTAATCTTGGAAAATGCTCGCGATATAATTCCAAAATATCTTCTGAACCATCCTCAGTACCATCTATACAAGCAACCAATTCGAAATCTTGATAGGTTTGATCCTTTAGACTTTTTATAGTTTCCTCAAGGGTTTTTTCACCGTTATAAATCGGAAGTATTACAGAGACTTTCATTAAATATTTGAAATAGGTTTACACATTAGTTTTTTAGGTGTCATTTGTTTTCATTTCTTAGTTTGCGGTCTTAACAGTGTGCGAAAATCGCTCGCAGCGGGTAAAAGTTTCTCGCAGAGGTCGCAGAGTATAGCGCAGAGGGCGCAGGGCTAAAACTCCGCGTACTCCGCGTCAACCTCAGCGTACTCCGCGTGAACCCTTCCCTCTCAAATCTCACATCTCACATCTCAAATCTCACATCTCACGTCTCAAATCTCACGTCTCACATCTCACATCTCACGTCCCGTCTCTTCCACCACACCGCTAAAGTAAGCAACATACTCAAGGGGTGGGAATATGCTACCAAATCCTTTGCTCTAAAATTATTATAAAACCGAACTAAAACCTCCTTGGGCAGAAACGGATGTAGGTTTTCTCCAAAAAGATGTTCTTGCAACTTCTCATCGTTTTCCATTCCTAAAAACTGTAACTCCCAGTTGCGCTGAATATACGGCTTTCCCAGTTTTTCATTTACTACACGCTTCGCCTTATTTATAATTCGATAGGGCAAGTTGTAAGGTGCTTTATTATTATGAAAACTATATAAATTGTACGGCTTTTCTGCTTGCCAAGTAATTTTAGCCACCTGAGGGCTCTGTTTTTTAAGATATGCTATTTGAATTCGTCGGTCTGCTAGAAACTCCTCCGGAATCCCACAAATAAACTCCGCCATTCTATTGTCGTAATAAGGAGCTTGGACGGGATTTGTAGCTTCAAATATTGCAAAACCAAGGTTTGTCCATCTACCAGCGCGAGTCATACTCAAATAAGCTCGGACTTTGGCCGTACAGTTTTCTATTGGAATGCTATTCCATATTTCTTTAATCCGCAGTTTTAAATACGGCATAAACTCGCCTTCTAACCCCCATTCTTTCCATAATGCTTCTGCAAGTTCTTGCCCGCCTTTCACCACTATTTTATTTAACAACCATGCCTCGGCCTCATTTTCGGTGAGGTTTGCTGGTGCAGGAGAATCGAAAAGTACATCGCCCCAATGGCCCAAAGTAAAGGTACCCTTCATTTTACGAAACGCATCAATCACCGCCATTTGCCGTGGATGGGTGAATTCTGTATTACAACTAATAAGCTCCGCTAATTCATCAATTTTACTCCATAAATATCCGGGTTTGATGGTCATATCATAATATTCATAGCCCAAGGTTTGTGCAATCTGTTTTGATATTGCGCCTTCCTTGTATCCGTTGTGAAACGAATAACTATACGAAACCACTGGGTTTTTAAGTTTGGAATAGGCAACCGCTTGCGTACGGCTGTCTAGTCCACCTGATAATGGTAATAATACCGTGCCGCTGCTTATTTGTTCTTTACAGATGCTATGGAAAAGGGCTGTAAACTCATCTACTGCTTGATCAAAAGAAATATCTCTTGGCTTATAATGCCATTGAAACCAGGGCTTGCTTTCTACCCAATATCCTTCGTTGTCTAGTGTATTTACTGTGCCTGGCGGAAGTACTTTTTTGTCTTTCCAATAGGTGTCTGTACCTAGAAAGTAGCTAGTAGCAGCAAAAATGCAGATGGCTTTTTTATCTAATTCGTGAGGCGCGTGTACGTTGACGAATTGTTGATGGGTGGGGAGAATGGGGGTTTTAATGGTTCTCATTTAGTTGGGTTGTGGGCAGTAAAAATAAGGAAAATAAAAAAAGAAAACTCTGGAGGAATTGTTAACCACAAAGTTCTCAAAGAATGCGCGAAGATCGCAAAGTATGTTTTTAAATGAGGGAATCACTGAGATCTTAGAGAAGGCGCAAAGCTATATTGTTCTTTACTTATATTATCTATTGAGAATTGATTACTCTCCTGATTCCGTTTTTCAATAAGCTTACATTAAAGTTAATAAGCAAACCCAATTTAAATTCTCCCAATCGAAGATACGTTAAGGTCTGAGCAAGATGAACGTCGTTTCAAGGTTAGAGCTTGTTTCTTCAGGGTGTTAAATATAGAGAAATTTTATAAGCTAAAAGATGATTTGAGAAGGGTTCAAAAAACTCCCTGTCCGCCGGGGCGGACACTCCTCTTTGAATGCTCAGTACAGGCTTTTGAAAAAAAAGAGGGAGACTGAACTCCCCGTCAGCGTAGCTGACACCCCTCTTTGAAAAAAAGAGGGGAGCTGGCTTGGGAGTTTTAATATATTTCTGGATGGAATCTAGGTTTTGAACAAAACTAAAAAAAACTCCTCCCTTTTTAAAAGGGAGGTGTCCGCTTGCGGAAGGAGGGTTTCTTGCAAACCACGCAAAATTTCATTAAGTTTAACTTACTTTCCGTAAAATCAGCCAGTTATGAAGAAGCAAATCCACACCCTAAAACACCTAAAAGCTTATCGAAAAGAACTTCGGGAGCGCATGACTCCTGCGGAAGCATTTTTATGGTCGCAACTAAAAGCACGTCAGTTTGAAGGAAAGCGCTTCACCCGACAACATAGCATCGAAAATTTTATTGTAGACTTCTACTGTGCCTCTGAAAAACTAATTATTGAGCTGGACGGACAGCACCATTTTAATTCAGAGGCTCAAGCCTATGATGAGGCAAGAACCGCTCGCTTAAATGAATTGGGATTTACTGTAATTCGATTTGAGAATAAAATGGTTTTCGATTTGTTACCTTTGGTACTTTTGGAGATTAAGGAGAATTTTAGGAGTTAAATTATAATTTTTGTTGGGTTCAAAAAACTCCTCGTCAGCATAGCTGACACCCCTACTTCGACTGCGCTCAGTACAGGCCTTTGAAAAAAATAGGGAGACTGAACTCCCCGTCAGCGTAGCTGACACCCCTCTTTGAAAAAAAGAGGGGAACTGGTTTGGGAATTTTAATATATTTCTGGATGGAATCTAGGTTTTGAACAAAACTAAAAAAAACTCCTCCCTTTTTAAAAGGGAGGTGTCCGCTTGCGGACGGAGGGTTCATGGAGCCACTTTAAAAAGGGAGGTGTCCGCTTGCGGACAGAGGGTTTATAGCCTCTCCAGAACCCCATAATACAACCCCTCCATCCCAACAACCATTTGCATTTCACAGTTTTGAACTTCCACTTTTGCACGTGCAGCTAATCGAACTTCCTCAATTGTTTTCATAGGCAACTTAGCAAACGCCACCACTCCTCCCGCCATCGCTTCCACATCGCGGGTCGGGAACAGCCACCCTTCAACCCCATTCTCAATAACTTCCGGCACGCCCCCGCAGTTCGATGCTAGCACCGGCAGGCCCAGCGCCATGGCTTCTACCACCACATTGGGCAGACCTTCCTCCACACTGGGCAACAAGAGCAGTGATGCTTTTTGCATCTGCTGATAAACTGCTTCTTGAGAAAGACGGTCGTCTAAAAAAACACAATCTTCTAAGTTTAAATCGGCGATTAAAAACTGCAATTCTTCTTCCGCAGCTGCCCCGATAATGCGATACTGAAATGCGATTCCTCGTACTTTAAGGAGGGCACAAGCACGCAACGCATTGTCGTAGCCTTTTTTCCAATGTGCTCTTCCTACTGAGAGGATTTGCAAAGGCGTATCGCGTTGGTATGTTTCTGAAAAAGGAAATGCTTCCAGGTTAAGGCCCGTATATACCACATGGTCTATTTTATTGGTGGCGGTATAGATTTTATCGCCATTGGCAGCGATGGCTTTCGATACCGAATGAAAGCCCGCTATTTTAGGAAACCATGTTTGGAGGTAGTTGAAGTTTTCTGGTTGCACAAAAGGACGCACATTACTATGGTACCCACGTTGACTGAGCACCACCGGAATTTCTTGTTTTTCCAGCACATCTTCAAACCAAGGAATAACTGATGGCCATTGAAGGTGAATGAGATCGGGTGAAATTTTATTTAAAACAAAACGCAAGTTCGCTTCTTGTAGGTTTCGTTTTTCACCCTTAAAAAGACGTTTAATCGTTGTACTTGTTTTCTTTACTGAACCCGATTGCAAGGCATATAAAAAAGAAGTCATCGCCAAACGGATGTTGTTTTGGTTGCTTCCTAAGGGAACATAGTGCACGCCTTCAATTTTTTGAGACAGCGTTTCGTTAAACCCTAAAATATATACCTCATGCCGCGCTGCCAATCCTGCTGCCAACCTATTGATAAAAGAGGTGGTTTGAAAACTACCGTCGAAGAGGATGATTTTAAGTGCATTCATAATCTTTACGCTCTTAGGTTTTTTAATGTTTTATCTCTTCGTTGTTTCAGTAACTTTCTATCCAGCTGAAAAAATGGATTGTATTTAATATGCGGTATTCTTCTGTTTATAAACAAACTAAACGGATTAAATAAAATAGCAGAAAGCTTTATACGTTTTAGTTTTTCAGTTTTCAACGTATTGATATTATCGCCCAATCGATGCAGCTTTAATATATCCGTTTGTAGTTGCTCTTTTAGAATATGCATGGCTATTGGATTGTCTTTCACAATATCATCATTATAAAGATGTTGCCTCAATTCAAAATATCTTCTCAATGCGCCATTTTCGTTTTTATTAGCTTTTGAAATCGTGGAATCTGGATGTCTAAAATAATGAAAATACGTTTGGTCATAAAAGTATCCTTTATACAGCAATCCCATTCGTATAAACAAAAAAGCATCTTCTCCTGTTGTTGCAGTATGAAATCCTTTTAGTTTTTCAACGACACTTTTCTTAACGATTAGTGACCCAGTTCCTTGAAGAGCGAAAAAATTACGAAGCCACGCAAGTCCCAAAGATGGCGGTAAGTTAATCCCTTCTTTTATCCCTGTGGTAGGATGTTTTAAAACACGACCATCTTGATAAAAACGTTTTGCACGACAAAAAACAAAGTCCACATCGTGGTTCTTAAAAATATGGAAGTCGTATTCAAATTTCTCTGGCAGAATAATGTCATCGCAATCTAAAAACGCTAAATACTTTCCTTTGGCATGTTTAATTCCTGTGTTTCTGGCAAATCCTGCGCCTTGTTTTTCTTCCTTGAGTATTGAATAATCGAAGGGAGCTGACTGGAGGAGTTTATTGAGTAGGGCTACCGAATTGTCTGTAGAGTTATTATCAATAAAAACACATTCAAAATCCGTTATGGTAAAAGCACTGATGGTTTGAATCAGTTTATCCAAGAAGGGAGCACCGTTGTATATTGGGATAATAATGGATAGCTTCATTGCTCTTATATCTTTTGTCTAAAATCACATTTTTCTAAATATCTAAACATACTACTTTAGGCAATTACTTTCTTTTGATTAACTGGCTTTCCAATCATAGTTTTTATTTTTTCCTTGCTATAAAACTCTTGAAGATTGAATGCTTGAACAATTTTCTCGAAACCTTCAACCGTATTTAATTCTTCTAAAGAAACTTCGACATACGTGATTTCGGGAAATGTTTTCTGATATAACTCCCCTAAGGCATAGGTTTCTTTATAATACCATTTTATCAGTTTTATAGATTGTCTTTTAAAATAGGGGGGATACTTTCTAACTCCTGAATTCTTGTTTATTTTCCACCAAGCTTTTAGAAGAACACGCAATATTTCATATTCAAAAACACGTAGCGGTGGTTTGATATTATTGTTTCCGTTTGGATAGATAATCCAATCTCTGCCCAACGCATTAAAAGGCCCGGATTGGGTTCTGTGTGTGCTTTTTGCTACAGCATCAACAGCACGTTTCAAAATAATTACGCCAATTTCTTCTTGCGGAATATGTTTGGGGATTTCCCATCCAAAGCTTTTTATAAAAATATGTGATGTATCAGAATATACAGTGCCAGCATGTGTTTTTATTTTCTCCATCTTCTGAGCCATCAACTGCTGTATGGGTTTTTTGTTTCCTTTTAAATATTCTTGCATATCACACTTATGCAATCGGGGTTTTTGTTCATGAAACGAGCTGCACCCCTCCAAGGTAGCCAAGAGTTTGGATAAATAATCTGTACCGCATCTGCCGGTGCTGATACAGAAAATATATTTTATGTTATTTGAGCTCTTACTTTCCAAGTCGCTATATATTTCTGCGCAACATTCCTATAAATGCAAACTTTTGATTTCTTGTTATTGGATGAATAAAATTGTTTGTTTGAAAACTGTTGTTGAAGGGGATGATTTTTAACCTCCTTATTCCAAAACAAACTTATCAGCCCATTTCTGCCAGGCATAGATATGCCAAACTCCCCAGCCGTTGTTGTGTTTTCCTTCTAAAAATTCTGACACATATTTTTTTAATACGTCTTGATCAAAATACTCCTTGCCATATAAGTCTGAATTTAGAACCGTATCTACCAAATCTGACCTTAATTGATTCCGAAACCATAATTCAATAGGTACAGAAAAACCCTTTTTTCCTTCCATTAAAAGAGTATCCGGAATCTTTTCTTGGAGTAGTTCCTTTAATGGCTTTTTTAGGTTTTCTAAGGCACCAATAGAAAAAAACACCTTCCAAGATTCTTCAATTACATTTTTATCTAAAAGCGGCACACGAACCTCTAAACTATTCTTCATGCTCGTTCTATCAACTTTAATCAAGATTCGTTGTAAATGGCCATAAAACTCGTTCCATCGCAAAAAATGCTGCAATTGCTTTTTGTTATAGTTTTTATCTATCCTGTAAAGCGCATTAATTTCTTTGGAAAAGCCGACATCAAAAGCTGAACTTAGCAGTTGTCTTGGTAATCTTATATGCCAATCTCTCCAGAATGTCTCTAGGTCTTTTGCAAATGGAGCATAGGTATTTGTAATCTTCAGCCTATTGGTTATCCGTACTAAATTTTTTCTTACAAAGGGCTGCACCTTAAACCACTCTGATTTTCTTAGCAGATCGTACATTCGTGGGTAGCCCCAAAACAGCTCGTCACCTCCATCGCCAGAAAGCATTGCTGTATGGTTTTGCGCGGCTTTTTTGGTTACCAAATAGGTAGGGATACTAGAATAATCTCCAAAAGGTTCATTAAAAGCCTTAAAATGTTCCTCAATTATTGAAAGCAATACTTTTTTATCTACCGTTACAATTTCGTGATTTATATTCAAATGCTTGGCATAGCTTACCGCATATTCACTTTCATTGTGTTTTTTATCATTCACTTTTAAGGTAAATGCCTTAATATCGTCTTTTTGTTCTTTTGCATAACTGCTCACCAAAGAACTATCTACCCCACCACTTAAAAAAGAAGCGAGAGACCGCTCTGTGTTAAGTTGAAGTTTAACAGACTTCTTTAGGGTCAACTTTAAATTTTCTATATCATAGTTTGAATCTAGACTTGTTTCTTTTGAAAATTGAACGATATTCTTTTTTATAGTTTTCCCCTTGCCACATATTTTTACAAGTTCGCCAGGTTTTATTTGAAATATATTTTCATAAATACTATTAGGAGCAGCCATATACCCAAAGGCAAAATACTCCTGTACAACTTCTGGTTGGAGCTTGAGCTCATTTTGAAACCAAGCATGTTTAAATACCTGATCAAATTGGGAAGCAAAGACAACTCCGGAATCATTTACACCATAAAACAAGGGTTTTATTCCGGCGAAATCACGTGTAAGAAATAGTTCGTTTTTTGTGGTATCAATTATAGCAATGGCAAACATACCATTAAGTACGCTTAGTGTTTTTACCACTCCAATTTCATCTAATAGGTGTAAAACAACCTCAGTATCAGAAGTAGATTTAAGGTTTTTAAGTTCGTACTCCATTATCAGTGCCTTGTAGTTATACACCTCGCCGTTAAACACCATATGAAACCGTTGCGTTGGACTTTTTCTAGGTTGCTGGCCTGCCGGTGTTAAATCTAAAAGTGCAAGACGATTAAACCCAAGTCTATAGTTTTTACCTGAAACAATATTGGTGGAATCTGGGCCACGATGTTTAGACAGGGACAGGAGCTCCGTAAAACTTTCGGTTTTGGATAAGTTGTTGTTATAAGAAAATTCACCTAGGAAGCCGCACATGGGGTTATCTTTTTGTTAAATCTAAGTATAGTTTTTTCAGTTTCTCCACTTCATTTAAGATAGTAAATTTTGAATTTACAAATCTAATGGCCTCTTTGGAAAAGGAGTTATATCGCTCTCGATCTTTCCATAATTTGAGCATAGAATTAGCAGCGGCCGCAACGTCATACGGATTCACGATAAATCCAGTTTTCCCATCTAATATTGATTCTGGCAGACCATCACTATTTGACACTATTACTGGCACCCCGAAAGATTGAGCCTCAACAACAGAAAGTCCTAAAGATTCTGAATGGCTTAATTGAAGAAAAAAGTCATATTTAGGTAATATCGACTTTAACTCTTTATTTTCAATCTTTCCATTATATAAAACACAATCAGTCAAATTATATTTATCAATAAGGTAATATAGTTGACCTGCATCTTGACCATCGCCATAGACATCGTATTGAACTGGAATACCCTGCTCTTTTAATAACTTTATCGTGCGTAGATTACCTTCTATGTTTTTCTCCCAACACATTCTAAAGGCCGAAATAATTCTCATTTTATCTGTATTCGGATACTTGGAATTCACGTGCTCATTATTTCCAAATGATATTGGAATAACATGAATACGCTCAGTTTCTACTCCCCATTTAGAATGTAAATATTTCTTTTGATGTTCACTCATCACAACAAATGCATCCACTTTATTACCATAATTTTTATAGAAATCTGACCAATTATCAAAAACCCATGGCTTAATATAGGTATCCCCGCCTCTAAGGGTAATTACTATCTTCGGACGTTTATGCTTTGGAATGCTTAAAAGGTTGTGAACCTTTGAGTATAGGTATGAATGTTGAATATGAATGATATCAACTTTTTCCTTTAGCGCCTTAATCTCAAAATAATCTAAATTTCGATATTCCTTATTTTGAAACTGAAGAATTTTTGAAAGAACCTTCCTTTTTTTGTATTGAGGAAGAACCTCAGCCTTATCCCGCTCTCCTTTTACGCCATTAAAAGCAACGATATTAATATCCATCCCTTTTTGGTTTTGAAGCGCATCAATTACGGGAGGAATATAAGGTTGATAGAATAAAGGATAAGAATCAAAAACTTGATAAATTTTCATTGGTTAAAGCTTATATACTGAATAAATCATTACTATTTATAAGTTTTATGACTTAAGTTTTAAATAGAAAAAATAATATTTACCTAATAAAAAGTAGGTAGAAAATGCTGCGTAATAATATATTGTTTTCCATCCAAAAGATTTTACAATAGCGGCATTAAATCCTTTTGGTAACCTCCCTTGTTTTCCACTTTGAAAATAGGCAGACAAGCAAACTAATAGCGTGTATTTCTCGAATTGATTACTACGAGTTATTTTTATAACATCCTTATAATTAACCCAATATATTTCAAGCCTTGATTTAAAATAATTAAAATTATTCTCTCTTCTTTCGAAGCCTATGGAACTATCGTGATAACGACACATTGTTAACACTTTATCTATTTTTTTCAAGGAATTTGTTTCTAATAACAGCTTACACGAAAAATTGTATTCTTGACCCGCCTTTAAATTCTCATTAAATGAAACTTTTTCTGCTATGTTTCTTTTTAGAAAAAGATCAGGAGTAAACCAACTAATATGAGTAGTTGAATAAGAAAGAAAATTTACTTCCTCCTCTTTATAATTATACTGATATTCTTTAAAATTGTCTCTATTAAAATACTGAGTCTGACTAATTACGAAATCAACTTTATAGTCCAAGATCGTTTTTATTTTTATTGCCAATTTCTCTGGATGCATCAAATCATCACTATCAAACCACTGCACATACTCCCCTTTACTCATCTCAAACCCATAATTCCGAGCGGCATTGCCACCTGGCAATCTGTCTTTGGGTCTGTGGTGAAATTGAAACCGAGCATCTTTAGCTATGTATGCTGCCATCAGCTCTTCGGTATTGTCCGTACTGCCATCGTCCACCACAAGACACTCCCAGTTTTGGTAGGTTTGTGCCAACACCGAATCCAGCGTTTCACCGATTAAGTGAGCGCGGTTGTAGGTGGGGATGATGATGGAGATTAATGGGGTCATTTTTAATTGCTTTATTTCATTTTCATTAAACTTTATGTACTAGAAACGATTTAAACGTTTTCCTTTTCTTGGATGCTAAAAAGCTTAGAACTCGCATATTTCCAGAAATCTGATAAATAAAGAATCCCAGTTGTAGAAGTACTGTATTTTTTGTGGAAGAGCTTATTTTTAAGAATTCATTTTTCATTTTTTTAGCCATATCGACTTGATTATTTTGGAGCGAAATATACATCTGTTTAACCATTCTTCTCATAAGATCAGCTTTAGCTTCAGCACTGGCAAAGTTTTGAACTAACCTCAAAGAGTTAAAAGAGGCTTTGAAAGCAGAATAGGACTTTAATGGCTCATAGTTATCGTTTGATATTCTATCGGTATGAGTTCTTAAATACACGAGTGGCTTATTGGTATAAGCATAGTCGGAACTAATGTTTAACACCCTAATAAAGAATTCATATTCTTGAGCTTTCAATAGATTCTCATCAAATTTTAATTGGTTTTTATTTAAAAACGATTTTAAAAATATAGGCGCTTGAGTTAGCCACGTTATTTTAGATCGTATAAAATCATTTAAAGGATCGTCTGAAAATATATGTTTCTTTCTAAGACCTACTATATTTTCTAGCTTCTCATTAAAAACTAGGGTTTGGCATACACAGAACACCTTTTTGGATTGAACCAAAAGCTCAACTTGAAGTTTGAGTTTTTCCGGGTGCATCACATCATCACTATCAAACCAATTTACATACGCTCCCTTACTCATCTCAAACCCATAATTCCGAGCGGCATTGCCACCTGGTAATCGGTCTTTGGGTCTGTGGTGAAATTGAAATCGAGCATCTTTGGCTATGTATTCCGCCATTAGTTTTTCGGTATTGTCCGTACTGCCATCGTCCACCACAAGACACTCCCAGTTTTGGTAGGTTTGTGCCAAAACAGAATCCAACGTCTCCCCTATTAAATGGGCGCGGTTGTAGGTGGGGATAATGATGGAGATTAATGGTGTTTCCATTTTTGAGGATATATTGACAGTATTATGACATCTAAGATACTTTGATTTTTTGGAAGTCAAAAAAGCTTCAGAAAAATCTTATCCCGATCTAATCTGCTTTCTATAAATCTGGGATAAAAACTCCAAGAATCTCAACCGTTGGGATTCGGGCAGCTGTAAGACCGCTTTCCACATCCACCTCCCCAACAAACCATTCCAACGGATAAAAATTTTAGATACTAATTGTTTGTTATCTCGATTAGAACACGCTAAGAAATTCATCAGCAACACATAATGCATTGCCTTTTTAGTTTTGGCATTCCTCCGCCATTTGCGAGCATACAAGGCATCGGAAATATGCTGGAGGGATATTATTTTTTGTGCCATAAGATCTTCGGAAGTGGTTTCGGATAGTTTGTCTTTTCCTGAAATGTCGTAATACACTAATTTTTTCTCCAATCCGACTATGGAATTGTTTCCAATTGCCACATCAATATCAAAGGCATAATCTTCCCAAGTGCGAGAAGCAATCCATCGGATGTTTTGAATGTCTTTTTTACGCCACAGACAACCGCCTGTTCCCCAATGTCTGTTCACACTTAGAATTTCGGGCAAAATAGCGTCAACCTGTTTTATTTTATTTCTACGAACTCCCTGTATTTCTCCGTTTGCATCTACCTCATAGCCATTGGCGTAGGCCATGGCAGCAGCAGGGTTTTGAACAAGCACCGCTACAGTAGCTTCTAAAAAGGCTGAATCCCAGTAGTCATCGGAATCTAAAAAGGCTATAAATTCGCCTTTAGCATGGTATAGCCCCACATTACGGGAAGGACCTGGCCCCAAGTTTTTAGCATTGCGAATAACCCGAACCCTTGCATCTTTTGTGTATTCTAAAATATTGCTGGAGGCATCGTCTATCACTATAACCTCAATATGGGTATGGGTTTGCCCCAAAACCGATTGAAGACATCGCTGAAATTTCCTCGGACGGTTGTAGGTGGGGATAATAATGGAAACCAAAGGTGTTTTCAAAAGAATTGGGTATTTCTCAAAAATAGATAAAAATATTAGAAGCCGTTGAGATCAATAGTATTATTGTGGAGGTGAGAGGTGAGAGGTGAGAGGTGAGTGGGGAGTTAGTAGA
The DNA here is from genome assembly GCF_031631895.2 of Aequorivita marina. Lineage (NCBI taxonomy): Bacteria > Pseudomonadati > Bacteroidota > Flavobacteriia > Flavobacteriales > Flavobacteriaceae > Aequorivita > Aequorivita marina. The sequence goes on from NZ_JAVMBW020000003.1 coordinate 176,158, forward strand.
GGGTAGTTTGGGCAGACTGCAAATCACTTCTCTGTGCCCTCTGTGCCTCTGTGGTGATTATTTATGAAGCAAGAACCAGGAGTCAAGAACCAGGACGGTTTGGGCTATTGGTTTATGTTTAGGTTGAGGATTTCAAATTTTTAATTCCAATTCAATTTTTAATTCCAATTCAATTTCAATTTCAATTTCGGTTTCGATTTCATGGGGTTCTCGCAGAGTAACGCGTTGTTTTTGAGATATTGTGAAAGTATGTGATTGGGATCGATTTCAATTTCAATTTCAATTTCGATTTCTCCAATCCCTGCCCGTCCAGTAGGTGGGTCTGTGATGCGTAGGGGCTTGTTGCAGATTTGTTCGGAAAAAATGTCTCCCCAAAAAAAGTATTGGATTTAAGCTGGTAGGAAACTGCTATGAAACTGCAAGAAAACCCCTGAAAAATCACTGGCTTGTTGCAGGAGGTTGCAATCACCTATCTTTTTGTTGTTCCTGGTATCAGTTGGTTTCCGTTGGTTGCATGTATTTGCCACACGTGGAAATAGCATTTATATTTAACCAAACAACTGAATATTAACATTTTAAACCTTATTATTATGGGAACATTTCAAAAAGGAATCTTAGGAGGATTCCGTGGAAAAGTGGGCAGCGTTGTAGGTGTCCGATGGAGAGATAAATACGTTATGCGTAGTTTACCAGAAACTAAAGATCGCCCTCCTACCGAGGAGCAAAGAAAGGTACGGGAAAGGTTTAGCCTTGTAGCCCGTTTTTTAAACCCAATGAAGCCTATTGTAGACAAGTATTTTGGGAAGAAACAAGGTGATAAATCACCATTTAACCTAGCTACTTCCTATCACATTCGTCAAGCTGTGCTAGAAGTAGGTCCAGACTTTGTAATGGACTATCAAAAGGTGCTCATTAGTAAAGGGGACCTTAGCGGATTGCAGTCTCCAGTTTTAACAGCGCCTGCTGCAAATACAATGCAGTTAGATTATGTGGACAATACCGGGCAAGGCTTTGCAAAAGCAGACGACCAATTACTGGTGGTGCTTTATGCAGCTGACCTCCATGAGTATCAGCTGTTCACCCCAGCAGGTATGCGCGATGAAACTGTTGTTAATTTACCCTTACCTCCATATTGGACGGGGCAAGCTATTAACGCTTGGGCTACCTTTGTGGATGCGGAAGAAAAACAGGTTGCAACTAGTTCATACCTAGGAGAGGTAACAGCCGTGTAAATGACGATTTGTGTTTATTAATCCAAAAAAGAAGACCCGCAGTTTTAAAATTGCGGGTTTTTAGTTATTAGTGGGGAGTAATTCAGTAATTCAGTAGTCAGTAGGCAGTAGTCAGTAGGCAGTAGTCAGTAATCAGTGGCCAAGTGGGCAGTATTCAGTAGCAAGTAGAATTAGTAAGCAACAAACCATTCCCCCTCGGGGGGTAAGGGGGACTTTTTTTCAGTAGTCAGTGAGTCAGTACGCAGTAGTCAGTAGTCAGTGGCCAAGTGGGCAGTATTCAGTAGCAAGTAGAATTAGTAAGCAACAAACCATTACCCCTCAGGGGGTTAGGGGGACTTTTTTTCAGTAGTCAGTAGTCCGTAGGCAGTAGTCAGTAGTCAGTAGTCAAACTGCAAACAACCCTCTGTGCCCTCTGTGCCTCTGTGGTGCTTAGTGATTAGTAACTAGAACAACCATAAACAACAAAAAAGACCTGTGAATTCGATAATCGCAGGTCTCGTAATGGGAGGTTAACGTAATTGTTATAATATAATGGGAAGTAATAAGTATTAGCTGCAAATGCATAAAAACTTAACCCGAATTAAAATAACCAGATTTAGTGAGTAATATATTGCAGATAACTCGTTTTAAATAAAATACACTCCGACCCATTTTTAAATGCGGAAGATGTTTTTTTTGTCGCCATCGGTATAAGGTTGCGCGACACACACAGAAAATCCGCATCATATCGGCTTCTGTTAAAAGTTCATTTTCATCTTCAAGCAATTTTGAATATAGTCTCAGACTCATATTCGTTATGTTTGCCTTTTGTTTCCTGTTAAAGCGGCTAGTTTTGCCTGCCTTTCCTTTCTTGATTAAATCTTCCATATAATATATATTTTTCGTTAACTTGTTAAATATAAGCATTTTATACAAATAATAAGCTAAAATCAACAGGAAAATGTATTCAATTGAGTTTTGTAAACAATCCTGTCCTAAATATTTAACCTGTTCATTTTTTCCATTGATGATTCCGATAGCTATCGGAACGAACCAAACCCCGATAGCCATCAGGGCTAGGCTTACGAAATTTTCTCTAAATTTTTTGTTCGTCCCCTAAATTTTAGGAACTCGCCTTTAAATCCAGTGCTTTGATGACTATCTTTGCTGGCTCAAACAGCCTAAAATTTTACGGGACCTTCACTTCAAATTTTACGATAAATTTTCGATAGGCCAAAAAACAAAAATTCTTAATTACAAACCCTTAAGCTACATACTATCTCTAAAGCCCCATTAAACAAAGGCATTCAAGGCTTGCCTTATAAACGTCAAGGCCGCTATTGTTTTGTAATACAATTGCATTAAAATAAACTGGTATTATTTAAGGATACGTTGGTAGATCTTCAAAAGCTTGAGGTACAAGACGGTGTTGTCATAATTAGCAACTACGTATTCACGTCCTTTTTGGCCCATTGACTTCCGTAGTTTCTCATTAACTAGTAGTGTTTCTATAGCATCGGCAAAGCCTTTTATATCATTTTCCGGCACTACAAACCCCGTTTCATTAGGTATCATCCCATATTTCATCCCACCTACATCTGATATAACCACTGGTAACTCCATGGCTTGAGCTTCTTGAATAACGAGGCCTTGAGTTTCTGCCCTTTTTGTTTTAGAATCATGGGTACCCGGCATTAATAAAACATTGGCCGCATCCATTTGGGCTTTTACGAACTCTTGCGAATGAGCGCCCTCTATACTTACAAAACGCTTCAAGTCCTCATCTTCAATTCTATTGGTAAGGGCATTTTTCAACTCTCCATCCCCTATTAAAGTAAGGTGAATGTGATTGTGCCCTCTATTCAAAAGCTCTACAAGAATATCAATGGCAATATCGGGGCCTTTCAGTTGTATAAGTCTTCCGCAAAAAAGTATATTGTAAGTAGGTTTTATCTCCCGCTGCCCTATTCTTTTAAAATAATCGGTATCAAGCCCCACAGGTAGGATATGAATATTCTTAGTTTTTAAATTGAGACGTTCCAAAATTCCTTTAAGATATTTGGAATTTACGGTAAAAGCGCTCGCTTCTTGTAATAAACTTTTATACCGAATGTTATAATCCATTTCATTATTAGGGATGAGATCAAAACCATGAAAAGTGACTATCAGCTTTCCATTTTTTAAAAAACCTTCAGATTTATGGTTTGCAATAGCAACGGCATTGGTAGCGAAGTGGACATGAATTATATCAAATTCCTTATTCAGAATAAAAAATTTACGTTTATAAAAAGCTTTAAGACTAATTGCTTTTTTCCCGTATTTTGAATAATTCAAGGACTTAAATAATAAGCGCCAATTAATTTGAAAGAAATTATTATAGATTAATTTCACAAAGCCATATAATCTTTTTGCCTTGTTGTAAACTGGTTTTTCTTTATACTCCACATAATCTAACAAGTTGTAGGCAGTAATCTTATTATGAACTATTGCTGTACTCCCCTTTTTTGAAGCCAATATTTTTACGGAATGACCTTCATCTATTAAAGAGGTTATTTGATTAACAATAAAGGTTTCGGAAACAGTAGGAAAAGCACCTACAACTATGGCGATGTTTAGTTTTTGCATGCCATGATTCATTTATTTTTTCTAAAAGCCAACATAATCTGCTTATCTGCCAATGGTTGATTAGAGTTATGGCCCAAATCCATTAACCGTCCAATTTCAATCATTTCAAGATTCGCATTTGCAGCTATTTTTTTATAAAATTTACGTGTTCTAAAAACTACAGGGAAGCCTTGCCAATTCCCTTCTTCATTGGACTCTATATTTACATTTGCATAAAAAAACCCTGAATTTGAGATATGTTTATTAACAAAATGAAAACACTCTTGCGCAATGGAATCTTCTAAATGAATCAGTACGGAAAACGCAAAAACAATATCAAAATCACCGTCAATTTCCAATGATGCAAAATCATTAAAAGAGATTAAATCAGGCATTTTCTCTTCCAAGCATTCCTGTTTTAATTCTTTACGAGCTTCTGCAAGAACATTTTCCCGGACATCAATACCACAATAATTACCTCTGTCCAGTTTCCGGATTATTGGTATTCCACCTCGTAAAGTACCACAACCAATATCTAAAAGTCTGTCTTCTCGCTTTAAACCCCGGCTATTCAAAAATAATATCTGAAAATCCTGTTTCATCTTCCACAAATTTGGAGGTCCAACAAGCTTATGACGCATTTCTTTTTGCGTCAAAATTTTCGTTTTTTTCGGTAAAGCAATTTTCTTTAGTTTTTTTAAGTATCTCTTCATCAAACATAATATTTAAACTTTGCGAAAATGAAGCTTTTCAGGAACTATACTAAAAAAATAAGCTTCATCCTCCTGACCAAACACTTCTCTCCAAGAGTCTTTTGTGCCTTTATTTGGCAAAAGTCCTAAAGGCTTCTTTACTTTATCTATTTTATCTTCTTTCAGTTTTTTACTTCTACTAAAAAACCTTGAATGTATTTTTAAATATTGTTCATATGGCAAATCTACTAAGTCCTCATAATGAATAACTAATAAATTAGTATCGGATTTAGCCAGTTTTAGCCAGCTTTCTGTATGTAAGACCCAATGTTCCAATATATTACAATCAGGTTCTACGGCATTTGAAGGAGAGCCTTTCCAATCAATTTTGGTTCTAAGAAAATCAGAAAACGATATCCCATCAAGGTCTTTATGAATAAAGTTATTTGTTTTCCACACAGAATAAGCTACGGCTCTAGCATCTCTAATTATATATATTTTAGGTTTGGTGTTTATATTTTGATTAGCAAAATAATGATTTCCAAAAAGTTTACCATAGGGATTTCCCTCTAACTTTTCTTTTCTATTAGACCAATGTCCCCACTTTACATTAGGAATATTTAAGTCTTTCTTCCTATAAAAATTTTGCGCTATAAAAGCTTCCAAGAAATGAGTGCCAGAACGCGGGTGAGAATATACCCTAACCAATTCAGGTTTTTTAATTAACTTTTTTAGAATCTCCAACTTCTTGAACCTTTAATATTTATAATCCATTAATTCACGCTCCCTCGCCCAGATTATATCAACCATTTGCCGATCTACAGGAGTTAAAATCTCTTTATAACTTCTTTTATCTTTTCTGAAGTTTGACTTCAACTTAACTTTTGGAAGCTCTAGTTTTGAGTCTAAGCTTAATTTGTTGGAAATAATGCTAAGTGCTCCATCTAAATTCTCTAATTTGAAAACATCATCTACCGCTACAACTTTATTGATTGTATATTGATCAAAACCCTTAATAATATTCAACTCTCCGGCTTTGATAAATGCTTCAATTGTGGGCCATTTTTTATATCCTCCTTGATGGTAAAACAATGAAATAAGCTTTTCGTACGGATTGCGCTCAAAGCAAAATTTATAGTAAGATCTAAATACTTTAGAGCCTACAAAGTTCTTTATTTCGGCACAAGACATATGGTTATACAATTCTTTTCTCTTTCCGCTTATCAAGAGTTCTAAATAATCGTGCTTTGTGTACTTACCAAATGGAATAACAAAATTAGTAGCAGTCTGAAACCCCAAAGACTTTCTATAATTCTCGTCATTGGTTGAAATGGGCGTGAGAATATCTGTTGCCGCGCATAATCCACTTAATGCAATCTCAATAGAAGTGCTAGCAGTTTTTTGCGTTTTTACAAATATAAATTTATGCTTATGGCAGATAATCATATTTATGGGTTTTGAAGTGTATATTCATAATCCACTAGTACGCCTTCTTTAGAGCGTTGTTCCCTTCCAGTTTTATAGAAGTCTCCGCCAACAACACTAAATTCAAAGGCGTCCTCTATATCGTCCTCTATCCCGTTTTCCGAAAAAGCACTCAATTGGATTGTATAAATTCCATTTGGCAACGGAAAATTGGGCACTGAGACGTCAATTAAATACCCTTCGTTTTTCTCAAGAGAGTAGTAATCATCAACAAAACAATTATTACATAAAAACCTAATTTTCCGATCTTTATCAATAAATCTAAGCCTAATGGAGACTTTCTCCAACTTCGATTTTATAGAAAAAAAAACTCTAAACACATAGTCCTCGCCAGATAGTATTTTTTGGAGGTTGCTTTTTGTTTGAGACCTTATCAAAATGTCAGTAAACCTAAAAAAACCTCCCCCTGCTCTGTCGTTTCGATCTTGTAATGATTTGTATTTTTCGCTTGTATTAGAAGCCAGATAATAATCTACAGCCACATCTACTTTTCCCTCAAATGCTGTTAATCCATTTTCCAATACAATAGCACGTGTACACAAACTTTTGACCGAGCCCATATTATGGCTCACAAACAACACCGTACGCCCCTGCCCTTTTGATATATCCTGCATTTTCCCAATGGCCTTTTTCTGAAATTCGGCATCGCCTACGGCAAGCACCTCATCTACCACCAAAATATCGGGTTCTAAATGGGCAGCTACAGCAAAGGCTAGACGTACTTTCATCCCGCTACTATAACGCTTTACGGGGGTATCTATATAGAGGTCGCAGCCTGAAAAACCAATAATTTCATCTAGTTTTGCGTTTATCTCGGTCTTGGTCATCCCTAGAATAGCACCATTAAGGTATATGTTTTCCCTACCCGTAAGCTCTGGGTGAAATCCTGTACCTACTTCTAATAAAGAAGCAATCCGTCCTTTTGTTTTAATAACACCAGTAGTTGGGCTAGTAACCCGAGAAAGTATTTTTAACAGGGTAGATTTTCCTGCGCCGTTCTTCCCGATAATCCCTAAAACCTCGCCCTGTTGCACTTCAAAATTGATATCGCGCAAGGCCCAAACGTATTCTTCTTTGGTCTTACTGCTTCTATCGTTTACCGCTCCTACTTTTAAATACGGATCTTCCTTCCCCCTGATTCTGTGCCAAAAACGGTTTAAATCATGCGAAAGCGTCCCCGTACCTACGTTGCCTAGGCGGTATTGTTTTGAGATGTTGGAGGCTTTTAGAATTGTCATCAGAGTCGTTTTTTAACCACAGAGACCACTAAGGGGGCACAAAGGCCGCAAAGAAAACTCTGTGATTTTTGTGCGTTCTCTGTGTACTTTTTGGTTAACCCATTCGAGTGGTAAATTAAACATTTTTATTATTTTAACCACGAAGAACGCAAAGAAAGCACAGAGTTCACAAAGAAAAACCTGTGTGCTTTGCGCCTTCTCCGTGTTCTTTGCGGTTAACCCGTTCTCATGTCTCAAATCTAACTTCTCACATCTATTACACCGTATCAATAAAACTCTTCTCCGTCCTATTAAAAATCACCAGTCCTGCTAAAAACATCACAATACTCACCACTAATGTATAGAAAAAACCCAACCAGCTAAAGCTACCTGTATTTAGCATCATAAACCGAAAGCCTTCAATAATCTGAGTCAACGGGTTATAAGCAACAAGATCAGCCACCCATCCTGGGAGTTTTTCCCGAGCTTCCGATAGCGGATATGGCACAGCGGAAACATACATCAATAAGGAAACAGCAAAGCCCACCAAGACTTTTAAATCGCGGTATTTTGTAGTCATGGAACTCACCGTCATTCCCAGTCCGAGGCCTAAAAGTGCCATCATAATTACATATACTGGAAAGAGCAATAGATGTAAGTTCGGACTCAGATCAAAACCCTGAAACAAAAAATAGCAATAGAAAATAACAAATATCAACAGTTGTATTCCAAACTTTAGCAAGTTAGAAATGGTAACAGACATGGGCATAATGACCCGCGGAAAATATACTTTTCCAAATATACCGGCATTGCTTCTAAAAGTATCGGAAGTACCGGTAAAGCAAGCTGTAAAATAGTTCCAAGCCGTGATTCCTGCCAAATTAAACAAAAATGGCGGAATACTTCCAGTACTAATGCTTCCTAAGTTATTAAACACCAAGGTAAATATTATAGAGGTAAAAAGCGGCTGAATAAAATACCATAGCGGCCCAAGAATCGTCTGTTTATAAACGGTAGTAATATCCCGCTTTACAAAAAGCACCAGCAGGTCGCGATAGCGCCAAACTTCTTTTAAATTAAGGTCTAAGGCTTTCTTTTCTGAGGATATCTCGTAGAGCCAGGTGTCGTTTTGATCGGGGGTCAATGAATTTAGGTTTAGGTAAGGGCTAATATAGGGAAAATTGAAATATTTAGAGTGGAAATTTGGTGTGGTTGTAAATTAACTAGTGTAGGATCCGCTTTGTCGCGTTTTGCCAGGCTTTGCCGCGCTTTACCTTTCATGCCATAAAGAGCGCAGGTGTTGACTAGGGTGAAAACTTTGGAGTCTCCATTCTCCCCTTTGGGGGTAGGGGAATGGCTGCATCTCTTGATTTAGAATTAACCGAAAATTGACAGTACCTCTAGACCACCAATTCTTCCAAAAACACGTAAAGTTATATATAATTCGGTTATTTGGATCCAAAGTAGTTTTAGAGTTTAAAGACTAAGACTGGACTCATACCGAAGAAGTCTAGAAATGTTATTAGCAGAAAGCCAAAGATTTAAAAGGCACCTAGTTTATTAATCCTGTTTATTTACATTGTCTTTCTTTAATAAATTCGTGCTATTTATTGAACTAGCACTATTATTTGTTGCTTTATAAAGTGAGTTTTCATTTATAGAAGTCGTATCTATTTTCAATTCTGTTTTTATCGACGATTTTTTTGAAAACATATTGCTTCGTAATTCGAGCTCGGCATTATTTGTCTTTTCAATTTTTGACATTAGAGTAGCTTTGGCTTCAGGAAGGTTATTAAAATCCTCACTTTGTGCAAACGAATTAAAGAAACTACTTAAAACCAGTATTAATGTTATTGTTCTCATTTCTAATTTTATTTTTAGTGAATCGCCGATAGAGTTAAATGACATGCTTCAGGCGTAGATGCAGCATCTATAACCATTGTACTACCATTATATATAGCTTCTGTACGAGCTCGCACCCTCAATCTATATTCTTGACCAATAGTTAACCCCGTTAACAATTTTGAAAAAGAAGCACTCCAAGTAGTTACCGTACCCCTTTGATCATCATAGTTTTGTATTTTAGTCATAGTACCCCCTATAAGCTCTCTCGGATTAACATCCCAATTTACAACTTGAAAATATACAGTCGACATTGAATTTGCAGATCCATAACCCGAACTAGTTAACAATAGATATACGGATGATTTTCTAGCTGTAAAAACTAAATCGTTCATTCCATTAGGTCTTCTGTAATTATTATTACTAAAAGTTAGGTCACCTACTAATGAAACACTATCAACAATATCAGAACCTTCAATACGTATCCATCTATTTCCATCATTATAGTACTTTCCTGGTTTTACGTCGTTTCTTGTTATAGTATTATATATGGTCATCCCTTGAATATGATCCGCTAATGGGGCAAAATTGGATGTGCGAACAAGTTCAACCCTCGGGGGCAACAATCCTCCATAGGTTTGAGATGCGTCTAATTCCAACAAGGCGTCATCATTAACGTCTGTAGTGCCAATACCCACTTGAGAAGCAATAACATTCAAATAGAACATGAAAAATGTTAAGACAAATAATTTTATATTAATTCTCATATAAAAGTTTCAATTAGTGCTTAAATATTTACTGAATGACAGATAGAGTTAAATGATTTCTAACAGGTTTTGAGGCAGCATTTATATTAGTACTATAAGTTCCAAGAATTCCGTCTACCATTCCATCCACTCGCAAAGTATATGTGGTGCCAATTGCTAAGCCTGTGTAAAGTTTTGAGAAAGAAGCACTCCATTCAGGAGATGTGTCACTAAAGGGAACACCTAGAAACGTAAATGTATCATAATTTTGAATTTTATTCATGGTACCTCCTATTAATTCAAATCCTCCCGGTGAGGTTTTTACAACTCTTAAATTAATATACGACATTGCGTCTTCTTCACCAAGACCCGAGCTGGTTAAAACTACTAAAACAGACGATTTTCTAGCGGTAAACTGTAAAGTCATCCCTGAAATTGGTGTAAAAGATGTATTAGAAATAGTTTGATCTGTGCTCAAAGAAACGCTCTCTACAGGGTCTGCTCCCGCAATTCGTATCCAGCGGCTTCCATTATTGTAATATTGCCCAGGTCTTACATCTCCGATTGTAGCTGTATTATATATCGTCATACCCTCGACATGAGCTGTTAAAGGAGAAGCGCTAATTGTAGATAATAATTTAACTCTAGGCAACAATAAACCACCAGGTTCAGCCACCGTAGAGGTAATATCTAGTTTTGCATTAGCATTGGGGTTGGTTGTCCCAATCCCAACTTGAGCAATAGCGCTATAAAAGAAGAATATAAAAAAGAGAGTAAAAAATAAAGCCCCACGATTGATGTAAAGGTTTTTCATAGTAATTGTTTATTAAGTATAGTTAAAATCGGGGATGGAACAATATTAACAATATTTTATAGAATTTCAAAGAAATACGTTAAAATAACAATTGATAGTATCGTTTTTTATTGGTGTACAGGTAATTAGTTGGTAGTGGGGAGTGGGGAGTGAGCAAAGCATTTTTACCAGTTAGGTTAAAGAAAACTCTCTGTGTCCTCTGTGGTGATTAGAGGTGAGAGGTGAGAGGTGAGTGGTGAGTGGGTAGAGGGTAGTTGGGTGTAACAAACCATTCCCCCTCGGGGGGCTAGGGGGACTCTTTTTCAGTGGTCGCTGAGTCAGTATGCAGTAGTCAGTGGTCAGTGGTCAGTAGTCAGTGAGTCAGTAGTCAGTGGTCAAACTGCAAAACACTTCTCTGTGTCCTCTGTGCCCCTGTGGTGATTAGAGGTGGGTGGGTAGAGGGTAGTTGGGTGTAACAAACATTCCCCCTCGGGGGGTTAGGGGGACTCTTTTTCAGTGGTCAGTGAGTCAGTAGTCAGTAGTCAGTGGTCAAACTGCAAAACACTTCTCTGTGTCCTCTGTGCCTCTGTGGTGATTATATTTGAGAAGCAGGACTAAAAGGAATCAAGAACCAGGAGCCAGGAAACAAAACGGCTTGGGCTGTTGGTTTAAGTTTAGACTAATAAATTTTTCATTTCGATTTCGTCCTCATGGTTCACGCAGAGAATCACAGAGTGAGTCGCAGCCTTACGCGGAGTGTTTTGGGGATGGTGTGAAAAGGATGTGATTGGGATCAAACCAGAAAACTCCCTATAGCTTTTGTATAAGAAACTATATTGAGCAACGTCGATTCTACTCCGAAGAGTTTATAAAGATATTTTTTGAAAGAAGAAATGCAATTTAAGAATCAACACTAATCGTTATAGAGCGTTATTGCAAATTGAACATAATAGTAGGAGGTAAATTTAGCATTATTCTTAACCCTGAAAATGAGCTGACCGCTTCTAGCCTCCTTGTACTCTATTGTGAGATCTTCGTCCATATCCCCTATCGAAGGCCCAGTAACGTTAATAGAAAATCCAGAATATTTAGTAACGTGTGGCAGCCCTCCCGTAAATGTTGTACTAGTGTTACTGTAAAGAGTTGATGGCGGGTAATACCATGTTTCCGCGTGGTTCAATTTATTTAAAAGAGACCATTTATTATTGTTTTTAGTATATTGAAAGGTTACGGAAGCATATTTACCTCTTACTATAAAATCCTTTACACCTGGCACAGTAATTCGATTAGGTCCTGCAGCACCAGGGCTTAAATGAATAATACTCATTACTTGATTAGTTGTATTTTGAAGTGTTACTATTTGACCATCTGGAACATCTACAGGCAATATTCCACCAATGGAGAAAGAACTCGTGGGTCCAATAATCCTGTAGAATGAATAAGGGTTGCTTCCTAGATTTATAGCATTGTTATTCCCATTTGTCAATGGGAGTGGAGTTCCTTCCCTTAGAGACAAAGCTGCATTTACATCTATTGTTGTTGTAGGGTCGTCGGTTTCTACACCCACCTGTGCTGAAATCTTTAATGAGATCATCAATAAAATGATGATGGACGGTATTATACGAGCCAGTTTACAAGTATTCATTCTGATAATTTATACATTTAGAAAAATAGGATAGTCAATTTCCAACCTTATAGTTCTCGGAACTCTTTTTCTCAACAATCTTGTTAGGTGTAGTTTCTATATCCTCGATAATGGTATCATTATTTTTATTTAAATAGTCAAATCCACGATTTGGACCCATTTTTTTACTAGGGTTATCAATTTTGGAAGCATTTATATTATCTTCTTTATTGCTATGGCCGTCTTTGAAATTATTCTCTGTTATATTCGGAGAGATACGAGCTTGGGGTTTTTTATTGGAAATCTCCTTAGTTAAATTTACAGGTTCTGCATAAACATTTTTTATTCCTTCCTGGGCATTGACCCAAAAACCGGCTAAAAAGAATATTGAGGTAATTATTTTCATTTCTTTAGAGTTTGCTTTTTATATTTTGTTTATAGAAATTACAATTCCCACATTATTCACACTGGAACCACTATTCCGAATCCGATAAGCAACTGAACCATTTCGAGATTCTATATATTCAATAAAAAGGTTATCTGGATTGGAAATGTTACCGGAAAAATTAACATTAACACTTGAACTTGTAGTTGCTCCTGCAATTGAAGTCGTATAAAGGTTGCTTCCATTAGCTATAGTTTTTGTATCCCGGTGAGTCTCAATATGATTCAATTTATTTAAAAGAATCCATCGCTCCAATTCCATGCTATATTGAAGCGTGATAGCAGTATATCGCCCCCTTAATTGTAAGTCGTTTTCGCCAGGAACATAAATCCTCCTATTAGCTGATGAACCTCCAGTATTATGCTTTATTGTCATTGCGGCGTTCCGGGTGTTAATAAGTGTCAGAATTTGGCCATCTGCATCGGGTTCGGGAATAATACTCCTCAATTCAAAATCATTATTCGAACCAGTAATCCTGTAAAAAGAATAAGGAGTTGTTCCTAGGTCAACATTATCTAAGTTACCAGGATTGCTATTAAAATTTAACGCAGGACCTTCTCTTAATGATAAGCCTCCATTTACATCCAATCCCGTTTGAGGATTAGTAGTCCCTATGCCAACCTGTGCAAATCCATTAAAAGCTAAGAAAGTAAAAAAGAGTGTAAGAAATAAAGCCCCACGATTGATGTATAGGTTTTTCATAGTAATTGTTTTAAAAGTAAAACTCTAATCAGGGCATAACAATATTACCGTTTTTTTATCAATTTACAAAACAAAACGTTAAATTATTGAGGTGATTTCATTCACACTCAACAATGCTTGAGTAATTATTTGGTAGCTGGTAAAATTAGGGAGCAAGAAACCATTCCCCCTCGGGGGGCTAGGGGGACTCTTTTTCAGTGGTCAGTGAGTCAGTATGCAGTGGTCAGTAGTCAGTGTTCAGTAGTCAGTGTTCAGTAGTCAGTGTTCAGTAGTCAGTAGTCAGTAGTCAGTGGCCAAACCGCAAAACATTACTCTGTGTCCTCTGTGCCCCTGTGGTGATTAGTGGTGGGTGGTGAGTGGGTAGAGCGTAGTTGGCCGAAACAAACCATTCCCCCTCGGGGGTTTAGGTGGACTCGCTTTCAGTAGTCCAGTAGTCCAGTAGTCCAGTAGTCCAGTAGTCCAGTAGTCAACCAAAAAAAACAGAACCACAAAACATTATCTCAGGAGGGTTTTTAGCCCTATTACTATTTATATAGCATTTGCTCAACGAGCGACTCTAATCTGGCTATTCTTTCCTCTTGTGTGGTTATTATTTCTTGTTGCTCTTGAATGGCTTCGGTAAGAATAGGGGTTAAACTTAGGTACCTTAAAACGTATTTCGCATGTTTATTTCCGCTTAAACATGGTTTTAATCCTACTGAGTAAGTTGGTGGGCACCGTTTCTGCTTCGTGATAGCCGTAACCGTATCCATAGCCATAGCCATACCCGTAGCTGTAGCCTCTACCCGACTTTTCAACATAATCGTTTAGCACCAAGCTGATGTGTTTTACCTCCCCAGTTTTATACTTTTCGTTTACAAAATTGAGCATGTTTCTATGGGTGTAATTAAAACGAACCAAATAAAGCATGGCGTCAACGTGCTTGGTTAACTCTAGAGCATCAGAAACAAGCCCTAAAGGCGGAGAGTCTAAAACTATATAGTCATAACGTTCCTTTAGGCCTGCTATTAATTCGTCTAGTTTTTCATCTGTCAAGAGTTCAGCGGGATTGGGTGGTATGGGGCCAGAAGAAATAATATCTAGATGCTCCAAATCGGTTTTTTGGATTACAGCATCAAGGGGTGCTTTATCTACCAAAAAACTAACAACTCCTGTATCGTTATTTACATTAAAGTCGCCAAATATCTTTGGTTTCCGAAGGTCTAAGCCTACCAGAACGGTCTTTTTTCCACTAAGGGCAAAAACGGAAGCGAGGTTAATGGAGCAGAAGGTTTTTCCCTCGCCACTCACTGAGCTTGTAATAAGCACAGTCTTGGCGCCTTGTACGCCCTGCTTTTTATAGATAAACTGTAAGCTAGACCGCAAAGCTCTAAAAGATTCGGAAATTGGTGACTTTGGTTGGGTAAGCACCGCCAGGTTAGTATCTACGTGACTTCTACCTACCACCCCGAGCAAGGAGATTGGAGTAATGCGGTCTAAATCGCTAACGTTCCTAATTTTAGGGTCAAAAAACCCACGGATAAAAACAAAGAGCACTGGAAGGAACAGCCCTAGCAATCCTGCCATTACATAATTGAGTTCGGTATTCGGACCTATTTTTCCGCCGCCGGTATCCTTGGCGATATCTATAATCATTACATCACTAACATTAGCGGCTTTTACCAAGCCTGCCTCGTTTCGCTTTGCCAAAAACAGGTTGTAGTTGCCTTCACTTAAATTATACCTGCGTTCAATATTTAAAAGACCTTGTTGCTCCTTGGGAAGCTTTCGTATTTCGGCTTCCAAACCAGCTATATTGCGGTTTATAATACTTAACTCTTCGGTTTTTAAACTTTTAGAAGAGCGTATGTTTTCTAAGAGAACGGTTTTAACTGCATCAATTTGCCTATCGATATCGCTAAAAACAGGGGCGCCTTCCTTAAATGAATACTGTAGCTTGTTGCGCTCTTCGGCTAGGGCCACAATACGCCCCACACCTGCAATAACGCTAGATTCGGAAATTCCCGCTACCGAAGGAGCCGGTACGTTTCGGTAATCAGATCGGTTTTCTAAATAATCTTGAAGGGTGTTAAAATAGCTCAACTCCCTATTTACGGTTTCCCGTTGAAGATCAAGGCCGCTTAGCTTCGCGTTTATTTCAGAGCCTTCACTGGCAAGGTCGAAGATGGCATTTTTATTTCGGTAGGTATTGAGTTCGTCTTCAACCGTAGAGAGCTCTTTAGACTTCTGCGCCAAGCTGCTGTCTATAAACTTAATAGTTTTGGTGGCAAATAGGTTTTTGCGCGCCAACATGTCTTCACTTAAAACTGAAACCGAGGTGTTGAGGTAATCTACCAATTTGGCTTTATTCTCACCTATAAGTCGCAATTTTAACACGGACGACCCCCTACTTACGGCAACCACCCCAATGTTTAGGTATCTTTTTACTACGTTGTCAAAGTTTCTAAACCCGATGTAATAGGCCGTGCCTGGTTTTGAAATTACATTTGGATTGGGCATAAAGGTTCCGTTAAAAAACGGCAAGCTTATGCGATCTCCAATTTTAAAGTCTTCGGAAAAAACTCCCTGCTGAACAAACTTGCTTGTTCTTTCCTTGGTACTGTAATTTTGAAGGGCAATGTTTCCGGCTTCTTCAAAATCTATACTCAGGTTGAAGTTTACCGAATCTGTAAAGACTACTTTTAATTGCTTATTCAGAATTTGTGGTTTTGTAGTATCTATTTCTACAAAAAATGGGGTCTGTTTATAGGCGTCTATCTGGTGGTATTTACCATCTCTGCGGTAGTCCATATAATACTGCAAACGCTCAACAACTTTCTCGTTATGGGTTCGCGATTTTAATGAAATAACGGCAGTGTTCACCTTGTCAGTAGTACCACCCCAATTAAACGTTAGGCTAGTATTGGTAGTGAAAAATGGGTTTTGATCGTCTTTGATAGAAACCAAGTTTTCCATTTCGTAAACGGCAGGTTTCCGAACATTAATATAAAAAGCGATTGAAAATGCGACAATAATTGACACCAAAAACAGAGGCCAGTGATCTACAAGCCGAAACAAGAAGCCTTTAAAGTCAAAGATAGTAGGGGTTTCAGAAATTTCGAAGTCCTCGCTCATAGTTTTATAATCTTGTAAACAACAGTATTAAGGTTCCTGTAGCTGTGATAAGGGAAGCAATGGTAGTAAACGTCTGTAACCCGGTGGTTCCCGTACCCAATGATTTTTGAGGCAATGGGTTGATTAAAATTAAGTCGTTGGGCTTTACGTAGTAATACGGTGAGCTCATGGCTTCTATGCTTGTAAGGTCTATATGATGCACTTTTTGACCGGCCGGGTACTGCCTAATAATAACCACATCGGTTCTATCGCCTTCTGTTGTAATATCGCCGCTGTTGGCAATAGCCTCCATAATACTCACTTGGTCGCGGTAAATAATATTAGAACCCGGAGATCCTATTTCGCCATTGATAGTATAACGGATGCCAGCCAATTTTACTGTAACAAAAATATTGGCCTCTGCCTTAAAATAGTCGCGCAAGAGAATTTCCTCTAGTTTTTCACGCACCTCATCTACGGTATATCCCAATACATTGAGTTCGCCCAAACTGGGAATGCGAATATTTCCGTGGTCGTCCACCACAAAGCCGTCATAGTATAAACGCTCCTCCCCTGTAGCATTTGGATTGGCATCGCTTATAGGGTTGAAGATACCTACCGTTTCCTGGTCAAGCGCCTTTACGCGTATGCTCAACAGGTCGTTTATCTGTAACCTGTAGGGCAGCTGTCTTTTTTTTAGTACGGTTGTAGTGTCATTTTCTGTAAGGCCTTCCTGTAAATAGGTAAGCTGCTTGGTAGATACGCAAGAAGTTGCAGATACTACAAGAATTAAGAAAAATATTACATAGGGAAACTTCATAAATACCAAAAGCTTAGCAAACAAATATATAGTTTCATAATTAATAATGAAACTAATTTTAATTGACTGTTACTTTGATTCGTGAACCAAGACCGCTTTGTTAAAGGAGTCAAGAACCCATACAAAAGGCTAACTGACTGAAAAACCGAAGCTTGGATTTATGTTGAATTATATTGAGTTATGCTGATTTATGGAAATAACTTTTTATTAGGGTTTTGAAATTCCTGCTGTTGTTTTAAATACGCTACGTGCGGGAAATTTGGGATTTGATGAACAAACTACAATCAATATAGAATCAAATATATAGTTTCGCTATTAATAAAGCTTGTTTTAATTGACTCTTGCTTTGATTAGTGAACTAAGACCGTTTTGCTAAAGAGGTCAAGAAACAGAACGGCTTAGGCTGTTGGTTTAGGTTGAGGATTTTAAATTCAATGCCAATTCAATTTCGATTTCAATTTCGCTTTCGATTTTATGGGGTTCACGCAGAGTTACGCGGAGTGAGTCGCAGAGTTACGCAGAGTGTTTTTTGGGATGATGATTAGAGGGTAGTTGGTAGTATTAATAAGCAACAAACCATTCCCCCTCGGGGAGTTAGGGGGTCTCGCTTTCAGTAGTCAGTAGTCAGTAGTCAGTAGTCAGACTACAAAAAACCCTCTGCGCCCTCTGTGCCTCTGTGGTGATTAACGGTCAGTAGTCAAACTACAAAACACTTCTCTGCGCCCTCTGTGCCTCTGTGGTGATTTTCTAAGAACCAGGAAACAGGATGGCTTGGGCTATTGATTTATGTTTAGGTTGAGGATTTCAAATTTTTAATTCCATTTCAATTTCAATTTCAATTTCGGTTTCGATTTCTCCCAACCCACCCCGTCCGTCGTGATTAAACTTTTGGCTGAAAGAGACAAACCCTTCCACGACGTCCACCCTTTGCATTCCTTTCGTTCGTGCCTCACTCGTCGGATGCAAGGAAAAAAGGAGGGGAGCACACACGGATTTTTGTTTTAATTTAGGCTGGGGTGTTCTATTTGTAACACAAAACTCTCTGTGCCCTCTGCGCCTCTGTGGTGATTAGCGGTCAGTAGTCAAACTACAAAACACTCTCTGTGCCCTCTGTGCCTCTGTGGTGAGTAGAATTGAGCAGTCAAACTACAAAACACTTCTCTGTGCCCTCTGTGCCTCTGTGGTGATTAGAGGTGAGTATTCAAACTACAAAAAACCCTCCGTGTCCTCTGTGCCTCTGTGGTGATTAATTAATAGTTGACAGCATTAGAAAGCAACAAACCATTCCCCTCAGAAAGCTAAAAGGTCTTCCCAGTTACAGCTAACAATTAACAGAGCAAGAAACTCCAAATTGACTACATTTGCCAAAAACACCAACGTGAATTACCTTTCAGTAGAAAATATATCCAAGTCTTTTGGGATGCGGGTTTTGTTTGAAGATATTTCCTTCGGAATAAACGAAGGACAAAAGATTGGCTTTGTAGCTAAAAATGGTACTGGGAAAACCTCTTTGCTTAATATTATTGCGGGAAATGACAAAGCCGATACCGGCAACGTAGTCTTTAGAAAAGGCCTTAAAATCGCCTATCTTCCCCAAGAACCAGACCTAGACCCAAAACTAAGTGTGGAGCAGGCTATTTTTTCGGCAGATAATCCAATTCTGAAAATTATAGCGAACTATGAACGCGCGCTTGAAAATCCTGAGGACACTGAAGCATTTCAAAAAGCCTTTGATGCAGTGGATGCGCATAACGCCTGGGATTTTGAAACCCGCTACAAGCAGATTCTTTTTAAGCTAAAGCTGGAAGACCTACACGCCAAGGTGTCTAGCCTTAGTGGCGGGCAGAAAAAGCGACTGGCCCTTGCCAACGCCCTGCTTACCACTCCAGATTTGCTAATTATGGATGAGCCTACCAACCATTTAGATTTAGAAATGATTGAATGGCTGGAAAATCTATTTGCCAAGGAAAACTTTACGCTGTTTATGGTAACGCACGACCGTTATTTTCTAGAGCGTGTTTGCAACGAAATTGTAGAGCTAGACGAAGGAATACTCTATAATTATAAGGGAAACTACAGCTATTACCTTGAAAAACGCGATGCACGCATAGAGAACGAAATTGCCGAAACGGGAAAGGCAAAGCAATTGTTTAAAAAAGAGCTGGACTGGATGCGACGCCAACCAAAAGCCCGAACAACAAAAAGCAAAAGCCGAATTGACGACTTTCACGAAATAAAAAGCCGCGCCAGCAAGCGAAGAAATGACCACGAAGTGCAGCTGGAACTCAACATGGAACGAATGGGCACCAAAGTGGTGGAGCTTCATAAAATCTCTAAATCATTTGGCGACAAACAAATGCTCGATAACTTTGAGTACAACTTTAACCGTGGAGAACGCATTGGAATTATCGGTAAAAACGGTACGGGAAAATCTACTTTCCTAAACATACTTACCGGCGCACTCCAGCCGGATTCTGGGAAAGTGGTTGTTGGTGAAACCGTACAGTTTGGCTACTATACCCAAGGAGGAATTAAAATAAAGGAAGGGCAGAAAGTAATTGAAGTTATTCGCGAATACGGCGACTATATTCCGCTAAAAAAAGGACGGCAGATTTCGGCTTCACAACTCTTGGAACGCTTTCTATTTGACCCAAAGAAGCAATACGATTTTGTAGAAAAACTGAGTGGTGGCGAACGAAAAAGGCTATACTTATGTACCGTTCTTATCAAAAACCCCAACTTTTTAATACTTGATGAACCCACTAACGATCTGGATATTGTAACCCTAAATGTGCTGGAAAGTTTTTTATTAGACTTCCCTGGATGCCTATTGGTAGTATCGCACGATCGGTATTTTATGGATAAGATTGTAGATCATCTTTTTGTGTTTCGGGGCAATGCTGAAGTTGAAGATTTTCCAGGAAACTACAGCGACTTTAGAAGCTATGAAGATAGCCAACCCGCAGTAAAAAAGGAAGTTGAAACCTCCTCAAAGGCCAAAAAGGAATGGAAGGAAGACAAGCCACAGGCAAAACTGAGCTACAACGAACAGAAAGAGTACGGGAAACTGGAAAAAGAAATTGCAAAGTTGGAAAAACGCAGGGAAGAACTTCAGAATAAATTCGCAACAGAAGATTGGGACGGCACCGAAATCGACAAGCAATCCATCAAGCTCCAAGATATCATGGACCAGATAGACGCTAAAACCGAACGATGGTTTGAGCTTTCCGGAAAGATGGAAGAATGAGTGTTATGAGTGTTGAGAGGGTAGTCAGTGGTCAAACTACAAAAAAACCTCTGTGCCCTCTGTGCCTCTGTGGTGATTAGAGGATAGTTGGTAGCATTAGAAAATAACAAACAATTCCCCCTTCGGGGGGCTAGGGGGACTCGCTTTCAGTAGTCAGTGGTCAGTAGTCAGTAGTCAATGGTCAGTAGTCAGTGGTCAGTAGTCAGTGGTCAGTAGTCAGTAATCAGTAGTCAGTGGTCAGTAGTCAGTAGTCAGTAGTCAAACTGCAAAAAACCCTCTGTGTCCTCTGTGCCTCTGCGGTGATTAGAGGTGAGTATTCAAACTGCAAAAAACCCTCTGCGCCTCTGTGGTGATTAGAGGGTAGTTGGCAGTATTAGAAAATAACAAACAATTCCCCCTCGGGGGGCTAGGGCGACTCGCTTTCAGTAGTCAGTAGTCAGTAGTCAGTCGTCAGTAGTCAAACTGCAAAAAACCCTCTGTGTCCTCTGTGCCTCTGTGGTGATTAGAGGTGAGTATTCAAACTGCAAAAAACCCTCTGCGCCCTCTGCGCCTCTGTGGTGATTAAAGGTGAGTATTCAAACTACAAAACACTTCTCTGTGCCCTCTGTGCCTTTGTGGTGATTAAAATTGAGTACTCAAACAACAAAACACTTCTCCGTGCCCTCTGTGCCTCTGTGGTGATTAAAGGTGAGTCAGTAGTTGATAGGGGGTGTTCATTATAAAAAATCTTTGCACCTTTGTGCGCTACTTTCACCATACAAGAAAACAATGAAAGCAGATTTCTACAAATATCAAGCACAAACAACACCGCATCCTTTGGCAATGGAAATATCGCATGCCCAAGGCAGTTATATTTATGACGCCGCTGGCAACAAACACTTAGATTTTGTAGCAGGTGTTTCGGCCTGTACCTTAGGGCATTGTCACCCACGGGTGGTTTCGGCCATAAAATCGCAGACCGAAAAATACTTGCATGTAATGGTTTATGGGGAGTACGTACAGGAACCTACCGTAAACCTTGTAAAACTGCTTGCCAAAAACCTTCCGAAGAACCTAAATACCACCTACCTAGTAAACAGCGGCACCGAAGCTATTGAAGGCGCATTAAAACTGGCACGCCGGGCAACGGGAAGAAGTCAGCTGCTATACGCGAACAACGCCTACCACGGCAATACCATGGGTTCCATGAGCGTGATGGGATTTGAAGAACGCAAAAACGCTTTTAAACCCCTACTCCCCGATTGCTCCCCCATTCGCTTTAACAACAATGCCGATCTTGAAAAGATAAGCTCAAAGACCGCAGCCGTTATACTGGAAACTATTCAAGGCGGGGCAGGATTTATTGAACCGCAGAACGACTACCTAAAAAAGGTCAGGGAGCGTTGTAACGAAACTGGAGCGCTTTTAATTTTAGACGAAATACAACCGGGGTTTGGCCGTACTGGGAAGCTTTTCGCCTTTTCGCATTACGGCATTGTACCCGATATTTTGGTAATGGGCAAGGGAATGGGTGGCGGATTGCCGATTGGTGCCTTTACGGCTTCGCATGAAGTAATGGCATTGCTTCAAAACAATCCAAAACTTGGGCATATTACCACTTTTGGCGGGAACCCAGTAATTGCAGCTGCCGCTTTGGCAACACTTCAAGAATTAACGGAATCAGAGCTTATTCAAGATACCCTTCAGAAGGAAGAACGCTTTAAAAGCCGCTTAAAACACCCGTTAATTAAAGAAGTACGCGGTAGAGGCCTGATGCTTGCGGTAATAATGGAGTCTGCTGAAGTTGCATCGCAAGTTATTTTAGCCTGTAAAGACCGCGGATTGATACTTTTTTGGCTACTTTTTGAGGCTCGCGCCATCCGTATTACACCGCCATTAACCATAAGCAATGCCGAAATTGAAGCAGGTTGCAAAATACTGACAACTGTTTTAGATGATATTCTTAAACAACAAAGTCTTCGCAAATAGCTGATTATTAATTTCTTACAAACAATAAGCCTGTTAATAAGTCCGTTAACAATAAACACGGCATAACAATTGAACTTAAGTTTTGATTCTTATCTTTAAATTAAGAAGAAACGTTAAAACCTGTACATGCAATTAAGCTCAAACGATCATAACAATTTCCCACTGGAAAAATTTGAATCTATGTTGAAAACCAACAGTGTTCTGTTTTTTGATTCAGATGAATTTGAAGTGATAGTACACCACTATCTGGAAAATGGAAAGATGGCTTTGGCAAAAAAAGCTACCAAGTTAGGTTTGGAGCAACACCCTGCCTCCATAAACCTAAAGCTTTACAGGATAGAGATTTACATTTTTGAAGATAAGCTAGAGGTTGCCGAGTCTCTTTTAGACGAATTGGAACTTTTAGAGCCAAATAATGAGGAAATTTATATTCAAAAAGCCAATATTTATTCGCGTCGCAATGCTCATACAGAAGCCATTCGTCTCCTTGAAAAAGCTTTAGAAACAACAACCAACCACGCAGATGTATATTCACTCCTTGGAATGGAATATCTTTTTATGGAAGATCACGGGCATGCAAAACATTGGTTTATGCGGTGTTTAGAGGAAGATGAAAAAGACTACTCTGCGCTTTTCAACATTATTTATTGTTTTGAATATTTAGAAGAACACGAGGCTGCCATAGATTACCTAAACGATTTTTTAAATAAAGATCCGTATTGTGAAGTTGCTTGGCACCAGGTGGGGAAGCAGTATTACAAACTTAAAAAGTACAAAAAGGCCCTTGCGGCCTATGATTTTGCAATTATAAGCGACGATCGTTTTATTGGCGCCTATCTTGAAAAAGGGAGAGTGCTTGAAAAAATGAAAAAATACCATGAAGCTATAGAAAGCTACTCCATTACCCTAGGGCTAGACGATCCTACCTCGTACGCCCTATTGCGAATGGGTAAATGTTATGAGAAGTTAGGGAATGTAGAAATGGCGCTTCAGTTCTATACAAAATGTGTTGAAGAAGACACCTTGCTAGATAAGGGTTGGATAGCAATTACTGACTTCTATATTAAAAACAAGCAGTTTCAAAAAGCCCTTTACTATATTGAAAAAGCCATCAATATTGATGCACAGAACGTACATTATTGGAAGCGCTTTGCAAAAATAAACAACAAACTAGACCTTTATGAGGAGGCCGAAGTGGGCTATAGAAAAACCTTAGAACTGGGGAACTACGAGTTGGAAACCTGGATTACCCGTGGCGATATCCTTATCAACCTAGGCGAATTTGAAGCAGCAGTAAACAACTTTAACCAAGCTTTGGAGTTTTATTCCCAAAATGCTGAGTTAACATACCGGTTAGCAGGGCTTCACTACACCTTAGGTGAAACCGCAAAAGGTGCTTTTTTCCTAAAGGATGCGTTAAAAGCTGAGCCTGAGTTTTCAATGATTATTGAAGAGCTTTTTCCGCAGGTGTTCCAAATGAAAGCCGTTGTTGAAATAATTAAACAACACAAAAATCCTTCGCTTTAATTTGCGTATTTTTGAGGTTTTAGCAAATTACATCTATGCCTCAAAGAAATTTTCTCCAGTATTTAACTGTAACTGCCAAAGGTCTCGCAATGGGCGCTGCCGATGTGGTCCCAGGGGTATCGGGCGGAACAATCGCCTTTATATCTGGTATTTATGAAGAACTAATCGAGACCATCCACAAGGTTGACCTCGGGTTTTTTAAAACCTGGAAAAGGCAAGGGTTTTCAACTGCATGGAAAGATTACAACCTCTCCTTTTTGCTAGCGCTTTTTTTGGGCGTTTTTATAAGCATCCTCTCCCTAGCTAAATTAATTACTTGGCTATTGGTGGCCTATCCAATTATGGTTTGGTCGTTCTTCTTTGGTTTGGTAATTGCCAGTATTTTATACGTAGGGAAACAAGTTAGCAGCTGGCGCCCCAGCGTTATAGTGGTGCTCGTTCTTGCCGCATTGGTTTCGTATGCTATTACTATTGCAGACCCTATTGGATCTCCTGACAGCACGTGGTTTCTGTTTCTTGCAGGGTTTGTTGCCATCATTGCAATGATACTTCCGGGGATTTCTGGAGCGTTTATTTTGTTACTATTAGGAGCCTACACCGCAGTTATAGGGATTGTAACGCAACTCACCGAAGGCCTAACCAGCCTAAATAGCACTATGGTTTTAGAAGCCATGGGCAAACTGCTTATCTTTGCCGTGGGAGCTATTATAGGTTTAAAGGTTTTTTCCAAAGCCCTTAACTGGATGTTTAAGCACTATAAAAACCTAACCCTAGCCGTTCTTACAGGGTTTATGGTTGGGGCACTCAACAAAATATGGCCATGGAAAGAGGTTTTACAATATAGAATAAACCATGCTGGGGAAGAAATTCCTTTTATAGAAAAAAGTATTCTTCCTACTAATTACAGTGACAACCCACAAATAGTATATGCCATAATCTTTGCAATTATAGGCTTCTTGACCATTTTTCTTTTAGAGCGATTTGCAGCAAAGGACAAAGCAAAAAACAATACCCAATAACCCAACAAACACAAAAGTTAACCCGTGTACGAAAATCGTTCCTTTTCCGATAAACTTTGGCTCGTCCTCAAGGGCTTGGGCATGGGTGCGGCAAATAAGGTTCCAGGAATTTCGGGCGGAGTGGTTGCCTTTGTGGCAGGTTTTTATGAAGAATTTATTTACTCGCTTCAAAAAATAAACAAAAAGGCTTTTAAGCTCCTTATCGGCGGACGGTTTAAAAGTTTGTACCAATATACCAACGGTCAGTTTTTAAGCTTGTTGATTACCGGAATGGTTATTAGCTATTTTAGTATTTCTAAAATTCTGGACTACCTGATTATCCACTACGAGCTTTATGTTTGGAGTGCATTCTTCGGAATGATTATAGGCTCAATTTACTTTATTGCAAAAGATTTCGGCAGTTGGAATCGCAAGTATTTAGCCTATCTATTCTGCGGTATCATTGCTGGTGTGGCCATTAGCTTTCTAGAACCTGCCAAGGAAAACAGCAACCTTTTATTTGTATTTTTCTGCGGAATTATTAGCGTCTCCGGAATGACCTTGCCGGGGCTTTCCGGTTCGTTTATTCTTATACTCTTTGGAAATTACGTCTTGCTACTTGTTGATTCGGTCAACGCGCTTTTTGATACTTTTGCCAATGTTATTCAGTGGGATTTCAGTTGGATATACGATCCAGAACGCATCAAGCTTTTAAAGGTGCTCGCTGTTTTTTCACTGGGCTCCTTAGTGGGGTTGGTTTCCCTTTCGCATCTATTGGCATACGTTCTAAAACGCTTTAAAAAGGCTACTTATGCGGTAATAATTGGTTTTATAGCCGGTTCCTTAGGAATGGTCTGGCCATGGAAAGATGAGATATACGAAGGTTTTGATAAATATGGCTCCCCTTTAAAAGATGCCAACGGCAGGGATATTATTAGAGGCTACACCCGATATTTCCCCGAAGAATTTAGCACCGAAACCATTTTGGCAATCGCATTTATGATTATTGGTGTTGCCATAGTTTTAAGCCTAGATTGGTACGACAACCATAAAAAGAAACATCATGCTTAAATATGGATTAGTGGGAAAGAATATTAGTTATTCTTTTTCAAAAGCATACTTTACTGAAAAGTTTAAAAATGAAGGCTTACCCCATTCGTATGAAAATTTTGACCTCCCTAGCATCAATGCATTTCCACAGGTTATTGCTGAAACGGAGCAGCTAAAAGGTTTAAACGTAACCATTCCATATAAAGAAGCCGTGCTTGAGTTTTTAGATGAATTGGATGTTGACGCCGCAGCAATTGGAGCCGTAAACACAATAAAAATTACTAAAAACAATAAACTTAAGGGATATAACACAGACCATTATGGGTTTCAAAAATCCTTAGAGCCTTTTTTGCCACTTCAGAAAAAATCGGCCTTGATACTGGGTACTGGTGGCGCTTCAAAAGCCATTGCATTTGCCCTTAAATGCTTGGGCTTTACCTATACGTTTGTTAGCCGGAAAGCTCGTCCAGGGGTAATTACCTATTCCAGCTTAGATGAAAAAACAATCAAACAACATTTCTTAATTGTAAATTGCACCCCTTTAGGCACTTTCCCAAATATCGCGGATTGCCCACCACTTCCCTATTCCTATTTAACTGCAGACCACTTGCTTTATGACCTTATTTATAACCCTTCAGAAACGACGTTTCTAAAGCATGGTAAATTACAAGAAGCCCAGACGGTTAATGGTCTCGAGATGTTAAAAATGCAAGCCGAAAGAGCTTGGCAGATTTGGAATTCATAAAAACAGTAGAAATACAACCGAAATAACGGGCTGTACTTTGTCAATTCAGCAGTTGTTAGTATATTGACACTTTAAGAAAAATGAACCTAAACATTGAAACAAATGTCTGACGAAAAATTGCAGCCAGCGGAAAACGAAAAAGAAACTTCCACTACCAACCCTGCCCAGGAATCACAAGCTACTTCAGAAACTAACGAAACCCCAAAAGATGAAGCTTCAGGAAAGCCTGAGGATAAATCTGCTACTCAGGAAACTGCCAAAAATCAGGAGGAAAGTGATGTAGCCGAAGCTATGGTAGCCGAAAAGGAATCGGTTGAAGATAAAGAAACCGCAGAAGTTAGTGCGAAAGAAAAGATTGAAACTTCAGAAGAAGATTCCGAAGCTAAACCTAAAGAAGAAACTGATTCCGCTACCGATGAAGCTTCCGAAGATGAGGAGGAAGAAGTGAAATCTTCTGAAGACGACGACGAAGATGAGGAAGAGCACGAGGAAAAATCTCAGAAAGATTACAGTACGCTTTCCAAAAAGGAGTTGATTGCTGCATTGGACAATCTTCTAAAGACAAAAAAGATTCAGGAAATAAAACACGATGTTGAAGAAATTAGATCAGAGTTCAACGCGCAGTTTAATGATGAGTTAGAGCAAAAGAAAGAAGAGTTTCTTGCTGATGGTGGAAACATTATAGACTTTCATTATACCACTCCCCTAAAAAAAGAGTTTAATTCACTTTATTTTGATTACAAGGAAAAGCGCAACAAGCACTATAAAAACCTTAAAAAAGACCTTCAGGCCAACCTGGATAAGCGTTGGAAGTTGATTGAGGAGTTGAAAAGCCTTCTGGGTACAGAGGAAAACATCAACACCACCTATAAGCACTTTAAAGAAATTCAAGAAAAGTGGCATATGGCAGGAGCTATCCCGCGCGATAAATACAATACCGTTTGGAATACCTACCACCACCACGTTGAGAATTTTTACGATTTCTTGCACCTAAACCGCGAATTCCGCGACTTAGATTTTAAGCATAACCTAGACGCCAAGCTCAAGCTGATTACCCGTGCCGAAGAACTTGCACAGCAGGAAAACATAAACAAAGCTTTCCGCGAATTGCAGATGCTTCACAAAATGTGGAAAGAAGAAGTAGGACCGGTTGCTAAAGAGTATCGCGATGAAGTATGGGATAAGTTTAGCGCTGCTACAAAAGTGATCCACGATAAGCGTCAAGCCCACTTGGCCGAAATGGAGAAAGACTTTGAGGTAAATCTAGAGAAGAAAAACGAAATAATTGAAGCCATAAAAAAAGCTACGGAAGACGCTAAACCAAGTCACCAAGGCTGGCAAAACGCTATAAAAAAGGTTCAGGAACTTCGCGACGCCTTCTTTAATACGGGGCGTGTACCACGAGCTAATAATAAGGAAACCTGGAAAAACTTTAAGGCTGCTACAGGTAAATTCAACCATCAAAAAAACAGTTTTTATAAAAACCAGAAAAAGGAGCAATACACTAATTTAGAAAAGAAACGCGAGTTAATAAAGATTGCCGAAGAGAATAAAGACAGTGAAGATTTTGAGGCTACCACACCGTTGATGAAGAAAATTCAAAGCGATTGGAAAAACATTGGCCATGTACCTCGCCGCGACAGCGATAAGGTGTGGAAGCAGTTTAAAAAAGCCTGTAATCATTACTTTGACCGTATTCACGCACAAAAAAATAAAGCCAATAAGGAGGAGATGGTGCATTTTGAAGCCAAACAGAAAATGCTAGATCAAATGGATTCCTTTGAGTTAAGTGGTGATCATAAAACAGATTTACAAGGCATTAAAGATAAAATTACCGCCTGGAAAGAATTAGGGCGCGTGCCGTATAACAAACGCAAGATTGAGCAAAAGTTCAATAAAGCGCTAGACGGTCTTTTTGCCAAGTTGGATATGGGTAAAAAAGAAGCCGAACTTATTAAGTTTGACAACAAGCTAAACACCCTTGTAAATAGAGAGGACGAACGCAAATTAAAGAACGAACATTTCTTTATTTCGAAAAAGATTGACGAGACCAAAGACGAAATTAGACAGTTGGAAAACAACCTCGGCTTTTTCCGTCATGTTGACGATGACAACCCAATGGTTGTAGAGGTAAATAAAAATATTGAAAGACATAAGGAGCAACTTGAAGTCTGGAAAGCAAAACTTTCAAAAATCAGGAAAGTACGCGAAGATTAAAACTGGATAAAGCCAAGCCCTAACCCCCGAAGGGGGAATGGTTTGTCGTTTCTTAATGCTACAAACTACCCACTCACCACTACCCACTAATCACCACGGAGGCACAGAGGGCACAGAGGGTTTTTTGTTATAAAAGTAAGTCTGCGTGAACCCCATGAAATCGAAATTGAATAGGCATTGAAATTTAAAATCCTAAACATAAATCAATAGCCCGAACTGTTTTGTTTCCTGGTTCCTGGTTCTTGATTCCCTTTAGTCCTGTTTCTCAAATAATCACCACGGAGGCACAGAGGGCACAGAGGGTTGTTTGTAAGTAAGGGGTGAAAAAATATAATGGCAACTGTTTACTGATTTATTGAATTACTAAAAAAGAGAACCCCTAGCCCCCGAAGGGGGAGTGGTTTGTTGCAGCCAACTACGCTCTACCCACTAATCACCACAGGGGCACAGAGGGCACAGAGAGATATTGGTAAGCAGGTGGTGAAAAATATAATGGCAACTGTTTACTGATTTACTGAATTACTAAAAAAGAGAACCCCTAGCCCCGAAGGGGGAATGGTTTGTTTCAGCCAACTACGCTCTACCCACTAATCACCACAGGGGCACAGAGGGCACAGAGGGCTGTTTGTAAGTAAGGGGTGAAAAAATATAATGGCAACGGCTTACTGATTTATTGAATTACTAAAAAAGAGAACCCCTAGCCCCCGAAGGGGAATGGTTTGTTTCAGCCAACTACGCTCTACCCACTAATTACCACAGAGGCACAGAGGGCACAGAGGGTTGTTTGTAAGTAAGGGGTGAAAAAATATAATGGCAACTGTTTACTGATTTACTGAACGCTGAAGCCTCTCTACAAAAGTTTTGCTTCATTCCAATAAACATCCATCTCTTCCAAGGTCATTTCTTGTAAAGATTTGTTCATTTCTTTTGCTTTCCCTTCTAAGTACTGAAAGCGATTTATAAACTTTTTATTGGTTCGTTCTAAGGCATTTTCGGGATTCACATTGAGAAATCTGGCATAATTTATCATTGAAAACAAAACATCGCCAAATTCGGCCTCTATCTTGTCTTGGTTGTTTGCAGTAACCTCATGCTGTAACTCGCCCAGCTCTTCTTGCAACTTTTCAAAAACCTGCTGCGGTTCTTCCCAGTCAAAGCCTACCCCTGCAACCTTCTCTTGAATTCTACTCGCTTTTACCAAAGCCGGTAGGGATTTTGGCACCCCTTCTAAAACGCTTTTTTTACCTTCTTTTAGCTTTAGGTTTTCCCAGTTTCGTTTTACTTCTTCCTCGTCGGCAACCTCAACATCGGCATAGATATGGGGATGGCGGGAGATTAGTTTCTCGCAAATAGAATTACATACATCGGCTATATCAAAATCATCCGTCTCACTGCCAATTTTTGCGTAAAAAACAATGTGTAAAAGCACGTCGCCAAGTTCCTTTTTAACTTCTTCAAGGTCATTATCTAAAATAGCATCGCCCAGTTCATAGGTTTCTTCAATGGTTAAATGCCTAAGACTTTCCATGGTTTGCTTCCTGTCCCATGGGCATTGCTCTCGCAACTCGTCCATAATGGTTAACAATCTATCAAAGGCTTTTAATTGGTGTTCTCGGGAGGTTTTCATTGTTGGTATTTTCAAATTTATAATGACAATTTAAACTTTTTATACACATCTATAGTGCTACATAACACATAGATCAAAAAAAATCCCAGAATCCAAATTGGATTAAGGGATTTTTCAGTATAAATATAACTAAGTAGTTCCGTACCAAATTACTTATTTCGGGAAGCCGTACTTTTTGCAACTTCTTTTAACAAGAATTATCTTTGGTATTGTATCGCTTTCGGCTTATGCTTCATCTTTGACTTCGGCCGCTTCACCTGCTTCTTCTGCTTCTTCTGCAGGTTCTTCGGTTGGTTCGGAAAAATCTGTCAGTCCATTTTTCACGAGCAGGTTGTACCATTGCACGACCTTTTTTATATCGCTTACATAAACTCTATCTTCATCGTAATCTGGCATAACCTCAAAGAAAAATTCTTCGAGCTCCTCTTTAGCTACTTTGTGGTTGATTGTTTCCTTACCGTCTTCTTTTTCAGAAATCTTACTAAAAACTTCTCTAAGCGGCACTTCTTCCGTCAAGGTGTAAATAGCAATCTCAGAAAGCAAGCTAACATTATGGCGTCCGCTTACGTTAATGGTTTTGCCATCTAATAACGATTCTGCAAGAAAGCCGGCACGGGTCTGCGTTTTAAGTTTGTAGAGACCGGGTTTCCCGGCAATTGAAAGCACTTTTTCTAAGCTCATAAAGTTTATTTATTTTTTTTCAAGGTTGCAAATATCTTTGGTTTCATCCATATACACAAGCCTGTTAACGTTTCTTTTTTGCTTTTGGGAATTTCATTCTATAATCAATATTTACTTTTCCCTTTGAAATGTTTGTCAACTTGCTTTTTATCAATCGTTTCTTTAAAGGCGAAAGTTTATCGGTAAAAAGAACGCCTTCAATATGATCGTATTCATGCTGAATTATTCTGGCGACAATCCCCTTATACGTGTCTTTTTGTTTTTTAAAGTTTTCGTCTAGATATTCAATTACAATTTCCGGCTGCCTAAAAACATCTTCACGCACATCAGGGATACTCAAGCATCCTTCATTAAAGGCCCATTCGTCTCCGGTTTCCTCCACAATTTGTGCGTTGATAAACACTTTTTTAAAACTTCCCAAAAAACTGCGCTCTTCCTCGGTAAGGTCTTCATCGTCCTTAAATGGGGTTGCATCAACAATAAATAACCGCAGCGGCATATTAATTTGTGGTGCTGCAAGGCCAATACCGTGCGCCTCGTACATGGTTTCAAACATGTTTTCTATAAGCGCATCCAGTTTTGGATAATCTTTCGTAATTTCTTTGGTCTCTTTTCTTAAAACGGGATCGCCGTAAGCAACTATTGGTAAAATCATTTTTGTGTTGTCTAATTTTTAATGAAGAATAAGTATCGTTCCAAGCTCTTGATGCTTTAAAACCAGAAGTCAATTTGTTACTCTTTATGTTCTACTCTTTCCTCCTTATTCGGTATTCGTTAATTGTTATAAAGATATTCTTGTAAAATTATTGTGGCGCTAATTTCATCAACTAGGGCTTTATTGCGTCGTTTCTTCTTTTTTAAGCCACTGTCTATCATGGTCTGGAAGGCCATTTTACTCGTGTACCGCTCATCAACTCGTTTTACTTCCAGGTTGGGAAAAAGTTTGGTAAATTTTTTTAAGAACTTTTGAATTTCAGGCTCAATGCTGGAATGAGTACCGTCTTTTTGTTTGGGTTCGCCCACCAAGACCAATTCTACTTTTTCCGAAGCGATATAATTCTTCAAAAAATCCATTAATTCAGCAGTAGGTACGGTTGTTAAACCTGAAGCTATCAGCTTCATTTCGTCTGTAATGGCAACACCTGTGCGCTTACTACCGTAATCTAAAGCTAAAATTCTTCCCATATTATGCGCAAAAATAAGGGTTTCGGAAATAGTATGCTAAAAATCCCTAGTTAATTGGTTTGGAGGTTTTATATTTGTGGAAATTGGAAACTAGACTGAGAACCATAATTTAGATACCTGTTGCATATTAATTTTGGTGCTCTGCTTCACATAAAATATTTTAATATACCATGACCGAACTTCGAAATACTATAGAAAAAGCCTGGGAAGACCGTTCCTTACTTACCGAAACCGAAACAATTGTAGCCATACGCCAAGTGGTTAACTTGTGTGATAATGGCGAACTGCGCTGTGCAGAACCAATCACTGCCGAAGATGGCACCGAAGGCTGGCAGGTTAACGAATGGGTGAAAAAGGCCATTGTTATGTATTTCCCCATCCAAAAAATGAAGACTTTAGAGGTGGGCATTTTTGAATACCACGATAAGATACCCTTAAAATCGGGATATGAAACAAAAGGCATTCGCGTAGTACCGCATGCGGTTGCACGTTACGGCGCCTATATTTCAAAAGGCGTAATCCTTATGCCAAGCTATGTAAATATTGGGGCTTATGTAGAAGAAGGAACCATGGTAGATACATGGGCCACTGTAGGCAGTTGCGCGCAAATTGGTAAAAATGTACATCTTAGTGGAGGCGTTGGCATTGGTGGTGTTTTAGAACCGTTGCAGGCCGCTCCAGTAATTGTAGAGGACAATGCTTTTATAGGCTCAAGGTGTATTGTGGTAGAAGGGGTTCGCGTTGGAAAGGAAGCTGTTCTTGGCGCTAACGTTGTGCTTACCGCCTCAACAAAAATTATTGATGTAACCGGAGATACGCCAAAAGAAATTAAAGGCTATGTGCCAGCGCGTTCGGTGGTTATTCCGGGGAGTTATACTAAAAAATTTCCAGCTGGAGATTATCAAGTACCCTGTGCGTTAATTATTGGTAAGCGGAAGGCAAGCACCAACTTAAAAACATCTTTGAATGATGCGCTTCGCGAATACAATGTTGCCGTTTAATAGTATTAATTTGATCAATTTTAATTTATCTTAGCTAACTAATTATAAACATATACCATGAAAAAACTATCGACAATTTTTCTGCTTTTACTTACAGCTTCGCTTTGTGCCCAAAACAGCACTAAGGCAACAGACAGTTTTATGGTACAGGGAGCAATAAAGAACGAGCTGAACTTCAATTTGGACTTTCTTAAAAAGTTTGAGTCTAAAGAAATCAACCAGGCTATTGTTACAAAATATCGCGCCGCCTCTGGAAGCACTGCTACACAGCTAAAAGGAGTTCTGCTAAAAGATTTATTAAAAGGTCAACGCTATAACGTAAATAATCCCAACGAGCTAAAAAAGCTAAGTTTTATCTTGAAAAACACAGCTGGCACCGAATTGGTTTACTCTTGGGATCAATTGTTTAATTCTGAAATTGGGAACACTACCTACATTGTTCTTTCCACTTTTGGAAAGCAATTTGAAGCCATGAATGAGCGCATTTTAGTGGTCGTGGGGTCCGATTCAGCTTCGGGGCGTAGCTATCTTGAGAATTTAAGTGAAATTGATGTGCAAAAGGTAAATAAATAGCGCTTTAGACAAGACTTTTAATAAGCGAAAACTTTTGGCAAAAACCAATACTGCTTTACAGTATAAGTTTTAATCACCTTTTTCGGCGTCGGAGTTTTTTGCTGTTTACTTTTTTTTGAAACTGGCGGCTATATTGCAACATTAACGCATGGGTTTCGTCATAACGCTTGCCGTAAAGCTTAGCGTATTCGGTTGCCATTACCTTAACCATGGTTTTTGAAAGCCAAAGCCGCCTAAAGTTGTGCATTCGTTTTTTAAAGTCCATAGACTCAAATCGCATCCGGTTTAAATCTATCAGGTAGAAGTCGTAAACATCATTTCCCTTGTTTAAGATTAGGGTATTTCCCGGAGAGTGATCCAAGAAATTCACACCGTTTTCATGCAGCTTAAAGGTGAAGTTGGTAAACTGCTTTAAAATGTCATTTCTGTTTTTAAAGCTTGGATTATGAATTAATTCGCGAAAATCAAAATCGTAATCCACGTGTTCGCTTACATAATAACTTTCCTTGAGTCCGCCAGAGAATACTTCTAGATAAGCAATAGGAAAGGGTGTTTTGATATTAAAACCGATTAGTTTTGAGGCATATTCAAAAGATCGTTTTGCCTTACTTTTCCGAAGAAATTGATACACAAAAGATTGAAAGCCATTGGGCGTTTTAAACTTCTTAATATTGACCGTAACACCTTCAATAGCTACTTTTTTAATTATATTTCGATCCCCTTGTGTCACATATTCTCCTTTTTCTGAAAAATTGTGAAGTACATCACTTAGCTTTGTAGCCAAGTGGGCATAATTAGGATGAATTACAAAATTCTCTCGCATTTGTAAAATAAAAGGTATTTTGCGAAGGTAATCCATTAAGATTCTTGCCCCAACCCTAAAAGGAAGAATTTTAAGGCAAATAATTTTTTCCGACGATAACGATTAGCGGTCTGGGGAGACAATGCGTATGAAGAAAATACTCGTAATACAGAATAAAAGAATTGGCGACGTGCTAATAAGCTCGGTTATTGCCAACAATATTAAAAAGGTATTTCCGAATAGTGAGGTAACCTATTTTGTATATGAATACACTGCGGGCGTATTGGAAAATAACCCGAATATTGACCGTGTTATTGCGGTTAATGAAAAAAAGCTAAAGAGTTATTTAGCCCTACTGAAGACTATTTTAAGGATTAAAAAGGAAAAATACGACATTATTTTTGACCCGTATTCCAAGCTTCAAAGCAGGCTGATTTGCCTATTTTCCGGTGCTAGGTATAGAATAGGGCTCAAACGCGCCCACAAAGAATTAAAGCTTCCTTTTTATACGCATCCGGTTAGTTTTTTAGAGAATCGTTCCAAGACCTGCGGAAAGGCAATTGAAGACCGAATTAACATGATAACCTCTGTTTTTGAGCTGAAGGAACCCGAATACGCCCCAAAAATATTCTTGACAGCGGAAGAAAAAAACTACAGCAGAATTGACTCCTTACCCAAGCCTATAATCATGTTGGGCATTTTAGGCAGCACCCCTCAAAAATCGATGCCTTATGAATATATGGTCGAACTAATAAATTATATAACCGAGAATTACCACGGCACGATTCTCTTTAATTATATGCCAGACCAAAAAGCGGAAGCCTTAAAAGTGTACGAAATGTGCCGCGATAAAGACCTCATAAACCTAGATATTTATGAAGACAACATTCGTGGGTTTATAAAACTGGTAAATAAATGCGACCTATTGGTTTCCAACGAAGGGGGTAGCGTACACATTACAAAAGCCGTCAACATCCCTACGTTTACTATATATTCGCCTTATGTAAACAAGGAGCACTGGAGCAGTTTTGAAGACAAAAAACACCATGATTCAATCCATTTAATGGAAGAAAAGCCCAATCTCTTTAGCAGTTTTACCTTGGAGGAACGTCGCGGAATTGAAGAAGACCCACATTCGCTTTATAAGGAATTGACCCCAGAAATGATACTTTCAAAGTTAAGACCTTTTTTAGAGCATCACTTATTGACAGCTTCAAAGGTGTAGCGCTGTAAAGATTTCCTTTATTGTAAGATGAATTTACAGCATACAAAAGCAGAAATAAGCTTCAAGTTTATCCTCAAATAGTACGAATACTACTCTTTTACTATTCCAAAGGAAGTCCATTTCTTTTTTTCGTCTCTGGTTTGCTTCCGAATTGCCAAGTTCTTATTAATGGAGTCTTGGTTTTTATACCCGCGCGGATGATCAAGGTGCAACACGATGGCATTGTAGCGAATTTGCTTGCTTTTTACACCTAAATTTGTGAGTCGCTCTCCCAATTCACGATCTTGGCCACCGTATTGCATACGTTCGTCAAAACCATTTACAGCAATTATATCTTCTTTCCAACCTGAGGAATTGTGCCCATTCCAACTAGGATTAGTAGGCGTAAAAGAATTAAGCAATCTTGGATTGATAAAACCCGAATCCAGTTTATTGTTTCGAAAAGAAGATTTTAGGCCATGCGATTTCAACCAAGAAAGCTGAAAACATTTTTCTGTATAAATTTCGTCTTTCGTTATGGTTTCAGAAATATTCATAGGAAGCATAAAATAGCCACCAGAAAGAAAATAACCTTCTTCCCTGTATTTAACGTGCTGCTCCACAAAATCCTTACGCGGAATGCAGTCGCCATCGCTCATAATTATATATGGCGTATTGCAATGTAAAATAGCCTTATTAAGAATTTGTGATTTCTGGAAACCATTGTCCTCATGCCAAACATGCACGATAGGAAAAAACACCTCTTCCTGCATGATTTTGAGCAAGTCGCGCGTTTCATCGGTAGAACCGTCATCCGCAATTACAATTTCAAATTGCCTATAAGTTTGATTATTGTACCCGTACAGGACTTTTTCCAGCCAGTCGGTGGAATTATAAGTACTTATAATTATAGATGTATCTAGTCGTTTCATCTTTGCAAAGATAAAGTTATTTATCAAGTTGCCTTAGGTTTAAAAAAAGTTGTAATTTCGGAAAAAATAAAACCGCCACGAATTCACGAATAATTTTAGAAAGACCTATCAGTTATAAGAAACCTTATAAGTACACGAATATCCTGCAAGGTTTTTAAAACCTTGTAGGAGATTCGTGCATTCGTGGCCACAAAAATATGCCAAAACTCACAGTAATCATACCCACTTTTAATGAAGAAGCGTATCTGAAAGATGCACTATTCTCAGTTTCTTTTGCTGATGAAATTATTGTTGTAGATTCTTTCAGTACCGATAAAACACCTGAAATTGCCCAAACGCATGCTTCAAAATTCTTACAGCGGGAATTTGATAACTTCTCAAACCAGAAAAACTTCGCCTTAAAAGAAGCAACTGGAGATTGGGTACTTTTTATAGATGCCGATGAACGGGTTACGCATTCCTTGGAATCAGAAATTCTAGAAACTATTGCCAACCCCAAACACACTGGTTACCTTATTAATTTCCCTCATTTTTATATGAATCGGTTTCTCTACCATCACAGCGACGATGTTTTACGACTTGTAAAGCGAGAAGGCGCCCATTTTACGGGATCGGTTCACGAAAAATTACATTGTAGTGGTAGCGTTGGTAAGTTGGAAAACAAAATGCTCCACTTTACCTATAAAGGCCTGCGAAATTATATTACTAAAAAAGAGCGTTACGCATGGTTTCAAGCAACTAACCTTTTTAAAAAAGGTAAAAAGACTACCTGGCTTCACTTAATTTTCAAGCCGGGATACCGTTTTTTTAGCTCTTATATTCTAAAGGGTGGATTTAGAGATGGAGTTCCCGGACTTACCGTAGCCGCAGTCAATGCTTATGGCGTATTTCAGCGGTATGTAAAATTAATGCTTCTTCAGAAGGGAATGCGCTAAAACCTTAGATTACTGGCAATACCACCGCAACCTAAAGTTTCTCTAAAGGTATTTTCCGAATTTAATTTTACGCTTAAATTTTGATAGGGACCATTCGCCCTTTATATCTATTCTTTGAATTTGGTAGGGATTCTTAAAAGGGAAGTCATTTATCCTATTCCCGACTCTGAGTCCGTATTGGATTCCATTTTGAGCCAGTATTTTATTAAACGTCTTGTTTTCGGGATCTTTTCTAGGGAATTTCCCATACGGATACGCCAGTACAGGCGAAAACTTCAGATCATGTTCCTCAATAAATTCAATACATCGCCGTGTATCTGCCTCAACCTGGGCAGCAGAAAGTTCACTATACGCCAAATGCTGAAACGAATGAAACCCCAGCTCTATGGTTTCTCGATCCAAAGCTTTTAATTGGGCTACTGAGAGCATAGGTAGCTCACCTGTATTCCATCCGTCTTTGTTGCCAAGAAATTTCAACGGAGCAAAAAACGTGGCCTTTAAATTGTATTTTTGAAGCAAGGGTAAGGCAATTTCCTTATGGCTTAGGTAACAATCATCAAAAGTTATAACAATGTTCTTGCCCTTAGGTAAATCGGTTAAATCCATTAGATCGGCTAAATGGTGACTTTGGAATTCGTTTTCCGACAAGTATTTAAACTGCTCTTCAAGGTTCTTCACCGATATGGTCAAGCCCTCGCCTTCCCCAGAAATTACATGATGGTACATTAAAATGGGAAGCTTTGCCATATTGGGGTTTTTGTATTGCTAAAATTTATACTTTTACGCAAATTACAATTCTTTTTGGAAACCCCTACAAAAATCTCCGCGCTCGCCATTACGCTCAACGAAGCCCACAACATTGAAGCTTACCTTAAAGGGCTTTGGTTTGTGGATGAAATTGTGATTGTAGATTCTTTTAGTAGCGATGAAACGGTGGCATTGGCTTCAAAACACGAAAAAGTTAGGGTTTACCAACGTAAATTTGACAATTTTTCAGCACAAAAAAACTTTGCTATCTCCAAAGCAAACAACGATTGGGTTACCTTTTTTGATCTTGACGAAGAGGTAACCGAAGCAGTGGCAAAGGAAATTGTAGAAATCGCTAAAAACCCAAAAGCGATTGCTTATTTTGTTAAACGCGATTATAACTTTATGGGGAAGCGTATAAAATACAGCGGCTTTCAAACCGATTTTGTAATTCGTTTCTTTAATAAAAATTACTGCCGTTACAATTCAAACCTCGTTCATGAAACTATAGACGCCGATGGCAAAACCGAAAAACTAACCCATAGCGTTCCGCACCACACCTATAAATCTTTTGATCATTATACGGCAAAACTTCACCAATACAGTAAGCTTCAAGCAAAAATGCTTTATAAAAAAGGCAAGAAGCCAAACCTGTACCATTTTCTGTTTAGGCCGTGGTATCGGTTTTGGCACCAATATATAATTAGATTGGGGATACTTGATGGCAAGGAAGGGTTTATTTTGGCCTATGTAAGTGCGTTTTCGGTATTTAAGCGATATGTGAATCTTTGGCTGTTGTATCGTAAAATTGACTGAGTGTAAAAACTACAAATATTTATCAATCCCTTTTTCGCACCATTTACTTTTTTCAGCAAGCGCTTTTTCCTGTAAACTATCGTTGATTTCAAAACGGCTTTGGTCCTTTACCTTGTGCCAAATATGATAAACAATGCCACGGTAACGCAAGCGCCTTCCCAAAACGCCGTTATGCATCATCCGTATAATCAATTCGGAGTCTTCTCTGCCCCAGCCTTCAAATGCTTCGTTATACCCATTTACAGCAACTACATCTTTTTTCCAAAAGGAAACATTACAACCTCTCATTTTATGTGAAATTTCATCGGTAGTTTTATAAAGATTGCTCAAGGCTGGTACGCGAAGATTTCTGGTGCGTTTTTTAATTCCCTTGGCAAAGAAGCTGAAGGTTATCTTTTGTGAAGCAAATAACTTCGGAATAAATTGCTCCTGAATATTGACCCTACTGCCAAAAAGATAAACATTAGCAACTGCCATTGCCTTATGGTCGCGCACAAAATCTTTGTGCATTATACAATCGCCATCAACTTGAACAATGTAATCTCCTTTTGCCGCTGCAATCGCTTTATTCAAAATAATTGCCTTTCTAAACCCCTTGTCTTCATGCCAAAAATGCCGAATTGGAACCTCGTTTTTACTT
Source organism: Aequorivita marina (assembly GCF_031631895.2). Taxonomy (NCBI): domain Bacteria; kingdom Pseudomonadati; phylum Bacteroidota; class Flavobacteriia; order Flavobacteriales; family Flavobacteriaceae; genus Aequorivita; species Aequorivita marina. The sequence continues at coordinate 216,327 of NZ_JAVMBW020000003.1, forward strand.
TGAAAACTTCCAATTAATTGTTTGGTCGCTTCAGTAGAACCATCATCTGCAATCAAAACCTCATCTGGCTTGACGCTTTGGTTCTCCAAACTCAACAAAACTAATTCTAAGGCTTCCGGCCAGTTATAGGTGGAAATTAATAAGGAAGTTTTCATTTAAAAAGGTGTTTAAAGTATTGTCCAATGTTCTTTTTAAATAGAAACCAAGACGTTGGGTGTAATTCTGGCTTTGCATTTAGCTGCCGCTTTATTTCATCCATATCTTTGGTGTCTATATAATCCAAGGTTTTCCATCCTTCGGGCTGCAAATAGAAAAAATCTTGCATTTCCTTGTAATTGTCTTTGTTTACTGAACGCCACTTTTCAACGTATTGCTCAATATCAAAATCTTTAGAATGACCCCAATTTTTAAGTTTTGTCATTAAATCGGCTTCACTTCGAGAAATACATTCGTGCATCAACAAATTATCGGTATAGATAATTCGCTTTCGGTTTTGACGGGCAAAAGTGTATTCGGGATAATTGGTAGCAAGCAAAACCTTTGTAGGGTTGTCAACATAGAGCAAACCATCATCGGTGTATTTATACATATTGATAAGAAATCCAGCAATCTGAACCGGGGTCTTTTCGGGATTGTTTAAAAACGCATCATACTTGCGCAATGACTTAACAAAAGTTGAAAAATCTACAAAATACTCATCGGCATCTACTTGCACCAACCAATTGCCAAGGCCCATTTTCTCAGAAAGCATGGTGCGCTCGCGGGTATCGTTTTCAATGGCGGAAAGTTCGGGAATATAGAAGTCGTCTTTATAAATCTGTATTTTTTTCTCAGTATCAAATTCTTCAATCCATTCGTAAAAGCTAGGAGAGACCTCAAAGTTCTTACCAGACCAAGTTCTATACTCCTTATCTTCAGCAATAAAAATAGCATCGGCTTCCTTATAAACAGGAGGAATTGCTTTCTTTAGATTTTCATAATCGTAAGACAACAGAAAACCGACGTGAATCTTTTTCATTTCTTTAGCGTATTTGATTTATATGCTGCAAAGATCATTTCAAACTTTTTCCAAAGATACATTTTCGCTATTAATTCGAGAATATTTCTATTTTTACCAAAATCCTCTTATGAAAATATGCCTTATCAGTTTTGATTTTTGGAACTATGACCATCACATTGTTGATGCGCTTCGGGAAAAAGACATAGCTGCGCACCATATTAATCTTAGAAGTTATAAACACAGCTACCCTACTCCATTCCATCGTATTGGAAACTTTTTTGGCAAGCTCTTTTTAAAACGAAATATCAAAAAAATAAAGCGGGAAGAATATATTATAAACGAACTTGCTGCACTGGGCAAACAGGATCAAGTTCTTGTAATAAACCCAGAAGTAATCTCAATTGCTACGCACCAAAAGATAAAGTCTTTTACAAACCGATATATTGCGTATCTCTATGATAGTAGTAAACGAAACCCTATTTCGCATCTTTTAAACATCGATCTATTTAACGAGGTTTTTTCTTTCGATTCAGAAGACGTAGCCACTTACAACCTAAAACCACTTACAAATTATATTTATTTTGATAAAAAACCACTATTAGATAACCGTGAAATAAAATACGATTGTTTTACTATTACTTCCATCGACGAACGCCTTGCTGCTTTAAATAAAATTTCGGAATATTTTAGGGAGCAACAGCTGGTCTCCCGTTTTTTGTTGGTTGGAAAAAGAGAACCTGAAAGCTTACATGAGGATATTATTTTTTCGCAAGATAGAATGAATCAGGACGAGTTGCATGAAAACATCGCTAAATCAAGGGCTGTTCTAGATTTACTGCGAATAGACCAAACCGGAATAAGTTTTAGGGTTTTTGAAGCAATGGGGTTTCAGAAGAAAATCATTACTTCTAATAAATACATTCAGGATTTCGATTTCTACAATCCCGAAAACATTTTAATCATTGACCCCGAAAACCCACTAATTCCTGAAAGCTTTTTAAAAACCGCCTACGTACCGATTCCGCAAGAAGTTTACCGAAAATATACTTTGGAAGGTTGGGTGGAAAAAGTGTTTAACCTGAATTAGGTTTTAGTTAAGTTTAGGTGAGGATTTTCGTCACATTTTCTTCTATTTGGGCCAAAGAAAAAGGTTTCAATATCTTTTCAGAATTATTACTTACTTGCCGCCATAGTTTTTCATCATTATAAAGCGCTATTATCTTTTCAGCAAAATCTATTGGATCGTCCATTGATGCAATCATATGATCTTCATAAGGCGAAAAATCAAATCCTTCTGCACCAATTTCAGTAGTGATCAACGGAAGTCCAAACTCTAAACTTTGTCCGATTTTCCCTTTAATTCCAGCGCCAAAAGCTAGTGGCGCGACAAACAACTTCGCCTTATTGAAAAACTCCGAAATATCCTCAACAAAACCCAAGACTCTAAAGTTTTCTGAATTGAGATCCAAAATTTCTTGAGGGGCATAACTTCCTATGATGTCAATTTTCAGAGCAGGTAATTCCTTTAACAAGATTGGGAGGATCTTATCATGAAGAAATCTAACGGCTTCCAAGTTGGGCGCATGTATAAAACTTCCTATAAACAGGAGGTTTTCGCGTTGATCAAAATTTTGAAAACCTAAATTTTCATGTTTAAATTGATGGATATTTCCAACTATTGCCATATCCACTTTCTTCTTTAACAATGGCAGGAGTTCCCGTTTATCTTCTGCTGTAATTGGCACGACCACATCTGCCATTTCAGCATTGTGGAGTTCCATTTTTAAGTATTTCTTCATCTCCTGTTCTAACTCAGAGGCTTTGCTTAGCTCCCACTTCCGTTTTAATCGCAGATAATGAAAGTCTACCATGTCAAAAATCAACTTTGCGTTAGATTGTTTCTTGACTAATTCGTAATACTTATAAAAAATATCGGGCCGATGGAGCCAAGCAAAATCTATATGTGGCGCTATCAGCTGAATAGATTTTTCTCGGTCAATCAATTTATTATTGCCATCTAAGCCAGGCACATACACAACTGCCCCCATCTCTTTATATTTTTGACAATATTCATCCTTAAACCGATACTCATTGGTGTCCGCCATCAAAAAAACATTGAAATCGCGTTTTAGGACAATCTCAATTATGTGAAAAAGACGCCGAGATCCTGAATCCCTATCATATTCCGGCACCATAGAATCAACGATAAGCACGCCTTTTTTAGTTGAATCAAAGTCGGCTAAACTTAAATAATTTTCTTCCCTTCGAAATTTACGTTCAAGAGCCTTCTTTCTAAGCTTATGCTTTACTTTTTTGTACATCAGAATTTATTTGTTTCAAAAATACCAAAGAGGAGATAACTTTAATTAAATACATTGAAATTTATCGTGGTTCATCTTCTAATAAAATAAATAGGTGTAAACTAATTTACATTTACCTTTGCATAATAATCGCCAATGCATATTTATGGCTTGTCCAAAAAATGACTGGCAAAGCAAATGCATTTTACCTATAAGACAACATTTCAACCAAAAAAGAATTGAGAAAAACCCTTGTTATGAAAAACGAAATTGAAAACGCATTAACTGTTTTAAAAAAAGGAGGCCTCATTCTATACCCCACCGATACTGTTTGGGGCATTGGCTGCGATGCCACCAATGCAGATGCGGTAGAAAAAGTATTTCAGCTTAAAAAAAGAAGTGACAAAAAATCTTTGATCTGCCTGGTAAGCGATTTCAAAATGCTCAATGAATATATTCAAGACGTCCCCGAAGTAGCTTATGACATTCTGAAATATGCCAAAAAACCTACTACTATTATTTATGACGACCCCATTCGCGTAGCGGAAAATATAATAGCTGCAGACAACTCGCTTGCTATCAGGGTGGCAAAGGATGAATTTTGCAAAAAGCTAATTAGAAAGTTCCGAAGACCCATTGTTTCAACCTCAGCCAATTTTTCCGAAGCAAAAACACCGCGAAGTTATACCGAAATAGACCCTTTAATTTTGGGGGGCGTGGACTATGTTGTAAATTTGCAGCACGAAAAAAAATCTGGGAAACCGTCGGCAATTATCAAGTTGGGGAATAATGGAAGCGTCAAGGTTATTCGGAAATAAATAGTGCCACGAATGCACGAATGAAGTTGAAATATGAGAAAATAAAAATGTACACTAATGTTTGAGAATTAAATAAATTAAGATTGCGAAAAATAAGAATGAATAGTGATATTTTAAACGAGAATAATTAATCCTATAGAATTAAAATATTATGAATAACATAATCTACAAAGAAGAAAGTTATAATATAATAGGGTGCTTATTTGAGGTGCATAATAATCTTGGAGGTGGCTTTTCTGAAATAGTGTATAAAGATGCGCTAGAGTATGAATTATTTAAAAATATCTAGATGTAAACTTGCCCTTTTAATCAATTTTCATCGAGATGTTTTAAAGTATAAAAGAATCGTGTTTTAAGTTATTGAGTAATCCTAAACACAAAACAATTTTTTATGATAATTCACTTAATTTTAAAAAACACATCGAAAATAGGAAAATTACCCATCAATTTTAGTCTAAAAACCATTCATGACAATTCTCTTTTAGGATTAATATAAAAAATATTCGTGCATTAGTGGCAAACCAAATGACAAAACAAACTTATAAAAAGAAGTAATCATTCATCTATGTTGGTATAAAAAAGGATTCGTAACAATTCACTTTTTAAGAAACACAAAAAAATATTCGTGCATTAGTGGCAAACCAAATGACAAAACAAACTTATAAAAAGAAGTAATCATTCATCTATGTTGGTATAAAAAAGGATTCGTGACAATTCTCTTTTTAAGAAACACAAAAAAATATTCGTGCATTAGTGGCAAACCAAATGACAAAACAAACTTATAAAAAGAAATAATCATTCATCTATGTTAGTATAAAAAAGGATTCGTGACAATTCTCTTTTTAAGAAACACAAAAAAATATTCGTGCATTCGTGGCAAACCAAATGACAAAACAAACTTATATATCTGCTTTAGAAAACCCAATTTTTAGAACTATTTCTAAAGCGGCTTCAAACCTAAACCTTGAGAGCTATGTAATTGGCGGCTACGTTCGCGACTATATTTTAGATCGTGGCAAGGCCAAAGACATTGATATTGTTGCAGTGGGCAGCGGGATTGACCTAGCCAAGGAAGTTGCAAACCTCTTACCGGGAAAACCTAAAGTTTCCGTATTTAAAACCTACGGCACCGCCATGTTAAAAACTGGCGGCATTGAACTTGAGTTTGTAGGGGCACGAAAAGAATCGTATTCCGAAGAAAGCAGAAATCCCGCGGTGGAAAACGGCACTTTAGAAGACGATCAAAACCGAAGGGATTTTACTATAAATGCGCTAGCACTCAGTTTAAGCAGTGATAACTATGGAGAATTATTAGATCCGTTTAACGGAATTCAAGACCTTCAGAAAAAAATAATCCGAACCCCGTTAGATCCCGATATTACATACAGCGATGACCCTTTGCGGATGATGCGTGCCATTCGGTTTGCAACCCAGTTGGATTTTAAGATTGAAAATGAATCCTTAAAAGCTATTACGCGAAATTCAAAACGCATAAAGATTATTTCAAAAGAGCGAATTGTTGTTGAACTGAATAAAATATTGCTTTCAAACGTACCTTCCAAAGGCTTTGCACTGCTGCATAAAACTAGATTATTAGGATATATTTTACCCGAATTAGTTGCCTTACAAGGTGTTGACGAGAAAGAAGGACAAACTCATAAAGATAACTTTTGGCATACCTTGGAGGTGGTTGATAATATTTCAAAAACCACTGATAATCTTTGGTTGCGATGGGCAGCATTGCTTCACGATATAGGAAAAGCCCCAACAAAAAAGTTTGATAAAAAGTTGGGGTGGACGTTTCACACTCACGAATTTGTGGGCGCAAAAATGGTGTACAAGCTTTTTAAACGTCTTAAAATGCCACTAAACGACAAAATGAAATTTGTTCAAAAAATGGTATTGATGAGCTCCCGCCCTATTGTTTTGGCTAGTAATGTTACAGATAGTGCGGTACGAAGGTTAATTTTTGACGCTGGTGAATATGTAGAAGATCTAATGACGCTCTGTGAAGCAGATATCACAACAAAAAATCCAAAGAAATACAAAAGATACCACGCCAACTTTCAATTGGTTCGCAATAAGATTGTAGAGGTAGAAGAGCGCGACCAAGTTCGAAATTTCCAACCTCCAGTTTCGGGCGAGGAAATTATGAAAACCTTTAATTTAAAGCCTTCAAGAGAAATAGGCATCATTAAAGCTGCTATAAAGGAAGCAATTCTTGAAGGTGAAATCCCTAATGAATACGAAGCTGCAAAAGAGTTTATGTTGAAAAAAGGAAGCGAAATTGGATTAATAGCAGGGAATAGTGATTGAGGGTATTAAAAAAACTCAACCATAAAGGAAACAATGATTTACACAAAGAACACAAAGAGAAAATTTAAAAGCTTTGCGGACTTTGCCGTTAAAAATGTATAAGTATTAAAATTTAATTTGTGAAGCTGTGGCAAATAAAGACAACAAAAAAGTGATCTATTGGCTCTTAACTGGCTGTTTATTGATTTTTATTATGGTAGTGGTCGGCGGAATTACGCGGCTTACCCATTCGGGGCTTTCTATTTCCAGCTACAAATTGATTTCTGGGAGCATTCCGCCCTTAAATGAAGCCGAATGGATTGCCGAATTTGAGCATTATAAACAATTTCCTGAATATCAAAAACTTCATAATCATTTTGATTTAGAAGATTTTAAGGATATTTATTTCTGGGAATATATCCACAGGGTGCTGGGGAGGTTGTTAGGAATTATTTTTATTATTCCGTTTTTATATTTCCTTTTCAAAAAACAGCTTACCAAACCAACGGTTAAAAAAGCTATAATTTTACTATTCCTTGGAGGGTTTCAAGGCTTTCTGGGCTGGTATATGGTAAAAAGCGGGTTAATTGATAGGCCCAGTGTAAGTCATTATAGGCTTGCCATGCACTTAACTACTGCTTTTCTAACTTTTGCATATACGTTCTGGGTGGCTTTAGACTTGTGGTACCCTGTTAAGAAAGAGGTTGACAAACATTTTAGAAACATCATAAGAGTTGGTTTGGGCGTGCTTATTGTTCAAATTATTTGGGGTGCTTTTGTTGCCGGATTGGACGCCGGTTGGATTCACAACTTTTGGCCCATGATGAGCGACGGCAAATGGATACACGAAACGGTTACCACAGAACAAGTTCCCGTTTGGCGAAACTTTATAGAAGGAAAGAGCGGCGTACAATTTGTGCATCGCTACTTGGCGTATATTGTGGTAGCGGTAATCTTTTATATTTGGTACAAAGCGCGAAAAATGCAGCTAACGGTTCCGCAGAAAAACGGCATTAACCTATTATTGATTTTAGTGCTTGTACAATTTACCTTAGGGGTTTTTACACTTTTATACCAAGTACCTGTAACATTGGGCGTTTTACACCAAGTAACTGCGTTTTTTCTATTGGCAGGAATGACTTTTGTATTACACCGATTTTCTAAATAATACATTGGCAAAAGACAAAACTGACCCTAAAAACTGTTTCCTTTTTAATACCTTTGCAGTCCAAAATTTTTAAAAAAATGATTTACCGTTTTAGAGTAATACTTGATACGCACGAAGACGTTTTTCGCGACATAGAGATAAAAGCTTCCGATACTTTGGAGGATCTTCACAATGCTGTTATCCAGTCATTTGGTTTTGACGGGCAGGAAATGGCTTCCTTTTACCTGAGCAACGAACTTTGGGAAGAAGGAGAGGAAATATCATTGTTTGACGTAAGTGACGAGGAAGGAGGCATTCGCCTAATGAATGAAACCTCACTGGAAGATGTGGTTGACGAAAAGAATACACGCATGCTCTACGTTTACGATTTCTTAAACATGTGGACGTTTATGATAGAATTGGGCGATATTGTACAAGCTGAAGAAGGTGTTTTATATCCTAATTTAATGTATGTAGAAGGACAAGTGCCTGATGAGGCTCCGGAAAAAGAATTCATCTCAGAAAAAATTGACGGTGACGATGATGATGATGACTTAGATATAGATTACGATCTAGACCCAGAAGACTACGGCGATTTAGATTTTGATGAAAACTGGAACTAGATTCAGTAGTCAGTAGTCAGTGTCAGTGTCAGTAGTCAGTAAAAAACTCATAACTCTTAACTCATAATTATATAGATGATCAATCTTTTTTCTACCCAAATTGAGTCCCTTTCCATTCATAGAGTGGGAAATAAAAGTCGAAATGAAGCTATTTTCCTTTCGGAAGCACCTTATAAAATGGATGATGAAATTACGCCGTTATTAAAAGAGTTCTTTCTAAAGCCATTTCGAGAGAAAGAAGAAAACTATTTTCATTTTTCGCATGAAGCAGATTTAGAATTCCACGAGCTATACAACAGCGCCAACAATATTTTTGATGCCCCAGAAAACATTCATGAGGAAAGCAGAAAGATTGCCAGTTATCTGTTCAACCAATCTGAGCACCCACATATTAAAAGCGGTGAAGTTTATGTGGCATATCTAGAAGGCGTACAGTTAGACAATGTAAAAATGGACGCCATTGGAATATTCAAAAGTGAGGTAAAGCAGGATTTTCTTCAGTTTTCAGAAGAAGGCAATCAGCTTGATGCAATGCTTCAGCATGGGGTAAGTCTCAATAAACTGGATAAAGGTTGTCTAATTTTTAATTCGGAAAGAGAATTAGGCTATAAAATTCTTTCGGTAGACAGCAACCGTTATGATACGCGTTATTGGCTTGAAAGCTTTCTAGGTGTTGAGGCACTTGCCGATGACAATTTTCACACTAAAAAATACCTCAAGTTCTGCCAAGATTTTGCTAAAGACGTTGTTTTACCAGCGGAAGATAAAAAGGAAGAGGTTATGTTTATGAACCGAGCCGTAAACCACTTTGCCAAAAACGATACTTTTGAAGAGTCAGCGTTTATGAACGAGGTTATTGACAACCCAGACTTTTTACCGGAATTCCAGCATTATAAAACCGAAAAAGCGCCTAAATACAAGATTGAGGATCTAACTACTTTCCCAATTGCAAACACAGCTGTTACTGCCGCTAGAAAAAAGATTAAAAACATTATTAACCTTGACACCAACATCCAGATAAAAATGGATTTCATTAACCCGGAAAGCGCCGATAAGTTTGTTGAAAAAGGTTGGGATGAAGAAAAGCAAATGTATTACTATTTGGTATACTTCAATAAGGAGCAGAAAAGTTAGATGTTAATTTAATCGTTTGTGGTTTGTAGTTAGTCCATGCCTAAATAACATTGACAAACTACAAACCACTGATTAACCGGAACATCAAAAACTAATTACCTACTTCGCTAATAAACTTAATACGATAAAGCCGAAGTTCCTCTTCTTCATAGTCACCATCAAACTCTTCTAAAGCCTCTTCTATTTTATCGGTTTCGGCTTCTAAAAAATAATCGTGAACCTCCTCTTGCTGGTCTTCGTCTAACACCTCATCTACCCAATAGTCTATATTAAGTTTGGTACCACTATAAACAATAGCTTCCATTTCTTTTATAAACTCAGGCATTTCAAGACCTTTGGCATCAGCAATATCAGGGAGAGCAAGTTTTCTGTCAACATTCTGAATAATATACAGCTTTAAGGAGCTGTTGCTTCCTGTAGATTTTACCACAAAGTCTTCTGGTCTAATGATATCGTTTTCCTCAACATATTCTTGTATCAGCTTTAAGAAAGACTTACCATATTTTTTAGCTTTCCCCTCACCCACGCCGTGAACATTGGATAGTTCGTTCATTGTAATCGGGTATTTGAGTGCCATGTCTTCTAGGGAAGGTTCCTGAAAAATAACAAACGGCGGTAAATCTAAGTCGTGCGCTACCTTTTTTAGTTGTGCTTTTAGCAGTTTAAACAGTTTTTCATCGGCTACTTCACCACCTTTGCTGGGGCCTGCAACTACATCGTCATTGGCGTCTTTAAAGGAATGGTCTTCCGTCATCATAAATGATGTTGGCGATTTTATAAATTTTCTCCCTTTTTCCGTTAGATGGATTACACCGTAGGTTTCTATATCTTTTTTAAGGTAGCCTGCCACCAATAACTGGCGTAAAAGAGCCATCCAGTAGGCGGCGTCTTGTGAAGCTCCCGAACCAAAATAGGTTTGGGAATCTGTGCGGTGCGATTTAATTAGTGCGTTTGCTTTCCCGATCAAGACATTTACAACCTCCTTACTTTTATATTGTTCATTGGTTTTTTCAACTACGTCCAATAATTTTTTGGCACTGTCTTTTGCTTCGTGTTTTTTCTTCGGAAACCGCATATTATCATCCATCATTCCGCCCTCGCCAGTTTCCGTATCAAATTCTTCTCCAAAATAATGAAGAATAAATTTTCTACGCGAAATAGAGGTCTCTGCAAAAGCAACCACCTCTTGTAATAATGCGTGGCCAATTTCTTGTTCCGCGACTGGCTTCCCACTCATAAACTTTTCAAGTTTTTCTATATCCTTATAACTATAAAATGCAAGGCAATGCCCCTCGCCGCCATCTCTTCCCGCGCGTCCGGTTTCCTGGTAATAGCTCTCTATACTTTTAGGAATGTCATTATGAATAACAAAGCGAACATCTGGCTTATCTATTCCCATCCCGAAAGCGATGGTAGCCACGACCACATCGGTATCTTCCATCAAAAACATATCTTGATGTTTTACACGCGTCTTGCTATCCAGTCCAGCATGATACGGCACGGCTTTTATACCATTTACTTGTAAGGCTTGGGCAAGCTGCTCCACTCTCTTTCGGCTTAAGCAATAAATAATTCCACTTTTACCCTCATTTTGTTTTACAAAACGAATAATATCTGCATCTACGTTCTTAGTTTTCGGGCGTATTTCGTAATAGAGATTCGGGCGGTTAAAAGAAGCCTTGAAGGTATTGGCATCTGGCATTCCCAAGTTTTTAAGAATATCTTCCTGTACTTTTGGAGTAGCGGTAGCTGTTAATCCAATAATAGGAATATCATCACCAATTCTTTCAATAATACGTTTAAGGTTTCGGTATTCTGGCCTAAAGTCGTGCCCCCATTCGCTTATACAATGCGCTTCGTCTATGGCCATAAACGAAATTTTCTGGGTTTGCAGAAAATTAACGTATTCTTCCTTGGTAAGTGATTCGGGCGCTACATAAAGCAGTTTTGTTACGCCTGAGTCTATATCACTCTTCACTTTTTTAACCTCAGTTTTATTGAGTGATGAGTTTAACACGTGTGCAACTCCTTCTTCCGAAGAAAGAGCACGTAGTGCATCAACTTGGTTTTTCATTAATGCTATCAATGGCGAAACTACAATTGCAGTTCCTTCCTGCATAAGTGCGGGAAGTTGATAGCAGAGTGATTTTCCGCCTCCTGTAGGCATAACCACAAATGTATTATTACCCTCAAGAATGCTTTTTATAACCTCTTCTTGTAGGCCTTTAAAGCGAGTAAATCCAAAATGTTTTTTTAGAGCTGCGTAAATATCAATATCTCCCACGCGTTTAGAGTTTTTATGAGTTATTCAGTTTTAGCCAACAATATATTGTTTTACAAGTTAACAGTTGTAATTTTGCAACCTTATTAAGTTGTCCACATCTTAATTAGAGAATACCTAATAGTAAGATTCTGAATTGAATTAATTCCATTCTAAATATACTAATTTCTGAAACAGTTACAAACATTCAAAAGCAATTAAGTTTTGAACAAGCAAGATAGAATTATTTCGGTAGCGAAAAAAACCATAGAAACTGAGAGCAAAGCAATTGCAAGACTTGTCGATTTGGTAGATGAGGAATTTGCTGGCGCAGTTGATTGCATATACCATTCTAAAGGAAGGGTAATTGTTACCGGTATCGGCAAAAGTGCCAACATTGCCACCAAAATTGTAGCAACTTTAAACTCTACCGGAACACCTTCCATATTTATGCATGCCGCAGATGCAATTCATGGCGACTTAGGCACTATTCAAGAAAATGACACCGTAATCTGCATTTCAAAAAGCGGAAACACTCCAGAAATTAAGGTTCTTGTACCTTTAATTAAGGGGATGGAGATTAAATTGATTGCCATTACGGGCAATCGCGACTCCTTTTTAGGGCAGCAAGCAGATTTTGTTATGAACGCTCATGTAGAGAAAGAAGCCTGCCCCAATAATTTAGCACCAACAACCAGTACAACTGCACAATTGGTAATTGGCGATGCCTTGGCCATGTCACTTTTAGATCTACACGGCTTTTCAAGTAAAGATTTTGCACGTTTTCATCCAGGCGGATCCTTAGGAAAAAAGTTATATTTACGAGTCAGTAATTTAACTTCATTAAACGAAAAACCACAAGTAAGCCCTGACACCGATCTAAAGGACGTTATTATTGAAATTTCTGAAAAAATGTTGGGTGTAACGGCGGTAGTTGAAAACGAAACCATTGTAGGTATTATTACAGACGGCGATTTACGTAGAATGTTAACTAAATCTGATAGCTTTGCAGGCCTGACCGCTAAGGATATTATGACTCAAAATCCTAAGCGTATAGCAAATAACGCCATGGCTGTTGAAGCTATGGAAATGATGGATAAATACGGTATAACACAGGTTTTAGCTGAAGACAATGGTAAATATAGCGGTGTAGTCCATATTCATAATCTCACCAAAGAGGGAATTATTTAATGAAAAAAAAGAATCCGGAACCCGAAAAAGAAATGTCCTTCCTAGATCATCTGGAAGAATTGCGTTGGCATCTTGTGCGCGCCACGCTAGCCGTAGTAATTTTGGGCGTTATAGCCTTTATTTTTAAAGGCTTTATTTTTGACATTTTAATTTTTGGCCCTACACGGCCAGAATTTGCCACCTATGCAATATTTTGTGACATCTCTCGCGCCATGGGGATGGACGCTTTCTGCTTTCAGGAAATGCCGTTTAAAATTCAGAGCAGGACCATGGCAGGACAGTTTTCGGCGCACATGTGGACCTCTATTTATGCAGGGATAATCGTGGCATTTCCTTATATTCTTTACGAATTTTGGAGGTTTATCAGCCCCGGTTTAAGAGAGAACGAAAGAAAATCTAGTCGTGGCTTTATCGTGATTGCTTCATTTCTTTTCTTTACAGGAGTTTTGTTTGGATATTACCTAATTACCCCGTTAAGTATCAATTTTTTAGGAAATTACCGCGTAAGTGAAGATGTTATAAACCAATTTGATATCGGTAGCTATATTTCGCTGGTACGAACCTCTGTACTTGCTTGTGGTATTATATTTGAACTGCCAATCTTAATGTATATTCTAACTAAAATTGGTTTGGTAACTCCTGAAATCCTTCGAAAATACAGAAAATTCGCCTTAATAATTGTATTGGTGCTTTCCGCAGTTATTACTCCACCAGATATTGTAAGCCAAATAATAGTCGCTATTCCAATAATTATTCTATATGAAGTGAGTATTCGTATTTCAAAAGTTGTCATTAAGAATCAGGAGAAAGAGGAAAGAAAAAGAAAAGCGCAATAATACCGGGCAGCAATGAATCTTTTAAAGGGGTGATCTTAAAAACTAAGAACTTATGAAAAACAATCAGACGGAGGAATTTAACGTATATCGGGAAAAAATGAACAAGAAGATGCTTGCGGAGAACAACAAGATCATCAAGCGCATGTTTAATTTAGACACGAACGCATATATGGAAGGTGCGCTTTCCAAAAAAACCAAAGAGCTTCTCGGGCTGGGAAATTCATTGGTATTAAGATGTGATGATTGTGTGCGTTATCATTTAGAAGAATGCTATAAACTTGGTCTTTCCAAAGAAGAAGTTGTTGAAGGAATGAGCATCTCCTTATTAATTGGCGGCACGATTGTAATTCCGCATTTACGAAGAGCTTTTGAGTATTGGGAAGCATTAGAAGGTCAAAACCAATAAACACTTACGCGTACGAAGACGTTAATAATTAATATCTTCGTAATCTGAACAGTCATCGGGTGTTATCAAAACCATAAGTTGAAAAATGAAACTAAAAGCTGAAAATCTTATAAAATCCTATAAAGGCCGAAAGGTTGTAAAAGGCATCACCGTGGAAGTAAACCAAGGGGAAATCGTTGGTTTATTGGGCCCAAACGGAGCCGGTAAAACCACTTCATTCTATATGATCGTAGGCTTGATAAAACCAAACGGCGGCAGGATCTTTTTAGAGGGTACAGAAATTACCAAATACCCCATGTACAAGCGCGCCCAAAACGGAATTGGCTACTTGGCGCAGGAAGCTTCGGTATTTAGAAAGTTAAGTGTTGAGGATAATATTTTAAGCGTGCTACAACTCACCAAGCTTTCAAAAAAAGAACAGCACGACAAAATGGAATCACTTATTGAGGAGTTTGGTCTGGGGCATATTCGTAAAAACCGAGGCGATCTTTTAAGCGGTGGCGAAAGACGACGAACAGAGATTGCACGCGCCCTTGCAACCGACCCGCATTTTATTCTTTTAGACGAACCTTTTGCAGGGGTAGATCCCGTTGCGGTTGAAGATATCCAGCGTATTGTGGCGCAGCTTAAAAATAAAAACATCGGTATTCTTATTACCGATCACAACGTACAGGAAACCCTGGCCATTACAGATAGAACCTACTTAATGTTTGAAGGGAGCATCCTTAAACACGGCATCCCCGAAGAGCTTGCGGCAGATGAAATGGTTCGGAAAGTGTATCTAGGCCGGAATTTTGAACTTCGGAAGAAAAAACTGGAGTTTTAAACCGTGTTATCTTAGCTGTATTGAAGGGTATTTTAAACAAAAAGGCTTCTGTTGAAAAACCGATGAAAAATTTCCATTGTAACACTTGACCCACCTTATATATTTAAAGTATTTTTGCTTATGCAAAATAATGTCCTCATTTTAGATTTTGGATCGCAGTTTACCCAATTAATCGCCAGACGCGTGCGGGAACTGAATATTTACTGCGAAATCCACCCCTACCACAAAATTCCAGAAAACCTTGAGCCTTTTAAGGCCGTAATCCTCTCCGGGAGTCCGTTTTCCGTTCGTGCCGAAGATGCGCCTCATCCAGATCTTTCACAGATTCGTGGCCATAAACCACTTTTGGCAGTTTGCTATGGCGCTCAATATTTGGCACATTTTAACGGCGGAAGTGTAGAAGCCTCCAACATTCGCGAATATGGTAGGGCAAAACTTTCTATGATTAAAGCCGAAGAGCCTTTCTTTACCGATATTCCCGAAAACACAAATGTTTGGATGAGCCACGGAGACACCATCGCCAAACTTCCTGAAAATGGTGTGCGATTGGCCAGTACGGTAGATGTGTTAAATGCAGCCTATAGAATTGACGGGGAAGAAACCTATGCCATTCAATTTCATCCTGAGGTTTACCACACCACTCATGGAAAACAATTGCTTGAAAACTTTTTAGTTAAAATTGCCAATGTAGAGCAGTCTTGGACGCCTGCAGCTTTTGTTGACACTACAGTTGAAAGCTTAAAAAATCAAATTGGCGACGGCAAAGTAGTTCTAGGTTTAAGTGGCGGCGTAGATTCTACGGTTGCTGCTATTCTTTTGCATAAAGCAATTGGTAAAAACCTGTATTGCATCTTTGTCAATAATGGTTTGCTTCGTAAAAATGAATTTGATAGCGTCTTGCACCAATATAAAGACATGGGCTTAAACGTAAAAGGTGTGGATGCCTCTTCACGATTTTTAGACGCCTTGCGAAACGAAGTTGACCCCGAAAGAAAACGTAAAGCTATTGGCAATGCGTTTATTGAGGTTTTTGATGATGAAGCACACCAGCTTACCGGTGTTGATTGGCTTGGACAAGGTACTATTTATCCAGATGTTATTGAAAGCGTTTCGGTAAACGGACCTTCGGTTACTATAAAAAGCCATCACAACGTAGGTGGCCTGCCAGATTTTATGAAACTAAAGATTGTGGAGCCTTTGCGTATGCTTTTTAAAGACGAAGTGCGCCGCGTAGGGAAAGAAATGGGCATAGACCCAGAGCTGTTGGGAAGACATCCATTTCCGGGTCCCGGACTTGCAATTAGGATACTGGGCGATATTACCGCAGAAAAAGTACGTATCTTACAAGAAGTTGATGCTATTTTTATCAACGGCCTAAAACAGTGGGACCTATATGATAAAGTCTGGCAAGCGGGAGCAATCCTGCTTCCCGTAAATAGCGTTGGAGTTATGGGCGATGAACGGACCTATGAAAAAGTGGTCGCTTTACGCGCGGTAGAATCTACTGATGGAATGACGGCAGATTGGGTAAATCTTCCGTATGAATTTCTACAAGAAGTGAGCAATAATATAATAAACCGTGTAAAAGGCGTTAATAGAGTAGTCTATGACATTAGCTCTAAACCGCCTGCTACTATTGAATGGGAGTAATACAAATTTGAAGCTATGTTTAACAAACCTAAAAAATCGATTATCCGTATGTTGAAATGTTTGGTCTATGCTTCCGTAATCTTACTACTTGTAGTTAGTTGCGGTTCTGCGGCACAACAGAAGTACCAAAGCCACGCCGTTCAAAAAGGCGAAACGGTGTATAGCATAGCTAAAGATTATGGTGTTTCTGAAAGTGTAATTTACAACCTAAACCCTGACACAAGAGACGAATTAAAGGTAAACAGCATACTCATTGTTCCTTCAAATAATGTGATTAGCTCGGGCTCTAGCGACAAAGGTTTTCGCAAGCATCGGGTAAAACGAAAAGAAACCCTCTATAGCATTGCAAAAATGTACAATGTAAGCATGGAGGATATCAAAAAATTAAACAAAGAGCTGTATTCCCGAAGTCTTAGAAAAGGAGAGCTTTTAATTATTCCCCCTACCCAAGCGGCTACAGAAATTAGCGACTCTGATACCGGCGTTTTACTGCCAGGAACGCAGAAATATACCGTTCAGGCAAAAGAAACCAAGTTTGGAATTGCGAGAAGGTTCGGTATTTCCATTGCTGAGTTGGAGGACTTAAACCCAGGCATAAAAGATGGGTTAAAAGTAGGAGCAAGTATCGTGGTTCCAGAGAAAACAAAAATTGAAGAAGATGAAATTGACACTGAAGATTTCACTTATTACGAAGTAGAGCCAAAAGAAGGATTTTATAGATTAAAGGTTAAGTTTGGTCTCTCAAAAGAAGAGATTATAGCATTAAACCCTTATGCCAAAGAAGGCCTAAAAGATGGAATGGTTTTAAAGCTACCAAAAAATGGAGCTGTAGCTACAACTGAGGAGTTTTCTGAAATTAATCTCGAAAACCGTATTAATAATAAGAAGATGAAAACGGTGGCGCTAATGCTTCCGTTACGATTGGAGCGCAGCCAAGGCGAATCAGATGAAGCGGATAAAGATTTGGTTCAAAAAGACCCCACCCTACGCGTAGCTTTAGACTTTTACAGCGGTGCCTTAATGGCGGCAGAATTTGCAAAAGACAAAGGTATTCCTGTTACCTTAAACGTTTTTGACACCGAGAAAAATGAAAGCAAGGTTTCTTCTATTATAACAAACAACAATCTTAAAAACGCAGATGCAGTTATTGGCCCGTTGCTTCAAAAAAATGTGGAAAAGGCTTCAAGGTTATTGAAAAGAGACAATGTCCCTGTTTTTTCGCCTTTGAGTAATAGAGATATGGCTATGAGTGCGAATCTTTTTCAGACCCTTCCTACAAATTCAGTGCTTGAGAAAATAATGCTTCAATATTTGGCAACCCATTCATTCGGAAAAAATGTAATTGTTATTTCTGACTCAAAAAGAGCTAAGCAAAGTGCTTTAATTAAAAAAGCAATTCCATCGGCAGTCATGGTATCGGCACGCGGTGAAGGGTATCTTAAGGAAAGTGACATAACTGGAGTAGCTTCCGAAGGCATGGAAAACTGGGTTATTCTTGAATCGGAAAACCCTATTTTAGTAAGCAGTTCGGTAAATGTATTGGCAGCAATGCCATCAAACTACAACATGCGCTTATTCACTTTAGACCGTAATGAAGCCTACGAATGGCACGAGGTTTCCAGTAGTAGGTTGGCAAAATTAAATTTCACCTTTCCATCGGTAAACCGAAATTTCTCTGAGGAAGATCGCAAGCCTTTTTTAACCAGTTATAAAAACAAATACGGAGTACTCCCCAACCGATATGCAATTCGTGGTTTTGATGTTACTTATGATATATTGCTTCGTTTGGCTTCAGAAAAAAATATTTATGATGCCATACTTCCGGAAAAGGAAACAGCATATATAGAAAATAAGTTTCGTTATCAGCAATCCGATTCTGAAGGCTATTGCAACGAGGCCGCTTACATCTTAAAATACAACGAAGAACTTAAATTTGAAGTAGTACAATGAGCACCTCAAAAGTAACTTACCTAGGGAAGCTTCGCACCGAAAACGAACACCTAAAATCTGGAAACACCTTTATTACCGATGCCCCAACTGATAATAATGGGAAAGGAGAAGCCTTTTCACCTACAGATACAGTAGCAACCGGGCTTGCCAACTGCATGATTACAGTTATGGGGATCAAAGCACAAAACATGGATGTAAACATGGACGGCACAACGGCAATGGTAACCAAGACGATGGCTGCAGAGCCGCGCCGTATTTCTAAAATTGAAATTGTTTTAAATCTTCCTTCTGGGATAGATGAAAAGTCAAAGAAAATACTTGAAAACACAGGTAAAACCTGCCCCGTTATGCAGAGCCTTCATCCAGATATTGAAAAAGTAATTGTGTTTAATTGGGGGTAAACTTAGATTCTAAACGGGGAGTAAAAATGAATTATTTTTAAGGTTCGGTCCTAATGAAACTACTGCTTGCCTTTTTATGTACTATTTTATTCTTTCCGCAGTCCGATTCTAAAAAAATACCGTGGAATGAAAATAAAAAGCTCACTTGGGAAGACTTTCAGGGAACACCCATACCGAGTGCAAACTTTGTAGCGAGTACAAATACGGGCATTAGTTTTCAATATTCTTATTCTTTAAAAAATGGCGATGTATCTGTAGAATATACTGTTGCCAGCTTTTTTTATCCTGAAAAATCTTGGTTTCAGCCCGGTAAGGTAAATCAACATATTTTGAACCACGAGCAAGCACATTTTGATATTTCGGAATTGCACGCACGAATACTTCGGAAAAACCTTGCCGATAAAACTTACACAAAAAAAGTAAAGTCTGAAATTGAAGGCATTTATAGAAAAGTAGAGCAAGAACGTCGTGCCATGCAAGTAAGGTTCGATGCTGAAACCGATCATTCACGAAACGTGGAAAAGGAAGCTCTATGGGAAAAACAAATTGCAAAACAGCTAGTAAATTATGAATCTTGGAAGTAGTCCAGACCCGAAGCACTTAATTGAGCTCGCCAATTATAAAATGCCGTTTGGAAAATACGAAGGCTATTATTTGGTGCATATTCCTGAGTACTATTTTGTCTGGTTTAAACAGAAAGGATTCCCAGATGGAAAATTAGGCCGAATGATGGCCGAAATGTATGAGCTGAAATTAAACGGACTTGAAGGTTTGTTAAAGAAGCTCATAAGAAAATAGGGTGTTGGCAGGCTCAGCAAGCTTTAAAATGAGCTGATTAAGTTGACCAATGTTGTTTCGAGTTTTTCAAAAACCAATAAATTAAATTAAACTGAAAAAGCTTCTTAGTTATTTCTGGCCCAGTACGCGACGTTTCTCTTCGGAAATAAACGGCAGCTTAGAAGTTACCTACGTTAACGGCAAAAAGATTTTGGATACCAAAAACGCCAATTACTCCTACGGTTCGCTTCAAAAAATACTGGAAATTGGGCTGACAAATGTAGGGCTACAGTCGGTTGAAAACTTATTGCTTCTAGGTATGGGCGGCGGCAGTGTTATAAAATCGCTTCGGGAAACTTTTGAATACAAAAACAATATTGTTGCAGTTGAAATTGACCCCGAAGTCATAAGACTTGCCAAGAATGAATTTGGTATTTCCGCTTCAGAAAAACTTCAGATTGTTCAAGAAGATGCCTTTGAATATGTAAAAACCTTCAACTCATCTGCTGGTACAGAAGAAAAATTTCAGCTTATCATCATCGACTTGTTTATTGATTTAAACGTCCCTCCTGTTTTTTTTGAGAAGGAATTTTGTCAAAACGTTTCATCTCTACTTCAAAAGAACGGATTTATCATTTTTAATGTCGGCGTCAATCTCGATAAAAATTCTGATGTTGTTGAAAAGCTTATAGCCAATTTAGGAAATGATTTTGATTTCAAAACCCTTACAAAAGTAAATGGCACGAATACCTTACTGATTGCGCAAAGAATTAATATCTAAAAATCATTGGTATAGCTTAATTAACTTTGACAAAGTTCTAAACTTTGTCAAAGTTTAGAAGTTTATCAAAGTTTCAACAATAAAAATGTACCTTTGCACCCCGTATAAACATTTCAGCAGAGGCATTCATGAGCACTACAAAATACATCTTCGTTACGGGCGGGGTTTCATCATCATTAGGAAAAGGAATTATAGCTGCATCGCTGGCCAAACTACTTCAGGCCAGAGGCTACCGCGTTACTATTCAGAAATTAGATCCATACATAAACGTGGATCCCGGCACCATGAATCCGTATGAACACGGCGAGTGTTATGTTACCGATGATGGCGCCGAGACCGATCTAGATCTTGGGCATTACGAACGCTTTCTGAATGTAACTACTTCACAAGCCAATAACGTAACCACTGGCCGGATCTACCAAAGTGTAATAGAAAAAGAACGTCGTGGGGAGTTTCTTGGAAAAACCGTACAGGTAATTCCACACATCACAAATGAAATTAAGGAACGCATACAGTTGCTCGGAAAAACGGACGACTACGATATAATCATTACCGAAATTGGCGGTACCGTGGGCGATATTGAATCATTACCCTATATTGAAGCAGTGCGACAACTAAAATGGGAAATGGGCGATGACAATGCCTTGGTCATTCATCTTACCCTTGTGCCCTATCTTTCTGCCGCAGGCGAATTAAAAACAAAGCCTACACAACACTCTGTAAAGACCTTAATGGAGAGTGGAATTAGAGCCGATGTTCTGGTATGTAGAACTGAGCATCAGCTTTCTGAAGAATTAAAAAGGAAACTGGCACTTTTCTGTAATGTAAAGGAAGAGGCGGTAATTCAATCTATTGATGCCTCTACAATTTACGACGTGCCTAATATGATGCTTCAAGAAGGTTTAGACAAGGTAACCCTTAAGAAACTAAATTTAAAAGACACCGAAAAACCAGACCTAACACAGTGGAACCAATTTTTAAAACGGCATCAAAATCCGAAGGGTGAAGTTAGAATTGGTCTTATTGGGAAGTACGTTGAGCTCCAGGACAGTTATAAATCTATTCTTGAATCGTTTATCCATGCTGGTGCGGAGAATGAAGTAAAAGTAAAGGTAGAATATATAAATTCTGAACTTATTAATGCAAAGACTATTGGCAGAAAACTCTCAAAGCTCGATGGCATTTTAGTTGCTCCCGGTTTTGGAGAGCGCGGTATTGAAGGAAAAGTTGCTGCGGTACAATACGCCCGAGAAAACAATTTACCATTTTTAGGTATTTGTCTGGGTATGCAAATGGCAGTAATTGAGTTTGCCCGAAATGTGCTCAAGTTAAAAGATGCCAATAGCACCGAAATGAACCCAGAAACCCCTGATCCCGTTATTAGCATGATGGAGGATCAAAAAAACATTACTGATATGGGCGGCACGATGCGTTTGGGGTCTTGGACTTGTAACTTAAAGGAAAACAGCATTGTAAGCAAGGTTTACAAATCAAATAGCATAGCGGAACGTCACCGCCACCGTTATGAATTTAATAATAAATATCTTGAGCAGTTTGAAGCTGAAGGACTGGTTGCAACTGGTGTAAATCCTGAAACGGGATTAGTGGAAATTATTGAAATCCCCACGCATCCTTGGTTTGTAGGCGTACAATACCACCCTGAGTATAAAAGTACGGTTGCTAATCCGCATCCATTGTTTGTTGCTTTTGTAAAAGCCGTGCACGATCATGCAACCGAAAGAAAGTAAGACAATTTGGCGGATTGCCTAAAAAAGGAGGGATTCTTGTTAAAACAAAATCCTCCTACAAGGTCTTAAGACCATGTATAAAATTAAAACCAAAGCTTCCGAAAGAATTTTCGGAATTTATTAAAACGATTGCGAAATAAGCTCGCAACATAGTATGGAAGAAAAGAAATTCGATTTTAACTCACTTATTGGCTTTTTATTAATTGGAGGAATCCTGATATGGATGCTTTTCCTAAACAAACCTAGTGAGGAGGAAATTCAGGCTGAAAAAGCAAAAACAGAAGCTGCTGCAAAGGAGGCTGCTGAAGCAGAAAAAAAGGCAACAGACATAACATTGGCTGATGCCACAACAGATACTGTAAACGCGATAAGCGCATCAGATTCATTAGCTTTTGAAAACTTAAAAAACAAATTAGGTTCTTTTGCGTACTCAGGAACACTTCCTTCGGCAAGCGATGAAGTTACTGTTTTGGAAAATGATGTGCTTTATCTAGAAGTTAGTAATAAAGGAGGATATATTTCTGAAGCTCGATTAAAGAATTTCACAAAATTCGATTCCGTTCCTATTTATCTTATAAAAGATGGAAACGCCTCATTAAACCTTCAGTTTTCAGCAGAAAATAGATCCTTAAACTCAAAAGATCTTTACTTTGAGCCTACCTTGAGCAAAAACGGAGAGGACCACGTGCTTTCCATGAAGCTTAAAACCTCTGAGCATGGCTATATTGAATACAGATACGCCTTGCATCCGGGAGAGTATATGATGGATTTTAGTATTAACAGCCAAGGCTTGGACAATATTATAAGCACATCAGAACCTATGTATTTAGACTGGAAGCTTAAAGGGTATCGTCATGCAAAAAGTATCTCATACGAAAACAGATATACCCGTTTAACATATGAATATGACGGCGAGAAACACTCAAAATTATCTGCCGGAAGCGACGACACAGAATTGGAAAAAGATGTTGTTTGGATGAACTTCCGTCAGCATTTCTTTAGTTCAATGTTGTTGACAGACACTCCGTTTAAAGAGGTTACCCTTAGCTCTGAAAATCTTGTTCACGATGAAGAGATTGACACTGTTTACACAAAAAAATACGGTGCAAAAATACTTTTAGAGCCTAAAGGAGGAGCAATATCGCATAACATGAATATGTATTACGGCCCGTCAGACTACCAAATATTTAAGGAGTACGGTCGTAACCTAGACGAGGCAATGCCATTGGGATGGGGAATTTTTGGAATGATAAACAAATATCTCATTATTCCATTATTTGCTTTTTTAACCGATTTCCTTCCTGCAGGAATTGCAATTATCGTTTTAACGGTTCTGATAAAACTCTTGTTGTCGCCTGTTCAATACAAGCAGTATCTGGCGCAAGCAAAAATGAAAGTTTTAAAGCCTGAAATGGATGAGATAAAGGCGAAGTACAAAGACAACAAGCTTAAAATTCAGCAAGAAACAATGAAGCTGCAAAACTCGGCTGGCGCTAGTCCGCTAAAGGGTTGTTTGCCGGCCTTATTGCAGATTCCTGTGTTTTACGCGTTGTTTACATTCTTCCCCTCGGCTTTTGATTTGCGCCAAAAGAGTTTCCTTTGGGCAGATGACCTCTCTAGTTATGACAGCATTGCTGACTTGCCATTCCACATACCTTTTTACGGAAGCCACGTTAGTTTATTTCCAATATTAGCCTCTATCGCTATCTTCATTTATATGATGATGACCACTGGCCAAAGCATGCAACAGCAGCAGCAACCGGGAATGCCAAACATGAAGTTTATAATGTATCTTTCACCCTTGTTTATGTTGGTATTCTTTAACAACTATGCGAGTGGACTGTCATTATACTACTTTATTTCAAACTTGATTACCATTGGTATCATGCTTGTTATCAAAAACTTTATCATTGATGAGGATAAAATTCACGCTAAAATCCAAGTAAAAAAGGCAAAACCGAAGAAGCAGAATAAGTTTCAGCGTAAAATGGCTGAAATGATGGAGCAAGCTGAAGAACAAAAAAGAGCAGGTAAAAAATAAGCCATTACAAAAGCTGATAAAGAGCCTCCCCTATTTTCAAGAGTCGCGTTCGCATCAAAATTATTTCGGCATGCCGAAAAGAAAGCGAAATTAATTTTACGCAGCTTGGAGAAGCTTCTATCAGGAAGTTATAGCTATAGAACAATACAATATTCCTTCGGCAATAAAATAGATTTTAGATAGAATCGTTATCTAAGCTGACAAATGAATGAATAAATGAAAAGACTTTCTATTCTTTATTTCTTGGGATTATTTTTCTTGTGTACCAATGCTTTTTCACAAAGTGAAATAAACCAAGTTGACGCACAAGGAAAGCGTCATGGTGTATGGCAAAAAACCTATCCCGGAACCGACCAATTGCGTTATAAAGGCACTTTTAAACACGGAAAGGAAGTTGGCGTGTTTAAGTTTTATTGTGCTGAATGTAAAGACAAGCCTTTTGTTATTAAAGAGTTTAATGACAGTAATTCCGTGGCACATGTAAAGTATTTTACCATCAAGGGCAAATTGGTCAGTGAAGGAAAAATGCAAGGTAAAAACCGTATTGGCGAATGGGTTTACTATCATGAAAAATCTAAGAACGTAATGACGCGCGAGCATTACGAAAACGGTAAACTTCAAGGAAAAACCACCGTGTATTATCCTAACGGCAAAATAACCGAAGAGACAACGTATAAAAACGGCTTAAAGAACG
The DNA here is from genome assembly GCF_031631895.2 of Aequorivita marina. NCBI lineage: Bacteria > Pseudomonadati > Bacteroidota > Flavobacteriia > Flavobacteriales > Flavobacteriaceae > Aequorivita > Aequorivita marina. The sequence goes on from NZ_JAVMBW020000003.1 coordinate 241,205, forward strand.
GTGAAGACAACTACTTTTCGCCAGAAGGTGTGCTGCTAAAGCAATTAATCTACAAAAACGACGAACTGCACGGAGATGCAGTTTATTATGACGCCCATGGTAATGTAAGTATTTCTGGCTCCTATAAAAACGGCAAAAAACACGGGCTTTGGAAGCATTATAAAGACGGAAAAGTAGTTTTGGAAGAGACTTTTCCTAAACCAAAGAAAAAACAGTAGCTTATTTGGTAAGGCTTCCCAGTAACTTCCGACCACCATATTTTAAAAGTATTTTATCTTTGCATTTTTATTGAGATTATGAAAAAACGAGTAGTTGTTGGATTAAGTGGAGGCGTTGATTCTAGCGTTGCAGCCTATCTTTTAAAAGAGCAGGGTTATGATGTTATCGGTCTTTTTATGAAAAATTGGCACGATGATTCTGTTACCATTTCAAATGAATGCCCTTGGTTGGAAGATAGCAACGATGCTATGCTTGTTGCCGAAAAACTGGGTATTCCATTTCAAACTGTAGATTTAAGCGAAGAATACAAAGAGCGAATCGTTGACTATATGTTTCGGGAGTACAAGATGGGGCGCACGCCAAACCCAGACGTATTGTGCAACCGCGAGATAAAGTTTGATGTTTTTATGAAAATCGCCCTAAACCTAGGCGCAGATTTTGTAGCTACAGGCCATTATTGCCGTACATCCACTTCGCTAAGAACCCACAATGGACAAGAGACTGAAATTCATCATCTGCTTGCTGGAAAAGATCAAAACAAGGATCAGTCTTACTTTTTATGCCAGCTTTCGCAAGAACAACTTTCCAAAACGCTTTTCCCTATTGGGGAACTATTAAAGTCTGAGGTTCGGAAAATAGCCTCAGAGCAAAATTTGATTACTGCTGAAAAACGCGATTCGCAAGGATTGTGTTTTATAGGAAAGGTAAGGCTTCCTGATTTTCTTCAGCAGAAATTAGCACCAAAAGACGGCGTAATTATAGAGGTACCTGCAAGTTTTTCCGAATACAAAAGAAGTGCGCCAGCGTTTACTTCCGAAGAAGAAAAACTCAAATATCTTACCACTAGACGCAAATATACTAGGGTAGATGGAAAACAAGTGGGAGTACATCACGGCGCCCATTATTTCACCAATGGCCAGCGGAAAGGCTTAGCCGTTGGAGGTATGAAGGAGCCACTTTTTGTGATCGCAACCGATGTTGATGAAAACGTAATTTATACAGGCCAGGGAAAGTCGCATCCAGGATTATACGGCAAGGGTGTTTATGTTAAAAAGGATGAAATTCATTGGGTTCGCGAGGATTTAGTGCTTAAAGAAGATGAAAAAATGGAAGTTATGGCACGAATTCGCTATAGACAGCCTTTAGAAAAAGCAGTTTTACACCGTACATTTTCGGGACTTTATATTATCTTTGAAAATCCACAAACCGCGATTACCGAGGGACAATTTGTTGCTTGGTACGATGGTTCCGAATTACTTGGAAGTGGTGTTATTTCTTAACCCCTATTTATGGTACAAGCTTTGCACCTTTTTTTCAAATCTATTACAGATAAAAAATCGCATTTTACCGTATAAAAAACAAACCAGATGAAAAAATTACTCCTATTCGCTATTATTTTAGCCTCTTCCTTTAGTTATGCCCAAACACAAGATGCTATGGTATTTCTTGAGGATAAAGATCCAACCGTTGTTACTGCTGCTTTGGCAGACCCAATTACTATAATGACTCAAGCGGCAATTGACCGAAAAATGGCACAAGGTATCGCAATAGATGATCGCGATGTTCCGTTAAATGAAACACAAAAAGCAGCTATTTCGGCCTCTACCGGTATATCAGTGCTTGCAAAGTCAAAATGGTTAAATGCGGTCTATGTTCGCGGAAGTGAAACCAATATAAATAACCTAATGGACCTTTCTTTTGTTTCGGAAATTGAATTTGCAAACAAAAATTTAAACCGGCCAGCAAGCATCCAACCTACCCAAGATAAGTTTGAGATTGAAAACCAAGCCAGACCCGATTACAATTATGGTAGTGCCACCAATCAAACCGAAATGATCAACGTAAATTACCTACACGACAACGGGTATGACGGTGAAGATATAATTGTTGCGTTTATGGACAATGGGTACCCAGGAGTGTTAACAAACCCGGCTTATAATGATTTGCGAAACGAAGGCAGACTACTGGGTTATTATGATTTTGTAGATCGCGTAGAAGATCCAGACGGTACTGGGAGTCACGGTGCAGTTACTTTTAGTGATGCCGCCGGATTTCTAGACGGTCAGTTTGTGGGGACGGCTCCAAATGCATCGTATTACCTATACATTACCGAAGATGGCAATGAGGAATCTCCTGCCGAAGAAGCCTACTGGGTTGAAGCCTTAGAACGTGCTGACAGTTTAGGGGTTTATGTAACCAATACTTCTTTAGGCTATCAAGATTTTGACAACTCAGCCTATACTCATGACTATGAAGATCTTGACGGGCAGACAACAATTGCAGCTCGAGGAGCGAATGCTTCTTTTGACAAAGGGATGATTACAGTTACCTCAGCTGGAAATGACGGTCTTGGTTTTGGGTACGTTGGTACACCGGGCGATGCACCGGGTTCATTCACAGTTGGTGCGGTAGATGCCAATGAAGATTATGTATATTTTAGCTCTTATGGCCCCAACTCTGCGGGAGTAATTAAACCAGATGTGATGGCAAAAGGCCTCGACGCCGCCGTTGTAGATCAATATGGTAACGTAACAACCTCCAACGGAACTTCGTTTAGTTCTCCAATTACTGCGGGTGCTGTAGCTGCTTTGTGGAGTGCAGTTCCCAACTTAAAAAATGATGTGGTTATGCAAGCTATTCGCGAATCTGCAGATAGATTCACCAACCCAACAGATTTATTTGGGTATGGAATTCCAGATTTCGGCGAAGCCTTAAACAACCTCCTACTCATTAGTGTAGAAGAGCAGATCCTGGAAGAAAACTTTGCACTTTATCCAAACCCAGTAACAACATCAATCAATATCTCCTTCCCAAAATCGGCAGAGAAAGCAGACTTTGTACTGTATAATATTTTAGGAGAAAAAGTGCTTCAGGCAAATATTAGTACTTTAAAAAATAGCATCGATGTTTCGGGGCTTTCCTCTGGAATGTATATTGCTTCCATTACTTCAAACAATAAAACAACAAGTTATAAAATTATTAAGCAGTAGTGCAAAATCGTATTACCCAACTTTTTAATATAGAACACCCTATAATTCAGGCCGGAATGATTTGGAACAGTGGTTGGCGACTTGCCAGTGCTGCTTCCAATGCTGGCGGATTGGGTTTGTTAGGTGCTGGCTCTATGTATCCTGAAGTACTTCGGGAACATATTATAAAATGCAAAAATGCCACTGATAAACCTTTTGGTGTAAACGTACCAATGCTCTATCCTGATATTGATAAAATCATGGATATCATTATTGAAGAGGGCGTTAAGATTGTTTTTACTTCCGCCGGAAATCCAAAAACCTATACTTCAAAATTAAAGGAAGCTGGTATTACGGTAGTTCACGTAGTAAGCAGTGTGAAGTTTGCTCTTAAAGCACAAGCTGCAGGCGTTGATGCTGTTGTTGCAGAAGGCTTTGAAGCAGGTGGCCACAACGGGCGTGAAGAAACCACTACTTTCACGTTAATCCCTATGGTAAAAGAGCAACTGGAAATTCCATTGATTGCTGCCGGAGGAATCGCTACTGGCCGTGGAATGTTGGCAGCAATGGTTTTAGGCGCAGATGCCGTGCAAGTGGGAAGTCGTTTTGTAGCATCAGATGAGGCCTCATCGCACCGAGCTTTCAAAAAAATGGTTGTGGATTCTAAGGAAGGCGACACGCAGCTTACCCTAAAAGAATTGGCACCAGTACGTATGTTAAAAAATAAATTCTTTGAAAGTGTAATACAACTTTACACTACAAATCCCACAAAAGAAGATTTACAAAATCATTTGGGGCGAGCTCGAGCAAAACGAGGCATGTTTGAAGGCGACTTAGAAGAAGGCGAACTAGAAATAGGGCAAATTGCTGGGCTTATTCACGATATTAAACCAGCAGGCGAGATTCTAAAGGAAATTATTCAAGAGTTTGAAAGCGCAAAAAAAGAAATAGCCAATTTATAAAGCTGTTTTATAAAGTAGTATTTTCTAATTCTAAAAGTAATACTGTTTAAATCTTTTACATTTTAATAGCTAATAAAAAAGCCCCTCCATTTTCATCTGGAAGGGCTTTTCTTATTAATTGAGACCTATGCTTATTCTTTAATAAGCTTTTTGGTTAGCTGACCATCTTTTCCTTGAATTAATACAAAGTAGATAGAAGAAGCCAATTTAGATACGTCAATGGATTTTTCCATTCCCATATTACGCATATCAACAGTTTTTATGAGTCTTCCTCTTAAGTCAAAAATACTCAGGTTATTAAGCGAAAGATGCTGCGGATTCGTGATCATCACTTTGTCTTTAGCTGGGTTTGGAAACATTTTAATACTTCCAATGTCTGCGTTATCCCCTACTCCTGCAGTGGTATCTACCGTAAGCTCAAAACTACAGGTAGCTGAATTTCCAGATTCATCTTCTGCTGTTAATGTAACGGTATAAGTTCCATCTGTAAGCGAAGTACCCGGAGCAGGATCTTGGGTTGTTGTAGTAATTGGATCAGTACAGTTATCTGTGGCAGATGCCTCTCCTGTTCCAAAGTAATCTGGAACAATGTATGAATTACCAGCGCCTGGATCCTGACTCTGATCTGAAGGACACGTAATCTCCGGCAAAACAGCATCTTCTACTGTAACCACAGCTACACAAGTACTTGAATTTCCATTTTCATCTACAACAGTTAAGGTAACATTGTTTGCCCCAATATCTGCACAGGTAAAGGAAGTTGTATCGATACTCATAGAGTCAATTCCACAATTATCGCTACTTCCATTTTCTACATCTGCTGCAGTGATAGAAGCATTTCCTGAAGCGTCTAGTTGGATGGTTAAATCTTGGCAAACAGCAACTGGTAGTTCTGTATCATTCACAGTAACATCAAATGAACAAGTTTGTACAGGGTTTACACCGTCGTCATATTCAAAAGTGTTTGTGGTAGTTCCTATTGGGAATACACTGCCACTATCTAATCCTGCGGTTTGGGTCAAAGTTCCGCCACTACAGCCTACTGGAGAATCTACGGTAAATGACACTTCTGCTCCACATACTCCCGGATCATTATCTTGGGTAATATCATCAGGACATTCTAGTGTACCTCCAGTGCCGTTGCCAATTACATTAACAATAGCGGAACACAAAGCGGAAGCACCTGCATCATTTGTAGCTTGAACAGCAACAGTATTGCTACCAACATCGGCACAAGTAAAACTCACAGTTGTATCTAACGGACTTCCAGCCAATACGGTATAGTCTCCACAATCAACTGAACCACTATAAAGTAGATCTTCAGCATTAACTGTAGCGTTTCCGTTGCTATCTAGAACAACATCTAATACTGGCGCAGTTATTTCATAGTCATAATCTATACCCCAGCCGTTTAAGCTTCCTGAATCTCCGCCGGCATTATCAACAACTTTCAGCTCCCAAGTTCCTGCTGTGTTTTCGCCATCAAATACTGAAAGTGGGTTATTAGGAATAAAGGAACCGTCAATTGTAGGTTCTGAACTACCACATTCATCCTCCACCGGTGTAGCGGCTTCATCATCTAATGTAGCATCTATATCATTTCCTGAGCAACCAAACCCAAATGTAACTCGTCCAGGCCTATCAATTATTGTAGCGGTTGTTCCGCTGGGGGATTTTATAGTAACTGAAATATCCCCAACCCAAGTATGCGCTATATCAACATTTACATCTAGATCAGTAATAGATACATTTTCTGTTACATCCATTGTTACTGTAAGACCCGATGAATTTCCATCAGGAATAGAACCTCCATCAGTACTTGACTCTGATCCGTTCATTGCAAGAACACCCGAACCTACACATATAATTTCCGGTGGATTGTTGGTTACGTTAATATCATCTGTTAAGGTAGCTGGTGCTCCAGTACAGAAATCGTTTACCTCATAAGTAACGGTCACTAAACCTTCGCCTCCGACGCTTGGATCAAAAGTGAAAGTAGAACCATTGCCATCATCGGTTACACCCGGACCGCTATAAACACCACCTGCAGGATTTCCTCCTGAAAGTCCTGTTTGAACGCCACCAGCAAGACATACCTCATCAACAACATCTAAGCTTGAAAAAGATGGTGGTAAGTCAAAAGCTTCCGTACCATCACTTTTACTTCCTGAAGATCCTTGACTGGCACTATAACCTAAGCCTCTTCTTGCAAATGCTTCCCAAATGGCGCAAACATGTGCACCTCCATACAAAGCTTGGTCTGCTGCTAAAATAGCATCACGACCATCTATAAAACCAGGACTACAAGGCTGTAACTTTAAGCCTTCTGTAACTAGAGCCAAGGCTACATTATTACCACCTGTTCCGTTGTAAATATCTGAATCATAAGGCTCTGTTGCCATTATTTCCCAAGTCATTTCCCACAACATAGTTGCCCAAATTTCTCCAACACCATGCGGAGCAATAGCCGATTTAATGCCATCGTAAGTATGTGGGTTAATTCCAAAGTCGGTACTATACGGATGAACTCGAATTCCCGGACCGCCAGGGCCTTCTCCTATAAGCCACGTTCCAACTCCTCTATAATCTGAGCCAGTATCTCCTGGCTCCATAGTTAGCATTAAGCCATAAAAATCACTCCAACCTTCACCCATTTGTTCTTGGTTTTGTAGGCAGAATGTAGAGGATGGACCACCTGTTAAACGGTTGGAAATACCATGACCGTATTCGTGAATTATAACACTATTGTCCAAATCGCCGTCCCGGCTGTCGCAAACATACATTTGCATTCTTGGCCTAGAACCATCGGCAGGAGTTCCAAAGTTAGCGTTACAAGTTCCAGATCCATCTTGAGCTTCAGCATTTACCGGGTCATTTCCTGCACCACCTTTTCCGTAGTTATTGTATTGAAAGTTTCCGCTAGCCTCATCAAAACCGTATTGATAGGTTACATCGTGAATAATATTGGTCCAATAAAAAAGATTTGTAACTGCGGCATCCTCAGATTGGTCGCCGTAGCTGTAATTCAAGTTTAACGGAAAATCAAAAACTAAGTTTCCTCCTGGGCTAAATGCAAACTTTCCATCTGGATTGTCATTTGCGTTGTCATCGTCATACGCATCAGTGTTATTACCACGCGTATTGGTGTACTCGGCACCGTCCATTCCATTGGTGTCATGCCATCCGTAAGGAGAGGCATTCAAATTTTCAGGACTTGTTACTAAGGTTCTGGTACCGTAATTCGGATTTTCAACCGGCATAGCGAACACCCTGTATTTTGCCACTGGTGGAGCTGTTAATGAACCACTGGCTAAACCATAATTTATGGGCTTTGGCATAGGCCCAATAAAAGGTGCTGGCTCTGAGGTATTAGAATGAAAATGATCGTTATGATCGTCCATAATGTTACAGGAAACCGTCCAATTGATTTTATCGATTATTTGCCCTGTTGCTGCATTTACGCGAAAGTTCCACCAATCTGAAGAATTAACCTCTGCAATTGAAAGTTCCCAAATCAGTTCCGTTCCAACACCTTCTTGGTAGTAATACATTAATTTAACAGGAATGTTTTCTGAAGAAATGTTGGCTTTATTAAAAAGTACACTTTTACTTTTACCGCCATGGTTTTCCTTTTCCTGTAGATTAGAGACAGAATAGCCCATTTGGTTGGCTACGGAAGTTATTGCTTGCCGCGCAGAAATTCCTTGGGCGCTACTTTTTAAAGTGGTTTTTATATCGGCAAGAAACTTATTATGCTCTGCCAAAACAGCACCTGAATTATCAAAGTGAATACTAGACTCGGTTCCAAGAACGCCTAGTCCATTAATAGCTTGTCTTAAATAAATATTCCGAACGCCGCTAATTGTGCTTACGTTTTCATCGGTAACTACATACGCATCATTTTTTTGCGCTAAAAGTTCTTGAAGGGAAACTGAGGAAGGCTTGGTAGCCAAGCGTTTCTTTTCCTTTTCTTTTTCGGGATTAATATTTTGCGAAGACACATGAAATGTCATAAAACAAAATATCAAAAAGAATAAAGTATTGTTTTTCATATAGATTAGATTTTATTAGTTGCATAAATTTAACCTATTATCGTGTCATTCTTCAATTTGCGATCAATTATTTTTAAAGATTGTTAAGTTTAACAAGTATATTCCATAAAAAAAGCCTCCCGTTTGGGAGGCTTTTGCTTAAAAAAATTGTGTGTATTAAAGTACTTTTACGTTAACCGCGTTCAATCCTTTTTTACCTTCTTGAAGATCAAATTCTACTTCATCACCTTCACGAATTTCATCGATAAGACCTGAGATGTGTACAAAATGTTCTTTGTTGGTTCCTTCTTCAGTGATAAAACCAAAACCTTTGGTGTCGTTGAAGAATTTTACTGTTCCTTTGTTCATTGTATTTAAATAAAATAATTAATATAAGTGGCAAAGATATTATAAATTTCAACACTAAGCCTATTTATACTGCTTTAATTTTAAAAATTAAAGAGTTAGGTGTCAATCCTGCCCTAAAATATTAACCTATTCATTTTTTTTACTCACTCTTTTAAATAATAAAATTGGAGTTCGTGAATCTTTGATTTCATTGATAAAAAGGCCCTTCGTCTCCGTTCAGGATAAACCCAGCCAAAAAATCCCGTACAGCTGTGGGCACTAGGCTTGCGAAATCCTCTCTTTTCAACGCTTCATTTATTAATTGAGCATTGCAGGAAATTAGCGAGACCTTCAACTTTATAAACATACACATTTTGAACCTAATAAGTTTTTCATTTACCTCATTACAGTACATCTTTTTGCCTTGCCACAATTTTCAGATAGAAATAATTGGCCTGTATTTCTTATCATCAAGAACACTTCAATTTACATTCTCAAGAAAACCGTTTCTTGTATTCCTGTTTCATTTTAAAAAAGTGAATGGAATGCCTTAAAAAACATTAGCGCATTCTTGTAACATTTGTTATTTTTGCAATCCATAAACAAGCCTGCCTGCCAAACAGGAAGGTTCAAAACCGCTACTATGAATTTACACGAATATCAAGGAAAAGAAATTTTAAACAGTTTTGGCGTTGAAATCCAGCGCGGAATCGTGGCCACCACTCCAAAAGAGGCAGTGGAAGCCGCTAAAAAACTTACCGAAGAAACCGGAACGAGCTGGCACGTGATTAAAGCCCAAGTTCATGCTGGAGGCCGTGGAAAAGGCGGTGGAGTAAAGCTTGCAAAAAACATTCAGGAAGTTGAGGATATTGCCGGAAACATTATAGGAATGGATCTTGTTACGCCACAAACCTCTGCTGAAGGTAAAAGAGTAAACCAAGTACTTGTTGCCGAAGATGTTTATTACCCAGGTGATAACGAACCCGAAGAATACTATATGAGCGTACTTTTAAACCGCTCAAACGGAAGAAACATGATTATGTACTCTACCGAAGGGGGAATGGATATTGAAACCGTTGCCGAAGAAACACCACATTTAATATTTACTGAAGAAGTTGACCCTGCAGTAGGCCTTTTGGGCTTTCAAGCAAGAAGAGTAGCTTTTAACCTAGGCTTAAGTGGAAAAGCTTTTAAGCAAATGACAAAATTTGTTACCGCTCTTTACACCGCTTACAGTGAATCTGATTCTTCTCTTTTTGAAATTAATCCAGTTTTAAAAACTAGTGATGACAAAATAATCGCTGTTGATGCAAAAGTAAGCCTTGACGATAATGCACTTTACCGCCATAAGGATTACATGGAAATGCGCGATAAGCGAGAAGAAAACCCTGTAGAAGTTGAAGCAATGGAAAAAGGCCTTAACTATGTAGATCTAGACGGAAACGTTGGATGTATGGTTAATGGCGCCGGACTTGCAATGGCAACAATGGACCTTATTAAACAAGCAGGTGGTGAACCCGCAAACTTCCTTGACGTGGGTGGAACCGCAGATGCCGAACGTGTTGAGGCAGCTTTCCAATTAATTTTAAAAGACCCTAATGTAAAGGCAATCTTAGTAAACATTTTTGGAGGTATTGTACGTTGCGACCGCGTAGCCCAAGGTATTATTGATGCCTATAAAAACATGGGGAACATTGAGGTGCCAATCATTGTTCGCTTGCAAGGAACCAATGCAGATATTGCAAAGGAATTGATAGACAGTAGCGGACTTGACGTACAGAGTGCTATTGAGTTCCAAGAAGCTGCAGATAAAGTTAAGGAAGTACTTTCTTAATCACATAAATAAGATTTTTAAAAGCCTTTCAAATTCATTTTTGAAGGGCTTTTTTTATTGCTCATTTTCTGTTTCGGTCAAGCTTTTGAGCTTCTCTCCATCTTTATCAGAGTCAAAATCCATATTATCAACCAAAACATGCAATTCGTTATTGATTGTCGTTTTGTAAGAATCATCAACTGCATTTTGGTGTTTTAAATAGGTAAGCATCCCTATAAGTTTTTGCATAACAATAGGATCGTGTTTGCAATAGGTGCGCAAGGATGCCATCACGTTATAGGCCAGTTCCTGAAACTTAATAATTGCTACTTTTACATAGGTCTTCCCCTTCTTGGTAATAATTCCTGTGTCGTTTTTTTGCATTCTTAAGGCGAAGAGTTCGGTTAAGTAATCTATTGCGTTAATTGCAGTACCCGGATCATTTATTCCCGGAGACATTGCTTTTACAGCAATTTCGGTAATTTGCTTAAATGCCAAGGTGTAATTATCGCGAATATACTCCCCACGAGCAAAGTTGATGTTTGAAAATATTTCATTTACAACTTTTTCATCTAGCGGTTTATCAGCTTTTAGCATGGTGTTATTTTTTAAAACAAACAAACCTTTAGCAACGCTTATATAAACGCGAACATCATTCTTTTCACAAACATCGGTTATATTAGTGATAGAAAGATTTTGAAAATATCCCGTTTTAGTCGACGAGTACTCGTGCCAATCTGAAGTTTCTGGAAAGTATGGAACCGGCATCGCGGTGTCTTTATTCTCGGCCTTAATAACTTCATTTAATCGCGTGATAGCCGAATCATAAATTCCGTCCATAATATTATTTATCTGAATGCTCTGGGAGATATTATGGATAAAGAATATAAAAGCCGAAAGACACACAATTGTAAGGGCAACACCCAAAAGAATTGAAAAACCAGGTAATGTGTATTTCTCCTCACTGGAATCTACCGAAAATAGCGTAAAAATATTGTAAACAATTGTCCCTAAAAAAACACCTAAAATAATTTGATGCCGCTTATTAGAAATTAAACCCGGCAGCAAGCGCGGCGAAAAATTACTAGAAGCCTGACTCAACAACAACATTACCATAGAAAAACTAAAAACCATCATAGAAATAAGCCCACCTATACATGTACTCAGCACGTTTAAAGCCGTATCACCATCCTCTATCATCAACATCGGGAACACTTTTAATATACTTCTAGACACCCCTTGCTTTTCTAAAAATATCATTCCAAGAGCAAGGAAGAATCCTCCCGTGGCAATCAAACTAGGGTAAAATGCGATTTTACTTGTAATGGTTCGGAAAAATGTTGCAATGCGGATCAAAAAATGCTTCATAAGAACTATATATACGTCAAAAAGACAGTCTTTAAAAGAAAACACAGTCAAATTGTCTTGTTTTAGGCAATGGAATTGTTATTGCCTTTGAAGAAATGAAATTAATAAAAAATAAAACAATATATAGTTATGAAAACAGTTAATAAAAATAGTGTTTGGTTACCCGAACTTTTAGAAAACCTATTTTCTGAAAACCGATTAGATGCATTAAACAATTATGAAACATTTAGCATCCCAGCGGTAAATATCATTGAAAATTTGCCGAATTTTGTGCTTGAATTGGCAGTGCCAGGATTAAAAAAAGAAGACTTCTCTATTGAAGTTGAGGAAGATACGCTTACAATCGCTTCAAAAGAAGTAGAAAAAGATGAAACAGACACAGCGAACGAAAAAACTCAATTTCTAAAAAGGGAATTTAATTATAAGAGCTTTGAACGCAGCTTCAATCTTCCTGAGAATATTAATTCAGAAGACATTCAAGCTAGTTACAACGAAGGAGTCCTTCGGATTACGCTTCCAAAAATGGAAGAAAAGAAAGCTTTAAAGAGAATGGTTGAGATTTCATAATTGAAATTTAATTTGGTTAGTTAGTTGAAAATAACCGCGTGCTACTCAATCGGTGCGCGGTTTTTTCATGCCATTAACTCGGGCCTCTTCTTCGGCGCCCTCCTGTACTTTTTTGTTGCCTTTTCTGCTTTCGTTCTGCTCGTCTTTTAACTTCTGGCTTAACTTCTTTAACTTTTTGGCGGTTCTTTTCAGGATAAGCCTTTGGTTGGCCATCACTGTCCTTGACCGAATCTTTTAATGTTTTTAACTCTTCAGCAGTAAGATCGCGCCACTTTCCTAAAGGCAAATCTCCTAACTCCAAATTCATTATTCTAATTCGCTGTAGTGCTACCACTTCGTATCCCAGATATTCACACATTCTACGAATTTGTCTATTTAAACCCTGAACCAAAAATATTCTGAATTCAAAACGGCTTATTCGCTCCACTTTGCATCGCTTGGTAACAGTATCTAAAATTGGAATCCCAGACCCCATTCGTTTTATAAATTCATCGGTAACGTGCCTATCCACTTTTACAACATACTCTTTTTCATGTGCGTTTCCGGCACGAAGAATTTTGTTGACTATATCGCCATCATTTGTTAGTAAAAGCAAGCCATCACTGGGTTTATCCAACCTTCCTACGGGAAAAATACGTTCTGAGTGGCCAACAAAATCTACTACGTTATCATCAAAACGGGTATCGGTAGTACAGGTAATGCCAACTGGTTTATTCAGCATTATATAAACCAGGTTGTCATTTTCCTCAATAAGTTTTCCATCCACACGCACCTCATCATTGGGCATCACCCTATCGCCAAGCGTACTTAGCTTTCCATTTATGGTAACACGTCCTTTTTCAATGATAGTATCGGCTTCGCGGCGGGAGCAGAACCCACTGTCGCTAATCGCTTTATTTATTCTAACGGAATCTGGATGGTGCATAATCTTTTTTTGTAAAGATACTGTTACGCCTTTGAAATCAAAAAGGTTAAAATTGATTTAAACATACTTTCTGTAAATATCAAAAATCGTAGTTTCATAAAAATTTTAAGAATACATGGCTATACTGGGCTCAATTATTAAAACCGCTATCGACCTTCGCGGCGCTATCGTATCAGAGGAATCTCCCGTAGAATCCCAAAAAAATGTGTTGAAAAATCTATTAGAGAAGGCAAAAGACACGGCATTTGGTAAATATTACGGTTTTGAAAAAATTTTAAAAAGCAAGGATATTAAAAAAACCTTTGCCGAACAACTTCCGTATTTTGACTATCATGAAATGGAAGCCGAATGGTGGAAAAAAACACAGGAAGGCCTTGAAGACATTGCTTGGCCCGGTTGCCCTACCTATTTTGCACGTAGTAGCGGCACTACTGGTAAAAGCTCAAAAAGAATACCGGTTACCAAAGAAATGATTGAGGCTATTCGCACCACAGGAATTAAACAAGTGGGCGCTCTTGCCAATTTTGATGTGCCGTCAGATTTTTTTGAAAAGGAAATCATGATGCTCGGCAGCAGTACAAACCTAGAGGAACAAGATCAGTTTTTAGAAGGCGAAATAAGTGGGATAAGTGCGAGCAACATTCCCTTTTGGTTTCGCGGTTTTTATAAACCAGGCCAAGAAATTGCCCTAATGGAAGATTGGGACGAAAAAGTAGATAACATTGCAAAACGCGCGCTAGAATGGGATATTGGCGCTTTAAGCGGAATTCCGTCTTGGATGGAGCTCATGCTTAAAAAAGTAATTGAGCACCACAAGGTCAAGAACATCCATGACGTTTGGCCAAACTTACAGGTTTTCACCACTGGCGGAGTAGCCTTTCAACCGTATGAAAAAAGCTTTAACCAACTTCTTGCCCACCCCATTACTATAATTGACACCTATTTGGCTTCGGAAGGGTTTTTGGCATTTCAAAATAGACCCGAGACCACCGCCATGAAATTGGTTACAGACAACGGTATTTATTTTGAATTTGTACCGTTTAAACCTGAATATATCAATGAAGACGGATCACTATCACAGGAAGCTCCTGCCCTAAGCCTTGATGAAATAGAAGCAGATACAGAGTATGTACTACTAATTAGTACCGTATCTGGAGCCTGGCGCTATTTAATTGGCGATACCATTGCCTTTACTGATGTAGAAAGGGCCGAAATTAAAATTACGGGGCGTACCAAGTTCTTTTTAAACGTTGTTGGTTCGCAGCTTTCGGTGAATAAAATGGAAGTTGCCTTACGCGAAATGGAGAAGAAATTTGATATAAAAATTCCAGAATTTACACTCGCAGCAGTAAAAATAGATGACGAATTTTACCATCATTGGTATTTAGGATCTGATACTCAAATGAATTCTGAAAAAATTGCAGATGCTTTGGATGAAGCCCTAAAGGAAGCAAATAAAAATTATGCTGTGGCACGTTCAAAAGCGCTGAAAGGTGTAAGAGTTACAACTATAAACCCAGATATATTTCACGATTGGAACGCGAAAAATAAAAAGAAAGGCGGACAGGTTAAGATGGAAAAGGTTATGACTGAAGAGAAATTCACCGAGTGGGAAGAGTTTGTAAGGTCGCAACAAAATGCCTAACGCTCATTATCGTTGCCTACAATTTCCGGTTCCTTGTGTACTTTATTTTTGTTAATAAGCTCCATTACTTCCTCTGGCGAAATGTAGAGTTTACGGATTCGCTCCTTGTATTTTTCGGAAAGATTAGCGTTATCCAAAATAAAGTTTTTGGTCTTTAAAATATAATCTCCCATGCCGTGAGCAATGGCATAGGTATCGGCCGCGCGCTCCACTTCCTTGATATGGGCAGAAGAAAAAAGATACTTTATACCATAAATAAGCATCCCCATATTGGTTCTATGACTGTAATCTATTACATGGCCTAATTCATGGCCAATCCAACCAACCTTTACGTCTGAAGGAATATCATCCATAGTAAATCGTTCGCCCTCAATTTGGATCTTTCTACTTATTAAAATTACATACTCCCGGTTTTCCTTGCGTTTAAAGAAACTTGCAAAACGTGGTTGTGCCTGCATGGTTGATTTTTTAATATTATCCTTAAACTTAAACTCAATTTCAGTTTCGGCCAGTTCGGGGTAATATGATAGGGCATCTAAGGTTTCTGCCTTTATACTTTCTGGGATTATTTTGTTCTTAAAATCATAGTTCTGTGCTGTAGCCATAGAAAACGTAAGATATAAAATAGGAGTTATGAAAGTCGTTAACGACATTATAAAATTCAGATTTCTTGTTTCTTGTTTCTTGTTTCTTGTTTCCTAAAAACAAATAATTATCAAACCGTTTCCAATTGCTTCTGATACGATTTTATCTTGTCCCTTAGCTTGGCAGCCATCATAAAGTCAAGTTCTTTAGCCGCTTTCTCCATCGCTTTTCGGGTATCGCGAATTTTCTTTTCAATCTGCGGTTTGGTAAGATATTCTACTTCAGATTCCGCAGCCAGACTTTCCGCAGTTTCAAAAGTATAGGCAGCCTGTTTTGATTTCGTCAATGAGTTTTCAAATGATTTCTTAATAGCTGTTGGTGTAATACCATGCTTTTCATTGTACGCAATCTGTTTTTGTCTGCGGTATTCGGTTCCATCAATGGTTGCCTGCATACTCTTTGTAATTTTATCGGCATACATTATTGCTTTCCCATTGAGGTTTCTTGCCGCCCGCCCCACAGTTTGGGTCAACGAACGATTACTTCTTAAAAATCCTTCTTTGTCGGCATCAAGAATGGCAACCAAGGAAACTTCGGGCAAATCTAAACCTTCTCGCAATAAGTTTACGCCCACCAACACATCAAAAAGCCCCAACCGCAGATCTTGCATAATTTCTACACGCTCTAAGGTGTCAACATCACTGTGTATGTAGCGCGTACGGATCTGCACACGTATAAGGTACTTTGTTAGTTCCTCAGCCATTCTCTTGGTCAGGGTAGTCACTAAAACTCGTTCGTCTTTTTCAATTCGAAGTTGAATTTCCTCCAACAAATCGTCTATTTGATTTAAACTGGGGCGTACCTCAATTGGTGGATCCAGCAAACCAGTAGGACGAATAATCTGTTCTACATAAACGCCACCACTCTTTTCCAGTTCATAATCGGCAGGAGTCGCACTAACATAAACCACTTGGTTCTGTAAGGCTTCAAATTCTTCAAACTTTAAGGGACGGTTATCCATTGCGGCCGGTAAACGGAAGCCGTATTCTACCAAGTTTTCCTTTCTGGAACGGTCGCCGCCATACATGGCACTAACCTGCGGAATAGAGACATGACTTTCATCTACCACCATTAAATAGTCCTTCGGAAAATAATCTAAAAGGCAGAAGGGCCGTGTTCCTGGAAGACGTTGATCCAGATAGCGCGAATAGTTTTCAATCCCGCTACAGTAACCGAGTTCACGGATCATTTCAAGATCAAAGTTAGTACGTTCCTCCAAACGTTTTGCCTCCAAATGCTTCCCTATTTCCTTAAAATAGTCCAACTGCAATACCAAATCGTCCTGAATATTCTTGATAGCACCTTGCAGAACATCTGGCGAGGTTACAAACATATTTGCTGGATAAATATTTAACCGGTCATATTTATCTATAATATCGTTATTTTTAGGATCAAAAACTTCGATTTCTTCAATTTCATCTCCAAAAAAGTGAATTCTAAATGCATTATCGGCATACCCTGGAAAAACATCAACAGTATCTCCTTTTATGCGAAAGTTACCATGATTAAACTCTGCTTCGGTTCGGGAGTAAAGACTTTGCACCAAGCGATGCAGCAGTTTTGTACGCGAAATAACTTGATCCTTTTCTAAACTAATTACGTTTTTTTGAAACTCCACTGGGTTTCCGATACCGTACAAACACGAAACCGATGAAACCACAAGAACGTCCCTCCTACCAGAAAGCAAGGCAGAAGTTGTACTCAATCGCATTTTTTCAATTTCTTCATTTATTGAAAGATCTTTTTCAATATACGTGCCGCTGCTGGGTATAAATGCTTCGGGCTGATAATAGTCGTAATAAGATACAAAATACTCCACGGCATTTTCCGGAAATAAATTTTTAAACTCAGTATAGAGCTGAGCGGCAAGGGTTTTGTTGTGCGCCAAAACTATGGTTGGCTTCTGAACTTTATCCACAACATTTGCCATAGTAAAAGTTTTTCCAGAACCCGTTACCCCCAAAAGGGTTTGATGTTTTTCTTCGGAATTCAGACCATCCACAAGGGCTTTTATCGCTTGGGGTTGATCTCCGGTAGGTTTAAATTCTGAGGCTATTTTAAAGTTCATGTTTTCTTTTTCAATGCGTTGCAAAAATAACGAAAATAGACGTGAGATTTGAGATGTGAGCGGTGAGATGTTTAGCTTGCGCCGAAACCCTCGATTTTTTGCCTTGCAGGCTACAAATAGAAATGTGTCTTCGCAATTTAGATTTATACACGAATTATAAATTATTATCCCCGTAACTATAATTAGTTTTTATATGAATCATAGCCGCTATTTCGATAGAATCATTAAGAATCATTAAAACACTATTGTTGTTGTAGTCCTAATTTTCAATCCTGATTTCATATTTATCTAAAAGTCCAATGACTTCCGGCATCGAAAACCTTGCTCCTTTCACTTGGTTTTCTTCGGGGTCTATGGCGTAGTTGGTTGCATTTCGGAAATCTGCCATTTCCAGGTTGGTGTTATGGAAGGTGGCATCTTGTAAATTAGAGTTTGTAAACCTTGACTTTTTTAAATCGGCTTCACTAAAATCTACGCCTTTCAATTGCGAATTTTGAAAAAACGTTCTGTTCAGTTTCATTTTAAAGAAAACGGAATGATCTAATTGGCAAGTATCAAAAACTGCAGCAAAACCAAACGGATTGCAGGCATCGAACTGCAAACCCAGCATTTTGCAATTTTTAAACTGTACGGCTTGAAAAGAAGTTTTAGCCAACGTAGCATTGCTGAAATTACAGTCAAAAAACTCACATTCCAAAAACCGGATTTCAGCAAGAACAGCATCTGAGAAATTGCAATTGGAAAAGGTGCAAAACTCATATTCGGCAATTTCTAGCGGAGTTTCAGAAAAGTTAAGGGCCGTAAATTCTTGTTCGTCTATATAATTAAAATCCATTATTAACTTACTTTATCTTTAGGCTATCAACTTGGAGACTATCGGTCTTTGAAATAGCATGGTTCTTCTCAATCTTTTTAATTTCAATTTTATCGCCATAAAACTTAGGACCTACATTGAATATCACATCTAAAAAAGCTTTTGTTCTTGCAAAATACTCTCGGAACTTTACCTTTAGGCCATTTTTACCACCAACATCCTTTGCATTAAAACCAATAATATTAATGCCTTTTTTTTCACCCAAATAAATTGCTCGTTCATTGTGAAATTGTTGCGAAATGACCGTGAAATCATTTTGTCCAAAGATTTCTTTAGCACGAATAACCGAATCTAAAGTTCTAAATCCGGCGTAATCCAAGAATATTACTTCTTCAGGAATACCGCGTTTTATCAATTCTCTTTTAAATGTTATGGGTTCGTTGTAAGATTCAGTGCTATTATCGCCACTCACTAAAATAAAGTCAACTTTATCGTTTTCATAAAGACTTACAGCTGCATCTATTCTAAACTTAAAATACAGGTTTATTCCACCGCCTTTATAATATTTTGCAGTACCCAAGAGCAGGCCTACCCTATTTTTCTGTATATCGGCAACTTTGGAAAATGTTTTCCCTTTAGTTGCATTTGCTATGGTGTAGTTTGAAAACAGAATTAGAAGCAAAGTACCAATAACAAACAATCCAACAATTTGCGCTACTCTCTTTCTGGTCATGTTTTTAGAAGTATAATTCCAATAAATAAAAGGCATTGATAATGAAGTGGGTTGAAGTAAAAATTCTTCAATAGACAAAGCTACGGAACACTCCTTAGCTTTCACTTATGTTTTAAGCAAAATAACTTCAGAAATAGTATTGCAACATCCACAATCTCTAAAAATTTTCTAAGTTTTTGGGTCTCTTCTAAAAACTTCCCCCAAATTAAAGAGAAGAATACAGAAAAACACCCATATTAGCCCGGCGATATATCCGCCAGCAATATCTGAAGGAAAGTGGACCCCCAAATAGATACGGCTGATTCCAATACTCAGAATCATCGTTAAAAACAAAAGTATAAGTACTGTTTTAAGAAAAGGGTTTACTTTAAAGCGATAGGTAAGATAAATTAAAAATCCGTAAAATGCCATTGCGCCCATAGCGTGACCGCTGGGGTAGCTCAATGTTTCTACCACCACCAAATGTGCTGCATCGGGCCTAGAGCGATTAACGATACGTTTTAACAATACGTTTGATATGGATGACATTAGCATTACAAATATGGTTTGCAAGACATACTTCCAGTTTTTAAAATACAGCACTGTGGCAAGGGCCGCAACGGCAAGAACAATCACATAGCCATATACATCGCCTACATGGGTTATAAAAGTAAAATAATCGGTAAGTACCGGTGAACGAAATGAAACAACGTATTCTGAAATCTGCTGGTCATATTGAGCTAACACATCTTCTTTTAACGATTCGGTTAATTCAATAAAAACATTTACTCCGGCAATAACAATAATAAGTGCAACCAGAACAATAAGTATATACGGAAGTTTGGGATTATCTTTCCGAAGATGATGTTTTAGGAAATCCCCAAAGTTTCGAATAAGTTCAAATAACGTATGTCTCATTTTTAAAGTAAAACTTTAAAGATAAGTTCATTTTAGAAAGTAGCGATGTGTTTTTTCTAATTATACCAAAAAGACTTCATATTTAGCGATAAAATTCATTTGGTGTTACTAGCTGGATTTTTTATGCTAAAACAAAAAACCTGGGCCATTATTTGTGCAAGGAGAAAATTAAGACTGAGAATGCACGCCAAACTTATTGCCTTCGGTATCATAGCCTAAAACCATATAGCCGTATTCTCCAATAGGTTCCTTGGCTCTAGCAACTTTACCGCCGGCACCTTCAATTCGCTGCTCTTCTAGGCTACAATCGGCACTGCCAAAGTAAACCACGGTTGAATTTTCGCCCGCTTTAACGCCCTCCATTTCTATTAGCGCGCCTCCAGCACCTTCTCCATCCATCTCCATCGGAAAAAATAATATTTTCATTTCCACTTCCGATTCAGGCGTGGGCAATTCACTCAACTCAATTTGAAAAACTTTTTCATAAAATTTTTGAGCTCTTTTTATGTCGTCAACATAAATTTCGAACCATACTACAGGATTGATTGGTTTCATATCGATTGATTTTAAAGGTGTTGTCTAGCATCAAAATTAAGAGGTTTAATCGGAAAACCACTTGTCTTATGGTAAGATTTTAAGAATTGCGGGAAGTTTCTATACTAATTCAGTTAAGGCTGATATTTGCCCAAAGTAAAAAAGACCCCGTTTTGGAGTCTTTTTTTTACTTTATTTGTCCTAAGCTTTATAGGGCATCGGCTCCAGCGGAAGCAACTGCATGATCATTTTCAACAGAACTACCACTTACGCCAACCGCACCGATAATAGTGCCGTTTTTGTCTTTTACCAAAACACCGCCAGGAAAGGATATTAAACCTCCGTTAGAGTGTTCTATATTATAGAGTGACTCGCCAGGTTGCGAAAGCTTTCCTATCTCGCCCGAAGGCATATCAAAAAATCTGGAAGTTTTTGCTTTTTTTAGGGCAATATCTGCAGATCCTAACCATGCCCCGTCCATACGAACGAAAGCAACTTGGTTTGCGCCGCCATCAACTACTGAGATATTCATTTTCGTATCTAAGTCTTTAGCTTTCTTTTTTGCTGCGGCTATAATTTTTTCTGCCTGTTCTAATGTAATGTTCATATTGTTTGTTGTTTATAGTTTATTCTTCAACCAATATAAGTAAGCTTCTTTTAAAAGTCGTGAAAATTGTGTTAAGCTTCGGAATAACAACTATTTATACGAATCGAAAAAATAGAAGTAGGTTCAAAAGAATCAAAAATTAGAATTAAACCGATTGACACGAAACGAGTTCTTAGTTTCTCTAAAAGCTACTTATAATGAGCTATAATACCATTCAAAAATAATATTTAACACCAAAGTGAAACGCTCTCGGACTACCTACGGTATATGTATTTTCTTTTCGAAACACATTATAGCTTGAACGGACTGCATAGCGAACATCAAAGACATTCAACACGTGTCCCCAAAATTCAATTTTTTTGGTTCTATAGACAGCTCGAAAATTAAAAACCTGATGTCCTGGATAGGTGGCGGTGCCCGGCAGACCTCCACCTGTAATCGCCTGGCCTTCAAAACTTGTATTGTAACTTCCTACTAATTCATGTTCCATCCCAATTGCTAAGCCCTTTATGTAATTTGGAGTGTATTCTATACGTGATTGCCCAAGTATTTTTGGAGCAGCAGCCATTTCGGAATGGGAATAATCTACACCACGATCAAAAAAATCAAGATAGCGATGAGAGGCATAACTGCCATTATGAGCAATAGAAAATTCAGGAAAAAGCTGATATTTAAATCCATATTCAATCCCAGCCGATCTTGAAGTTCCAATATTAGCATTAAAATAGTTATCATTTTCATCGCGCAAACTTACCAATGTATTATTGCCGTTTAAAAGATATAGTGTAACGTCTAATTTAAACTTACGACTAGGTTGGTAGTAGCCTCCAGCTTCATAGTTATGGTACGTACTCGGTTTAAGATCAAATATATTCCCTCCAGTTTCCACAAAATTATTCCGGTAAAGATCTGATGCCTGCGGTGGTGTGAACCCATTTGAATAGCTAAGATAAGCACCTAAATTTCTGGAAAAGTTATAGTTAAAACCAATTTTTGGAGCAAAGTGATTGTATGTTGTGTAGGTATCTTTTGCACCAGCTGTTACCTCTATCAAATTGTTATAATCATACTCAAATCTATCATAGCGCAAGGCCGCGGTTATCTTTAGCGCCTCTAGTGGAGAGATTTCGTATTGAAAATAACTTGCATAGTTGATGATATCAGCCTTATAGTTTATTATGAATTTTTGACGATTCACTTCATAATTCACATTCTGACCCGTTTCTATATCTACTGTTATATCAATTGGGTTAGCAACGAAACTCTGTGGCGTATAATCAAATGAGGCTCCAAGAATCAAGGCGGATTTTTTAAAATTAAAATTGAGTTTATGCTGTACCAAGCCCACCACACTTTTAAACCGATTGGAGTTTATTTCACCTATACCTTTACCCGTTAGCTCATCTTCATTTTTAAACTGTGTTATACGATAGAAAGGAATTTGACCAAGTTGATTAGCTCTAAAAATAAGATTAAAGTCTGTCTTACTTTTTGAAGACCACGACTTGGAAAGTGTGCTTCTAAAACGAAAACTTTTAGCAACTCTTTCGGTAAAGGTCTGATCGCTTTCATAATTTCCGTTTTCATAATCTTCAGTACTCAGATCTCCATTGGAATCAGAGCGGTAATCGATTAGATCGAACATATTAGTCCAAGTGGTTGTATTATTTAAATGATTAATCGTTTTAAAAGAAAGTGCAAACTTTTCATAATCGCTGTGTTGTATAGGTCCGTTTTTCCGCTCTACATAATGTCCTCCAAGATAAAGCCCAAAGGCATCATTAGTATATTGAGATAGTTCAAGTTCATAACGTTTGAGGCCCATATCATTTATTTCAAAACCTATATTTGAACTGAAATCTCTGGTCGGATTTTTGGTTATAAAATTAAAGCTTCCTCCAATAGCATCACTACCATAAATACTGGATGCTGGTCCTTTTAGAACTTCTATTCTTTGGAAAGTTGTCTGGTTTGTTTCCAAAAGTGCATTGTGATTAAAAACAGCAGTAGGCCTTATTGGAAGGCCATCTTCCAGATACAGAAATAGTGCCTTTGTGGTAATGGGAGAGCGAACGGCCATCATATGTTCCTCATTGCTTGCTACTGTAGAAGCAGACATAAATACGCCTGGCACTTGATTAATCAACTGTTCTAGCTCCACAGCTTTAGTATTTTCAATAGCTGTGGTATTTAATAAACTGATAGCAGCGGGAATGTCACGTCTATTTTGTTGTTCTCGGCTGGCAGAAATAACAACTTCACTCAAGACATTTAGATCCTCTTCAAGAATAATAATGCTATTTTCTCTTGAAAGCGTTAATTGTAAGGGCTTATATCCCAAATGTGTTATTTGTAAAATAACAGCCGAATTTAATTCAATTTTAAAGTGCCCTCTAAAATCACTGATGGTTCCTAATGAAGGATTATTTACAACTGAAATTTCTACTCCAGATAAAGCTTGCCTATTTTCGTCTAGTACAATTCCTGAATATGTATTTTGACCATAATTTATAAGGCTAAAAAACAGAAACGTAAGACTTAGAACATTCTTCATATTATCACGAAACAAATTCATCGTCTTTTATATTCATTTGATGGTTACTATGCTTTTTGAAATTTTTTAAACTGTATAAGCTATGCTAAACCGGCTGTTTTCTAACAAATTTTTACTTGGGATTTTATGAATGTTTAGGAGCCGGTTTTGACGATATGATCCAACACATTAGCAACAACATTGTCGCATTTTGAGTTACCAAACTCGTAGATACTAGAATGGTCTGTTAAGTTCAATATTGAATTCCTGAGCTTAATTCTAGCTCTGTGCAAGCGCACTTTCACATTGCTATTGGTCAGGTCTAAACTTTCGGAAATTTCCGAAATTGTGATACCCTCAACTTCCTTCAGCATATACACAATTTTATATTTCTCGGGAAGCCTGTCTATTGCTCTTTCCATAAAATAAGTGGATTCTTTATACATAGCTTTTCGTTCAGGGTCCAATATGTTACAATCTTCAATTTGTAAAACCTTGTCCTCTTGCTGAATGGCAATGGTTTTATGTTTGGCGGCTTTTCGTTTTCGCTGTAAGGCCTCGTTTATTCCAATCCTAATTAACCAAGTAGAAAACTTAGCTTTATTTTTAAATTGGTGCAATTTCTCAAAGGCTTTTATATAGGTGTCCTGCATAGTATCTTCTGCATCGCTTTCTGTGTTTATGTAGCTTCTAATGGTTCTGTATAACAATTCATTATAGCGTCGCATTAGTATTTCGAACAATTCAATCTCCCCATCGAGCGTTTTTCTTATAATCAGCTCTTCCGTCAATTCCCTGTGTGTTTGCTTATTAGTATTCATTAGAGGTGGCTTTTAGTTTAGATGCTAAATAACCATAGCGGTTACACTTTTTTAACCGTTTCCGTAGATTTTTAACTAAAGTCAGTATCTGACATTTATATGGAATCTGAGTTCAAAAGGGCATAACACGCTTTAAAATTGATAGTTTACAAACGATAATCATACTTTCGGGTTTCGCTCTTATCCTCTTGGCTGTCCGCTATAGTGATGTCTAGGAAATCAATATAATTATGAGGTAATTGATATCTACTTGTGAAGTTACACCTTATAATTAATAGCTGCAGGCAAACAAGTTTTTAGACGAAGTGCTTCTGAGACCGATACACTTTGAACAGAAATACTACTCACCTTGCTAACAAATTGATACTTCAAATTGCTTATAAAAATTCTAAAAAATTAATCAAGGAATTGATAACGTGCTAAATAAAATGTAACCAAACTTCATTTTTTTAATCCAATAGGTAATCAACTCAAATTTTACACGAATAAAAGAAGAGTCAAACTAAAACAAAACGCGACTCTAAAGGAAACTAAGATCAAGACGCGCTGTGAACGGTTGTATCAAAAACAAATCACCGATGAAAAAATACTGGATTTTAATAGTAATAGTGCTACTAGCAGTTGTAGGCTATAATTATTTATATAAAAAACATCGAATTATAGAAAGTGAGGCCATCCGATTTTCAGTAACAGCGCAACAAATACAAGGGGAGTTTAATATTGATCCAGTGATTTCCCTAAAAAAGTATGGCGACAAAACTATAGAAATATCGGGGCTTGTTTCAGAAATCGATAAAACTGAAATCACAATAGATGATAAGGTATTTTGCCAATTTTCAGAAGAGGTTAGCCAAAACGAAATCTCACTAAATTCAAAAATCACCGTAAAAGGACGGCTTATAGGATATGACGACCTACTGGAACAAGTAAAACTTGACCAGTGTATTATTAATTAACTTAAATAAATAACTATGAAAACAAAACTATTATTACTGATCCTTTTAGGCTTTTTTGCTGCAAACGCACAAACAAGTCATAATTTAGAATGGTATATGGGCATTGGGTCTAATGTTGATTTAACGATAGATCAAGGCGATACCGTAACTTGGACCTGGGGGGATACTGCTCCCCATACAGTTGAGAACAAAGTGGGGAATTCTGTAGAAACTTTTAATAGCGGTATTCTCACCGGAATGGGAGTACAGTTTTCCTACACCTTTACTGAGGTGGGCGACAACGACTATTTTTGTGGCGTTCACGGCAACAGCATGTCGGGAACCATTACTGTTAGAGAAGTTTTGGGTGTGGAAGATAATAATTTAAACACGATTAGTTTCTATCCAAATCCCGCATCCTCAACAATAAACCTGGATTTGCCAAAAAACATGCAAACAGGCCAAATAACTGTTTTTGATATCTTAGGAAAACAGGTTCATTCGCAAGAGTTTGAGTTGAATAATAACATTTCAATTAATACTTCGAGCTGGAACTCAGGAGTCTATTTCTTGAAGGTTATTTCGGGCGAAAGCGTACACACCAAGAGAATAATTAAAAACTGATTCTTTTGAAAGTACTTTTACTATTAATCTTGTGGGTTCCTATTTTTGCTGTGGCTCAAGACGATCTGCTTGCTGAAATAGACACCGTTTCGGTAATTGATGGCAAGGTAACCGCTGCCTTTAAAGGCCTTAAAATCGTAAATTTTGAATCCACAAAATTAGTAGCTAAAAAAGAACTTACATTTATAGTTTCCCACAGATTTGGAAGTATTGAAAATGGTTTCGATAGTTTTTTCGGTCTCGATGACGCAGTTACCCGATTAAATTTCGTTTATGGAATTTCAGATGGATTGAATGTTAGTGTATCTCGCAGTTCATATCAAAAAATCTATGAAGCTTCCTCAAAGTACAGATTGGTTAATCAACAGAAAAATGGATTTCCATTTACTATTGTTGGTTATAATTCATTGATGATTAATACAGCTTTAAAAAAGGATAACCTTCCAAAATTGAAATTTAAACATCGCCTATCCTACACCACCCAAATTTTAGTCTCCCGAAAGATAAACACCAATTTTTCTGTAGAAATTATGCCTACTTATTTTCACGATAATTATGTTGCGATTAACCAACAGGACAATGCTCAGTTTGCAATTGGATTTGGTGGGCGCCACAAATTAACCAAGCGCTGGGCTGTGAATATAGATTATGGTATTCATCTAAATCGTGCCACCAATTCCCCTTTCAGAAATCCATTATCCATTGGTATTGATCTTGAAACCGGAGGGCATGTTTTTCAGATGCACTTTACAAATGCGCAACCAATGAACACAAATGGTTTTTTGGGCCAAGCTTCAGGTGATTGGGCTGATGGAAATATTTATTTCGGGTTTAACCTAAGTAGGGTATTTTGAAACTATGATTATGAAAAACAATTTGTTACAAATATCAATACGGCTAGGTTTAATGATGCTTTTAATAGGTTGCACTGCTGTAAGTGAGGATGATTTAATGGATGCAACACCAATACCTGAAATACTAACTTATAATGAAAATGTAAAGGAAGCGGTTGAAAACAGAAATCTGATTGGCCGGATCTCAAGTGATGATCCTTCATTTTTAATGCCAGTTGGTGGGCCTAGATTACCTCAGAATTTAATAGATATAATCATTCAATGGAATGCGGATGGATTAATTGAAGAATAGAAGTCATGAAAAAAATACTCGCAATTATCTTATTTGTAAGCACCATTTCCTTTGGTCAAAATAAATTTATAACTAGAACTGGTGAATTAAGTTTTGAAGCATCCGTTCCATCATTTGAAGAAGTGGCTGCAAAAAACAGTTCCGTAACAGTAATTATTAATGCTGAGAACGGCGAGATAGCTGCGCTTGCACTTGTCAAGGCTTTCCGATTTAAAAATGCTTTAATGGAAGAGCACTTCAACGAAAATTATGCTGAATCGAGCAAATACCCCAAAGCCACCTTTAAGGGTAAATTAGTCGGTTTCACTTTTGAAGAACTTAACGGCACAAATAATTTAGTTATTGAAGGAACACTTGAATTTCACGGGGTCACAAAACAGTTCACCAAAATCCCTATTAACTTGGTATCTCAAAAAAATAAAATCACTATATCGGGAAACTTTAGGGTACGACCTTCCGATTTTAATATTAAAATCCCGAAAATTGTGCAGAGCAAAGTTTCAGATACAGTGCAAATAGCTTTCAACTTTGAGCTTCTAAAAAAATAACGATAATTTGCGCTTAGGTTCTCGCTACTAAAACCCTTGCTCACACTAGCTAGAAACCATCCCTATTATATGGAACAAAAGCCCTGTGCCTTCAATATTTTTAGCCTAATAATTATTGCTATTCTCGTATTCTCTTAAATTGTTTACCCACTCACTATTTTACTTGCTTTATTTCTAAAATAAGCTGCCAAAGATAAAATGATCATTCCTGCCGCAGTAATATAAATCCAATCTGGAATGGGCATAGGGTCACCAGCTGCATAGGAGTGTAATCCAGACAAGTAGTAATTTACGCCGAAATAAGTAAATATAATAGACCAAATTGCCCATAGACTGACAATATTAAAAGTTAGTTTTCCTTTAAGCTTGGGCACTAATCTCAAGTGAAGGACCACGGCATAAAAAATTATTGATATAAATGCCCAAGTTTCTTTAGGGTCCCAGCTCCAATACCTTCCCCAACTTTCATTGGCCCACATACCTCCCAGAAAAGTACCTACGGTGAGGGCGAAGATGCCGACGGTTAGGGCCATTTCATTAACTATGGTCAACTCTTTGATGGAGTGCTTTATTTTTTTTGTGGGCTTTGCGGTGAAAAGTAGTAATGAAATCGCACTCAATACTGCTGACAAGCCGAAAAATCCGTAACTGGAAGTGATAATTCCCACGTGAACCATAAGCCAATAAGATTTCAAAACGGGTTCCAAAGGCGTAATCTGCGGATCGAGCATAGATCCTCCGTGTGCAAACCCCATCATAATCACTGCTACTAACGCACCAGCGGCAGGAATAAATGCATTTCGGTTTTTGTAAAGAAGCAATCCCGAAAGAACACCGATTCCTGAAATAAAGATAATAGCTTCATAGCCATTGCTCCAAGGCGCGTGTCCGGAAAGATACCAGCGCACGCCTAAGGCTATCGCTTGAATAGCCACGGCTAATATCATTATTCCCAGCAGTATTTTGGTGAGAACACGAATAATATGATTGTACTTTGAGCCAGACAAAAACACTTCTGCAAAACCAAGAATGACCATGAACACCCCCAAAAAACTATACGCTATCATCAACCATAAAAAAATATTCAGATGGTTATAGAGAATTTCCAAACTCACTTTTGAAGCCGATGGAATAATCTCCTTACCCCAAGCTTGTTGAAATTCACTTATCGCTTCAATGCTTTTATCTGCTTCTATATAGTTTCCAGTTTTCAAACCTTCTTTAACTCCATTAAAATAATTGGTTAAAAGTGAATACGCTGTCTCATCTATCGCTATCGGTTTTTGTTCAGAACTATAAATCCAGCTTGTCCAGGATTGGGCGGGATCATCTTTTACAGGAATTGCTTTGGTATAATACCCAAAAGCAATACTGCTAAAAATATTGAATCGCTCCGTGACTTCGATAACTGCTTTGTCATATTTAGTCTGGTCTGCTTTTCGTTTACTAAAAGATTTGTTGTCTTGCTCTTCCAGCTTAAAAATCCCGGTATTTTGGTCAACTAAATTAGTATAAGAAGTATAACCTTCGGCATTGGCGCTCGTTTCTTTTAACAGTTTGTCACCTCCTTTTTGGCCCACTTTAATAAGAGGTTCATTGGCCCAATATCCTGGATCAATCTGCATGGAAATAAACCATTGATTTGCTGTTATGGAAAGGGTATCTTTTTGATATTTATCTTTCTTATGAATCTTTCTAAGTAATTCTAGCGTATGCGTATCCATAGGTTTAATCCGGCCTTGAAAATCTTGAACCAAGAGATGTCCAAATTTTTTAGCGTGAATTGGATCAATTATTCGATTGGTTCCAAATTCATCAGAACTCGCAAACTGGGCATTTGGTCCTATCTTCTGTTGCGGAGCAGTTATAGTATCATTTGATGGAGCCGTGCTATTTTGCGCAAAAGAAGGATTTATTCCGAACCCCATCAGTACTAAAAGCGGAAAAAAAACGAGACTTTTCTTGTGCATTTTCTTTAAAGAATTATTCAAATTCCAGAAATGGGTTCCTTTCCTGAAAAGCGTGAAAAACATTCCTATAAACAACAGGAAATATCCAAAATAGGTAATATCGGTACCCCATCTATCCGCATTTACAGAAAGGATAGTTCCGCTTTCATCTGGAAAGTAACTTGCCTGAAAGAATCTGTAGCCTCGATAATCCATAACATTATTCATAAAAATATGATGCTGTTTTTCCAATCCTTTATCAATGACGGTTATCTTACTTTCATAAGATGATGGATTGTTTGAACCAGGGTAACGATCTAATATAAAGTCATCACAACGTAAAGAAAAATCCGTGTGAAGTATTTTTGAACCAAAACCTAAAGAGACATTCACGCCGTTGATATGAACCGTTTTATCAAATTCCGTAACCCCTTTCCCGCCTTTAATCAACAGCGTATCTATTTCATTTCCAGAATTTAATTCTACCTGAATAACTTCCAAGAGATTTTTGTCCACTGGGTTGTTTTTGTCTCCAGTGAAATAGACCAATTTTCCTTTGAAAGCACTTTTAGGGATAATAAAACTAGTATTATTAATTGTGTAAAGCGTTCTGTGATTTAATGTATCAATCTTATTTGCTTTAATTTTTCCCGAAAGCTCCGCTAATAATTTAGTATCTGTTACTACGCCCTTTTTCTGTCCTTCCATAGCCATATAATGTCCGTCAATGGGAAGCGTAAACATTATAAGCCCATTCTTTTCCATTAGCTGAACCGCGCCTTCTACCGGCAAATTAAAGCTGAAAACTGTACCATTAATGTTTTTAACTTCACCCTCGGGAAGATAATTATCAATTCTTCCATCCTGCCCAATAGAAACAATATTGAGCATTTTCTTTCCTGAATCCGTTACTTGAATAGAGTCTTTAGCCATCGGAATATAATCGAGGGTTTTTAAGGAAATAACTTTATCGCCAAAGCGATAATTTTGTTTAAAAGTTCTTTTAAACGGCCATCTCGTGTCTTTAGCATTCAAGTAAGACATCATATAAGGCCGCTTATCATAGCTGCGTGTTTTCTCCCCGTCGGTGACAACCAGTTTGAAATAAGTGAGATCGCTTATAATTTCATTGGTGGTTTGTCCTTCTTTAATAGGCATTTGCCCTTCAAAACTGAAATAGCGCGTTATGGCACCTCCAAGAAACATAAATATAAAGGCTAAGTGAAACACCAGAATTGGCCATTTCTCCTTTCTGGTAAGTCTGTAGGTTTTAATATTTGCGGCAAACAAGATTATCAGCCAAAGCATCAGGATTTCAAACCAGCAAGAATTGTAAACTAATGTTTTTGCAGTAGGCGTATCAAAGTCATTTTCCACAAAAGTAGCAACAGCCATGGAGAAGCCATACAATAGCAAAAGAACCGTCATGGTGCGGGTGGAGAATAGAATTTTTTTTAAGCGTATCATTTCGTTTGCAACCAATTAAACATTGTTTCAGTATGGCAAGAATTCTTTTGGATAGTTCAGTATTTATTAAAATTTCATCTTAAAAAAGCACCTCTTTAAGAATTGATTTCACTAGGAAATATTTCTTCTAAAGAGATGCTTAACCCTAATTAATCCAAACGTGAGGTTTTTATGACTATGCCCTATAAGGATTTTAGATACTCCGTAAGATCTGTCTTCTCAGCTCCAGTTAAAGCAAGATTATTTACTTCATTATATCTTGATACTACATCAGCCAAAGTCGCTGCAGAACCATCGTGAAAATAAGGAGGGTGTTGCCAAATACCTTTCAAGGGGGTTACTCTCCATTGTTTTGTAGCCGATCGCTTAACATAATCTTTATCTGGAGCCACAGAGGCAGTTTGTGGGTGTAATTTTCCACCTTCAATAACATCTGTAAATAATGGTCCGGAGTGGCAACTTGCGCACTGTGCTTTCCCAGAGAAAAGTTCTTTCCCTCTTGTAGCAGCAGCAACATCAAAAGAACCAGCTGGAGGAGTTGGTGCGGCGATGGAAAATTGATATGCCTGCAAAGCTGGGAGTTTATCTGTAACCAAATCATCACCTTCTCGGTGATCAACTATCAAGTTAAGACGTGGATCTTCAAAATAACCATGCCCGCGCATTTGGGTAACTGCCACATATCTATTCCAATAAGCAACAGGACCTGCTGGCTCGTGTTCTACGTCGCCATCTCCGGTAAAAATTGCTTTCGGAAGACCGTATAACCCATATGCAGGTGGTATAACAACTGGGTTGTTTAAACCATCGTTATTATATCTTGGATCATATATTCCAGGGCCCCATGAAGTGTAAACATCTTTCTGATCTTGGGTTAAGGCTGGAGATAAGGAGATGATCAAACCAGGGTCTAGGTCTCTATTTGGCCAACCATCCAAACGACTTCCTATTCCTGGAGCGAAAGAATCATCTACAGTTGAATGGCAAAGCGCACAAGTTATCCCCATTCTGTCCAATTTTAAGCTGCCGTCTCCATTTTCACTGACTTCACCTTGTACCCCAACAACAGCATTAAGTTGCAACAAGACAAGGGTGGTTTGAGGATCGTCTAAATCAACTTCTCCATTTTGAATAGCGGTAACAACATCGGGCGGTAAAGCCGTGGCATCTACTTTTAGGCCTACTGCAAGCGCCGTAGCAGGACTTACAGCAGTCTCGATAACTTCATTCATTTGTAGCACATCTGTCCAGAATGATTCATCACCAAAAGTGTCGTATCGAAATATTTGTTTCCCCTGTTGCACTAATTGAGCATCTAACGGAGGTAAGTTTAAACTGCCTTCACCCGGCGCCAATTGCCCCATGTCATCATCGTCATCACTACAGTTATAAAAACTAAACACAGCAATTAGTAATAGCATAGAAATTATACGATTTGTTTTCATAATCTTTTGATTTTAATTGTGAATTAATATTCTTTCCCCCTGTTGCCAAACCCAAATCAGGCGAAGACTTTACCTTTAGATTAATAAAATTCATTTTGGTTACAAAAACAGCCACAATTCCATTTGTGAAAGTACATTGTCGCAGCTATAATCGCGATTATCGAGTAATTGGATGTTAAAAATTGTTTTTAAGAGAAGTTAAATCTTGTAGCCTGTTTGTATTTTAGATCGCTTCACTCCAATGGTAACAAGATGCGATTTAATGTCCTTCTCAAATTTTTTAGGACCGCAGATGTAAAAATATTGCTCTGTGCTACAAATTATATTCGAAAGGTAATTTCCATCAACTTTTCCATAAGAAAGATTTTTAGATTTGGCCCTGCTTAAAATTACAGAGAGCTTATTATTGAACATTCCCTTGAGATTTTTATAATACAAAACATCGGTTTTGCTTTTATCTGCATAAATCAAACTGTGCCCTTGTTTTAGGTCAACGCCCTTACTCTTAATGGTTTTGAAGATTGGCAAAAACGCTGTAATACCAGCACCAGCGGCAATAAAAGTGCCTTTTCCTTTATATGCATAAGAATTCCAGGGAGAAGATATTTGAACAACATCATTAGTTTGCAACCTAGAGATAGCTTCGGTGAGCCCTTTTCGGGGATATATTTTTATGATAAATTCTAAATGTTCTTCCGCCGGAGTATTGGCGATTGTAAAGGAAGACACTGAAAGGTCATAACCTTCTTTGTTAATACTCATGTCCACCACCTGACCGAGTTCGAACTCAAATCTAAACGGTTTTTCTATTTTTAGTAAAACAACATTATCATTTATGAATTCAACATTAATGACCTTGACCCAGTACGGAAAGATGAAACCCATATCCAATAGTTTTTTAGTTCAAACTTTGGATGCATTTGCAGTCAATTGGTTACAAAATGCCAAAGCTACACTTTTAGATAATGTAGGTCAGGTAATCTTCTTGAGGTATTTATTTTCCTATAAAAAGCTGGATTATTTTCGGATATAGTGGCAAAGTAAGAGTTGGAAAACTAAACTAAGGAAACCTATGGCTTGTAATCCTCCCGCACCTCATCACTATTTGCATAACATACAGGAGAAGCATTTTGTGAAGTTCCGTTTTTCGCCTCAATCCATTTGCTCATATACTTGGTACCTTGCAAAGTATGATGCTGTAATATTTGACCTATAAAATTCTCCTGTCTATGCTTTTCAAGAGTCGTCAAAAGCTTAGCGATTAGACTTTTAAAGTCTTCGGAAAAAAGATCTTTTTGAAAACGTTCCGCAACAATAGTAAAGCCGTTCTGTTGTGCTTTCTGCCAAGGTATTTCTTCGGCATAAAGTTGAATGGCACTCTTGACAAAACCTTCCGCAGATGAAGTTATTTCTCCGCCAAAAGGAAGGTCTGCACACAACCCCTCTGCTCCCATTTCAGTAGTTACTGTTGGTAAGCCGTTGCACATTGCATCTAATACTTTACCTTTAAGCCCAGCACCAAAGCGAATTGGGGCCAAGAGTACACGGTACGCGTTTAAAGTGTTTTCTAAATCTTCCGACCAGCCTTTTATTAAAAAGCCTTCTTTTTTATTGTTTAGCTGAAGGATTTGCTGTGGGGCATAGGCTCCGTAAATATGCAGCTCAGCTTTGGGAAGTTTCTTTCGTATACCTGGCCATAGTTTCTTTAATTGCAAAACCGAATCTACGTTTGGGGCGTGTAATAAATTGCCAATAGTTGTAAAGTGCCGTCTTTCCTCAAAAGAACTACTTTCGGTTTTATTCGAGTTTGTAGTGAACAAGAGTGGCAAGTAATAAAGAATTTGCGGGGGAATTTTAAAAGTGTGCTGAAGCAACTCCATCTCATATTCTGAAATAATAAGGGAAAGATCGCAGCGTAATATGCTTGCCAGCTCCCGTTTGGCTATTTCTGAAAACAGGGTGGCTTCTAAAGCCGGCTTGCCTTTTTTAACCGCCTCTTCCCTAGCCTTCCTTAGAAAATGTAGGTCTTCGGTGTCGAGAATTTTTAGGGCATTTGGGCATTGTTCCGAAACGCGCCAACCAAATTGTTCTTCGGTAATATAGCGGTCGAAAATGACTATTTCCGGTTTTATTTCTTTTATCAAAACATCAAAAGAAGGATCGTTTAGCTTTATATTTTTCACCGAAATATTCCGTGATTCCAATTTGGCAGACCGTTCACCAATTGATGCGGTACTAGCAAAAGTGATTTGGAAATTTGCTTCAGAAAAAACATCAATGAGTTGCACCATTCTACTTCCTGCCGCCGTGGTAGATGGTTCTGGAAAAGTATGGCCTATGACAAATAAATTTTTCATATTAAAATCCGTAGAGTTCGCACATTAAACCCAAATTAAAAAATGCCGAAAGTGCCCCAAGAAAAAGCATAGCACTTATAAAAAGGGCAGCCAATATTACTATTTTCTTTTTTGAATGATAACTTATGTAATTTAATACCACTTGAAAAACCAAGGCAATGGCTTGTGCAGTTAGCATACGTTTGGCACAGACTATAACCGGTTCTTTAAAGTATAAAAAATAGGTGGCTAGCATTAAGACTATATATAGCGCTGTAATACCAAAGAGAACGGTTTTCGGGAAATTAAATCGCTGCGAATTTGCCATATTTAAGTTTTTACTCAAAGATAGCAAAACGGGAAACAAGGGAACAACAAGGAGCGTACACTTATGTATTTAATATCCCTCAAAAAAAATCTTCCTGAGAAATAAATTCCTCAGGAAGATTTGACATTTGGTTAATTAGTAGGAGTTTATTAGATCCCCTAATTCTCTTTAAAGTAAGTATTTTAAGGACCTCCCTAGAATTGCATCATGCTTCACAATGACAGAGGGAGGTTCTTAAAGTACTAATCAAACAATCGTTTTTTAATTTTTTATAATTTATTAATATCTGCGTTTAACCTCTTTCAAATAACTCGGTACAAGGCGTATTTATAAAAGTGAGATTTGATGATTCATAATTTGGATTTTCTGATTGCGAATGGAGCAATTTACCATATACACCACAAGAAGCTAAATCTTTAAACTCCGTATTATGGATGTTAAGTTTTGCACTATAATAAAGATAAACTGCTCCCTTATTGGAACTAGGGTTTTCTCCTGCACCACTTATTTTTGCATAACCAATCTCGTTCATGGCATTTGCTCCTGCAATTGAAATATTTTCCCAATATTCGGCGCCGGGGTTTTCGCCGCGTATTATTATGGGCATTGTTTCTGTACCCACTAACTTTAAGCCTCCTTCCTGCACTTTAATGGAACTTCCAGAAGCCATCTCTATTTCTACCCCTGGCTCCACAGTTATTGAACCCCCTGTTCCAATTCCTAAAGTTCCTTGGATAACATATGGAACATTTATGTTCTGCCAGATATGATTTTCACCCAAGGCTCCACCATTAGTAATAATTGTAACTTTATCTATTTCATTACCTGTAAAATCATTGGATGCTGAGATTACATCAGCATTCGTATAGGTCATTATCAGAGGCTGTACGTTTTCAGTAAAGGTATTGTTCTCTAAGGTTACTTTTGACCCCTTAATCGCCGTAAAGGCAGTTCCTTCGCTATGACGAATGCTAGAGTTATTCATGATAAGTGCACCTCTATTATATACGATTATACTAGACTCACCAATTCCATTATAAGTTTGACCCCCACTATGGCTAATATCAACATATTCCATAATACCGGTATTGTTAGTAGTTATAAAATTTAGACCTTGCCACCACCCAGGACTAGGTTCTGTTCCTCTCATAATAATTCGTTTATCAGCCGTACCCACAGCTTGAATGGAAGAGGTTCCATGGAATCGAAGACCAGCATCAGAGCCAAATTCAATTACCACTCCAGGCTCGATAGTCAGTTTGCCCTTTACCTGACCTCTACAGTTGATAATATAATCTACTGGTGCGTCTGGATTGTCCACGAGTGTTACATCTTCCTCAAGAAGTGAGCAATCTAGCTCAATTGGTGGAGCTAGGCCTGCTGGACTTCCAGGGCCATCATCACTGGAGCAGGAGACTACTAATAGTGACATTGTACATACTGTTAAGAGTAAAATTTTCTTAAATGGATTTTTCATGATATTTTTCATAATTTAAAATAATTTAGATAGGGAGTCAATGCAAACATACCTTTAGATATAAACAATTTAAACTCCTAGTTAGCATTTGGTGGGTATCACTTAGAATTCGGTAAAAAGCCAAAAAAACTTCCCGAGAAATAGTTTTTCAAGGAAGTTATTTACATTTTGCTAATTAATGAGCCTCCTAATTTTTTTCAACTTCCATAGCGTAAAATGTATTTAATATCCCTCAAAAAAAATCTTCCTGAGAAATAAATTCCTCAGGAAGATTTGACATTTGGTTAATTAGTAGGAGTTTATTAAATCCCCTAATTCTCTTTAAAGTAAGTATTTTTAAGGACCTCCCTAGAATTGCATCATGCTTCACAATGACAGAGGGAGGTTCTTAAAATACTAATCAAACAATCATTCTTCTATTTTTTAATGATTTTATAAGTTCCTATTTCGTCATTCACCTCAACTTTCATTACATATACACCTGAAGCAAGAGATGAAACATCTATAGATTGCCTTTCCTTTTCTGGAAAAAGCTGCATTACTTCCTGACCCAACAAAGAGTATATCCCGACCTTTTCAATCGTGTTTTTCGCTGAAAGATTTAAATTATCTCTTGTTGGATTTGGATAAAATGTGAAACCTTCTAAATTATTTTCTTCAACACTCAAAGTAGATTTGGAGTCAAAGTAAAGATTATAGCCATTATTAACAGCCGTACTGGTACCAGCAAATGCTAAACACGGCAACCCATCACTAGTTTCGGCAACAGCAGAGGAAAAACCTTGAAATACGTCTATGCCATTGTCTGATACGGGTTCAAAAGGATCAAAATCACTCCCGTTATATGTTCTTACGCGGTTAACATTATCTGCTGAGCCGTCTTTCCTTTCTCTCACATAAGAGGTCTGGATTCTTTCAAGACCGTTAGCTTCCCTACTGATCCAACTATCAAATTGAACTATATTATAATCTGGCGTAGTGCTTACATAGCCGATCGAAACAAAGGGATCTTCATTTTCCCTTTTGTAGGCCCTTCCGGTAAATTGATCTGAACTTCCCGCATCACGACCAGAGGCTACTATTAAAACATTATCGTTTGCAGCTAAATTTCTGGTCGCTCGGATAATTGGGTTTTTAATTTCTTTTAACGTTCCTTCCTCAACAGTTTCTGCTATTCCCCCCCATGAACCAGGGTCATTATAATCCAAATTTGGCCGAGCATATAAATTTCCAGAACCAAGCCCTAAATATGTGGTGTAACACGCACCGCCCTGACCATAGGCAAAGGCAATTTCTCCCAGATTAGCGCCAGGAAGTGCTGTCTCATCCACCCAACCAAAACCATAACTACCAGCTGTACTTCTAGCGGAATAAATTTTAGGGCTACCGCTATTATCTCTTGTATAAATAGCAAAAACACGTTGTGCATCTGTATCTATGGGATAATTGCGATCTACACTAAAGTCCGTGACATCAGAAGTTGTAATACTTTGAAAATCATATTCTCCAGTTGCCATATTCCATCTCAGTACTTGAAATACACCATTTTCAAACATGGAAAAGACTGATAAATAATCATCTCCCTCACCGTCAATGGATATCACTTGGATTTTTGCAAAGTAAGAATTGTTAACATTAAGCTCTTTCCATAACGCAAAAGTGTTACCATGATCGGTAGATCGGTAAATATACAACGCGGAATTATCTCCAATATAATTCTCATAGGCAGCAATATAGATATCACCATCAAGTGTAGCATCCATATCGAGCCCATCTATAAAACCTTCACGCAATAACAGATCCGTATCCCAATCTTCCGGTGATCTTTCAATAGGTTCTGAATCTTGCGCACTTATTTCAACCTCTATTATTTGTGGCCCATTCCCTGGAGCATTAATAGGTTTATATAGATTGGCAATTTCTGGATTTACCTCCTGCCATGCATTCTTAATGGCTATGCGGTTGGCATTTATCTGGGCAGCAGTACCATTGTTTTCCAATGCTTTGGCCTGTTGATATAAGGCTTCAAGTTCGGGTGTTCTATCAGGTATCGTTAAAGAGCTTCCTGATTCTTCTGATTGTGCAAACCCGGTAATAACAAAGAGTGTACACAATATCAAAGTAATTACATTTTTCATAATTTCTGCTTTTAAAATAATTTTAGTTTAATTAACATCGATTAATTAGGAAGTTGATTTAAACAAATCATAATCTGAATAAAAAAAATAGCATTCAGTTAGTATTGTAAATTTTAGATCGATGACATTTTACAAAGTGCTTCTCGACTCAATAATACATATTTGTAGAATTTTAATTACAGAGCAAACATAAGCCTAGATATCAAGGTTTTAAACACACAACTAGAATATGGCAGGTTTCAATTAGTATTTGGTAAACAGCAAAACAATTACCGAATACTAAGTAAAAGCATCCGTTTGCTAAAAACCTATAGAATTTAACGTTAAGAATGTTATTTTAGTAAACTGATGAGAGCTTTCCTTCTAATAGCACTAATTTTTTTAGCCAGTTTGACCCAGTTGTACAGTCAAATTGTGGCCGATTCTATTGTTAATAAGCTCGCGTTAGTTAATAATCCAAATGTAGAAGTATTGCGAACAAACACGGAAACAAGTTTTGAGCAAGCAAGAAGGATGAATTCATGGAAACCTTATGACTCCAGTTTCGTAGATGAGCCGAATGTTACAATATGGTTGAAATTTGAACTTGAGAATAAATCAAAAGATACAATCCAGAGTTATTTTTTTATTAAAAACCTATCCTTAACTACATATCACCAAAATGTTGAGGGTTTTAAAGTTTCAAAAAACGGCGCACGCTACTCCCGCTCAGAACGCAGTAATAAATCTGAGTATAATTTTACCCAGATTACTTCACTTCCATTCCAAAAATCTTTTGTTTACATAAGCCTAGAAAAGAGCAATAACAATTTAGGAACATATTACCCTTCCCTCTATTCTCAAATAGGATATTGGCAGTTTTCCAAACACACTAGGGAAAGTGAATCAATGTCCATTGGTTTTTTATTTATCTATATCATTGCGCTTTTAACCATTTTTATGTTTGCCTTGGTATTCTGGCTCAAGTTGCGAAAAAAACTTTATATCTATTATTTGGGATATTTGTTTTTCCAATTGGTTTATGGTTTGGAAGTTCTTCGTGCCACGACCTCAACAATAGGAAATATCGCTGAATATTTTCCCAATTTCTCCTTGAACTTCTTTCAATCAGCTCAATTTACCTTTATAGGTTTCTATATCTTTTTTATCAATAATCTCCTGACAGTAAAAAAATATGATAAATTACTTGCAAGAATTCTTCAGTACTTAGGGCTTTTCTGCTTTGCTTATGCCATATCAAAATTTGTCCTGAATAATATTACCACCCAAATGTTTGAATATACACTCTTTGTTATTGTTCGATCTATAATTCTTCCTATAAACCTAATATTGATTTTTTGGATCATAATTAAAGTAAAGCATCCATTGCTTAATTACTTTATAATAGGACAATCCTTCTTTTTTTTAGGTGCGGTGGTGGCCACAATGCTCGGGAGTAATCTCATAGATCATTCAACTACTATTGGCCAAATATTAAATTTTAGGCAAGCCCCAAATGTTATATTTGAAATGGGACTGTTAGCAGAGGTATTTTGTTTTTCACTGGCATTGGGACAAAATGTTCTTTTGCTTCAGAAGGAAAAGGAGAAAACTCGTGAAAAATTGATTGTGCAACTTCAAGAAAACCGTCTTTTACAAGATGAAATGAATCGAGATTTGGATGTAAAAGTAAATCAAAAAACCGAAGAACTCATTCAACTTTATACTGAACTGGAAAAAGAAAGAGCGCAAAAAATAAAAGACGATTTTACGCAAAGAATAAAGGAGACAGAAATGGTGGCACTGCGCTCACAAATGAACCCACACTTTATTTTTAATAGTTTGACCGCTATAAAATACTTAATCATGGATTCTAGAAATGAATATGCCATTGATTATCTGGACGATTTTTCTAGCCTGCTTCGGGGAATACTGCAAAACAGTAACCGTAAAAAAATTACGGTAGAAGAAGAGTTAGAGATTTTGGAGTTGTATCTTTCTTTAGAAAAAAATCGTATGGGTGAAGAGTTAATTTACGATATTCAATGTACCTCAAAAGAAGTATTATCGCAATATGAAATACCACCGTTACTGCTACAACCCATTGTTGAGAATGCCATTTGGCACGGCTTGCACCCAAGTTTAAGGGCAGAAAAAAAATTAAAAATAGTTTTTGATACTACAGATGTTTTAAAAATTATAATTGAAGACAACGGTATAGGAAGAAAAGAAAGCAGCAAAAAGAAAAAACTACACAACGCTATGGGTGTAAATATAGTGCATGACCGATTGACACTTTACAACCACTTAAACGACCATTCTATTCGCCTAAACACTATAGATATTATAGAGGATGGCAAGGCTTTGGGCACTAGAGTGACACTAACCTATAAATACTAAATTATGATAAAAGTAATTATAATTGACGACGAAGCTCACTGCACAAATGTGCTACAGAGTTTAATTGAAAAAGTACATTCAGACTATACTATCACAGGTGTTTTTACCAATCCGCTACAAGGGTTGGAATTCATTAAAAAGAATCCGCCAGATTTGTTATTTCTAGATATTGAAATGCCAAACCTCAACGGATTTACATTACTAGATAATCTACTTCCTATAGATTTTGACGTTATTTTCACTACAGCCTATGATCAATATGCCATTAAAGCATTTAATTACAGTGCCATTAATTATTTATTAAAACCAATTACCGAAAAAAACATCGTAAAAGCGCTGTCTAATTGGGAAAAACGTCGGAAAAAAACCAGTAGCCAGCAATGGAAATTGTTGCAAGATCAATTAGCAGACTCAGTGAAAGAAGTTTCCCAAATAGCATTGCCCACGGGAGTTGGTTATCAAATTGTAGAAATTGAAAATATTGTTCGCTGCCAGTCAGATAGCAATTACACTAATATTTTTTGTAAGGACGAAAACAAAGTTTTAATTAGCCGGACATTAAAGGAAATACAAGAGCTTTTAAAAGACCACGGTTTTTTAAGGGTACACCAATCACATTTAATAAACCCTCAATTTGTAAAAGGGATTTTAAAACACGATGGCGGGAGCTTAATTATGAGTGACGATCTGGAAATACCCGTTTCCAGACAGAAAGCCAAACAGATTAACGAAATTTTAGAAACGATGCTTCGGTTTAAGTAAGCGTCACAATTGCTATAATTATTACCCACAAGAAAAACCAAAGATAGATTCTTGTGACATTCACAATTCTTGTATCTAATTAGAACATAACTATCTTTCGATTGTTAGGTAAAGAATCTCTTCTGAAATATAAAACATCACCATTTCCTAATTTGCAAGAATGTAAGTTCAACTCAAATTAAATCATTAAGAACTAGCCCCAATGATTAGCCAAGTCATTGATATACCTATCGTAACAAAACAAATCACTTCTTACAAATGCATCATTTGGAAACCTCGATAAATAATAATTAATCTAGGTTAGGA
This sequence comes from Aequorivita marina, assembly GCF_031631895.2. Classification (NCBI taxonomy): domain Bacteria; kingdom Pseudomonadati; phylum Bacteroidota; class Flavobacteriia; order Flavobacteriales; family Flavobacteriaceae; genus Aequorivita; species Aequorivita marina. Next base: position 283,544 of record NZ_JAVMBW020000003.1, read on the forward strand.
TAAATCGAATTGTAGGAAAAATCCTGAATACTAAGTCAACCTCTCCCAATACTCATAAGACCATACTAAACTATAAATGGGTCTTGTATGGAAGTATTCGGAATATAACTTTATATCCTATTTAGTTTCAAATTTATATTTAAAACCTAAAAAACGAGAACGAGATTGACTTTAATAATTAATTGAATCTTCTATTTACCTTGTTTATCTGTTTTAAATAAGTGTAACAAAAAAAATCTATAAAAAATGAAAAATTTTCCATTTAAAATTAAAACCTTACTATTCCTACTTACGGTCAGTACAATAATTATTAGTTGTAGTAGTGACGATGATGCTGTTGACCAGCAAACAATAGAACCTTTGGTGTTAGATTGTAGCAACATTACAGAAGCAATGACGCTCGAAAACCGTGGTGAAGGAATAGATTATATATGGCCGTGCTACGTAACAGTGGAGGCTCCCTTAACTATTGAACCCGGTGTAACTATTGCTTTTGAGCAAGGTGGTGGCTTAGAAATTAAAGACTACGGCTCTCGTACTGGTGCCTTAACTGCTATAGGAACAGATGAAATGCCAGTTGTATTTACAGGAACTAATCAAGCTCCCGGAGCATGGAAGAATATTTATATGAATTCCGGAAGTATAACCAATCAACTTTATCATTGTATAGTAGAATATGCTGGTAGTTCTGATGGAAGTACCGCGGCTCTAACCACATCAGGAGGTAGTAAGGTAGAAATACAGCACACCACAATTCGCAATAATAAAGAAAATGGAGTTTACGTAAGTCCTTCAGCAAACATAGATGGTTGGAAGGCTAACACCCTTAACGATAATCAAGGGTATCCATTGGAAATCGCAGCAAGAAAAATAAAATTTCTTGACGGAGCACAAAGCTCTTATGCAGACAATGGCCAAAATCAAATTTATGTAAACTCTAGATCAATATATAACCGAGGTTTTATAGAGGATGAAGTGAACGGCCCATTGCATACTTGGTTAGACCCGGGAATCCCTTATTTTATAGATGAAAATATATTTGTAAGACAAGACAGAGGAAATGATAAACCAGGTCACCTAAAAATAACAGAAGGATGCCAAATTATCTTTGCAGAAGAATACGGTATTCAAGTAAGTTATAACAATACTATTTTACAAGTTTTAGGTACTCCTGACAATCCAGTAAACTTTTCTGGGCAATATGGTGCAGGTAGCTGGAAAGGAATTAATATAAAGTCAAGCAACAGCAACATTAATACAATTGAAAATGCAACTTTAGCAGACGCAGGACAATCTCATTGGGATTGGTTTAACAAGAAAGGTGGGCTTTCTTTAGGAAGTCAAACTGGAGAAACAATTTCTCTAAGTGTGACTAATTTACACATTGCCAATAGTGCAGGATGTGGAATTATTGAGCGAAAAATCAGTTCCGCTTCTAATATAACCTATGATAATGTGACCTTTAGCGATATTGCCGGAAGCGATTATTGCGTGGAAGACTAGATAAAGAAAAATTATAAGTGAGTAGGCCCCCAGTCACACACGTGATTGGGGGCTTCTTAATAGCCATTGGAGGTTTTAGAAAATCAAAGATACCAAGAGCTAAATTCAAGTTATATCGATTAAGGGATTATATGCCGAAAGAGCCATCCAAGCCTTTACCATATACCTAATTCTAAACCAAAACTACCAAATACTAAATGGCTATTGTATCTTTTCTATTAGGTGAATAAATTTGACCATAACACCTCCCTTCCATTATTTTAAGATTAGATTACCTTAACTCGAAACAATTTTAACTATGACAATATTTCAACCAAAACTAAAAGCGCTATTGGTTTTACTACTACTAGGTACTTTTCTTTTTAGTAACACAGCTTCTGTTGCGCAAAGTTTAGAAGGAAAATGGATTCCTCCGGGTGAAAACGGAATAGTGATGCAATTTACCAAAGACAGTTTGATAGTTTATAATTTGGAAAATCGCATCGATGCGAAGTCTTATAATATTAAAGGCAATGACATCAATATAGGTGCTGACCCGGTAATGATATTGCAGCTTGTAGCCCCCAACCGGTTGCGTTTAAAAAAGGAAGAGTCAAACAGTTCAAAGGATATTCTACGGCTTAAACCAACAAAAACGAAATTAACCAATGCCGAGATTGAAAAAATAGATTTCTATTTCTCTCAGGATGAGAGTAAAAAATCATTTAGACTTAATAAACCAAATGAGGGATCAGATAAAATATTCAAATTAGAGAAAATAGATTCCACCTACTTTTTTTCCCAATTCAGCAACAACAAAAGAAGAAAATCTGCTCCCATTAAGAGTATAACCACTAAAAAAATTGTAGTCAATCTTTCACCTGAAAAATCGATGACTTTGTTGGGAAAAGATGCTGATAACAACACGATGAAAACCAATGCTGTTTCTGCCTCTATTGGGGAGTTAACCCTTGCAGAAGCAATCATAGGCAAATGGTTTTATAGCCGCATAGAAGGACGTCCGTCTTTATCAGACTGTACTAAAAAAACCTTTTTCCAATTTACAGAAGATTTGATTTTTGAGACAAAGCCGTATGCCAAAAACTTTAATAACGAAAATTGTGTGGCAGGAGCTCTTATAAATGGAACCTATAAAGTTATGGATGATAATCAAATCAAGGTGACCCAAAATGGCAAAACTGAGACTTGGAAAATTAACACCATTACAAAGACAAAACTCGCCTTAGAAAGAAATGGTAGTACACTTACGCTTAAAAAAGAATAATTTTCTTTTTTAATAAAAATCAATTTTGAGTCTAAAAATGGGAAAAAGAAAGATATTTATCAGGGTTCTGGTACAATTGTTCTAAGCCCTAAACGAGCTATGGGAGTTTATAAAGAAAAGTAGTCTGTTTATAAATTAGTCGTATCCGACTAAGATATAAGACCGCTGCGCTGAAAGACGTAAGACGTAAGACTAGCTTTTTTAATAGATTGAAAACTAGATAAAATTGATTAAACATACTTTTTAATTGATAAATTTTGATGCTAAGTATGATAGCATGCTGTCATTAAATAAAAAATACTCTAATTGCCTATTATCTGTGACTCAACAAATTTTCTCACTCTTTTAATCGGACACTAATATTTATAAATATAAATGATATTCAATAATTTGCACTTATCAACTAATCTGACCTACAATTTAACTTAGGGACGAGTTTTGGATTTTGATACAAAAAACCATAAATATTTAAGTAAACCTCCAGCCTTGTTCACGGCTGGAGGTTTTATATAGCCTGAACTATAAAAGAGTGTTTTTTACCGAATTCTAATTCGAATATTCCAAATACTCAAAATACTGAACCAAGGGCTGATCGGGTCTTGTACGGTAGAATCAGAATCATATTTTTGTATGAGGTTAGCTATATACAATCAATAGTCTTCGCCGCCTCTGCTTTTAAATTTTATAAAAGTATAATTGATAGTATTATTTTACTCATAAAAATTATTCCTAAACAAAAATATTATAAATCATGAAAAAAGCAATATTATTCTCTGGAGTTCTATTCTTCCTGCTAACGACGATGCCGTCTTATGCACAGAAAACCGCCAAAAAACAGAAAAGTAAAACCAAAATAGAAAAAATTCAGAAGGTTCCTGCAACCAAAACAGAAAATAAAGGCATAGCAACGCCAGATCATTGGCATAACAGCAAAACTAGGATTGAAAGAACTCCTTCACATTTGTATTTTAATAATGCTGCTTTTCAAATAAAACGCAATGATAACGGCTTCGACCTTTATAAAAAAGGCACGTCCAGCGTTTATGCTAAGTTAGTGGCTACTCCAAAAAAAGGCGTATACCGCTATACTTCTTCAACTAAAAACGGCGCCGCTCATTTTGATGCTAAAGGCAACCTGATTATGAAATATTTAGATAATGATAGCGGTAAAACGAAAGAAATACAGTTTCAATCAAACTAGATTATTTTTGCATACCACTAACTATTAAAGTTTTAAAAGTTAAAACCTAATTCTAATTAAAAACCTCCAAATACTAAATTCGTATTGTTATCTATCCTATTAATTTATATTTCTCGTATATTTAGGATGCAAGAGAAACTGTTTAAAATCAAATTATTATGAAAAAGACTTATATACTTACATTAACAACATTACTTCTATTCCTCTTTATTGCCCCCGTACATGGACAGCGCGGTTTTATTAAACGAAAAATTAAGAAGAAAATAGAACGGGATATGCGAGAAGAGCATGCCGAGCCCCAACGCGAAAAAGGTAAAAAAGCCCTTGAGGATATTACTTATGAAAACGATACTCGCTACCCAATTCCAGAAAACCCGGTACAGGCAACTCTGGCCATGGAAATGAAAAGTTATAAAAAAAATGGCAAGCTAAAAGAAACTAACACTACAAAAATGATCTTCGGTAAAACCGGTGAATGTATGATCATGAACGAAGGCGATAAAAATGAAACCCGAATGCTTTTTGATTATGAGGGAGCTGCCACTTATATGGTCAATGAAAAAGAAAAGACAGCCATGAAAATGCCGATGATTAATTTTCAGAAAATGGTAGAAAAGATGGCCGAAAGCCAAGGCGATATAGACGATGATAATGGTCAGTGGGAACGAACTAATGAACAAAAAGAAATTAACGGCTACAACTGCCGTAAGTACATTTATCTTAACCCAAAAGAAAAGACCAAGATGTATGCTTGGGTAACCCAAGATATCAGCCTTGATTTAAGTGGAAACCATCTTTTTGGTGGACAGATTAGAGATTTCTCTACTGAAACCCCTGCAGAGATGGATGAAAACTTTCCTAGAGGAATGATGGTTCGCAGCATTTATTTTGACAAGAAAAGAGATAATCCAAGTATGATAATGGATATTACGGATTTTAAAAAATCATCCGATCCAAAATATTTTGATCTAAGTGATTATGAAGTAAACGATATTCTGGGTAAACTCTAAATATGGAAAGTTAAAATATAGCTTTTTATATAGTAAAAATGATGTTGTGTTTTAAAACGCAACATCATATTCTGAATCGTTCTAATAAAGAACTATTTTTTAAAAAATATTACATCATTATATTTTAAATAAACAAATCATGAACGAGGAAACCAATACACAAAATCAGTCGAAAACACCTTCTAACAGTGTGGAAGAAGGAAAAACTACAGCGATTATTGCCTATATCACAATCTTCGGACTGTTGATTGCTTTTATAATGAACAACGATAAAAAGAACACATTTGCCGCTTACCATATACGTCAATGCATTGGCTTAGGCGCGGTAGGTTTAGCCTCCTACATAATCGGAAAAATTCCTTATGTTGGTTGGATAGCATCACTCTTAATAGGCTTATTATTAATAGTGCTATGGGTAATTGGACTGATTGGCGCACTAAACGGACAAGAAAAGCCTGTTCCCGTTTTAGGTGAGCAATTTCAAGAGTGGTTTAAAGGAATAGGCTAACATGAGATGGGTGGTATTCAAATTGAAAACGAAATTGAAATTGAAGAGTAAGGAAAACCATTCCTCATCGAAGCTTTGCGTCTTCTCCCCATTAGGTAACAACCTTTAATTTTGAACCTTAAACCACTTCCGCATACAGATCAAAATCTTCTGCGGCGGTAATTTTTACCGTAAAGAATTCCCCGGTACGCAGGTATCCTTCTTCTGCATTTATTAAAACCTCATTATCAACATCGGGGCTATCAAATTCTGTTCTACCAACAAAATAACCACCCTCTTTTCTATCTATTACCACTCTAAACTCCTGCCCGATTTTCTGTTGGTTCAATTCCCAAGAAATTTGAGATTGAATCTCCATAATCTTGTTGGCACGATCCATTTTTATAGCTTCTGGTACATCATCTTCTAAATTATAGGCGTGTGTATTTTCTTCATGGCTATAAGTAAAACAACCCAAGCGTTCAAAACGCATTTCCTCAACCCATTGCTTTAAGGTTTCAAAATCTTCTTCGGTTTCTCCAGGATACCCAACAATTAGTGTCGTTCTAATAGCCATTTCGGGAACCGCTGCCCTAAAATCCTTTAACAGCTTAGTAGTTTTAGCTTTCGTGGTGCCTCGACGCATTGACTTCAAGATTGAATCTGAAATATGCTGCAACGGAATGTCTAAATAGTTACAGACTTTAGGTTCGTCTCGCATTACATCTAGAACATCCATAGGGAAACCCGTTGGGAAAGCGTAATGTAGCCGAATCCATTCAATGCCTTCAACCTTTGCCAATTTTTGGAGTAATTCGGCAAGGTTTCGTTTTTTATATAAATCTAAGCCGTAGTAGGTTAAATCTTGTGCGATCAAAATGAGTTCCTTCACCCCGTTTGCGGCCAGTTTTTCGGCTTCGGTCACCAAATCTTCCATTGGTGTACTTCGGTGTTTACCGCGCATAATTGGGATAGCACAGAAGGAACACGGCCGGTCGCAACCTTCGGCAATTTTAAAATAAGCGTAATTCTTCGGAGTAGTTGTAATCCGTTCCCCTATCAATTCGTGCTTGTAATCTGCCCCTAAAGCCTTTAACAATCCAGGAAGTTCGGTAGTGCCAAAATATTCATCTACATTCGGGATTTCCTTTTGCAAATCTGGTTTGTAGCGCTCGGATAGACAACCGGTAACAAAAACCTTATCTACCACGCCCTCTTCTTTTTTATTGACATATTCCAAAATGGTATTCACACTTTCTTCCTTGGCATTGGCTATAAAACCACAGGTATTTATCACCACAATATTGCCTTCCTCCTCATGGACAACTTCCTTGTTGCTGGCGCGCAACTGCCCCATTAAGACTTCACTATCATAAACATTCTTAGAGCAACCTAAAGTTACTACATTGATTTTGTTCTTTTTTAAGGTTTTGGTACGCATGGAGGTTTTTGATTTTAGATTGCCTATTTACGAATTCAGGGTTTTGAATTCAAAAAGGTGTGCAAAGGTACAACCATTTTAAACTATTTCAGCATTTTACGTACAAAGCTGAATGAAAATATTGGGAATCAATCATTTTAACATTTCAAATCTGAAATCTTCAAAACCCGCCATACACGCACACACTGCAACATATTTTAAGTAACTTTACATTTAATACTAATTCAATTTAAGTACTGATGAAAAAAATAACGTTTCTGCTGGCTTTTCTATGTGCCGGCGTTTTGTTCGCCCAAAAAACAATGACACCTGAACTATTGTGGCAGGTAAAAAAAGTAAGTCCGATTGGAATTTCCGATAACGGTGAAGTATTATTCTACAAGGTCACCTCACCAAATATGGAAGCCAATAGCTTTGACTCTAAATATTACGCAATGCGGGTTTCTGGCGGTAATTTTGCCGAAGTTACGGAAGAAGAAGTCAAGGTTGCCGATAAAAACCTTTCGCCAGACGGCAAATACCTATTAATGCATAAAGCAGTTCATGTGAAGGACGTTGCAGCAACTGATATTTATAGCGACCTCCCCAAAAGCGATGCCTATGTTTATACTTCTTTAGATTATCGTCATTGGGACACCTGGAATGATGGTAGTTATGACCATGTTTTTTATAAAGATGTAAAAACCGGTGCCGAAACCGATATTACTCCAGGGCAACCCTACTATACACCGCAAGCTCCGTTTGGAGGTGATGAAGACTATATCTGGGGACCAAAAGGGGAACATATTTATTATGTAAGTAAAAAGTTGGCAGGTACTGAGTATGCAACTAGTACTAATACCGATATCTACAAATTTAACATGGCTACTAAGCTAACTGAAAATGTTACGGAAGAAAATAAAGGTTACGATACCAATCCTGCATTTTCAGAAAAAGGTGCACTGGCTTGGCTTCAAATGAAAACTGATGGTTATGAAGCCGATAAAAACGACATTGTAGTTTTACAAGACGGTGTTAAACAAAACCTTACGGCGCAATGGGACGGGACTGTGAGCAGTTTTATCTGGGCCAGCAATAGTAGAGACATCTATTTTACCGCTCCAGTTAATGGAACCAAACAGCTTTTTAAGGTAGATCATCCCGGAAAGACTAGAAAGATGCCGGTTGTTGAACAGCTTTCTAAAGGTCAATTTGATGTTACGGGTATCGTTGCGGAAAACAATGGTAACCTAATCGTGACCCGGACAGATATGAACCACGCTACCGAAATTTTTAATTTCAACCTAAAAGACAATACTTTTAAACAACTCACGCAGGTAAATACCGATTTTTATGGGAAATTAGATCTGCCAAGAGTTGAAAAGAGAATGGTTACTACCAAAGACAACAAGCAGATGTTAGTTTGGGTTATTCTTCCTCCTAATTTCGATAAAAACAAAAAGTATCCAACCCTTTTATATGCACAAGGTGGACCTCAATCGCCTTTGTCGCAATTTTATTCTACCCGTTGGAATTTCCAGTTAATGGCTTCGCAAGGCTATATTATTGTAGCACCAAACCGTCGCGGAATGCCAGGTCATGGTGTTGAATGGAATGAAGCCATTAGTGGCGATTGGGGTGGCGGTGCTATGCAGGATTACCTAGATGCCATTGACGATGTTGCAAAAGAACCCTATGTAGACAAGGATCGTTTGGGAGCTATTGGCGCTAGTTTTGGTGGTTATTCGGTATTTTGGTTGGCCGGAAACCACGAGGGGCGCTTTAAAACTTTTATTGCCCACGATGGAGTTTTTGATACGCGCTCTATGTATGGAACCACTGAAGAGTTATTTTTTGTAAACTATGATATGGGCGGTGCATACTGGGATAAGGATAACAAAAAAGCCCAAAAAGCCTTTAATGAATTCAATCCTATCTCCTACGTTGATAAATGGGATACTCCAATTATGATCATTCAAGGTGGAAAAGATTACCGTGTACCAATCGAACAAAGTTTGGAAGCTTTTCAAGCCGCACAATTAAAAGGGATAAAAAGTAAACTGCTCTACCTTCCAGAGGAAAACCATTGGGTTTTACAACCACAAAATGCCCTAGTTTGGCAAAGAGAGTTTTACAGTTGGCTGAAGGAAACGCTTTAAATAGACGTAAGTACTAAGACCGCTTTGCTGATAGATTTTAGACAAAACGGTAAATAAAGAATTAAGCCACGAATTCATAAATATTTATGAATTCGTGGCTTATTGTATTTTTGAAAGGGTTATTTATTTGAAAAAAGAGTCAACAAACTCAAACTTGTTAAACACTTGAAGATCTTCCATTCCTTCTCCTACTCCAATATATTTTACTGGAATTTGAAATTGGTCACTAATGCCGATTACTACACCACCTTTGGCGGTACCATCTAGCTTGGTTACTGCTAAGGAAGTTACCTCTGTAGCTGCGGTAAACTGTTTAGCCTGCTCAAATGCATTTTGACCTGTAGAACCATCCAAAACTAGAAGTACGTCGTGGGGTGCATCTGGAATTACTTTTTGCATTACACGCTTCACTTTTGTCAGTTCGTTCATAAGGTTTACCTTATTGTGAAGTCGGCCGGCAGTATCAATAATAACAACATCTGCATTTTGGTTTACGGCACTCTGTAGCGTATCAAAGGCAACGCTTGCCGGATCACTGCCCATGCTTTGTTTAACAATGGTAACATCAGTACGGTCTGCCCAAATTTGTAATTGATCTATTGCCGCTGCTCGGAAAGTATCGGCCGCTCCAAGAACAACCTTTTTTCCAGATTTCTTAAATTGATACGCAAGTTTACCTATAGTGGTGGTCTTCCCTACCCCGTTAACGCCAACAACCATCATTACATATGGTTTTTTGTTTTGGGGAACTTCAAATTCGGTGGCGTTTCCAGAATCTATCTCACTTAAAAGACCCGCTATTTCTTCACGTAAAATCCTATTGAGCTCATCGGTTCCAAGATATTTATCTTTAGCTACCCGAGCTTCAATTCTATCAATAACCTTTAGGGTTGTGTTTACGCCAACATCACTAGATACCAACACCTCTTCAAGGTTGTCTAAGACGTCGTCATCAACCTTGCTTTTACCTGCAACGGCTTTGCCCAGTTTATCAAAAAAAGAAGTTTTCGACTTTTCTAGACCCTTATCGAGTGTTTCTTTTTTCTCTTTGGAAAATATTTTTTTAAATAGACTCATGTTTCAGTGGTCAATATTCAGTATTCAGTAAAATTAATTGAATTTTTCACTTTACAAAGATTAAAAGCCTTCAAAATTTATTTCTCAAGGCTTCGGCTACCATTAAAACCGTGAAGTTCTCTCTTTATAACTTGAGGAATGAAAAGACTTAGCAATAATACGAAAAGCCACCTTCGTAAAAAAGTGGCTTTAGTATACTATTTTAAGCTGGTTATTTTTTATTCAACCAGTCGTTCACCATTTCTGGAGCCATAATAGCTTCAGTAAATGTGTATGCCCCTGATTTCTCAGATTTAACCATTTTTATTGCTTTGGTTAAACGCTTTGAACCTGTTTGTAACGATGCTACTGATTTCTTTGCCATGACTTATATTATTTAATCTCTTTATGAACCGTCATTTTCTTAAGAATAGGGTTGAATTTTTTCAACTCCATTCTATCCGGTGTATTCTTTTTATTTTTGGTAGTGATATAACGGGAAGTTCCTGGCTTACCAGTTTCCTTATGCTCTGTGCACTCCAAAATTACTTGTACTCTATTTCCTTTTCTAGCCATTGTAACAGACTTTATTGATTATTGCAATTATTTAGTTAAAAAGCCTTTTTTGCGAGCTTCTTTCATAACCGCAGAAATACCTTTTTTATTGATGTCTTTTATAGCTGTAGCCGAAACTCTCAGCGTTACCCACTTATCTTCTTCTGGAATATAAAAGCGTTTTTTAAGTAGGTTTACATCAAACTTACGTTTGGTTTTATTCATCGCGTGCGATACGTTATTTCCAACCATCGCCTTCTTTCCAGTAAGTTCACAAACTCTTGACATTTCTTTAACTTTATTTAGTTATTTTTTAAACAGGGTGCAAATTTAAGTAATTCTTTTGGTATGCACAACAAAAGAAATTTAGTTTTTTGAAATTTCTTTTAAAAGCATTTCAAAAGCCTTGTTAATGGTCTTTTCAATAACGCGATAACGATCGTTCCCAAAATTAAATTTTTGCGAAACAACACCTCTTGGAGCAGCAATGGCAATACAAACCGTACCTACCTCATCTACGCCATCACCTTTTGTAGGGCCAGCAATTCCCGTTGTAGCAATTGCATAATCGGTATTAAATAGTTTTACAGAATTGGCTGCCATACTTTCTGCTACTTCAAGGCTCACTACTGAATGCTCTTGAATTAAAGCTTCAGGCACACCGAGTAGTTTTGTTTTTAGTTCGGTTTTATAAGGTATAATGCTTCCTAAGAAAAAAGCGGAAGCGCCGGCCTCTTCAGTAATCTGCTTGGCAATTGCTCCACCAGTACAGCTTTCCGCCAAGCTTAAGCTTTGTTCCTTCTGGGTTAGAATATGAGCAATTCTACCAACAATTGTAGTTTCGTCTTCAAATCCTATCGCAATATCTATAAGCATATTATAAAGCACTTCCATTTGGCTGTCTATACTTTCTCGCAATAAGACTTCGTTTTCACCACTGGAGGAGAGCCGCAGACGCACCTTTCCCAAAGCGGGCAAATATGCCAGTTTTATATCAGCCGGCAAATTAGTTTCCCAATCTTCAATTCGTTCCGCTATGGCACTTTCGCCCATGCCATAGGTCAACAGGGTTTTATGATAGATAAAAGGGCGTTTAAACCGGGATACACTTCTAGGCAAGACCTCTTCTTTTAGCAAATACCTCATTTCGTATGGCACGCCGGGCAATGACACAAAAACAGTTTCATTCCGCTCCATCCACATTCCCGGAGCCGTGCCGTGAAGGTTGTTTAGCACAGTAGCTTTAGATGGCACCATAGCCTGTCTAAAATTTGCCGGCAAGGGATTATTAAGCTGATATTTTTTAAAGAGTTGCGCTATATTCTTCCTTACATTTAGATCTTCAACTAAAGTATCATCAAAAAAATGACAAAGGGTCTGCTTAGTTACATCATCCTTGGTGGGCCCAAGACCGCCAGTAATTATAATGAGGTCCGCTCGTTTTTCAGCAGCTTCAAAAGCATTTAAAATATGGTCATGATCGTCTTGAACAGTACTAACCTGAAAAACTTTAACGCCTATCTGGTTTAGCTCTTTCGCAATAAATGCGGAATTGGTATCAATAATCTGGCCGATGAGGATTTCATCGCCTATGGTTATAATCTCTGCTTGCATGCTATAGTTGGAAGTCTTTTCTCAGCTCCTTAAAAACATGATTTAATGTAGAATTTACATTTTCAAGGTGTGACATTACTGAGGCTTTATTTTTGGAAGTTTTAGACCAGGACTCAATACTGGTAATATCTTTTAGGATATCTATACCGAACATTTCAATATTCGGTTTCATTTTATGAGCAAATTGGTATGACAGTTTTCTATTCTCGTTATGAATGGCCTCTTCCATAGCGCTGAGATCAGCAGGGATTTCCTCAAGAAATGTTTTTGCTAAAATCACTAAGAAATCATGGTCTCCATCAGCAATCTCCTCCAGGTTTTCTCTTGAATAATAGGTTGTCATTTTATTTTACTTTTATGGAAAACATTTCAGTGTCATCAATAAAACCTGTTAACACATCATTCCTTTCAACTTTTCCCACACCAGCAGGAGTTCCAGTAAATATAAGGTCACCAATCTTAAGTGTAAAATATTTTGAAACATATTCGATTAAAGCATCTATTTTCCACATCATCAACATAGAATTACCGGTTTGAACAACTTCACTGTTGCGTTTTAACGAAAAGTCTATATTATTCACATCGTCAAAAACTTCTTTATCAAGAAATTTACCCACAACAGCAGCACCGTCAAAAGCTTTAGCCTTTTCCCAGGGAAGTCCGTTTTGTTTTAGTTTTGCCTGTAAATCCCTAGCGGTAAAATCTATCCCTAAGCCAATTTCATCATAATATTTATGGGCGAATTTTCGGTCTATGTGCTTTCCTATTTTATTGATTTTAACCACGAGTTCAACTTCGTGATGCACCTCATTTGAAAACTCTGGGATAAAAAAGGGTTGCTTCTTTAACAAAATTGAAGTATCTGGTTTTAAAAAAACAACAGGCTCCGTTGGTTTTGCACTATCGAGTTCTTTTATATGGTCCGCATAGTTTCTACCAATGCAAATAATTTTCATATTCCTTCTAAAGTTTTGTATTCAATTTCTGAAGTCGGATTCGCGTTAACACTTGTTTTGTGTATAATGGAAAGTCTGCATTTAACAACCATCCAAAATATCCTGAATCTTTTTCCAAGATATCGGTTACCAATCTTCCTTTGTATTTTCCAAATGAAAACACCTCTACCCCATCTTCATTATAACTTATAAATCCAGCAAAGTCGGCATGATTTCTATGCGCACTGAAATCGGCCAGGTAGTTTATATCATTTTGCAAATCTGGATATTTATCCAACTGCGATTTTAAAACCTCATAAGTAGCGTTTGTATCTGCCGCTGCACTGTGGGCATCTTTTAGATCTTTATCACAGTAAAACCTATAAGCCGCTTCTAGGGTGCGCTTTTCCATTTTATGAAAAATAGTTTGCACATCTACTGCACGTGCTTTTTTCATATCAAATTCCACCTCGGCACGCAGCAATTCTTCAGCCAACAATGGAATGTCAAAACGGTTGGAGTTAAACCCGCCAAGGTCACTATCTTTAATCAACCCGTAAACTTTTGTAGCCAACTCCTTAAAAGTTGGTTCATTAGCCACCATTTCATCTGTAATTCCATGTATTGCAGAAGATTCTGCGGGAATTGGCATTTCCGGATTCACACGCCAAGTATAGCTTTCCTTATTGCCGTTAGGAAACACTTTTAGAATGGCAATTTCCACAATTCTATCTTTTGCCACATTGATTCCTGTGGTTTCAAGATCAAAAAAGCAGATTGGTTTATTTAAGTTGAGTTCCATTGTTTTTGTATTATTTCAACAAAGATACTTTGTTATTGATGTTGTAAAAAAGGTATAAAAAGAAAGAGGGATCTTGAAACTCAAAAACCCCCTTTTTTTATTGTTAATCTTAAATATTAAATCTCTCTATCTAGGTTCCAGTCTTCCAAGTAGTCGGCCACTCGTTTTACAAACTGTCCTCCTAAGGCACCGTTTACAACTCTATGGTCATAACTGTGCGAGAGGAACATCTTATAGCGAATGCCAATAAAATCGCCTTCCGGAGTTTCAATAACCGCAGGCACTTTTCTAATGGCTCCAAGTGCCAAAATACCAACTTGTGGCTGATTGATTATGGGGGTCCCCATGATACTGCCAAAGGTTCCTACATTGGTTACCGTATAGGTTCCTCCTTGGATATCGTCTGGTTTAAGCTTATTCTCACGCGCTCGAGTTGCAAGGTCGTTTACCGCTTTGCTCATTCCGAGTAGGTTTAACTGGTCGGCATTTTTAATTACCGGAACAATCAAGTTACCATCTGGCAAGGCTGCGGCCATACCAAGGTTTATATTTTTACGCTTAATAATTTTATCACCATCTACAGCAATATTCATCAATGGGAAGTCTTTAAGAGCTTTCGCCACTGCTTCCATGAATATTGGGGTAAACGTTAAGTTTTCGCCTTCGCGTTTTGCAAATCCAGCCTTTACTTTCTTTCTCCAATTCCAAACATTGGTAACGTCACATTCCACAAAAGACTGAACATGAGCAGAGGTTTGCGTACTTTCAACCATATGGTGCGCAATAAGCTTGCCCATTCGGGTCATTTCTACAATCTCATCACCGCCATTGACCGAAACCGCAGCTTGTGGTTTTGGCGCTTCTTTTTTGCTTGTAGCGGCAGCGGCTTTTGGAGCGGCATCCTGAGTTTTTTCAGAAGTACGATTTTCAACATACGCCAAAATATCATTCTTGGTTACCCGTCCATCCTTTCCTGTTCCTGAAATTCCGTCAAGTTCTGCTTGCGCAATATTTTCCTGGGCCGCAATATTTTTTACCAAAGGCGAATAAAAACGATCGCCCGTATTTTCTATTTGTGTTGTTTGTTTTGCCGCCTCAACCTGACTTTCAACTTCTTTTACTCCGTCAGCCTCAGCTTTATCAGTTTTTGGTTCAGGTTTTGCATCTGATTCCGCGTCTTCAGCAACACCACCTTCCGTTTTAATAATGGCGATTGTTTGCCCTACTTGAACTACATCATCAACGCCAAAAAGTTTTTCAACCAATACACCATCTACCTCACTAGGCACCTCGCTATCTACTTTATCAGTAGCAATTTCTAGCACGGCCTCATCAGCTTCAATGGAATCACCCACTTCTTTTAGCCAGTTTGTGAGCGTTGCCTCTGCAACACTTTCGCCCATTTTAGGTAGTTTCAATTCAAAATTTGCCATAATATTATTTCAATGTCGTTTTTATAGGCTTGTACGCCCGATTTTTAAACCTTGCAAAATTAGTTAAAATTTGTTCGTTTAATGTTTGAAATTTCTTAAAATACAACTACACCACCCTTTTCGTCGCTCTGGTCGCTTCCTATGATGAAATCACAGCCAATTGGCCTGATTCGGAAAATGTTGTTTTTACCTCGTAACTGCTTCATCAAGGCGAAAATTTCTTTATACGAAATATATTCAGCATCAAAAACAATTAGGCTCTGCGTAGGGACTTCGGAAACATTATTTTTTGATGTCATTTGAAATCTCTTTGCAGTAGCTGCTGAAAGCTTTTCCAACAACTCCATATTTGCAGTAACGAAGTAATTTTCCTGAATTTTTGGAGCTTGACTTAACGTTCTTTGGGAAGTAAGACGACGCGCTTTTTTTGCTAATGCAACGCCCACGGAAACCGAACTTTCTAAAAGTACACTCTTACCAAAATGCTTTTTATAGAAAATCTGCATTGCACCGTAAAACCTATCAAAATAAACATCGTCTCGCTGTGTGCTTTCCCCTTTGTAGTGCAATACGATTGTGGTGCCTAAATAGTGGTTTTTATAGCCGGCTTTACTTATTTTATAGGAAAGATCTATGTCTTCGCCATACATAAAATAATCTTCGTCAAAACCGCCTACTTCTTCGTAAATACTTCTTTTTAAAAGCATAAACGCCCCAACTAAAACCTCAGCTTCGCCTTTAGCGGTTTCGGTAAGGTGATTGGCATAATACTTTGTGTTAAACCCAGTAAGTTTAAGCAAGGAAACTTTTGGTGTTGGGAGGTTTCTTTTGCTTTCGGGTAGAAAATTTCCCGTACCATCCATTAAATAAACACCAAGAGCACCGATATCTTGAATACTCTCGTAATATTGAATGGCTTTGATAAATGCATCTTCCTCAACAGCCGTATCCGGGTTTAAAATACAAACATACTTTCCTTTAGCCACCTTTACGGCTTGGTTATTGGCCTTACTAAAACCAACATTGTCCTTGTTTTCTATTAAAGTAACTTTTGGAAAGTGCGTTCTCACCATCTGGCAACTGTCATCTTTAGAGTCATTGTCAATGACAATAATTTCGGCATCCAAATTTTCAATTGCCTTTTGGACTGAAAGTATGCACTGCTCTAAAAAATAGCGCACATTATAATTGAGAATAACAACGGAGAGTTTCATTGAAAAAGTTTAGAAATAAAAGTGTGCCAATTAGTATACGTCAAATGATATAGCAGGAGTTGGAGTGACTACAAATTTAAGTTTGGTCAGCGCAAAAAGAGTGAGTAATTCTTTCAAAATCTAGTTGTTTTTTAATGAGGTTTCAAAAGGAATTCTGTGCAAAATACTTCTGCCTAGGGTAACTTCATCGGCATATTCCAGTTCGTCGCCTACTGAAATTCCACGAGCAATTGTGGTAGTGGTTATTTTATATGGCTCTATTTGCTTATAGATATAAAAATTTGTGGTATCCCCTTCCATAGTTGAACTAAGTGCAAAGATAAGTTCTGTGATGGCCCCAGTTTTTACTTTTTCTACAAGTGAGGAAATACTTAAATCGCCAGGCCCTATACCGTCCATTGGCGAAATCTTCCCGCCCAGCACATGATAATGGCCGCGATACTGACTGGTATTTTCAATTGCCATTACATCGCGAATATCTTCCACCACGCAAACCAATTGAGATTCACGATTTGGGTTAGCGCATATTTCGCATAGTTTGGTATCGCTAATATTATGGCAGTTTGCACAAAAATTGATATCCTCTCGCATTTTAGTTAAACTAGTTGCTAATTTTTGAGATTGCTCCTTGGGCTGTTTCAGTAAATGCAGCACCAACCTTAGCGCTGTCCGTTTTCCAATTCCTGGAAGTTGGGACATTTCATTAACCGCATTTTCGAGAAGTTTTGAAGAAAATTCCATAGTATTATTCCTGCCGACAAGATAAAAAAAATGCTTCAGAAAAAGTGGATTTTCCTGAAGCATTCTTATCGGGTCTATACCCCTACCGCAAAGGGAGCCTTTTATTTATAAAACACATAAAAAAAGCTGTTTTCACCCTTTTTAGGGATTATGGGCATAAGCGTAATTAATTTATGAGAAGCTTTTTGGTTGCTGTTCCTTCTTCACTATTGATACGTACAAAATACGCACCTGGAGTAAGTGATGAAACGTTTACCTTATGCTTACTATTTACTAAGGTTTGCGCCTCAAAAACGAGGAGTTTACCACTAATATCAAAGATTCGTATTTCGGCATTTACCGATTTAGGCATGGCGATTGTAATTTCTGATGTTGCCGGGTTTGGATAAATACTCACACTGTTTTCTGAAACCACCTCATCAATACCAACGGTTGCTTCAACCAATGGCGATGCCCAAAGACCTCTTCCGTAAGTAGCTGCATAAAGCGTATTTGTAGTATTGTTGATTTCAAATTCATTAATCATAACATTTGGCAACAAGTTATTATAAGGTTGCCATTCTGAAAACGTATCGTCTATATAGAAAATTCCGTAATCCATACCTAGGTAAAGTCCGTTTTTACCATTGTCATCCCATATTAAGGCCAACGAACTAAAGCTAGGTAGGTTCTTTTTATAGCTTATCCAAGTTTGACCACCGTCTTCAGAAACCATAACTCTGTTTCCGGCATTGACAGCCACAGCAACCAGATTTGGATTTGTAGGGTGAATTGCAATCGAGTTGATAGACCCACCAGGGCGTGGTAGCTGTTCCCAGTCTGTAGCACCACTGTCATCTGTTTTAAAGATAGAACGACCTCTTGTGGCATACATTATCTGGTTGTTAGATGGTGCTATTTTTAAGTTGTCTATATTCCCTCCAAGGCTCTGCGAAATTGAAGTCCAAGACCCCCCAAAGTTGGTAGATTTATAAACGTTATTATAGCCTACGTATATTGTGTTTTCCAAAACGGGGTCCTGCTCAAAAGGAGTAACCCAGTTTCCTGAGCCGCCTCCTGGGCTGTTCATATTAATATACGAACTTCCGCCGTTCATAGATCTATACAAAGTTCCGTATTGGCTAGTACCATAAAAAATATTGGTGTTTGATTTATCTATAAACGATTCCATTCCATCAGCGCCCAACCAGTCTCTCCAACCAGTTGCTTCTGTATAAAATGAAGTACCATTGTCTTGCGAACCTCCTGATATTATAACATCTGAGGTTTGTGAAACACCAATTTTATAGAACTGACGAATCCCTAGGCCTTCTGTTAGGTCTTCATAATAGTTAGTTGTAATATTACCTGTATCTGCTGCTCTAAACACACCTCCATCAGTAACGGCGTATAAAGTGGTGCCGAAAAACATAAGGTCGTCAACATCTGCATGGCAATAGCCAAGGTTTTGACTGGCAGCATTACTTGGAGTCCAGTCTGAAGTAGCAGTAAAATTAGCACCTCCGTCCATAGATCGCCAAGAAAGAATTCCCGCAATGTGCACTTCATTTACATCTGTTGGGTTTACAGCAATCGCCATATCTCGTGGTGCTTGCCCTCTATTATCATTAGCAGAAGTACTGTAGCCAAAGTAGTTTTTTCCAGCATGATTTAACTTGGTGAAATTATCTCCTGCATCATCAGAGCTATAAAAACCACCAAATCTACCATTAGAAGCTTCAAGTACATAAACCACATTTGGGTCATCTTCAGAAACACCAATCATTTTTGGACCATTGGAAAATCCTGTAACTGTTGTAAATGTGTTTCCACCATCATTAGATTTATGAAACCCACTACCCGAAGCATAAACCACTGATAAATCGTCTGGTTTAAACTCGATGTCATAGCCTCTTGGGTCGGAATTAATTTTAGCCCAAGTTGCACCTGCATCTGTAGATCTATAAATACCAGAATTCTGTGAAGTAGCAAAAATCATATTCACATTAGATGGATTAACAAGAATTTTATTTACAACACTATTTCCTATTGTTCCCAATAAGTCCCACGTTGCACCAGCATCGGTAGATTTAAACATTTTACCATTGGTAGAACCAAAAAAGTAGGTATCAGGATCTGTTGGGTGAATGGTTACCGAATAAACAGAGAGGTTTGAGAAGTAATCGTTTAACGGAACCCATGTTTGGGTGCCATCGGTAGTTTTCCAAACACCGCCAGTATTGGCTCCAACAATCATGTGGTCTGGATTACCTTCTTCAATAGAAATACCGGTAAGCCTTCCCACGCCAGGGTTCCAGCCAGAGGTAGCGCTCCATAATTCAGGACCAAGTTCTTCCCAATTATCACTAAGCGCTGCTCTGTTTTGAGCTGTACTATTTAAGTGGGCGTTCCAACGTTCAAGTTCGTTTAAACGCTCATCGGTTGTAGGGAGGTATCCATCTGCCTCTACCAATCTAAGAGCATTATATTCCCATCTTTTAAATTGTTTATAACCAGATCCGCGACCTTTATCTTTTTCTTCAAAATAAGCTTCGGCAGTATCAATAATATCTTGAACCTTATAAGTTCCAGCATCAATCATTTGAATATATTCTCGCGATTGTGATTGGCCTTCAAAAGCAACAAAACACAAAGCAAAAAGTAGTAATAATTTTAAACGCATTCTTTTAATGTTTAGGGAGTTATACAATTATTTTTTGTGAGCTCCCAAATGTATTAAAAATAAACAGGGCGGGGAAATCAAACTTCGTATTTTTACGCCGATAAATTCATAATCTCTAGCTTTTTTAAATTACATGGAACCAATACACATTCTGTTATTAATTGTCGGTTATTTTTTGGCACTGATTCTAATTTCCTATTTAACCAATAAAGGGGGAAGCAACGCCGATTTCTTTAAAGCCGGCAAACAATCGCCTTGGTACTTGGTTGCTTTTGGAATGATTGGAGCCTCCTTGAGCGGAGTTACGTTTATCTCTGTTCCTGGATGGGTTGAAGCATCAAAATTTAGTTATTTTCAAGTGGTTTTAGGCTACACTGTAGGCTACGCTGTAATAGGAACCGTGCTGCTCCCGCTGTATTACCGGTTAAACCTTACCTCTATCTACACCTATTTGGAAGGCAGGTTTGGAAAAGCTTCCTATAAAACGGGCGCTTCTTTTTTTCTACTTTCTAGGGTTGTCGGTGCCAGCTTCCGGCTCTACTTAGTGGCAGTTGTACTTCAAAGTGTAATTTTTGACGCTATGAACATTCCGTTTTGGGTAACGGTAACAATTACTATCATACTCATTTGGCTCTATACCTTTAAAAGTGGAATAAAAACGATTGTTTGGACAGATACACTCCAAACCTTGTTTATGCTCCTTGCCGTAGGAGTTGCGGTATATTACGTTGCAACAGATTTAGGATTATCAGGCAGTAACCTCTTTGCCTTCGTTGCCGAAAGCGACATGAGCCAGATATTCTTTTTTGATGATTGGAAATCGGGCGATCATTTTGTGAAACAGTTTATCAGTGGGGCTTTTATAGCCATTGTGATGACCGGTCTAGATCAAGATATGATGCAAAAAAACCTTACCTGTCGCAATTTAAAGGACGCTCAAAAAAATATGTTTTGGTTTACTATTGTATTGACAATTGTAAATATGGTATTTCTGGTATTGGGATTGCTTTTGACGGTTTACGCACAACAAAATGGAATAGATGCTCAAAAGGATCAACTTTTCCCAACCTTGGCTACCCAAAATGAATTTGGAATTGGCGTTGCCATATTATTCCTTTTAGGCTTAATAGCAGCCGCTTACAGCAGTGCAGACAGTGCATTGACCGCCTTAACTACCTCTTTCAGTATTGATATAATGGATATTGAAAAAAAATACGATGCAAAAAAACAAGTGCGTATTCGCAAGCGGGTTCACGTTTTGGTCTCACTACTATTAATTGCAGTTATTATAGTCTTTAAATATGTAATTGCAGATGAATCCGTAATTGCTAAGCTGTTCGTTTTTGCCGGTTATACTTACGGCCCACTCTTGGGGCTATACGCTTATGGTCTTTTTACCAACTGGAAGGTAAAAGATAAGCTCGTTCCCGCAATTGCCATCGCGACTCCATTTTTAGGCTATGGCATCAGTTACCTATGTGCCGAATTTTTTAATTTCGAATTCGGTTTCTTTATTTTAATACTGAACGGCGCCCTTACGTTTTTAGGCTTAATATTGATTCGTTCCCAACAGAACTAATGTGCATGCTACTTCACTTTCAATATTGTTCTCTCTAAGGATTTTATAGAATTCAGAATTTTCAGTGCCTGGATTAAAGATAACACGCTTCGGTTTTAAGGAAACTATATAATTGTAGTACTCTTCCTGGCGCTTTGCATTCAAATAAAGCGTTACGGTATCAATGTTATCAAAATCTATCTTTTCGGTGGAAATAGAAACGCCCGCAACCTCTCCTTTTCGTAAGCCAATAGCTTCTACGGGATGTTGGTTTTCTACTAAACGATTTATGGCGAGATTAGAATATCTACTGGGGTTGAGGCTTGCACCAAGCACTAAGGTTTTCTTCATTTTTAAAAGTTTTTGTGAAAAATACAATTCTACTTTATAAGAATTCACAAATCTTCGTTAAAAAGAAGAGCGCGATGAAACATTCTAGGCTACAAAACGTCTATATAGTATAAGTCAGGTTTTCACCCTTCAAGATATTTTTTCGCTACTGTAGTAGTTTTTACGTTGATGGTTAGTGTTAATATTTGCAGTAGCGACCCAAACCCGAGGCAAATGCTTCGGGTTTGTTTTTTTGTACTATTCGGTATGTTATTGTTGTATTAAATAAGTAAATACAGTGAAGCCAAATAGGCTTTTATATTGTCTAAATAATAAATATCCAAAACTTCATTTTATAATTTATCTGCCCGACCGCTGGCGTGTTTGAATTAGCCCTTAACGAATCATATCCTTTCTATGTAATAACAAAGCCTTTCAACAAAACTGAAAGGCCATTATCTTTTTTCAGAATAATTATTAAAAAAAATTAGTCGTGTCCGACTAAGATATAAGACCGCTGAGCTGAAAGACATAAGACGTAAGACTTGTTTTTTAATAGATTGAAAACTAGATAAAATTGATTAAACATACTTTTTAATTGATAAATTTTGATGCTAAGTATAATAGCATGCTGTCATTAAATAAAAAATATTCTAATTGCCTATTATCTGTTACTCAACAAGTTTTCTCACGCTTTTAATCGGACACTAATGAAAAAAAATAATTGTTTCCCCTATAGGGGTTAGGGGGCTTACCATCTAATTATAGCACTTCCCCAAGTAAAACCACTTCCAAAGGCCGCTAAAACCACTAAGTCGCCTTTTTTAATTCTACCTTCTTCCCAGGCTTCTGTTAAAGCAATGGGGATAGATGCCGCCGTAGTATTACCATATTTCTGGATGTTGTTAAAAACCTGATCCTCTGTCAATTTTAATTTATGCTGAATAAACTGTGAAATACGCAAATTGGCCTGGTGCGGAATAAGCATATCAATATCTTTTACCTCAAGATTGTTGGCTTTTAAACCTTCCGATATTACTTCAGCAAAGCGAACAATGGCGTGCTTAAAGACAAATTGCCCATTCATTACCGGGTAATACGGAATATTTTCTTGTGGGTTTTCAGCGATAATCTCCGGAACCCAATGCCCCGTATTTGGCCCTTGCAAAGCCAGTTCATCTTTGTGTTTTCCTTCGCTATGAAGATGTGTGGAAAGAAGTCCGCCTTCTCCCGATTCGTTTCTGGATAAAACAGCTGCTCCCGCCCCATCACCAAAAATAACGGAAACACTTCTGCCACGGGTTGAAAAGTCTAATCCGCCACTATGGTTTTCACTACCTATAACCAGCACGTTTTTATACATTCCGGTTTTTATAAATTGATCTGCAACCGAAAGCGCATATATAAATCCGCTACATTGGTTGCGAACATCCAAGGCTGGAATGGTGCGCATGCCCATCATTTCTTGCACTTCAACCCCGCCACCAGGAAAATACATGTCTGGGCTAAGCGTTGCAAACACAATCATATCTATATCGCCTGGGGCTAGATTGGCGCGTTCTAAGGCAACCGTTGCTGCTTTAACACCCATAATTGAAGTAGAATTACCGTCGCCTTTTTTTATATGCCTGCGCTCCTTAATACCTGTTCGTTCCTGGATCCAAGCATCGTTGGTGTCCATTAATTTTGAGAGGTCGTCATTGGTAACCACGTTTTCGGGCACATAATACCCAAGTCCAGTAATTTTTGAAGTGTGCATCTTTATGAATTTTAAATATCTTGGAAAGGTAAGTATATACTCGGTTTCATGGAAACAAATTTTCAACTATATAGTATGCATGCATAGTAAGTCAGGTCGAAATCAAAATTGAAAGCGCATACTAAGATAAGTTAGAAAGCTGAAATAATTACTTAATTCTAACATCTAAAATCTTTAGACAATAATTTTAAATATCTTTAGCCTTTAAAATTTTTACTATGAAAAACATTGTTGCATTTATTGCCTTTCTTATCACTTCCTCAAGCTTTATTGCTCAGGAAAAATTAACCTATCAAAAACCGCCAAAAGAAATTTTAGAACTTGTAGATGCCCCGCTGGCACCTTCAGTCTGGATTGACAGTAAAGGCGAAAATGTCACCCTTTTTTATCGCGATGCGTATAAATCTATCGATGAGCTTTCAGAAAAAGAACTTCGCTTAGGTGGTCTTCGGATAAACCCCAAAACCAATATTGGCAGTAGAACCCGATACTACAACAATATAATGGTTAAAAAAGCAACGGAAAAAGATGCCCAACAAGTAAAAGGTCTTCCTGAAAAAGCAAGGCTTTCAAACTTTAGGTTTTCTCCAGATCAAAAGAAAATTGCATTTTTAAATACTACTGAAAGTGACGTACAGTTGTGGCTTGTAAATATAGAAAACGCCAGCGCAAACAAATTGAGCAATCTAAAAGTAAATGCAAACATGGGTAACCCTATCAACTGGTTTAAAGACAGCGAGGCAGTTTTGATAAACGTTATTCCTGAAGATAGAAAAGAATTGATAAACACTTCTGAAGCAGTTCCCGAAGGACCAATTGTAAGTGTAAGTGATGGCGAAAAAGCACAGAACAGAACCTATCAAGATTTATTGAGCAGCCCAAATGACGAGTATAACTTTGAGCAGTTGGCACGTTCAACGATTAAAAAAATCACTCTGAATGGCAGTGCTTCCAACTTTCTACCCACGGCAATGTATGACGATATTGATTTTTCACCAGATGGAAAATACGTGATGGTAAGTTCATTAAAAAGACCTTTCTCCTATATTGTACCTTATTATAGATTTCCTTTTGAAACAAATATTTACGACAACACCGGAAAACTGATTCAAAAAGTAAACGATGTAGCTTTAAACGAAGTACAACCCAAAGGGTTTATGGCTACCCGTACGGGAAAAAGAAGCATGAACTGGCGCGCAGACAAACCTGCTAGTTTATATTGGGCCGAAGCTTTAGACCAAGGAGATCCCGAAGTGGAAGTTGATTATCGCGATGCCATCTATGAAGTAAACGCTCCTTTCAACGGCACAAAAAGCCTTTTACTAAAAACCAAAAATCGCTTCTCAGGCATTACTTGGGGCGATGACAATATGGCTATCGCCAGAGATTATTGGTGGAACAACCGAAACACAAAAAGCTATATTTTCAATCCTTCAGATGCTTCAGAAACACCTGAGATTATTTTTGACAGAAGCTATCAAGATAAGTATAGCGATCCAGGAAGCTTTGTTACAAGCAAGAACAGTTTTAATGAAAACACACTAGAAATAGTAAATGGAAAGGCTTTTTTAATGGGCGATGGATATTCAGACAAAGGGCAGTTTCCGTTTATTGATGAGTTCAATTTAAAAACCCAGGCTACAAAACGGATTTACGAATCTACTTATACCGATAAAAAGGAAAACCTAAGCACCGCCATTGATATGGATAAAGGGAAGATTTTGGTTCGAATAGAGTCGCAAAATGAATACCCTAATTATTATTTTAGAAACATTAAGAAAAAGAATGCCCTAACGCCGGTTACTTCTTTTGAAAACCCATTTAAAAGCATTCAAAACGTTCATAAGGAGGTTATTACTTATAAGCGTGATGACGGGCTGGAATTAGAAGGCACCCTTTATTTACCCATTGGTTATGATGTAAAAAACAAAGAGAAAATGCCAATGATACTATGGGCGTATCCTAGAGAGTTCAAGGATAAAAGCAGTGCTTCGCAAAACACTACCAATCCAAATAAATTTATATATCCATATTACGGTTCTCCAATTTATTGGGTAACGCAAGGGTATGTAGTATTAGACGATGCGGCTTTCCCAATTGTGGGCGAAGGCGATGAACAGCCAAACGACACGTTTATATCGCAATTAGTTGGCAATGCAAAAGCGGCCATTGATGCGGTAGATCAATTAGGATATATAGACAGAAACCGAATTGGGGTTGGTGGTCATTCCTATGGGGCGTTTATGGTTGCGAACCTATTGAGCCACTCCAATCTTTTTGCCGCTGGAATTGCAAGAAGTGGCGCATACAACAGAACGCTTACCCCCTTTGGTTTTCAAAGTGAGGAGCGCACCTACTGGGACTCGCCAGAAACCTACAATACGATGTCGCCTTTTATGAATGCCGAAAAAATGAAATCGCCGTTATTGCTTATTCACGGAGAAGCCGATAACAACTCGGGAACTTATCCGCTACAAAGCGAGCGCTATTTTAACGCCCTTAAAGGTTTGGGAGCAACCGCTCGTTTGGTTATGTTGCCAAAAGAAAGCCATGGGTATAGCGCTAAAGAGAGTGTACTCCACGTTTTATGGGAACAAGACCAATGGCTGGATAAGTACGTAAAAAACAAGGAGCGTGAAGAGTAAAAACCGATTGTACACAAAGCCTTAACGCGAAGCGCATAAAAGTATTAAGGTGAGCCGAATTGTTGTTATATCCGCTTATTTAGTCAATAAGGTTAAAATTGGTCGCGTGAAACCTTATTGGCTTTATAATCAAGATCCCACTAAAAAGGAAATGGAGCGGTTAGAGTTATAGATTTCTTCTTTTTGAAATACACCATTATTTTTACATAACCCTAAAACCTCACAAATTTTAAACTTGATTCAGGCATTCTCGATATTCTTAGATTGAAGAAATAAAATAAAAAAAGGGTGCAAAACCAATGCACCCTTTTAAACAACCTAACCAATTAAATAATAGAATATTTTACTTTTTCATAGCAATTTAATATCCAATTATTTCTTTGTAAAGATAGAACACTTTGTCTAATGAGGTTGTTAATGAATTAAACAAAGTTTTGTTAAAGTTTAGACGAAATTTTTGTAATTGTTAATGGAAACCTTCGCTCCCAAATCATTCATTAAATTGTAGAGTCCGAAAAACGTTCTATTAATATATAAAAAGTGTTTAGAGCCTCTATTCCCATTCATTTTTCGCAATTCGGTATCTTTTGAATATTTATTACTAAGTTCTGCAATTTGCCCAAAAAAGGTTTCATCGGCAAAATCAAAAGTTTCGCTGTGGAAGGGTTTTGTAAACAGACTCAACATTTCATAAAACAATTCAGAAAAAAACTTTGTCTCTTCTGGAGTGTCTTCTTTCTTTAATATTTCCAAAGCGTACATTTTCTCTAAAAACACTTCTGGATTATTGATATTCTCTGGCTTTGCCAATTCAAAATATGGCGTATAAAACTCTTCCGGTACATTTTTTACACATCCAAAATCAATCGCGATTAAATTGGCATTTTCATCTACCAAGAAATTACCAGGATGCGGATCGGCATGCACACGTTTTAATTGATGCATCTGGAACATATAGAAATCCCATAGGGTCTGGCCCACTTTATTGGCTTTTTCGGTATTCGTATTACTTTTTGCAAATTCAGACAAATGCTGTCCTTCCATCCAATCCATTGTAATAATACGCTGGTTGGAAAGCGCTTCATAATACTCAGGAAACCTCAAGTTTGATATACTACTACAGGCTTGCGTGATGGCTTTACTTTGTTCCACTTCCAGAACATAATTGGTTTCCTCTAGCAACTTCCCTTCAACTTCTTGAAAATATTTATCGCTGTCTTTTCCCTTGATATTAAACATTTTCATAGCAACGGGTTTTACCATTGCCAAATCGCTACTTATACTCTCTGCAACGCCAGGATATTGAATTTTAACCGCGAGGTTTTTACCGTCTTTTGTAGCCTTATGAACTTGCCCAATACTAGCGGCAGCAACAGATTCGGCTTCAAAAGAATCGTAAAGACTTTCTGGAGTATCACCAAAATATTTTTTAAAAGTCTTGCGAACCAGCGGTGCGGAAAGTGGCGGCACCTGAAATTGTGCCAACGAAAACTTTTCTACATAAGCCCGAGGCATAATGTTCTTTTCCATACTGAGCATTTGGGCAACTTTAAGAGCACTTCCCTTTAAATTCTTTAAACTGTCATAAATATCTGTAGCATTGCTCTCGTTAAGCTCTTCCTTGGTGTGCTCATTGTTTACAAGCTTTTTACCGTAATATTTTAAATAGTTGCCTCCAACTTTTACGCCCGTGGTCATCAACTTTGAGGCGCGTTGTATTTTATGGGTAGGTATTTTATCTAGTGTCTTCATTAGGCCATTTTTTCTTTCCACAAAAACTTCCCAAAATCGAGAACACTTTCCAACGGTTGGGTATCGAAAACATCAAATATTGCGCGCACCGATTTTTCAATTGCCACATCTGTATTTTCAAACTCTGCAGAATTATCGTCCATCCAATATTTCATTAAAAAGAAGGTCTGCAACCAAGCTCCTTCAGAAAAAACCGTAATAGATTGCTTTAGGGCTTTGAGTTTTTTATCCTCATTATTCTCGCGGATAAGTTCCGAAGCAAAGTTTTTAATGTTTTTCCGAAGTCCTTTTAACTGACTTAAACTTTTCATCACACTGCTTTGTTCCTTTAAAGTGAAAAGCACATAACTTCTATTTAAAGTAAGCAACTCGAAAAAGGTGTAGAAAAACGTGAGCATCTTTTCTTTATTCGAATACGTGTGAAAAGCTTCGTTGTTATTTGCCAGTTGAATAGTTTGTTGATAGAAAGAGTTCCATATTTCCATCTGTAATCCATCAAACGAACCAAAGTGCTTGTAAAACTCTGCTTCTTTAAAGTTATTCTCGTCACAAAATTTAAACACACTTTTGGGTGCTTTTTCATTCCGAAGAACTGATTCCATATATAAAGAAATAATTTTCTCCTTATCGATTTTTGTTTTTGGGACAACTTTCTTTGAAGTTGAAGACTTTTTCTTTACGCCTGCCATAATGTGGTAAGTATTTAAAAATGAATTAGATTCGTAATTTAGAAATATAGACAAAGATAAGGACTGTTTAAACTTATTTAGCACATCTTAAACAGAATGTTCTGTTAAAGTTTATGCTCCTATAATTTAAACCGAGTTAATTCTGGATAATTTCACCCCTCCTTAAAAAGGACTAATTTTTTAATCACAATTAAAGCGCGGATCATTTTTAAGGACATTTCATACAAAACAGTCTTCAAGATAATTTTATAACATTTTAAGCGGAGCTAAAACTAGGTGACAAGGTGTCAGCATTTTAAGGCTTGGTATTTTTTTTGACTTGTAGGCTATCAGTTAGTCAAGAGGATGCAATAGTATTTAAAGTTGTTTTTTGTCCTGTTTTAGAGCAAATACATTTAAAGTTTGCAACAGGATTCTAAGAAGAGCATATAAAAAGAGCTTGTTCAATATAAAACAACAGTAAGTATTACAAACAGACAACATATAATTTTAACACACAATAAATAATAAACAACATGAGTAAAGGAACTATCAATGTATCAGTGGATAATATTTTTCCGCTGATTAAAAAGTTTTTATACAGCGACCACGAAATCTTTCTTCGCGAGTTAATTTCAAATGCTACCGATGCTACTTTAAAGCTAAAGCACCTTGCTAATATTGGTGAGGCTAAGGGCGTTGAATATGGCAATCCAGTAATAGATATAAAACTGGATAAAGAGAAGAAACAACTTCGGATTATAGACCAAGGAATTGGGATGACTAAAGACGAAGTTGAAAAATACATCAACGAGATTGCTTTTTCCGGTGCCGAGGAGTTTATAGAAAAATACAAAGACAAGGATGGGAAAGATGCCGGTATCATCGGTCATTTTGGTCTAGGTTTTTACTCTGCTTTTATGGTTGCCGAAAAGGTTGAAATAATTACCAAAAGCTACAAAGATGAACCTGCTGTGCATTGGACCTGTGATGGTTCGCCAGAGTTTTCTTTGGAAGAAGCCGATAAACAAGAGCGCGGTACTGAAATCATTCTTCATATTGCTGAAGATTCTACCGAGTTTTTAGAAGAAAACCGTATTTCTGAATTATTGGTTAAGTACAACAAGTTTATGCCAATTCCTATCAAGTTTGGGAAACGTACTGAAACACTTCCGAAGCCTGAAGATGCAAAAGAAGAAGACCCAGCACCAACTAAGGAAGTTGATAACATAATCAACAACCCTAACCCAGCATGGACCAAACAACCTACAGAGCTAGAGGAAAAGGACTACAACGAATTTTATCGCGAGTTGTACCCAATGCAAATGGAAGAGCCGCTTTTCCACATTCACTTAAATGTTGATTATCCGTTTAACCTTACCGGAATTTTATACTTTCCGAAAATGGCGGACGATATGAACATTCAAAAGGATAAAATTCAGCTTTATCAAAACCAAGTTTTTGTTACCGATAATGTTGAAGGAATTGTTCCTGAGTTTCTTACCATGCTTAGAGGGGTAATAGACAGCCCAGATATTCCGCTAAACGTTTCGCGAAGCTACTTACAGGCAGATGGTGCCGTAAAAAAGATTGCGAGTTACATTACCAGAAAGGTTGCCGATAAGCTAAAAAGCTTGTTTAATAATGATCGTGAAGGTTTTGAAAAGAAATGGAACGACATTAAAATTGTTATAGAATACGGCATGCTAACCGAGGATAAATTCTTCGAAAAATCTAAGGATTTCGCACTTTATCCAACAGTTGACAACACCTATTTTACATTTTCTGAATTAAAAGAAAAAATAAAGGACAATCAAACCGACAAAGACGACAAGCTCGTAATTCTTTACGCTTCAAACCAAGATGAACAACACAGTTATATTGAAGCGGCTAAGGAAAAAGGCTATGAAGTTTTACTGCTAGATTCGCCAATTGTATCACATTTACTTCAAAAGGTTGAAGGAAGCGAGGAAAACATTTCTTTTGTTCGCGTAGATAGTGATCATGTGGAGAACCTTATCAAAAAAGACGAAGAGCAGATTTCAAAACTTTCTGATGAAGAAAAAGAAAGTCTAAAAACCTTCCTAGACGAGGTTGTGCCTAAGGAAAAATTCACCGTACAACTAGAAGCTATGGATAGTAATGCGAATCCGTTTATCATCACAGAGCCAGAATTTATGCGAAGAATGAAAGACATGCAAAAATCTGGCGGTGGCGGCGGTATGTTCGGCATGGGAGGCTTCCCAGAAATGTACAATTTAATCGTAAACACCAATCACGAATTGGTAAGCGAAATCTTGAACACGAAAACCAAAAAGAAAAAGGAGCGTTTGGTAAATCAATCTTTAGATTTGGCAAGGTTGAGCAAAAACCTTTTAAAAGGAGAAGAGCTTACAGCCTTTATTAAGCGCAGCTACGAGATGATCAAGTAGTCGGCTTAGTCCGTAGTTTTTAGTCGTAGAAGCTGAGTTGCTATGCTTATTAACTACAGACTATATTGACCTATATTTTAAAAGCCTTTCTAAACTTGCGTTTGGAAAGGCTTTTATCTTTTACTGCAATTCGTTATTGTTGCAAATTTAAAAAGACCTACTTTTAAAAACTTAAAATATAAGCATATGTTACCTTGGCATCAATATTTAATGGGCGTAGTTTTTGTTCTTGCAGGAATGAATCATTTTAGAAAACCAAAATTGTATGAGCGAATCATGCCGCCCTATATACCAGCACGCAGTACAATGGTTTCGATAAGTGGTATTGTAGAAATGATTTTGGGGTTTATGCTGATGAACAAAAACTCACAAGAAACTGCAGCCTGGGGAATTATCGCCCTGATGGTTCTATTTATACCCATTCATATTTATATGCTTCAAAATGAAAAAGCAGCAATGAAACTACCAAAATGGGCGCTTATTTTAAGAATACCATTACAGTTTGCAATTATGTATTGGGCGTATCTTTATACGTGAAAAGATTCAAGTTTTAAATTGAGAAATAAATAGCGTTAATAATTCCCTTTTACCACTTCCGACTAACATCAGTTTTTAACCGTAAATTTCATTTAAAATTCCAGCTAAACGGATGCCACCTTTTTGAAGTTGGTACCGAAGCGTATTCATATAGTCATACATATACCTATAACTCAGTTTTTGCCCAATTTCTGTATTCTTATAAATAATTTCACAGAGATCACGGCTTTCGTACATCCAATCAATAACAGTTCCCGACATTATTACCTCTGCCTCTTCTTTTGAAAGCATATCGCTGTTTGCTGCCACCTCGGTATAAGACATGCCATAGGATCCTAGCATTTTAGAATCCCAAACTTTATGTAGGTTGGTACCGTTATTAAACCAACGTACCTGAAAATCGTTACCGCCTTTATCATCTGCAATTCCCACATGGAGTGGTTGATGCAAATCGCCTATAAAGTGCGCGAGCATCTTAAGATGAAAGGCCTTATCTTCCTTAGTGCTTCTTTCGCTCTTTAAAACTTCAACGCACTTGTTAATCCCCTGAATAATATCACCCTTTTCGCTTTTGGGATAAGTTTCATACTTGGCACCAAAAGGAAAGTTGACGTAATGCCAAGGCCCGTAAGCGTCATATTTACGGTCACTCTTAATATCATCGCCGTAATTAGAAACAAAGGCCAGGGAGTGCCCATTTAAAAGCTTAGCGACTTCCTCTTTAGCTTTTTCGCTTAAATAATTATCAGCGATTTCACCTACTACACGATGCCCCGTCTTCCCAAAGTCTTCGGCCGCTATAAGGGTTGAAACAGAAAACAAAAGTGAAAATGCAACAAGAACTAATTTTTTCATCTGGTATAAATTTAATGCGCAAAGATAGCATCTTAAATAGTAATATGGGCCAAAAGAAATAAGTTGAATTTTTAAAATTAGTCTCCAACACAGGTGTACGATACTTCGGTAAGCATACCAATTTCCGTTAGGCTATGTGATTTACGACGTACCATCGGAATTACAATAACCTGACAACTAGGTTATTTCCACAACACACCCTTTTAAAGACTCTGTTTTTTATAAAACCACTTCAAGTTACGAAGCGTCACAATTGAATTGAGCTTTTTTAGGGGATAGCTTCAAATATAGTATTAATATCAGTTTTCATTCTAGTTACTGGATAAAAAAATCTTTTAAGTAAACTTTTGATAACTATCAAAAATCTCTTTTCTTTCTAGTTTCTAACTTCAGGTTTTATTGAGTCCAGGTTCTTGTTTCCCATTAGTCCTGTTTCAAATTTTAACTAAAAACACCGTTTTACAACACACAACAATAGGAAGCAATATTTTTAAGTTATCTTAGCATTGAGAATTTCTCCGCAAAACAATCTAAAAATGAAAATGAAAAACTTACTTATATTATTACTCCTTTTTACCGGAGTAGTTTCTGCCCAAACTAAAAAACAACAAAGTGAGGACCTCAGCATCACCCCATTGGTTGAAGGAACTTTATTATTACCTAAAGCCGAGGAAAAACCACCCTTAGCAATAATTATTGGTGGCAGTGGTCCAACAGATAGAGACGGAAATCAACAAATGCTGGTAAACAATTCACTACGGTTTTTAGCAGAAGGTCTTTATAATAAAAACATCGCTACGTTTAGATATGACAAGCGAATTGTAAAACAAATGAAGCTGGGCAGTATAGAAGAAAAAAACGTTCGGTTTGATCATTTTATTGACGATGCCATTGCTATTCTTGATTACTTTAAAAAAGACCCTCGTTTTTCGAAAATATTTATCATTGGTCACAGCCAAGGTTCCTTGGTTGGTATGGTAGCAGCAAAAAATAAAGCTGACGGATTTATTTCTATTTCGGGTGCCGGGCAAGGTATAGACAAAGTGATTATAGACCAATTGGGGCAGCAGGCTCCCGGCTTGGTGAACAATGCAACTACTGCGTTTGCCGAGCTTCGGGAAAATGGCGAAACAGACAGCTATAGTCCCGGATTGGCATCTATTTTCAGAAAAGAGATTCAGCCCTTTATTTCTACCTGGATGCAATATGACCCACAAGTGGAAATAGCGAAATTAAACATCCCCGTTTTAATACTAAATGGCGATAATGATATTCAGGTTCAAGTTTCTGAAGCAGAACTTCTAAAGGAAGCAAAGCCCGATGCGCAGTTTGAAATCATTCCTAAAATGAATCATATTTTTAAGGAAGTTGAAGGTAACGCTCTGGAAAACAGCAAAACCTACAACATTCATAACCTTCCGGTAATGCCAGCGCTTATAGACTCCATTAGTAATTTCATTAAAAAACAGTAGCGTCCAACAAAAACATTTGAACTGCTACGTGTATAGCTTAAGATCTGCCTGATGTGCATTAACAAACATACAACTAGAACCGCGACCACCTGATAATCAATTTTGATTCATTTTGTATTTTTTAAAACGTTTGTCCATAATTAGAGCTTCTATAGCAAGGAGTCTTTTTTTTTAATATTCTAAAAGTATAGTATTGCTGAAACACGTGGGTTTTTAATTATTTTAATCGGACACTTTCTGATTAAAAAATAGTCGTGTCCGACTAAGATATAAGGCCGCTGCGCTGAAAGACATAAGACGTAAGACTTGCTTTTTAATAGATTGAAAACTAGATAAAATTGATTAAACATACTTTTTAATTGATAAATTTTGATGCTAAGTATAATAGCATGCTGTCATTAAATAAAAATATTCTAATTACCTATTATCTTTGACCCAACAAATTTTCTCACTCTTTTAATCGGACACTTTCTGATTAAAAAATAAAAACCAGTTAGCAGGTTCAGTATCAATCTAAGTTCCCGTTAGTATTAAAATTTAAAGTCACGTCATTGCAACAATACACGGCATTAAGGCGATAGATCTTCGGCTGCAATTTGACGAATCAAAAAAATAATGTATTTTGCGGCAAACAATTTAACCATGCAGGATACAGCCACGGAAATCATAAAAGATACGACGCCATTTTTTACAAACGACACCATTGTTTTTGGGGTTTTAATGTTGGTCTTGGGCTTCATTTTTTATACTTCATCTAAAACAGATGGTTTTTGGAAAAAATTCTATGGTATTGTTCCGGCTTTATTTATGGCGTACTTTCTTCCTGCGTTATTGACTACAACGGGGGTAATAGCTCCAGAATGGACTACGATTTCCGAAACGGGAGAAGCTTCTGCGGGTAGCACCAGTTTATACTATATGTCTAGTAGGTATTTATTACCCGCCGCATTGGTATTAATGACCTTGAGTATTGATCTTAAAGCTGTTTTTAACTTAGGTCCGAAAGCCCTAATTATGTTTATAACCGGAACTATCGGGATTGTAATTGGCGGCCCCTTGGCAGTTTTAATAATTGGTAGCATCTCTCCCGAAACGGTAGGTGGCGCTGGCGCAGATGCCGTGTGGCGTGGACTCTCAACCCTTGCTGGAAGCTGGATTGGCGGGGGCGCTAACCAAACGGCAATGTTAGAAATTTACGGCTACAATCCAAAGCTATATGGCGGGATGGTATTTGTTGACATTGTAGTAGCCAATATTTGGATGGCAATAGTGCTCTTCGGAATTGGAAAATCGGCGAAAATTGACCGCTGGTTAAAAGCCGATACTTCGGCCATTGAAAGCCTAAAGGAAAAAGTTTCAGATTACACTGCAAAAGTAGATAGAAATCCCACTTTACCAGATTTAATGATCCTTGCTGCCATCGCTTTCGGAACGGTTAGTATCGCGCATTTTGGAGCAAATTTCTTAAGTTCATTTTTTACTTCGGTTGTAGATGGTATCCCGAAAGGAATAACCAGAAACATTTTCACTTTTCTTGATTCCAGCTTTTTCTGGATGATCACCATTACCACCATAATTGGGGTGTTACTTTCCTTTACAAAAGTAAAGTCGTATGAAGGTGCCGGCGCAAGTAAATTTGGTAGTGTTTTTATCTATATTTTGGTTGCAAGTATTGGAATGAAGATGGATTTGACGCTAATTTTTGAAAATAAAGGCTTGATAGTTATCGGGTTGGTTTGGATGGCAATTCACGCTGGGTTAATGATTTTAGTAGCTAAATTAATTCGCGCTCCATACTTTTTCTTAGCAGTAGGGAGTCAAGCAAACGTTGGTGGTGCTGCCTCCGCTCCTATTGTAGCTTCAGCTTTCCACCCTTCTTTGGCCACTGTTGGCGTGCTATTGGCAGTATTTGGATACGCCGTTGGTACCATTGCCGCAATTTTATGTACTGTCTTAATGCAAGTGGCCTCCACAATGTAAAAGAAAGAGTAGGTGAAAGATTTTACTATTAGCATCTCAACTATAAAAAGCTCTTAAAACTACTTTTCATTGCTTATTTTTTTGAGAAATAATAACCATATTTGCAGCCTCGTAAATTGAAGCTATTTTAAGAATGGCTTTATACTTTAAAAAAATTAAAATGCGCTATTTTCTATCTCTATCCATTCTGTTTTTATCTATTGTGGGCTGCACCTCGCAAGACGAAGAAGTAATGAATCTTACCGGTACTGTTAAGGGCCTAAAGAAGGGTGTTATCTTACTTCAAAAATTTGAGGACACAACTCTTATTTCTGTAGATTCAATGGTTGTAGATGGAAATTCAGACTTTTCTTTTTCCGAAAAAATTAAAAGCCCGGAAGTATATTACCTATACGTTAGGTTAAAGGACGGCACATTAAAAGACGATAGGATTACTTTTTTTGCCGAAAACAGTGCCATCAACATTAAAACAAACCTAAAGAACTTTGGGAGTGCTGCCGTTGTTACGGGGTCGGAAAATGATAAAACGCTAAAGAAGTTTTTAAAGCTTAAAAACAGATACGTAACCCGAAATTTAAACTTGATTGAGGAGCGCTTAAAAATCAACCCGAAAAAAGACGATTCGGCTGCATTTAAAATTGATGAGAAACAACGTATGTTGCTTTCCAATAAATACTTTGCAACTATTAATTTTGCACTAAACAACAGTAACACCGAAGTGGCTCCATATTTAGTGCTCAGTGAAGTTTATGACGCAAACATTAAGTATTTAGATACCGTTTATAATGCGCTTTCCCCAAAAATAAAAGACTCCAAATACGGTAAGGAATTGGAGTCTTTTATTATAGATCGGAAAAAGTCTGATACGCTTTTATAAGGCGTTTATCTGGTCAATTAGCTTTCGGCCTCGCACTTCCAGTTCAGCGTTTACAGCTTTAAAGTGCTTCTTTTTGTCTTCAACTTTTTTCTCATTCACTTTTGCAATAAGCTCATCAAAAGTACCAATAGCCTCGTCTATAATGGCTTCGGCTTTTGTGTTTTCTTTTTCTGGATTAGTCAGTTCCCAAACATATACCGCTTCAATGATATCGCCCAAAACATAGTTAATGTCCTTCTTTAAATCTCTTACGTTTGCCATGTTATAACTTCCCGCCTTTGCGAGAATCAATTTTTAATTACTATTAATTTTTAAAATTTTTGCAAAGATACGAAGTTTTACGGTATGAATACCTCTAAAAAACTTGCAGAATTGGTACTGATTTTTATTTCAGGTACTTGAGCTGGAATTAAAATGGTTTCGCCCTTCGTAATATTTTCTGAAAAATGATTGGTTTGTATTAAAGCGCTTCCCTCTAAACACATATATACCGTAAAGGACCCTAAGTTTTCTAACTTGCGAACATAGTCTTTTGAAAGCTTTAGTTTATTTACCGAAAAGAAAACCGTGCTGCCCATTGAGCTTGGCGTATTTATCGCTTCGGAATAACTGAGTTTTGCTTCTGAAGGAGAGAAATCAATTGCCTCCAGAGCTAAATCGTTATGCAGTTGACGCATTTTACCATTAACGTCTGGCCGGTCCCAGTCGTAAATTCTATAGGTAATATCTGAAGTTTGTTGAATTTCTGCCAGCAAAACCCCCGCACCAATTGCGTGTACTGTTCCTGGATGCAAAATAAATGCATCTCCTTTTTTAACCTCTTGTGAATTTAATATGCTGGTAACTTGTTTTTTGGATAGCGCGTTTAAATAACGTTCCTGATCTATATTTTCATTAAAGCCGAGAATAATTTTAGCATCTTTTTCGGCATTCAAAATATACCACATCTCCGTTTTACCAAAGGAATTATGTCGCTCTTTTGCTAAAGCATCATCAGGATGTACTTGAACCGAAAGATTTTTCTGGGCATCTATAAATTTAAAAAGTAACGGAAAATTGTTTCCAAAATCTCGATATACACGGTCTCCCACCAGTTTTTCCTTATAGGTACGCAATACCCATGGTAAGGTTTTCCCTTTGAGCGATCCGTTTGTGACAACCGAAGCGTTGTTTTCTAGGCCCGATATTTCCCAGCTTTCTCCAATTTTACCCGTTGCGTTTTTAGAAAAAAATTTTTTTAGCTTCTCCCCTCCCCAAATTTTTTCTTTGAGAATAGGCCGAAATTTTAAAGGATATAGCGTCTCGGGTACATTCATTTATCTCCTGTGTAAATAACAAAATTTCTAGGGGTTTCGTAGAGTTTTATTGAAATTTTATAGGCCTCACTTACTCGTGCACGCATCTTATTCCAGATAACAATAGCAATGTTTTCTACCGTAGGGTTCAGGTTTTTAAACTCTTGCACTTCGAGGTTTAGGTTTTTATGATCAAATGCGTCTTCAACTTCCTCTTTAATAATTTTTTTTAGAATTTTTAAATCCATCAAAAAACCCGTTTCAGGATCTATTTCACCAGTAATTCCAACTTCAAGCTCATAATTATGGCCGTGATAATTGGGGTTGCTGCATTTTCCGAAAACCGCATAGTTTTTTGCATCGTCCCATTCCTTTTTAAAAAGTCTGTGGGCTGCGTTAAAATGTGCTTTTCTATAAACCGTCAAACTCATACTAAGATATGTTGATAAAATTTATCAAAAATAATCTTAAACCAAGCTGTATAAATATCTGGGTTGGCTTCAATATCTTTTTTTACTTCCTCTAAATCCATCCATTTCCATGCGGCTACCTCGTCTGGGTTAATTTCGGGCTCTCCCTCATAGTTTCCCACCAAGATATGATCTAGTTCGTGTTCTGTCAATCCATTGTCAAAGGGTGCTTTATAAATAAAAGTAGTTGTTTCTTTTAAATCTGTACTAAACCCCATTTCTTCAAAAAGCCTTCTTTTTCCGGCGTCTAGAGAAGTCTCTCCATCGCGTTGATGGCTACAGCAAGTATTTGCCCAAAGGCCTGGAGTGTGATACTTATGCAGAGCTCGCTGTTGTAGCATCAATTCATTTTTAGAATTAAATACAAAAACCGAAAACGCTCTGTGGAGCAATCCCTTTTCGTGCGCTTCCATTTTTGGCATTAGCCCAATTTTTTGATCGTTTTCATCAACGAGAACTACTTTTTCTTCTTCCATTAAAAACTTTGTTTTGGCTCAAAAATACGAAATCGGTTGCTGTTCTAAAAGCAAAAAACGCTCAATACAATGTATTGAACGTTTTTATAAAAATTAATCTAAAAAACCTAATTCTTAATGATGAACATTGACCTCCTATTTAGTTGATGTTCTTCAGCTGAACAAGGCACACCGTTTGAACAGTTATTTACCAATTGCGATTCACCATATCCTTTCGCACTTAGCCTATCTCTATCAATGCCTTTACTCACCAACCAATTAAGGGTTGATTGTGCACGGCGTTCAGATAGACTTTCGTTGTATGAATCACTACCTCGAGAATCTGTATGCGATTCAATATGAATAACAATTTCTGGATACTCTCTCAAGGCTGCAAGAATTTTAGCCAATTCTATTTCAGCATCTGGTCGGATGTATGACTTGTCAAAATCAAAGTAGATTGGCTGAAGGTTTAAACGACAACCTAAATCGTTGGGCGGGCAAGGTCCAATTCTATCTAAAGGCAATGGAACATTAATAGTTCCTGAACGTACGGGAGTTTCTATAACTTCTTCGTAAGGGTTATATCCTTCTTTCATTCCACGAACTGTTAGTTGCTTTCCACAATCTGCGATAAAGCTATAACTACCATCAGTATTTGCGGAAACTTGTGTAACCAGTTGATTGTTTTCGTCAAGGAGTGAAACGTTGGCTCCTGGTAATGGATCTTTAGTTTCACTATCAAAAACTATCCCTTCAATTGTTATTCTACATTTTTCTTTTACTAAATAAATATCATCGTCTATACTACCGCCATCACCATCTCTATTTGAAGAAAGGTATCCTATTCTAGATTCTTCGTCTATAATAAATCCAAAATCATCCTTAGCACTATTAGCGGGCTCGCCTAAGTTTGTAGGAGCTTCTGGCATTCCTTCGGCATTAAGTGAAGAAACAAAAACATCATAACCTCCTAAGCCTGATCGTCCGTCGCTAGAAAAGTATAGATTGTTTTTATCGCTAACAAAAGGAAATGATTCTCTACCTGCTGTATTGACTTTCGGTCCTAAATTTACTGGCGTTCCGTATGTATCATCATCTAGAATAGTTACATACCAAAGGTCAGACTTTCCTAATGTGCCGGGCATATCAGAAGAAAAATACAGTTTTTTTCCATCGGCACTTAAAGCAGGATGGGCAACAGAGTATTTTTTACTGTTAAAAGGCAACTCTACAACGTCTTTCCACGTATTATTTTCAGATTTTGTCGCTCTATACAAACTCAGTCTTAAGGTTTTAAACTTCTTAGATTTATCGAGACCTTTTTTTCCTTCAATAAAATTATTTCTTGTAAAATATACTGTATCTCCTTCTTTTGAAAACGCAGCGGTAGATTCATGATATTCGGTATTTATTTCACCTTCTAAGGGTGTTGGGTTACTGAGTTCTCCCTCGTCATCTGCATCTGCAATAAATAAATCTAAAAATGGCTCTTGTGTCCATTGGTCTAATTCGCCTCCAGTGGTATTGGCTGCTGAGGCATAAACCACCTTATCTTTCATATAAAATGTAGGTCCAAAATCTGAGGTTGTTGTACTTATGGGAGACATTTCAACAACAAATTGTCTTGATTTAAAAACGGTACTTTTTAAATAGTTCTCATCTTCTTCGTAGGTTTTTATAACAAAGCCCGATCCACCTTTTACTGTATAAGTACTTAAGAGCGCACTACTTTCTTCCTGCTTATCTAGGCTTTTTAAAGATTGAGCTGCCCTATAGTAGTAATTAGGCCCGGTTTCATCAGGAAAGTTATTTACTAACTTTTCGTACCATTTTGCCGCATTGGTATAGTCTCCGTTAAAATAATAGGTGTCGCCTAAATTTTTATAAATTTCAGCAGATTCATACCCGTCTTCTACCACTTTTAAGTAGATGTGCCGCGCATCGATGTAAGCAAATTTATCAAATTCTTTATTTGCTTTTTTTATATCTCTTTTCTGCCCATACGCACTTCCCGCAGCAAGAGCTACAAAGGCAAAAACAAATATGTTTCGTACTATTGTATTCATAGTCATTATTTTTTTTAGAAGAATCTTGGAGTTAACACTCTTTCGGGTCTGTTAAACAATTCAAAGCGAAGCATAACTTCATAAGAGCCATCGCTATACGCCTCAATATCTGTTGTTTGATAATCGTAAGCAAAGCCAATAAATATATCGTCGGTAGCTTGAAAACCAACCATTCCACTCATTGCGGCACTCCATCTGTAAGCGGCGCCAAGTGTT
Organism: Aequorivita marina; assembly: GCF_031631895.2. NCBI lineage: Bacteria > Pseudomonadati > Bacteroidota > Flavobacteriia > Flavobacteriales > Flavobacteriaceae > Aequorivita > Aequorivita marina. The sequence goes on from NZ_JAVMBW020000003.1 coordinate 324,970, forward strand.
AGTTTATCGTACAATAAGAAGTTTGCCGAAACATCTGCTTGCAACGGGGAACCATTAACCATTTTAAAAAGCGTTGCTGGCTTAAATTTCAAATTATCGCTTATATCAAACACATAACCAGCAATTAAGAAAAAGTGCATACGTTCTGAAGCTGTTGTTTCTACTGATGAATTTACTATACTGCTTTTATCAAAATGTTTGGTGGTCAAGAAATTTGGAACGGAAAATCCTGCATAGAATTTTTCAGTATTGAAATACACACCCGCACCAATTTGTGGCTGTAGTTTATTATCTATATTATTTTGTTCAAAATAAGGATCTGAATAGACATCTCTTGGTAGGTTCAGTTTAGAAAAATCTAAGTCTAAAATATCTAAACCCGCTTTAAGTCCGAAAGATAATTGCGCATTTTCTGACGTATTAATAGAATAAGAATAGTCTATATTAAAGTTAGTTTCAACCGCTGGTCCAATTCTATCATTTACAATCGATAGCCCTAAGCCCATATTGTCGGCCACTGGTGAGTTAACTGTAAAGGTTCCGGTATTGGGAGCTCCATCGCCAAAATTAACCCACTGCGTTCTATAGAGTAGACCAAAGCTTAGAACCTCACGATTTCCAGCATATGCAGGATTTACCACCTGCGTATTGTACATGTATTGTGTATACTGTGGATCCTGCTGCGCATTACTTGAAAACGTGCCAAGTAAAATCAAAATTATTAGTGTTAGATAACTGTGTTTCATAGTTATGTATTTTTAATCCTGGGAGCTATACTCCCAGGAATATTTGATTTTTCTATCTATTAATATATAAGTATCCTGTGTAGGTATCTTTTCCGGGGTTTTCTCCTTGGAAAGTCAGTACATAGAAGTAAGTTCCTGTTGGTAGGTTTTTATCTTCTTGAACAGTTACACGCCCTTCAGAAACACCTGTAAATGTATTCTGGCTGTCGTCTTCACCTTTTCCATAGCCATTGGTTTCATAAACCAGTACTCCCCATCTGTTGAAAATTTTCACGTTATTGTTAGGGTAACGGTGAATTCCTCTTATCCAGAAGTAGTCATTCATACCATCTCCGTTTGGTGTAATACCGTTGAAGATCTCAAAACTCAATGGATCTGGAAGGATAACAATTGCTTCAGAGTCATCATTTACTGTAATGCCAAAGTAATCCTCACCTGTTACCGTAGCGAAGTTTTCAACTTGCCCCTTAATTATATCTCCATCGGTTATAGTGTAGGTCCCGGTAATGGTTGTACTATCTGTTTCACCTGGAAGTAAAACTTCTATTGGTCCTCCAGACATTTCGATACCAGGAAGTAAATCTTCAATAGTAATGTTGTAAAGTGTAACATCACCTGTATTGGTTACAGCAAATGAGTAAGAAATTGTTTCACCTATATCAGATGCACCATTATCATTATCATCGTTAAACACTCCAGATTTTTCTAATCCGATTGAAGGATTCTGACATAGATCTGTTACCGTTGGATTGTCGTCTAAATAATTTGCATTATCAGATTCATCTGAAACAAGAGTTCCATTTGGAGAAATCCCTTCAGTAAAAGCCTGGTTTTCTATTAGTCCAGCATCAACATCATCTTGAGTGACGGTATATAAAGCTGTGAAAGTAGAAACGTCTTCATCTCCTGCTCCTAAATCAATAGGGCCACCTACAACATTTACCATTGGATCTGTTACAGTGATATTGCTCAGGGTAACGTTTCCAGTATTTTTAACGCTGAAGGTATATAGAATTGTTTCATCTACACCGGCACATCCATCGTCATTTTCATCAATTAGAGTTCCTACCTTTATTAAAGCAATGGAAGGATCTTGACAAAGCTCGATTATCGTTGGGTCTTCATTTCCTATATCAGTTCCTGAAATAGCGCTTACCGAACTCTGGTCTGGAGCTGTACCCACCGTTGTTGCTTGGTTAACGACTTCACCAGCATCAATGTCATCTTGTGTGATAACGTAGCTTGCTTCGTAAATCCAAGTTTCTGTTACATCTAACTCGCCGTCGCCATCAGTGTCTCCACT
>NZ_JAVMBW020000040.1:0-506 GCF_031631895.2 Aequorivita marina
GAAAACTCTACCGGTATAGATGGGCAGCAGGCCACTGCAGATATCACGGTTCCTTCTGGAGTAATGGAAGGGCCAACGAGAATGCGTGTTGTGAAAAAATTCGGTTCTACTTATATAGTTGATTCTTGTACAGGTACTAGTTGGGGACAAGCCGAAGATTATACCATAGAGGTTACCGCTGATGGCGGTGGTGGTACTGGATCAGACTGTGACTATGAGCACGAAATCGCTGGCGATGGTGATGGTGGTTCTGGATCTTCAGTTGATTCTGACTTCACGAGTGCTGCAGACTTTGTAGTTGCTGCGGGTGAGGACTTTACCTTAGATACTATTGAAGTTTCTTTCTTGACCTTTGCTCCAGAAGACGCTCCGATTACTGCAAATGTTTTCTATTATGAAGATGCTGCTGGATTGCCAGGTGCAGAAATAGGAAATGAAACAGTAGTTCCAACAATCTTAAGTTCAGGCGAATGGGTTAACCCTATCGCATTTAGATTTGATACTAG
>NZ_JAVMBW020000041.1:0-675 GCF_031631895.2 Aequorivita marina
GTCGGCAAAGGCGGCGCTCACCACCTCGGCTCCATAGACCAAGGGCGGCGAGGAGACCGTTACCGTGGTACTGACACTGTTGGAGCAGCCAGATTCAATACTGGTATAGGTTACCGTGTATTCCCCACCCTGCATCACAATAATCGAGGGACCGGTCTCTCCAGGGATGATTACCCCATCCAGTTCCCATACAAAGGTGAACAGCGCTGGATCTAGGCCGGTGTCAATTACCGGCGGTGAAGCGCCGCCATCTTCTCCGGCAATTGGGTTTCCGTTCTCATCTACGCAAAGGCGGTATTGATCCTCTAGTTCTACTTCCGGAAGCTGTTCTACTTTTAAGATAAGCTCTACTACGGCATAGCACTGGGGCTCATATTGGTTGTCAGTGTTGGTCACCCGTACATAGATCCGTTGTGGGTTGATCAGGTTTACATACGGAAAGGTGATCGGGTCGGTTCCGGCCTCGGCATATTCTGGGGTCTCGTGGAAGCTAATCAGGTAAACATCCGGGTCTTGATCGCCTAGAATACCCGCACGTAGGGCAGCGACTTGCTGGTTGCTCAGGTCTTCTAGGTCAAACTCAGCATGGCCGTCCTGCGGGGGTAGGTTGTCACAAATAACGAAGGGTTCTGTGGGGGCCGTTGCTTCAGCACCTCGCTGTACGATGAGCTCAAA
>NZ_JAVMBW020000042.1:0-430 GCF_031631895.2 Aequorivita marina
TCTTTGACCTTACCCAGCGCGAAGACCAGATCCGCAATGGGAACACCGATTGGACCTTGGGCTACTATGAAAGCTATGACGATGCCGTCAATGAGGAAAATGAGATTGTGGCCCCAGAGCGCACCGCCTACCAGAACACGGCTAACCCACAGATCATCTACGTGCGAACCACCAATCCCGACTCCAAGTGCTTTGAGATCGTGGAGCTGGAACTAGTAGTAAACCCCTTGCCAGACGCCAGTGCCCCAGTTTCAGACTATATCATTTGCAGTCCTGATAACAGCGGTATCGGCATCTTTGACCTTACCACCAAGATTCCTGAGATCCTTGGAGAACAATCAGCCCCGCCCTTTGCGGTGAGCTTTTACCTAGACCCGGACGATGCGGAGAATCAAACGGGAGCAATTGTAAACACCCAGGCACACCAGAA
>NZ_JAVMBW020000043.1:0-411 GCF_031631895.2 Aequorivita marina
TGTGGTCCCACCCCGAAAGTATTCGGGACAGGCCCTGGGCTCGAACCAGGGACTTTCTGTCCCGAAAGCTTTCGGGAGAGTCAGATACTCCCGGTTTCATTTACGATCTTTTCTCTTAGTTCAGGATATTTTGAAAGATTGAGGATATACTTTCTGCTTTTCATCAATTTTATCTTCCGTTCCAGTCGGATCGCATGTGCATAACTGCTAACTTCAAACGCTAAAAACAGTTCCCAATCGTTTGTAATGGAAGTAAATGATTTACCGCCATAGGTGCCATTGTTGTGTTTTTCAATTCGAACTTTCAAATCATTATGACAAGCACCAGTATAAAAAGCATCTAATTTCTGACTGTATAAAATGTAAGTGTGTGCCATTGTAAACAAAAAAAGCACCCGGTTAGAGTGCTTT
>NZ_JAVMBW020000044.1:0-863 GCF_031631895.2 Aequorivita marina
ACGTTGGATGCCAATGCAGCGATTACCTCAACAGATCCTGTTGTATGGTACGATGCATTAACTGGCGGAAACACCGTAAGCAGCCCAACCCTTAATAGCGTAGGCAGCACAACCTATTATGCCGAAACTGCGATTAGTGGCGGCTGTAACAGTTTAACAAGAACAGCGGTAACGCTAACGATTACGGATGCACCCGATGCCCCTATTAGTGGTGGGGATATCACAGAGTGTCAAGAAGATCCATTGCAAACGTTGGATGCCAATGCAGCGATTACCTCAACAGATCCTGTTGTATGGTACGATGCATTAACTGGCGGAAACACCGTAAGCAGTCCAACCCTTAATAGCGTAGGCAGCACAACCTATTATGCCGAAACTGCAATCAGTGGCGGCTGTAACAGTTTAACAAGAACATCGGTAACGCTAACGATTACGGATGCACCCGATGCCCCTATTAGTGGCGGAGATATCACAGAGTGTCAAGAAGACCCATTGCAAACGTTGGATGCCAATGCAGCGATTACCTCAACAGATCCTGTTGTATGGTACGATGCATTAACTGGCGGAAACACCGTAAGCAGTCCAACCCTTAATAGCGTAGGCAGCACAACCTATTATGCCGAAACTGCAATCAGTGGTGGCTGTAACAGTTTAACAAGAACAGCGGTAACGCTAACGATTACTGATGCCCCCGAAGCCCCTATAAGTGGCGGAGATATCACAGAATGTCAAGAAGACCCATTGCAAACGTTGGATGCCAATGCAGCGATTACCTCAACAGATCCTGTAGTATGGTACGATGCATTAACCGGCGGAAACACCGTAAGCAGTCCAACCCTTAATAGCGTAGGCAGCACAACCTA
>NZ_JAVMBW020000045.1:0-389 GCF_031631895.2 Aequorivita marina
CCATTGCAAACGTTGGATGCCAATGCAGCGATTACCTCAACAGATCCTGTAGTATGGTACGATGCATTAACCGGCGGAAACACCGTAAGCAGTCCAACCCTTAATAGCGTAGGCAGCACAACCTATTATGCCGAAACTGCAATCAGTGGTGGCTGTAACAGTTTAACAAGAACAGCGGTAACGCTAACGATTACCGATGCGCCCGATGCACCTATAAGTGGCGGAGATATTACGGAATGTCAAGAAGATCCATTGCAAACGTTGGATGCCAATGCAGCGATTACCTCAACAGATCCTGTTGTATGGTACGATGCATTAACTGGCGGAAACACCGTAAGCAGCCCAACCCTTAATAGCGTAGGCAGCACAACCTATTATGCCGAAACTGC
>NZ_JAVMBW020000046.1:0-374 GCF_031631895.2 Aequorivita marina
TTGGGCTACTATGAAAGCTATGACGATGCCGTCAATGAGGAAAATGAGATTGTGGCCCCAGAGCGCACCGCCTACCAGAACACGACTAACCCACAGATCATCTACGTGCGAACCACCAATCCCGACTCCAAGTGCTTTGAGATCGTGGAGCTGGAACTAGTAGTAAACCCCTTGCCAGACGCTAGTGCCCCAGTTTCAGACTATATCATTTGCAGTCCTGATAACAGCGGTATTGGCATCTTTGACCTTACCACCAAGATTCCTGAGATCCTTGGAGAACAATCAGCCCCGCCCTTTGCGGTGAGCTTTTACCTAGACCCGGACGATGCGGAGAATCAAACGGGAGCAATTGTAAACACCCAGGCACACCAGAA
>NZ_JAVMBW020000047.1:0-374 GCF_031631895.2 Aequorivita marina
CGTAGGGCAGCGACTTGCTGGTTGCTCAGGTCTTCTAGGTCAAACTCAGCATGGCCGTCCTGCGGGGGTAGGTTGTCACAAATAACGAAGGGTTCTGTGGGGGCCGTTGCTTCAGCACCTCGCTGTACGATGAGCTCAAAGCTTTGTACTCCGCCAATATAGCAGCCTGTATCGGTATCTAAGATACCCACGTAGATGGTCTGCGGGTTAATGGGGTTGTTGTCTGCGTCCTTGTTCTGGTGTGCCTGGGTGTTTACAATTGCTCCCGTTTGATTCTCCGCATCGTCCGGGTCTAGGTAAAAGCTCACCGCAAAGGGCGGGGCTGATTGTTCTCCAAGGATCTCAGGAATCTTGGTGGTAAGGTCAAAGATGCC
>NZ_JAVMBW020000048.1:0-365 GCF_031631895.2 Aequorivita marina
TCAATACTGGTATAGGTTACCGTGTATTCCCCACCCTGCATCACAATAATCGAGGGACCGGTCTCTCCAGGGATGATTACCCCATCCAGTTCCCATACAAAGGTGAACAGCGCTGGATCTAGGCCGGTGTCAATTACCGGTGGTGAAGCGCCGCCGTCTTCTCCGGCAATTGGGTTTCCGTTCTCATCTACGCAAAGGCGGTATTGATCCTCTAGTTCTACTTCTGGAAGCTGTTCTACTTTTAAGATAAGCTCTACTACGGCATAGCACTGGGGCTCATATTGGTTGTCAGTGTTGGTCACCCGTACATAGATCCGTTGTGGGTTGATCAGGTTTACATACGGAAAGGTGATCGGGTCGGTTCC
>NZ_JAVMBW020000049.1:0-339 GCF_031631895.2 Aequorivita marina
AGGAAATGTAAGCCTATCGAATGTAATTGTTGACGATCCATTATTAGGAGGTCCAATAGCAGGTCCATTAAGTGGAGACACTGATGGCGACGGTGAGTTAGATGTAACTGAAACTTGGATTTACGAAGCAAGCTACGTTATCACACAAGATGACATTGATGCTGGCGAAGTTGAAAACCAAGCAACGACTACGGCTACTGCACCAGACCAAAGTACAGTAACAGATCTTTCGGGTACAGATATCGACAACGATGATCCAACGATAATCGAGCTTTGTCAAGATCCTGCCATTGCAATTGTGAAAACAGGAGTCTTTAATGACGAGAATGGCGATGAGTG
>NZ_JAVMBW020000004.1:0-187118 GCF_031631895.2 Aequorivita marina
ACTTCAAATTTTACGATAAATTTTCGATAGGCCAAAAAACAGGAATTCTCAATTACAGACCCCTAAGCTTCATATTATCTCTAAGCCCCATTAAACAAAGGCTTTCAATGGTTACCTTATGAACGTTTAGGACGCTATTGCTATAAAAACTGTTTTCATAAAATTGATGTTATGGTTGGAAAAAATTGATTAGCTATGTTTTTTTCGAACCGAACTAATCTTTGTAAAATAAAACTGTCAGGTTTCAAAACCTGACAGTTTTTTCCATTTTTTAATTTAACATAAGTAGAATCTCAAAGCGAAGCACTCTCACGTCTCACCTCTCAAAATTTCACCACTTTTCTATCCACACTTAGAAGATCCACAGTCTTTACAAGTCAAGCATCCTTCTTGGTAAATAAGCGACGTACTGTTACAGTTTTCGCATTTCTGTTTCCGAGCTTCGGTGCCATCAGCTACATAGCGTTTTAGCGCTCTGGCAACCCCGTTTTTCCAAGTGTTGATGCTTTCGGTGTCCAATTGTAGGCTGTTGATTAATTCAACTGCTTTCTCAATTGGCATTCCGTGGCGAAGGGTGCTGGAAATTAACTTTGCATAGTTCCAAAACTCTGGATTAAATTTATGCGAAAGTCCTTCAATAGTAGTTTTATAACCTCTTTTGTTTTTATACTGAAAGTCGTATCGCGAAGTTCCATCTTCATTGCGGTTTTTAATAATCAAGCCATTGCTTACCCAGCGTGGTATTAAAATTCCATCTTCATCATCGGCAAATCCTGTGAATATTTCATAGGGCTTTCCATCAATCAAACCAATAAATGCAATCCATTTGTCTTTGTTGTTTTGAAAACGTACCACGTCTGCTTCTAGCGTACCGGGGCGCTTTGTAGGAAAAGGTGTAAGCGAGTTGCTTTCCTCTTCTTCATTTTTTTCATCGTTAGAAATTAAAACTCCTGAACGTGAACCATCGCGGTAAACGGTAACGCCTTTACATCCTGCTTGCCATGCCTCTAGATAAAGTTGGCCTACCAAATCTTCAGTTGCATTGTTTGGTAGATTAATGGTAACTGAAATGGAATGATCTACCCATTTTTGAACAGCGCCTTGCATTTTTACTTTGCTCAACCAATCTACATCGTTGGAAGTGGCCTTGTAATACGGCGATTTTTTTACAATAGCATCTAGCTCTTCTTGGGAGTAATTTTTATCGGTTGCAATACCTTGAATTTCCATCCATTGTTTAAATCTGTGATGAAAAACTACATATTCTTCCCAGCTGTCGCCTACTTCATCAACAAAATCTACACGTGCGTTTTTATCATTTGGGTTTACTTTTCTTCGGCGTTTATAAACGGGAAGGAAAACAGGTTCAATTCCAGAAGAAGTTTGCGTCATTAAGCTTGTGGTTCCGGTGGGTGCAATTGTTAATAAAGCAATGTTTCTTCGGCCGTATTCAAGCATGTCGTAATACAGCTTTTCGTCTGCTTCTTTTAGCCTAAGAATAAATGGATTTTTCTTTTCTCTATCGCTATCAAATATTTTAAACGCACCTCTTTCCTTTGCGGTATAAACAGAGGCTCGATAGGCTTCCATAGCAAGTGTTTTATGAATTTTTACTGAGAAATCAGTTCCTTCTTGACTGCCGTACTTTATGCCCAACGCCGCTAGCATATCGCCTTCTGCGGTAATGCCAATTCCGGTTCTTCGGCCTTCGTCGGCTTTGCGTTGAATGTTGCGCCATAGGTTGCGCTCTACTGCCTTTACTTCGTCTGTTTGCGGGTCTGAGTCAATCTTAGCAAGGATGGCATCTATCTTTTCAAGCTCTAGGTCAATGATGTCGTCCATAATTCTTTGTGCCATTCCTATGTGCTTTTTAAATAGCTCAAAGTTGAATTCAGCCTGATCGGTAAACGGGTTCTCAACATACGAAAATAAGTTCATTGCCAATAGGCGACAAGAGTCGTAGGGGCAAAGCGGAATTTCGCCACATGGGTTGGTAGAAACGGTTTTGTAACCGAGGTCTGCATAGCAATCGGGTACAGATTCATTGATGATGGTATCCCAAAAAAGAATACCCGGCTCGGCAGATTTCCATGCGTTGTGAACGATTTTCTTCCACAGTTTTCCAGCTTGAATTTCTTTGGAATACTTGGGGTTGTTGCTAAAAATAGGATATTTCTGAGTGTACTCTTTGTCCTCTTTAACGGCTTGCATAAAGGCATCATCCATTCTAACAGAAACATTGGCGCCTGTTACTTTGCCTTGTTCCATTTTGGCGTCTATAAATTCTTCAGAATCTGGATGGTTTATAGAAACCGAAAGCATCAATGCGCCGCGACGTCCATCTTGAGCCACTTCGCGAGTAGAGTTTGAGTAGCGCTCCATAAAAGGTACGATTCCTGTTGATGTTAAAGCTGAGTTTTTAACCGGTGAGCCTTTTGGGCGTATGTGCGAAAGATCATGGCCCACTCCGCCACGACGTTTCATAAGCTGTACTTGCTCTTGGTCTATTTTCATGATTCCGCCGTACGAGTCGGAATCGCCATCGTTTCCTATTACAAAACAGTTGGAAAGGGATGCAATTTGATGCGGATTACCAATTCCCGCCATCGGACTTCCTTGTGGAACAATATATTTAAAGTCTTTTATAGCATCAAAAACAGCTTCTTCGGTCAGCGGATTTTCGTATCGTTTTTCTACGCGGGCTATTTCTTTGGCAATACGACGGTGCATGTCGTTTGGCGTTTTTTCATATAGATTTCCGTCCGAATCTTTTAGGGCGTATTTGTTAACCCAAACTCGGGCTGCAAGATCATCGCCTTTAAAATACGCAACCGATGCCTCAAACGCCTCGTCTTGTGTAAATGTTTTTGGAGTGGTAGGAACTGTTTTTACTGACATATTTATATAAACTTATTTTAGGAGATTGTTATTTTGAATTTAGAGTAGGTAAAGATAGTAAATTTGAAATTTGAAAGTGAAATGAATGTTCTAAAGTTGTCAATAAAAGAGTGTTAATAACCTTATAATCAGTTCTATGAAAATTTATCAACATTAAAAAGTTGACAAATATTTAAAATTTTTCTTGTTTGTTGCGAACCTCTTCTTTATGCAGATAATTTTATCTTAAATAATGAAAAACTGATAATAATCATTTTTTAAACCCCTTGATGTGCCGTACCTTTGTAACGTGAAAAACGTCATCCTCATAACCGTAACACTTTTGATGCTTACTAAGCCTCTTTGGCCGGTATTGGATTATATGGCGAATTATGATTACATCGTAAACACGCTTTGTGAAAATAAAGACCAGCCAGAGCTAGAATGCGACGGAAAGTGTTATTTAAGCAAAGAGCTTGCAAAAGAAGCTGGTACCGATGATGAAAATCCGCAGAACAAAACTTCGAAAACTGAAATTCCACAGATAATTATTTCAGAAGAAATTCAAGAGTTTGCTTTTCTTCTTGAAACCGATATTACCTCTTCACAAACTACGGCGTATCAATCAAATTTAAACGCTACGCTTTACATTTCAGAAATACTTCATCCGCCAAGATTGGTATAATTTATTTTAATGGCCGTGAATACAACTTTTGGGAGAAATCTCTAACGGCCCATATTTATAAATTATCAAATCTTTAGTGAAATGAAATCAACAACACCTGTGTTTCCTTTAAGGGAAATACAAATGGGTTGTCTTGTTTGCACCTTGCTATGCGGTATGTTTATGTCGCAAAGTTATGCCCAAGAAAACCCTTCAGATAGTCTTAAACTGATAAACTTGAGCGAAGTGGTTGTAATAACAGCTGGGAAAACGCTCAATCACCAAAAGCAACGAAAACCTTTATCTACGTTAGACGAGTTTTTAGAATCTTCTCGTAGTATAAATATGGTAAAGCGCGGTGCTTATGCCTGGGAGCCTACCATGAACGATATGGCGTCAGAACGGCTGGCCGTAACCATTGATGGGATGCAGATTTTTGGAGCTTGTACCGATAAAATGGATCCGATAACTTCCTATGTAGATGTGTCTAACCTCTCTGAAGCCGAAATTGGTTCAGGACAGCAAGGCGCAGTCTTTGGGAATACTATTGGCGGTGGAATTAACCTAAAATTAGACAAGAGTAATTTTAAGCCTTCAGGGTGGAGCGGTTCTTTGGAAACTGCTTTTGAAACCAATAACAAAATGCGTGTTTTTGGTGGCGAATTGAATTATTCCGATGAAAAATTCTACCTAAATACAGATGCAATCTACCGAAAGGCCGATAATTATAAAGCCGGCGGAAATACGGAAGTGAATTTTTCGCAGTTTGAAAAATATAACTTCGCTGTAAACTCAGGGTATAAGTTGGCTGAAGATAAATCTATTTCGGCTACCTTAATATACGACGAGGCGCGGGATGTTGGTTACCCAGCACTGACCATGGATGTTTCTTTGGCGCGTGCGGTAATTGGATCGGTGAGTTTTAATCAGGATACCTTGTTTGGTAGTTTGAGCAATTGGGAAACCAAAGTGTATTACAATACCATTAAGCACGTAATGGATGATACTACGCGGCCAGATGTAATTGTACACATGGATATGCCCGGTTGGAGCGATACCGCAGGGTTTTATACCCAGGCAAACCTGAGCAAGGACAAGCATGATTTCTTTTTTAAGGCAGACGGTTTTTACAATAAGTCTTATGCCGAAATGACCATGTACCCAACCAATAGCAACGAGCCTTTGATGTTTATGCTTACTTGGCCAGATGTGCGCACTAAAGATGTTGGGTTTTATGCCGAAGATCATATAAGTTTTAAGAAATCTTCTTTAAAGCTTTCTACTCGGTTAGCTTATCACTCAAACTCGGTTGAAGATGAATTTGGACTGAATAGTTTAAAGATTTTTTATCCTGAAATGACTAAGGCCAACACGCGGTTTTTAAAGAGTTTTTCGGCCCATTATCATAGCAAATTAAACGATTTTCATTTTAAGGGAGGTGTTTCTTATGGCGAACGGGCTCCTTCTGTTTCGGAAGGCTATGGTTTTTACCTGTTCAATAGCTATGATAACCACGATTACATTGGCGACCCAGATTTGAACACAGAAAGTTCTGCAGATGCAACTATTTCGGTAACCTATAAAAAACCGATTTTTGAAATAACCGCCGCTGCCAACTATTTTTACGTGGTGGATTACATCATCGGGAAGGTGGATAATTCGTTAAGTACGATGACTATTGGTGCCGATGGGGTTAAAATCTATACAAACCTAGCGCATGCCGAGTTGTTTAACACTTCAATCTCGGGGCGGTATAGTATTTCGAATGCCTTTAAATTAACTGCAGACCTAAGCTATCATCGCGGAATTGATGACAAGGGGGATAATTTACCCTTGATAAGTCCGATATCTTATAATGCTGCTCTCGATTTTTATAAAAACCAGTATTCTGCATCGCTTTCGGTGGCAGGTGCGGGAGCGCAAACCAATTACAACCCTGCTTATGGAGAAACAAAAACTGCGGCCTATGCCATACTTTCGGCTAGCTTCGGAAAGCGTTTCTTTATTAACGAAAACGATCTTTTTGTAAAGGCAGGAATTCAAAATATATTCGACGCAAACTATTCGTCCTATACCGATTGGAATAACATTCCACGGATGGGAAGGAATATTTATGCAACTATTTCTTATTCAATAAACTAATATTAAAATACATAATACAGATGAAAACATTAAAATATATATTCGCAATTCTTATTCTATCAGGTTCTTTCGTAAGTTGTTCTTCAGACGATGATGAAAATACGCCAAATGAAATTAACCCGGTAGCCGATTTAAACAAGATTTATGAATTTTCGGAAGCAGATCATACCATTATGATCTATTCAGAAAAACAAAGCTTGGAAGTGGGTTACAATGAAATTTCAATACGAATTAAAGACGAGGCAAGTGGTGAATACCTTACTAATGCCGAAACATCTTGGATGCCCATGATGCAGATGACAAACATGAGTCATTCCGCGCCACATAGCATGTTGAACAATTCGGAAGAAAACTCGGTTTATACAGGCCATATTGTTTTTCAAATGGCAAGCAACGACACCGAGTATTGGGAGCTAACGCTTAATTATTCAATGAACGGGCAACCGCAGGAAAATGCGTATCAAGTTTATGTGGCTCAGGCTCCTGACGGACTTAAAAGAACACAGGTTTTTACAGGTAGTGATGACACGCGTTACGTTCTTGCCTACGTTAACCCAAAAGCTCCGGAAGTTGCTCTTAATGATATGGAAGCGGTACTTTATAAAATGGAAACCATGATGAGCTTTCCAGTGGTTGAAAATTATAGTATAACGATAGATCCAAGAATGCCAGGAATGGGCAACCACAGCTCTCCGAACAATGAGGATTTAACATACAATGCAGCTAGTAAAACCTATAAAGGAAAACTGTCATTGACGATGACCGGTTATTGGAAGATTAATTTAAAACTGACGAATGAAAGCGGTGAGGTTCTAAAGGGCGAAGATGTTACGGAGACCAACCCAGAGAGCAGTATTTACTTTGAGTTAGAGTTTTAAAAACTTGATTAGAGGCTTATTTACGGAATGGTAGATTTTTATGCTTCCTTTTAGTGCATCTGATGCTAAGCCTCTTACTTAAAGTTAATAATCAAAATTATAATATCTAAAGACTGTAGCAATACAGTCTTTATTTTTTATATTTGGCGCGTGAATTGGAGATGGTACATTACTGGATTGATTGTAGCTCTTGCCGTTTTTGGTATGAGTCTAGGCCAATCAACAATAAATCCGAACCAGGAAATTGTTGTTCGGTTTAATACCGCTTTAATCGATTCTGATGAGGTTCAACAGGCCATTACTACTATTAAAGGACAGTTGCAATCTATAGGTGTTGATGATGTACAGGTTTCAGAGCTAAGCAATGGCAAACTAAAAGTCACTTATTTTAGCACCAAAGAAGTTTCGGTTATTGAAGATTTATTTCTTCAGCATAACAAGCTTCAACTTGGCGATTCTGATTCGCGCAGTACAAATGGGTCTTCAGAATTTCCTTTTAGCGAAAATGCTACAATTTACAAGTTAGACGTAGTTAAAATTCAACAAGATTATAGTGCTGAGGCAGGTTTTCAGGGTACGCTTGTAACCTTTAAGTGGGCAAAAGATCAATATGTAAAGCCTATTTTTCTGCTAACAGCAGCATTGCCCGATTTCGATTTAAAATACAATATTAAAAGTGGGGGTGTGAAAACCCATCCTAATATTTCACTTTTAATAAATACTTCTGCATATAAAATCCCTGAAGTTCGGGCTGGGCCTCTTGCCTAATATTGGGGTTTCCCAATAAACCAACGGATTTCAAAACACTTAGAATTGCGAAAACGCACGGCTCATTTTAGAGTTTAGTAGGGGTGTTGCACTTCAAATTCTTCGTGTTTCAACTAAAAATTTTAAATAATCACGATAATTGTCAGATAGATCAGTAAAACATATATTTGCGCTCCCGTTCTGAAGCTTCGGAATTGGGTTTAAAATCTGACCAAAAAATAAACACATGCAAAACAAAGGATTAATTACAGTATTTGCCATCATCTTCGGATTGGTGAGTATTTACCAGCTTTCTTTTACGTTTGTTGCCAGCAAGGTAGAAGGAAACGCGAAGGAGTTTGCGCAGAGCAAATTTTCAGAAAATGAACCCCATAAAAGGGAAAACGCTGCGGCACGATATTTAGATTCTGTTGCCACAGACCCAGTTATGTTGGGAATTGATTATAAAACAGCCAAGGAAAAGGAGCTGAATAAAGGGCTTGACCTTAAGGGTGGTATTAACGTAATACTTCAGGTTTCTGTAAAAGATATCTTGAAAGGTCTTGCAAACCACACTAAAGACCCTGCTTTTAACCAAGCATTGGAAAGAGCTGCAGAACTTCAGAAAAACAGTCAAGACACTTATCTTAACTTGTTTTTTCAGGCTTTTGATGAAATTCCAGGCGAAAACAACTTAGCATCTCCAGATATCTTCTTTAATAAAAATCTAGAGGAAGATATAGAGGTGGGAATGACCAATGGCGAGGTAAAACCAGTTATTGAAAGAAAAGTAGATGAGTCTATTACTTCGGCATTTGAGGTATTAAGAAAGCGTATTGATAAATTTGGAGTTACGCAACCAAACATTCAGCGTTTAGGGAAATCTGCAAGAATATTGGTAGAGCTTCCAGGAGCGAAAGATGTTGATAGGGTTAAGAAGTTGCTTCAAAGTACGGCTCAGTTAGAGTTTTGGGATACCTACAAATTTGAAGAAGTTGCTGGTTTCCTTCAAGCTGCCGACACTAAAGCCGGTGAAATTGAAATGGCAAAAGCTGGGATAGAAACTTCAACAGAAGATGAGGCTGCTCAAACTGAAGTAGATTCTACCGAAACGGAAGAAGATGATGTAAGTAAGCTTTTAGGGGGAGAAGATGTTAATGACACCCTTGTTGATGATAACAAAGCAAACCCAATACTGTCAAAAATGGTTTCTTTGGGAACCCAGGGAGGGCCAGTTATTGCTACTTTTAAGTTACAGGATACAGCAGCGATCAACGCGTATCTTCGCAATCCACAGATTAGATCACTTATGCCTAACGAAATGCGTTATGCTAAATTGGTTTGGGGCTTGCCTGAGGCTAACCCACAGTTAGACGGAGCTGAAACTGCTGCCTTATATGCTTTAAAAGGAAACCGTGATAACGTTCCGCCACTTGGTGGAAATGTAGTTGTTGACGCAAGACAGGAATATGACAACTTGAGCCGCGTTGTAGTCTCTATGCAAATGAACGGCCAAGGTGCCAAAGTTTGGGAGCAAATGACCGGAGCGGCATACCAAAACCAAAGTCAGATTGCTATTGTTTTGGATGATATTGTTTACTCGGCGCCAGGTGTAACCTCTGGTCCTATTGCAGGTGGACGAAGCCAGATTTCAGGTAATTTTACAGTACCACAAGGTCAGGATTTAGCGAATGTACTACGTGCGGGTAAATTACCTGCTTCTGCAGAAATTGTTCAAGGGGAGGTCGTAGGGCCAACTTTAGGTCATGAAGCTATTAATAGTGGTGTGCTGTCCTTTTTAATTGCCCTTGGAATTGTATTGGTATGGATGGTTTTCTACTATGGAAAAGCAGGTGTTTTTGCTGATATCGCTTTGCTGGTAAACATTCTGTTTATCTTCGGAATACTCGCAGGGCTTGGAGCCGTACTTACGCTTCCGGGTATTGCAGGTATTGTATTGACCATTGGTATGTCTGTGGATGCGAACGTACTTATATTTGAGCGTATCAAGGAAGAGCTCGCAAAAGGGAAGGCGCAAAAAGATGCTATTAAAGACGGGTTTAACAATGCCCTTTCATCAATTCTTGATGCCAACATTACAACGGGTCTTACTGGTTTAATTCTTTTGGTTTTCGGAACCGGACCTATTCAAGGTTTCGCAACTACCTTATTGATTGGTATTGCAACTGCACTATTTACTGCAATTTTTGTTACAAGATTGTTTATTGATGGCTATACCAAAAATGGAAAGCCGTTACCGTGCTCAACTTCACTTACCAAAAACCTATTTACTGACCTTCATATTGAATTCTTAAGAAAACGTAAGAAGGCTTATATATTTTCGGCTATTATGATTTTGATAAGTCTTACATCATTATTTACTATTGGGCTAAACCAGGGTGTAGATTTTGTTGGTGGACGTACGTACACGGTTCGTTTTGCCAAAGATGTAAACTCGGCTAAAATTCAAGCTGACCTTATTAAAACCTTCGGAAGTGCTGAAGCAAAGACCTATGGTGGCGATAACCAGTTGAAGATTACAACCAAATACAAAGTTGATGAAACTGGAACCGATGTGGATGACGAAATAGAGCAAATGCTTTTTGAAACCGTGAAGTCTGATATGCCTGAAGGGATGACGTTTGAAGATTTTGTGGGAGATCAAGAAGGCAAATCTATTGGTAGGATGGAATACTATAAGGTAAGCCCAACCATTGCAGATGATATTAAAAAGGACTCTTTCTGGGCAGTTCTTGGCTCCTTGGTGGTAGTTTTCCTTTATATCTTATTACGATTTAGAAAATGGCAGTTTGGTCTAGGGGCCGTTGCTGCAATTTTCCACGATGTGGTGATTGTCTTGGGTATCTTCTCTTTAACGTATAGGTTTATGCCTTTCAGCATGGAGATAGATCAGGCCTTTATTGCGGCTATTCTTACCGTGGTTGGTTACTCCCTGAATGATACCGTTATTGTATTTGACCGTATTCGTGAGTTTTTCGGAGTGCATCCAAACTGGAAAATGTACCGAGTTATTGATGTAGCGCTTAATAGCACCTTGGGAAGAACCTTGAACACCTCATTTACTACCTTGGTGGTATTGTTGTGTATGTTCTTCTTTGGGGCAGAATCTATCCGTGGGCTGTTGTTCGCAATTATTGTAGGTATCTTTGTAGGTACGTACTCATCATTGTTTATTGCAACTCCAATTATGTACGATACTGTAAAACGTAAGAACATTGAAGACCTAATGAAAAAGAAGGAAGAAGAGGAGGAAGAACCTGCTCTAGAAGCATAAATTTCTGTTTTCCGAAACAATAAAAAAGACCTTTCCAATTACCTGGAAAGGTCTTTTTGTTTGGTTTATGTTGCTATTGCGTGTGTATATTAAGAGGAAGATTGCTTTGTATTTTGGCCCTTCTCTTAAAAAAGGGAATGGGATACACCAAACCAGAAAGAACATGGTTTGTCAGAAAGCTGATATAATGTGTTGGAAGGATGGTGCGTCAAATAGCTTGTAACAGCCTCTTCTCGCAAAAGCAATTACTCTACTTCACTCTATATAGACCTCTTTAATTATCCCGATTAAACGCAATCATATCTCCTTTTTGAAGGTTCCAGGTGTCTGAAAGTCCTGCGTTTACTTCAAGTACATATTTTGAAGGCGCTTCAGAAGGAAGGGAGGTTTCATTGTAGGGCTGTGCATTTTTCTGAATGCTCGTTATTTGCTTTTTCGCATTGATATAAATAATATCTAAAGCAAACTCCGTGTTTTTCATATAAAACGATCGTGGCTGCTCCTTCGGAAATATAAAGAGCATAGCGTGATCTGGTGCCATTGAGCTGCGATACATAAGCCCTGTTTGGGTTTTGTACTCATCATCGGCAATTTCAATATCCAGCTTCGTGATAATTGAATCTGTTGCAGCCTTTATGATGCGGAGCTCCCCATTTTTTGTAAACGAGATTTCTTTAGTAAGGCTTTTTACTTCAGAAGTAGTTGCGTCTTTACAATTGTAGAAGCTTAACATAGAAGCCACAATTGCTGCAGAAATAAGTATCTTTTTCATTAGTGTCCGATTAAAAGAGTGAGAAAATTTGTTGGGTCAAAGATAATAGGCAATTAGAATATTTTTATTTAATGACAGCATGCTATTATACTTAGCATCAAAATTTATCGATTAAAAAGTATGTTTAATCAATTTTATCTAGTTTTCAATCTATTAAAAAGCAAGTCTTACGTCTTATATCTTTTTCATAGTTGCGGTTTAATGTTCATAAAGCCACTAATCGCAGCAGATGAAGTTAAGATTGTATATATCTTATTTTTTTACTCGGTAATTGGTTTTTTTGAAGCTTTCCACATAATATAAATTCCTGCAATAATAAATGGCACGCTCAACCATTGCCCTGTTGATAGTAGCCCGAGAACTGATTCAAAACCTCCTTGACTCGCCTTTACAAATTCAACTAAGAAACGAACCATAAATAAGAGAATAAGGAATACGCCAAAAATATAACCAATCTGCTTTCTGCGTTCCGTTTTCCAGTATAGATACCAGCACACCAAAAATACAATTACATAACCGGCAGCTTCGTATAATTGAGCAGGATGCCGAAATGGAACCGATTGAAGTAAATCAGAGAGCTGAGGGTTGTTTGCAATGGCATCATAAGCTTTGCTGGGAGGAGTAAGCCCTGTAGCGTTAACGGCCTCCTGTGGTCTAATACCTTCGTGAAGAAAGCGAACGCCTAGCGGAAAATCACCAGATGGCTTACCGATTATTTCAGAATTCATAAAGTTGCCGATTCTAACGAAAATTCCACCCGCTGCCACAGCAATTACGATGCGGTCCATAATCCATAAAAATGGTTTTTTCACTACGTTTTTGGTGTAGTAGTACATGGCAATAAGAATAGCAATTGCCGCTCCATGACTTGCTAGACCTTGAAAACCAGTAAATTCAAACTCCGGAACGGTACTAATGGGAAGAAATACCGAAAGCGGGTCTTGCAGAAATAGTTCGGGTTGGTAAAAAATTACGTGCCCCAAGCGTGCCCCAGCCAATGTTGCAACGACCATATAGATAAAAAGACTGTCTAGTTTTTCTTGCGGCAATCCTTCGCGTTCATATATTTTTTTGGTTAAAACCCATCCCAGTGTAAATGCTACCACAAACATTAAGCTGTAGTAACGGATCATAAAAAATCCGAGATCAATTCCTTCCGAAGGATTCCATGTAAAACTTAAATAGTGCATATAGGTTGTTTTTAACGCAGCGCAAAGATAGGGAAAGCCAAAAAGTATAACAGAATTTATACTTATTTTAATACTATATTGATTGCTTACCTGCAATAGCGTCCTAAACGTTCATAAGGTAACCATTGAAAGCCATTGTTTAATAGGGCTTTAGAGATAATATGTAGCTCAGGGGTCTGTAATTGAGAATTCCTATTTTTTGGCCTATCGAAAATTTATCGTAAAATTTGAAGTGAAGTTCCCGTAAAATTTTAGGCTGTTTGAGCCAGCAAAGATAGTCATCAAAGCACTGGATTTAAAGGCGAGTTCCTAAAATTTAGGGGACGAATAAAAAATTTAGATAAAATTTCGTAAGCCTAGATTTTTTTGGTTCGTTTTTTCATCAATGGAAAAAATGAACAGCTTAAATATTTAGGACAGAATTGGTTTACCTGCTTTTAATCATCAAATAAATAAAGCTTAGTCCTTGCTTTTTTTTGGGGGAACTGGGTCGTAGCCAGAGCCGCCCCAAGGATTGCAACTGCCTATTCGTTTTATGGCAAGCCAGCCACCTTTTAGCAAGCCATGGGTCTGCAATGCTTCAACTGCATAGTGTGAGCATGTGGGGGTGTACCTACAACTAGAAGGTAATAAAGGCGATATAAAGCCTTGATACCCTTTAATTAAAAGTATAAACGGATAGGTGATTATCTTTTTCATAGTTTCTTCCTAAACCATAGGGCGAAGGCTATTCAGATTTTCAAGGCAATTGGAGATCGGGCTAGTTTAAAGAAAACGTAGTCCCGTCTTTGCCATCCTTTAATTGAATTCCTTTTGCCGCAAGCTCATCACGTATTTTATCGCTCATTGCGAAATCTTTATCGGCACGTGCCTTTTCTCTCAATTGAATTAGAAGTTCTACTGCTGCTGATAGTTTTTCGGTGTCTTGAGCGCCTTCAGAAGCATTATCTTGTAAGCCTAAAACATCAAAAAGAAAATCGTCCATGGTCTTTTTAAAGGTAGCTAAATCTTCTGCCGAGATAGTTTCCTTTCCTTCTTGAATTGCATTTACAAACTTTACGCTCTCAAAAAGATGTGCAATTAATATCGGGCTATTGAAATCGTCGTTCATGGCGTCATAGCAGGATTGCCTCCAGCTAGAAATAGCTATGCTGGTGCTATCTGAAGTTGGCAAGTTGGCTATAACTCTATTGGCATCCATCAACTTATTAAACCCTTTTTCAGAAGCTTCTAGTGCCTCGCTACTAAAATCAAGAATGCTACCGTAATGCGCTTGGTACATAAAAAACTTAGTAACAGTGGGCGAGAAGGGCTTACTTAAAATGTCGTTTTCGCCTGAAAACATATCATTCGGGAGAATAAAGTTTCCGGTAGATTTAGACATTTTTTTGCCGTTAAGTGTAAGCATATTGGCATGCATCCAGTAGTTTACCGGCGATGTGTTGTTACTGGCTTCGGCTTGGGCAATCTCGCATTCGTGATGGGGAAATTTAAGATCCATACCTCCTCCGTGAATGTCAAAGTTATCGCCTAGATATTTTGTGCTCATTGCTGTACATTCCAAGTGCCATCCAGGAAAACCTACGCTCCATGGTGATGGCCACCGCATAATATGCTGGGGTTCTGCTTTTTTCCACAGTGCAAAATCTTGCGGGTTTTTCTTATCGGTTTGTGCGGCAAGTTCTCGGGTGTTGGCAATCATATCTTCCAGCTTTCGGCCGCTCAATTTGCCATACTCTTTGGTTTTATTAAACTTCATCACGTCAAAATAGACCGATCCATTTTTTTCGTAAGCAAAACCTTGATCAATAATTTTTTCAATAATAGCAATCTGCTCGTAGATATGACCCGTAGCAGTAGGCTCAATGCTTGGAGGTAAGGCGTTGAACTTTGCTAAGACCGTATGGAAATCTACCGTGTATTTTTGCACCACTTCCATAGGCTCTAGTTGCTCGATACGCGCTTTTCTCAAAATTGGATCTTCCCCGCTTTCGCCATCATTTTCCAAATGTCCTGCATCGGTTATATTTCGAACATAGCGTACCTTATAACCTAAATGTTTAAGATATCTAAATACCAAATCGAAAGAGAGAAAAGTACGGCAGTTTCCCAAGTGAACATTGCTGTAAACCGTTGGTCCACAAACATACATTCCTATTGCGCCTTCATGGATAGGCTCAAACTTTTCTTTCTTTTTGGTAAGCGAATTGTAAATATGTAAGTCTTGCATAGTAAAAGGACAGAAGTCTAATAACAGGCGACCGATGCGGCCAACCTTTGTTTTAATCTATTTTATTTCGAAATACTACCATCAAATTTATAAGATGATACGATTAATTATAATGTTTTTATCCGTTACACATCAAAAATCTGTGTCCAGCTTCACATAATCTAAAAACTCTCTTCGGACTTCAGGTTTTTTAAACGCCCCTCCAAATTCACTGGTTACGGTACTGCTGTCTATATCGCGAATTCCGCGTGAATTAACGCAGAGGTGCTTGGCATCAATAATACAAGCTACATCGTCTGTGTTTAGAACTTGTTGTAATTCTTTTACAATTTGGATGGTCAGCCGCTCCTGTACTTGGGGGCGCTTGGCGTAGTAGTCAACAATCCGGTTCATTTTTGAAAGCCCAACCACATTGCCATTAGAAATGTATGCAATATGTGCTTTCCCTACAATAGGGAGTAAGTGATGCTCGCAAGTAGAGTAGAGGGTTATATTCTTTTCTACAAGCATTTCCTGATACTTGTACTTGTTTTCAAAAGTGCTTGCTTTTGGCTTTCGCTCCGGATGCAGGCCACTAAAGATTTCTTGTACAAACATTCTTGCAACACGCGTTGGCGTTCCTTTTAGGCTGTCGTCATTTAAATCTAGGCCTAGGGTTTCCATTATATTATGCACGTCTTTTTTTATGCTAGCTATCTTTTCAAGATCGCTCATATCAAAGGCGTCAGCGCGTAAAGGAGTTTCTGTGGCACTGCTTGCGTGATCGTCTCCTATTGCGTCTATCTCTTTAATTTGTTTTTCTAAATCCATTCGAATAAAATAATATTTCTTAAGGGTTTCTCCACTTATATTTGCCCTGCGTTCAATCTTTATCGCCAGGTTTGGATATTAAGGCTGCAAAGATACGCAATAGCAATTGGGAATGAAAAAGTGAAAGTTCTTATTTTCAAGGCTTCCATAAGTCAAATTCATAAATATTTCTTAATTCCTTAGAAAATGATTTGGCTAGATGTCATTTTTTGAAAGCAAGGCTGTGGTAAAAGCTATTGTAACTATCAAACCTTTGCTATTAAATCAAAACAAAGCATAACAACAATTACAAGACATCATGGGGGTTATAGCGCGGTAGTTTTAGAAGTTAAAACCCATAGACAGTGTAAAATTGTTATAGATAG
Organism: Aequorivita marina; assembly: GCF_031631895.2. NCBI lineage: Bacteria > Pseudomonadati > Bacteroidota > Flavobacteriia > Flavobacteriales > Flavobacteriaceae > Aequorivita > Aequorivita marina. Next base: position 15,971 of record NZ_JAVMBW020000004.1, read on the forward strand.
AATTTATGTTTGCACGATCCGTTAGCCCAACACTGTAAAGTTGTTGGTTTCGCTCCTGCTCCGTTCTGGAGTAGGCAAGGTCAAAGCTGTAACTTCCTAAGCTATATCCGGCGCCTACAGAAAACCCAATGCGGTCTCCAGCTACAGCTGTATCTTTATACGGGCTTTCCTCATAGTGAAAACCTCCGCGTAGGCTCAATTGGTTTAGGCGGTACTCAGCACCTGCTCTAAAGGTTGAAGCGCCTTTTAAATTGTTGTCTATTTGGGTGTTGAGATCGCTAAAATAAGTGTCGTGATAATTGTCAATAGTACTGAATTTAACGGAAGAATAATCTTTAAAGGAGTAGTCAAAACTAATTAAACCGGACTGCCCAAAAATATATGCGGCACTTGCTGTAACATTTGCAGGGGTTTTTAGGTTGTAGTCTTCATAAACATTTATAACGTTAGGATTCACTAAGGTATAAAGGTCTCGTCCATCAACCAATCGGCGACTTTCAAGATATTGTGTTGTTTCTTCAGATATTTGATACCAGGTAGGGGTCTCAAAGCTCAAGCCGAGCCGAATATTATCTGCTACAATAGCAATAGCTCCCAATTGTGCCGAAATACCTGCCCCGTTTACCTTTAGATTATTTTCATAACCTACCTTTCTTACAGAAGAACCTGGATTGCTGTTGCCTTCAAGAAAGAATGAGCTTTGATCAAAATTGATGGTGTGCGTGTTTAGGTTAACTCCGAAGTAATACTTGTCGGTAACTTGGGTAGCAAAGTTAATAGAAAATTTACTGTTGTAGCCTTGTGAAAGATACAGGTATTCTTGATTGAAGCTGTTACCTGCAATATTGCTTGTGTAGGCTGTCCCAGTAAGATCATCTGGATCAACTGGGTCAAAAAGAAAAGCTTGGTACCCTAAAAACGCATTTTGTGCCATTGCGCCTTCGTTTTCGCCAAGATAACGGTACAGGCTAGTGATACTTTCCCCTTGTTGTAGGTCTAAAAGACTAAGAGGAAGGCCTTGAGCTTGTGCTAAAAAGAATTCGCCAATAGAAGTGTTTCCAGTTCCAGCAATATACAGGCTGTTGTTGTAGTTTCTGGTGGTGTTATAGTTTAAGCCAATATTAAATTTTTTAAATGCTGAATCTAGGTTTGCATTGTCAATAACAAATACCCCGCCTATCTGGCTAAGTGTAAAATCGTCTGATTTGCTTTTTTCTGAATTATTAAAGTAATTGCTCTCGTTTTTTAGTTTTAGTAACGAGCCAGAAAAATTCAGCTTAGAGTTTAAAAATACTGCACCACCGGCTGGATTAACTCCAATTGCCGAAAAATCGCCACCTAAAGCTCCCATAGCGCCACTTAATGCTTCAAAGCGGGCGGTACCCTTATTGCTATTGGTGCTATACCGAAGCCCATCCGTAATATTTTGAGCTTGAGAGTTTGCAAGAGTTAGAAGGCTTATAATAAGGAGTGAGATTCTTTTCATCTGAATAAAATTTAAAAATACAGGGAACCTATTAGTTTGTGTTGTAATCCAGTTCCTATTAAAGTACAAATATAATGCCCATAATTAGCATTTCAATTTGTGTTTAGAAATGATAAATGGGCATTGAGTTTAGTGTTTCATTGAGCTGCTCTTTATCCGCGGCCACCACGACCTCCGCTACTTCTTCCGCTTCCGCCGCTAGAGCGTCTGCTTCCAGAGCTTCGAATGGAAGATCCTGAGCTTCTACTACGCGATGGCGAAGAGTAATTGCTGCTTCTGGTTCGGTTAGAATTGCTTCGTACACGAGGCGTAGAACGGGTGTTGTTTCTTACGTTGTTAGAGCGTGTATTCTTTATGGTTCTAGTGTTGGTACGCGTATTTCTGGTGTTGCTGCTACGTACATTTCTAGTGGTGTTAGAGCGAGTTGTGTTGGCGCGAGTTGTGTTGGCGCGCACATTATTTCGGTTAATGCGTCGCGTTCTTTCCGAGCGACTGTAAGACGAATTTCGGGTTGAAACATTATTCGATCTTCCACGCGCATTGCTTCTGTTGTAATCGGTATTTCTTCTCCCTCTATTATAAGATACATTATTATAGTAATGATTATTGCCATAATACGAGTTGTAGCTGTAATACGGGCTGTAATGACCGTATCCGTAATATGGGTACCCGTAGCCATAACCATAGCCATAATGAGGATAACCCCAACCATAGCTTATTCCCCAATAGGGTCTATGGTATCCATAATAAGGAGATCTCCAGTAACCACCATACCAATAAGGTCTGTGGTAGAATCCGTACCCTGCGCCGCCGTAATTATAGATGTTTACGGTTACAGCTTCACTATTGCTTCCCCAAGGGCCGTATCCCTCGTCGTTATAATTGTTTTCTTCAATGATAATGTTCCCTTCATCATCCAAGCTTTCTGTGGTTGAATAGGCTTCAACATCGGTAAAGATTGCGCCATCTTCAGGAAGATCGGAGTACGCATTAACCTTAGATTCAAAATATTGTTTGTAATAGTTTGATCTGTTGCTATTGTTATCATCATAACCTTGCTCCTCTGCAGAAGAATAGTTGCCAGAAGAATATATTCCGTCATTTTGTGAATATCCATTTTTTTGAGTTCCACAAGATGCGAGCAGAAGGGCGAAAGCCCCCATGACTCCTAAGGGAATTAAACGTTTTATATAGTATTTTTGAGTAAACATATCTGTGGTATTTTTATTGTTGGACATCTTAAAAATAAGTAGTTTTGCCGAGACTAACTAATCATTTAACATAGGTACAACTTTTGTGCCAAAATCCAAGCTATGGCGAAGAATTTAACAACTAGGGAGGAAGATTACTCCAAATGGTACAACGAGCTGGTAATCAAAGCAGATCTTGCTGAAAACTCGGGCGTGCGTGGTAGTATGGTGATAAAACCATATGGATATGCAATCTGGGAACGCATGCAGGCCGAATTGGATAGAATGTTTAAGGAAACTGGACATCAAAACGCGTATTTTCCTTTATTTATTCCAAAATCCTACTTTAGTAAAGAAGCTAGTCATGTTGATGGATTTGCAAAGGAATGTGCGGTGGTTACGCATTACAGGCTTAAAAACGCCGAAGATGGTAGTGGGGTTGTTGTAGATCCTGAAGCCAAACTGGAAGAAGAGCTAATTGTTCGCCCAACTTCAGAAACCATAATCTGGGATACCTATAGAAAATGGGTGCAGTCGTATCGCGACTTACCACTTTTAATCAATCAGTGGGCAAACGTGGTGCGCTGGGAAATGAGAACCCGCTTATTTTTGCGCACTGCAGAATTTTTATGGCAAGAAGGCCATACAGCCCACGCCACAAAAGATGAGGCAGTTGCCGAAGCACAGCAAATGATGAATATATATTCAGATTTTGCACAAAACTTTATGGCTATTCCCGTTGTAAAAGGTACAAAAACCGAGAGCGAACGTTTTGCAGGTGCTCTAGAGACTTACTGTATTGAGGCGTTAATGCAAGATGGAAAGGCTTTGCAGGCAGGAACATCTCACTTTTTGGGGCAGAACTTTGCAAAGGCATTTGATGTTAAGTTTGCAGACAAAGACGGTTCGCTAGAATATGTGTGGGCTACCTCTTGGGGGGTTTCTACGCGATTAATGGGAGCCTTAGTAATGACTCATAGTGATGACAACGGTTTGGTTTTACCGCCAAACTTAGCGCCAGATCAAGTTGTAATCGTTCCAATATATAGGAAAGAAGAACAATTTGAAGCGGTAGATAAAATTGCGAAAGACCTAATGAAAGACCTACGCGATAAAGGAATTCGAGTAAAGTATGATAATCGCGATACCCATAAGCCAGGCTGGAAGTTTAACGAGTACGAATTAAAAGGTGTTCCCGTTAGAATAGCTATTGGTCCAAAAGATGTTGAAAAGGGCACTGTGGAACTCGCTAGAAGAGATACGCTCAAAAAAGAGTTTATAAAAAGAGAAGATGTAGTAGATAAAGTGACAGCTCTTATGGAAGAAATTCAAGGCAATCTTTTTAATAAAGCAACGGCATATCGTGATAGCCATACTACGGAAGTTTCTACTTATGAGGAATTTAAGGAGGTTTTAGATACAAAAGGAGGCTTTGTCTTGGCACATTGGGATGGAACAGCAGAGACGGAAGAGAAAATTAAAAACGAAACAAAAGCAACAATTAGATGTATTCCTTTACAAGGCGAAAAAATAGCGGGAAGCTGTATGGTTACTGGTAATCCGTCTTCAGAAAAGGTGCTTTTTGCACGGGCTTATTAAATTTTTTAGAAAAAAATGAAAAAGCATTTGGAACATTGAAAAATAGTTGTATTTTTGCATCCGCATTTAAGAAACAAAATGGTCCGTTCGTCTAGGGGTTAGGACGCCAGGTTTTCATCCTGGTAACAGGGGTTCGATTCCCCTACGGACTACAAAAGTTAGAATTTAATAAAAATACAATGGCAAATCACAAGTCAGCATTAAAAAGAATTAGAAGCAACGAGGCAAAACGCTTGCGTAACCGTTACCAACATAGAACTGCTCGTAATGCTATGAAGAGGTTCCAAGAACTTACCGATAAGAAAGAGGCTGAAACTATGTTTCCTAAGGTTGTATCTATGATCGATAAATTGGCAAAGAAGAATATTATTCACACGAATAAGGCTTCTAACCTAAAATCGAATATGGCAAAGCACGTAGCAGCATTGTAAGTTTTTAACTTAAGATTTTTTAAAAAACCCTTTTAGGAAACTAAAAGGGTTTTTTTGTAGTCTTTTTTTTTATGCTTAAAACCTTCTTTTACTTTCTTACCGAAGCAGGAACCAAACCGAAGTAGTCGCCGTCGTTTCGCATAATGTCCCTTACAATGGTAGAAGATATGTTTGAAACCTCTGGAGAACTGATTAAAAAGATGCTGTCAACCTTTGCCATCTTATAATTGGTCTGGGCAATAGGTTGCTCGTAGTTTAAATCAGTAGCGTTTCGAAGTCCACGAACTATAAACTGCGCCTTTTCCGAACTACAGAACTTTGCAGTAAGGCCCGAGTAGCTTTTAATTTTAATCTTATTATTTCCTTGAAAGTTCTTTTCAATAAAATTGATTCGCTCTTCTAAGGAAAACATTGTTTTTTTATCGGCATTTACACCAAGGGCAATTATCAATTCGTCGAAGAGAGGAAGAGCCCGATTAATAATATCAATATGGCCTAAGGTAATGGGGTCAAATGTTCCGGGAAATATAGCGCGTTTCATTGTTTCTGATTAATGGTTAGTAATTGTTTTATCAATTTCGATAAAATAAAAATGGATTGCCTAAGATAATAGATTGTTAGAAAGCCACTTCATTTTAATAAAATTTAGAAAGCAAAATTAACAAAGCAGCTAAGATGGTTGCTAAAACTACACCCCTTGCTCTGTAAATTTGATTCTTTTTTATAAAGATAAAGAACACAACTAAGTTTAAGATGGCTCCTAAAACAATCAAGCTTCCAAAAAAGTCGTTTTCCAAAGCTGCTTTTATGCTTTCCTCTAGGCTGTACTCCGAAAAAAAGAAAATGTATAAATAGGTGCCAGTAAAATTTGCTACCAGTCCTATTAATACTCCAATCAATATTTCCTTTATATGTGGTTTCATCTGCTTTTATAGTGTTGAGGTACGTATTTACAATTATAAATTCCAAGTATCGAGTTCTTTTAAGGCATGATGGGCAGTTAGGTCAAACTGCACGGGAACCACAGAAACAAATCCTTCTTGTAGCGCCCATTCATCGGTATCCTTTCCTTCATCTTTGTTTACAAACTCGCCTGTAAGCCAATAATAATCACGGCCAACAGGGTTTGTTCGTTTGTCAAACTTTTCTTGCCAGTGTGCATCGGCTTGACGGCATACCTTTATTCCTTTAATTTCGGAAGATGAAAGCCTTGGAATATTCACATTTAGAACTACGCCCTTTTGAAGGCCGTTTTTCAAAACCTGTTCGGTTATGGTTTTTACAAACTTTTTAGCAGGTTGGAAATTTGCTTCATGCGAAAAATCTAAAAGCGAAAACCCGATTGCTGGCACGCCATGGGTTCCCGCTTCTACTGCTGCACTCATCGTACCACTGTAGATTACGTTGATAGATGAGTTGCTGCCATGGTTTATTCCGCTAACGCAGAGGTCTGGTTTGCGCTTTAAAATTTCGTTTATCGCTATTTTTACACAATCTACAGGCGTGCCGCTACAACTGAATTCTTGATGGGTTTCTCCCTCCGAAACTTTAATACTGTTACAGTATAAGGCATCGTTTATGGTTATTGCATGGCCCATTCCGCTTTGAGGAGAATCTGGTGCCACTACGCAAACATCGCCAATAGTTTTCATTACCTCAATTAAAGTACGAATACCGGGAGCCGTTATTCCATCGTCATTGGTCACTAAAATTAAGGGTCGTTTCTTTGCCATAATATATTGTGTTTTTAAATAACAAAAATACACTTATTCCAATGCAAGGAGGAGTATTTGGCCTAGGAATTCCGAAAGCCCGTTGCGATAAACCTGTTTAACAAAAAATTAGTACGCGTTTACTTTCGTGGCACGGTTTTTTGTATAATTTAGACCACTCATAATTTAATACCAATAACATGCGGATAATGAAGAAGAATTTTAAAGTTTTATTCCTCGCGGTTTTTGTTTCTGTTGCTTCTTGCAGTTTCACTACCAAGGAATTTGACGATCCTGATAAAGATAAACTACTGTTAGATTTAATTTCATACGTTCTTCAGAAGGGCCATTACGACCCCAAAGATCTAAACGATGAGTTCTCTGTGGCCGTTTACGATAATTTTATTAAAGGCCTCGATCCTTTAAAACGCTATTTCTTGGCTTCAGATATTGCTGAATTCAGTACTTATAAAACCGAAATAGACGATCAGATAAAAAATAAAGACCTTAGCTTTTTTGACCTGGTATACAATCGGTTTAGAACCAGAATGACAGAAGTTCAAAAAATTTATCCTGAGGTACTGGATCATTCTTTTGACTTTACCCAAAAAGACGTTATCAACATAGATTATGATGAACTAGCATATGCTGCTTCTATGGCCGATTTAAAGGCGCGTTGGCAACAACAACTTAAATTCTCTACTCTTTCTTCATATTATGATTTAGTTGAAGAACAAAACAATAAGGAAAAAGGTATTACTGCTTCCGAAGAAGATGAGGATGATACAGCTATTTCGGAAAAATCAAGTACTGATGCCGATGAACCCTTCGAGCCAAAATCCATGGCCGAACTGGAAACAAAAGCACGGGAGACCACAAAAACTTCATTAGATGAGTATTTCGACTTTACTAAAGATTTGGAGCGCGATGACTACTTCTCAATTTTCTTAAATACAATTGTTGCCGAATACGATCCGCATAGCAATTATTTTGCGCCACCAGATAAAGACCGTTTCGATTTACAGATGTCTGGGAAACTAGAAGGAATAGGAGCGAGGCTTCAAAAAAAGAATGATTACATAACGGTTATTGAAGTAATAAGCGGTGGGCCAGCCTGGAGGAGTGAGAAAATTGAAGTTGGCGATGCTATTATGAAGGTAAAACAAGAAGACGAAGATGATGCCGTGAGTATCGTCGGGATGCGTATTGATGATGCAGTTAAGTTAATAAAGGGGCCAAAAGGAACCAAGGTGACCCTTACTATAAAAAATGTAGATGGAACCATATCAGATAAAGTGCTTACCCGCGACATTGTTGAGCTAGAAGAAACTTATGCCAAGTCTTCGATAATAGAGAAAGACGGTAGTAAATTTGGCTTAATAAACCTGCCGCAGTTTTACTTTGACATGGAAAACTATAAGGAGCGCAATGCTGCAACCGATGTTAGAAAGGAAATTATCCGTTTAAAAGAAGAAGGTGTCAAGGGCTTGGTTATGGACCTTAGAGGAAATGGTGGTGGCTCTTTACGAACTGCTGTTGATATTGCGGGGCTCTTTATTAAAAAAGGCCCGATTGTTCAAGTAGCTTCTGCGGGAAATAAAGAGGTTTTGTCAGATAAAGACAGCGAAATTGTATGGGACGGACCATTGGTTATTTTGGTGAATGAGCTTTCAGCTTCGGCATCAGAGATTCTGGCTGCTGCAATGCAAGATTATAAACGCGGCATTGTAATAGGTAGCGCGCAAACCTATGGCAAGGGAACTGTTCAGAATGTAATAGATTTAAACCGATGGTTGCGAAAGAGTGATATGGGCGATTTAGGTGCTTTAAAAATTACATCACAAAAATTCTATCGTGTTAACGGTGGCTCTACCCAATTGGAAGGCGTAAAGAGTGATGTGGTAATGCCAGATAGATACAGTTATATTGATATAGGGGAAAGAGATTATCCAAATCCGCTGCCTTATGATAAAATTGAACCAGCATCATATAACGTGTGGGATGGTTATATTGATTATGACGAGACCATTAAAATGAGCAAGGAACGTATGGCCAAAAATAAACACCTACAATTGATAGATGATAATGCAAAATGGATTCGCAAGCGAAGGGATGACAAAAAGGTAAACCTTAATTATAAGGATTATGTAGCCGATACAGAAGCACGCAAAGAAGAAACCAAACGTTTTGATTCTATTTCTAAATACAACAACCATTTAAGCTTTGAATCTTTACCTTATGAAGTAGCTTTAATGAAACAAGACACAACTCTTTCTGAAAAACGAAAAAGATGGCATAAAAACCTGAAAAAGGATATTTATGTTGAAGAGGCCATCCATGTGCTTGAAGACTTAAAATTGAACAAGGTTAAAGCTAAAAAAGTAGCAGATCTTAAAAACTAAGTTTCGCCTGGCCTTTTATAGGGCTAATCGTTAGAGAGTCTTAATTTATCTAACCTACAAGGTTTTTCACATGTCCACCGACTAAGGAAAACCTTGTAGGGTTTTTATCGTTCTACATTTTCAATTTCAGTAAATTTTGAAATATAAAAATCTTTATTTTATTGATTAAAACATCGCTCCAAAGTCATCTCTCCGCTTCCTGTGTGAGGAGGAGCTTGTATTTATAGGTTTTATTCCAATTGAACGAGCAAATTATTCAGTAAATTTGGAATGTGAAAAAGTCCACCTCTTTATCAAAACTCGCGCTTCAAAAATTTAGAAAGAATTTTTGGGGCGTTTTTAGTTTTGGGTTTTTGACCCTGTGCGTCCTACTAGCTATTTTCGCCTATGCCTTGGCGCCAGATAACTCAAGGAACGCGAACCAAATGCATCTTTCAATCCATTCTAAAAACCCTGGGTTTTCTGTAGAAATGTTATCAATTCCCGCGGCAGTGGAAGATCAAAATGCATTTTCGGTATTTTTCTTCGGAAAAAAAAACGTAGATACCGAAGTGCCTATTTCAAGCTTTACAACAAAGGAGAGTATTATCAAAATTACTGAATATACTGCTGATGCAACCGATGGACTTGAAAAAGAGTATGCGCTTTCCCTTTTTCCTAAAGCGAACGCTGTATCTGAAATTCCGCAACATTATATTGCTAAAAAAACATTCCTTCTCGGTACTGATAAATACGGGCGCGACCTATTGAGCCGAATGCTGATTGGCATTAGAATATCATTGGGTATTGGTTTTGTAGCGGTATTTATCTCCTTAGTTATTGGGGTTACACTTGGGGCAATTGCCGGATATTATGGCGGCAAAGTTGATGCTGCAATTATGTGGCTTATCAATGTTACGTGGTCTATCCCTACCTTATTATTGGTTATAGCCATTACGCTGGCACTTGGAAAAGGCTTTTGGCAGGTTTTTATTGCCGTAGGGCTAACCATGTGGGTTGAGGTGGCCCGCGTGGTTCGCGGACAGGTTATGGGCGTAAAACAAATGCAATATGTAACCGCTGCACGAGCATTGGGTTTTAAAGATTTCAGGATAATTGTTAAGCATATTTTGCCCAATAGTATGGCCCCAGTAATTATAATTTCTGCAGCCAATTTTGCCAGTGCAATTCTTATTGAAAGCGGACTTTCCTTTTTAGGTATAGGCGCCCAGCCCCCAATGCCAAGTTTGGGCGGCATAATTAAAGATCACTACGCATACATTATTTTAGGAAAACCGTATTTAGCACTTATACCAGGACTGGCAATTATGAGTTTGGTAACCGCATTTATGTTGATTGGTAATGCGCTTCGGGATGCTATGGATGTGCGGGGTTAGAGGCCGAATATGTGTGAGGAGCTATTTTTATAGTTGAAATACATTAAAATTTGATGAAGATGGGCATTAGAGAAAGAAGATATAAGTTAATTGAAAAATGAATTCAAAAGTTGAAGATTTTGAAAGAGCTGAATACTTTTTTTGAACACGAAATTAATTCAACAGATTTTTGGGATAATAGTCTTCAGGATTACGGCGCTATATGACAACCGACAGTTTTAAATGTCCGCCCAGCCCTTCTCGTATTATCCGCATTAAGGTGGAAAGCCGAATGTCGCTAGCATTGTTTTCGATTCGAGAAATATAACTCTTGGTCGTTCTGCTTTTTTGATTTCTTTTTTCGGTGTTTTCTGTGTCTTTTTTTGAAATCCGTGCAAGAGGATTATTAAATTTCGGATCTGCGATGAATGTCTTCTTTCTTTTAAAAGAGATCTGTCCGTCGTTAATTCTTAAAATAAGTTGGCAGAGGGAGTGGTTAGAAGCCTTAACCCTTCCGACCCTCCATATCCTATCGGATTTGGTGTGCCACTTTCTCTTCTTTGAAGGGAAGGAGCACTACTTCCTCTTAAGTAGAAATTATTTCTAAGTTAGCTAAATAGATAACATGTGCAAAATGTCAAGAAGATTTTTCGTAGCGGACAATCCTAAAATCGGCAAAATTGTGTTAGCCTTTGAAGAATCACATAAAAAGCCGAATTGATGAGTTTATCTTCAGAGAATTGTATTTTTGAACCATGAACCGAAAATACATTTACCCCGTAGTAATTATTATAGTGACCGTAGGATTATACTACGCCGATGATCTGTTTGATGAAAATAATAATTTAATTTCAAATACTTCACAAACAACATCAACAACTAATACATCTGAATTTGATGATTCCTTTCTTCCGCAATCAACCACAGGAGCTATTGTAAACCACAACTATTACACACTTTCCTATTCCGAAGCCCACGAACAAGCAGAATGGGTGGCGTATGAGCTTAGTAAAAGTGATTTGTCAAGAAACGATTTTGACCGACCTTATTTTGAAATTGATAATACGGTAAAAACAACTTCGGCAGATTGGCGAAACTATAAAAAATCGGGTTACGATCGGGGTCACTTGGTTCCTGCTGGGGATAGAAAAATGTCTTTTGAGGCTTATAACGAAACATTTTTAACCAGTAATATAAGTCCGCAAGATCATGATTTTAATGCAGGTATCTGGAACCGATTGGAGCAAAAGGTTCGGTATTGGGCAGACCGATATAATGGCGTCTATGTAGTAACGGGAGGCGTTTTAGCAGGAAATATGAAAACTATAGGGTATGAAAATGTTTCGGTCCCCAATCAGTTTTATAAAATTGTGGTTGATGTTACAGATGGCAATTATAAGGCCATTGCATTTTTAATTCCGAATAAGCCTTCCGATAAATCTTTTTATGAATATGCAGTTTCAATAGATAAAATTGAGACGAAAACCGGAATTGATTTCTTTCCTGAGCTCCCAGATTCAATAGAAGATAAAATGGAGCGTACAATTGATTTAAAAGCTTGGGGTAGGAAATAATTTTACCGTATTCAGTTGCAGTAAATAGTGCTCAACTTCGGAAAGGAACCGGTCGAGTTTTTCCTTTGGAGAATAGAGAGCTTATGTATAATGAAAATTTGCAGCGTCTAGTTTTACGAATATAAAAAGTAATACTGTAAACCCCCATAATCCTGAGCCGCCATAGCTAAAGAACGGCAGTGGTATCCCGACTGTTGGAAAAATTCCTGTTACCATACCAATATTGACGAAAAAGTGTAGAAAAATAATAGCCGCAACGCTATAACCATACACCCTTCCGAATTGATTTTTTTGCTTTTCTGCTTTATACAGTATCCGTATAATAAGCCCTATAAACAACAATACAACAACCATGCTGCCCACAAACCCCCATTCTTCACCTACGGTACTAAAAATATAATCGGTGTGCTGTTCTGGCACAAAATTACCTTTGGTCTGTGTTCCTTCGGTCCAACCTTTCCCTAGCAAGCCCCCGTTACTAATGGCAATTTCACTTTGATGGGTGTTGTAGCCAATTCCGCGTGAATCTGCTTCCTTCCCAAGAACGATGTTAAACCGATCGCGATGGTGTTGCTTAAAGACATTGTTGAAGATATAACTTACCGAAAAGGTCAATGCAATACAGCTAGCGGCTATTAAAATGTATTTTATAATATTGGGCCGTTTTTTTCTATTTCTAAAAAATATAAACCCTGTTAGTAACAAAACCCCAAGAGCCACCCAAATTGAACCAAAAGCAAGGGTTGATACAAAGATTATGGTGGCAAAAAGCCCCAAGAGTAAATACACGCCGTGAAGGCCTTCGCGATAAAGTGGAAAAATAAAGGCCGCATAAACCAGAACGCTACCAGGGTCTGGCTGCATCATAATTAAAATTACGGGAATGGCAAGAATAAGGAGTGCCCCTATCTGGTTTTTAAAGCTTTCCATATTCGTTTGAATATCGCTAACGTATTTTCCAAGTGCAAGGGCAGTAGCGGCCTTGGCAAATTCACTGGGTTGGATGCTAAACCCACCAAAGTCGTACCATGCAGTGGTTCCGGCAATGGTTCGCCCAAAAATGAATAAACCCACTAGTGAAAGTAGGGATGCAATATATATTACACTTGCAAAACGCTCATAAAACTTAGATTCAATAGCAAGTACGAAGATTATAAGGATAAAACTTAAACCAATCCAAATCATTTGTTTTCCATAGATTTGGGTAAAGTCAAAGTAGCCTTTAGCGGTTTCGCTTAGTGAAGCCGAATAGATGTTTATCCAACCCATACTTACCAAAGCTAAATAGATAAATATGATCAACCAATCAAAACGTAAATGGCTTTTACTTCCCGTCATTATCTATTAATTGAAAAGGGTTGGCCACTGTATTGCTTGGCATATTCATCTTCTAAACTTCCCTCAAGAACAAATTTCTCCATGTCGGTTCGGGTTATTTCGCCTTTTATATATTTTTCAATCATAAGTCCGGCAATTCTTCCTGCCCAGCGCGAGCCCCAATAACCATTTTCCACAAAAACTGCAATTGCAATCTTTGGATCGTCCTTTGGCGCAAAGGCTACAAATATAGAGTGATCGGTAAGTTGGACGCGCTTGCCGTCAATTCGTGTAAAATTCTCAGCGGTTCCCGTTTTTCCACAAATTTCAATTCCCGGTATGCGGATATAAGACGCTGTACCTTTTTCATACACCTCGTGCATTCCTTCAACCACAGGTTCAAAATATTTGGGTTCTATGGTGGTGTGGTGCTTCTCTTTAAATTTTTGTGGAATGGTATCTGGCCCAATTACATTTTTAATAATATGTGGCGTATAATACCAACCTCTGTTGGCAATAGCTGCCGTAAAGTTGGCCATTTGAATTGGAGTAAGAGAAATTTCGCCTTGCCCAATGGAATTTGAAATGGTAGCTGTTGAAAACCACCTGTATTTCGGATAATTATAAAACCGGTTATAAAAGTCGGCATCTGGAATAAAGCCTCTCCGGCCGCTGGGTAAATCATAGCCTAGGAAATCGCCTAGACCAAAACTCGATAAATGGGCCTTCCAATGGTCAGTTCCTTCTTGAATGCTAGGGTATTTATCAAGAGACCTGCGATAAAGCGAAGCAAAATACGCATTACAAGATTGGGCAATTCCGTGTATCATCGCTGTAGGGCCATGGGCGCCATGACATTTCATTAACCTTCTTCCGTTATAGTAATAGCCTCCCCGACAATTAAGTTTTTCGTCCACTTCTACTACATTTTCTTGAAGGGCGATAAGCCCTGTTAGGGTTTTAAAAGGTGATCCTGGTGGGTATTCACCCATTAAACCTCTATCGTACAAGGGTTTTCCGATGGTGTCATACCACAATTTTGTAAAGTTTTTTGAGCGTTCTCGACCCACCAATAGACCGGGGTCATAGTTAGGAGCCGATACCAATGCAAGAATTTCGCCTGTTGCCGGTTCAATTGCAACTATCCCACCTCTTTTATGGACCATTAATTCGGTGCCGTATTTCTGAAGAGCGGCGTCAATGCTTAACTGGATATCGTTTCCGCGTACGGGCAGGGTGTCATAAATACCTTCTTTATAAGGGCCGATATCGCGGTTAAAACGGTCTTTTTGAATGTATTTCACCCCTTTTTTTCCACGAAGAACGTCCTCATATTCCTTTTCAACTCCCGCAGTACCTATAAGTTCTCCCATTTGGTAATAGGGGTTTTTTTCAATTGTGGCATTATTGACTTCTGCAATGTACCCCATTACGTTGGCCGAATGATTTACCTGATACTCACGTAGGGAACGGCGCTGAATATAAAAACCTTTGTATTTATACATTTTTTCAGAAAGCGAAGCATAATCGGCTTTTTTTAACTGTGGAATAACTACCGATGGAAGCCTAGGGGAATACACGGTTGCTTTTCTTAGTATTTCTTTAAACTCTTCCTTGGTTATTTTAAGCAAGCTACAAAACTCTAGCGTGTCTAAAGGCTTAACGTCTTTGGGGATAACCATAACATCATATGAAGGTTGGTTAGACACCAGGAGCTCTCCATTTCTATCAAACATATACCCGCGCTGCGGAAAATCGTACATAATCTTAATGGCGCTGTTTTGTTGCAGCGAATCTGAGGAGCCACCATAAACCTGCAAATAGAATAACCGAGCGGTAAACAGAAGGCCGCTGATTAAAACCAATGCTAAGAGTACAATTTTTCTCATCTATACTTTTTGTCGAATAAAACTAAGGTACCTATTATTAAAACAATAGTAAATATTCCTGAGAATAACGTAGATTTTAAAAGTAACAGTATATGGTCAACACTAAAAATTTCTAGAGCAAACATCACAAAATGATGCATAAATACCAGCGAAGCTATGTAGGTCAGTCTTTCCATAGGATCTGCTTTTCTTATTTTGATGCTGTTGTATTCATAACTTACCCCGAAAGAATACTTTAGTACAAAGGGTCTTATATATGCAATAAAGGCACAAGCTGCGGCATGAACTCCTCCCGAATCTTCAAGGATATCAACGGAAAGTCCTAACAGAAAGCCCAGAAAAATTAAAAGCCCTTTGTTGCCATCTAACGGATAAAGCAAAATAAAAATAATGTAGAGATAAGGGTTAATATAGCCCAATAGATTGATGTTGCTAAGTATTAATACCTGAAAAAGTACTAGGACTATAAACCGGACAATATTTATAAAGATATCGTTACTTTGCATTGTTCACTCTATTTTCCAGCTCCCTAATTTCTGCTGCGTCATTGTTCTTAATTAAGTAAACATGCTCTAAGCTGGTCATGTCGTTGAAAAGCTGAATGTTTACATAATAATAGTTATCATCCTTGTCTAAATGAAAATCTTTTACCGTTCCTATTAGTATCCCTTCGGGAAAAATAGTAGATCGTCCGCCAGTTACCACGGTATCTCCTTTTTCAAGAGCGGCCAGTCTAGGAATATCAATGAGTTGCACGACGTTCGGGTTTAATGTGTTCCATTTCAGCGAACCAAAATGGCTAGACTTTTTTAATTTCGCATTAATTCTACTTTGCGTATTTAAAATGGATTGAACGGTGGCATAATTTTTTGAAACATCACTTACAATCCCAACGAGTCCTTTTGAAGTTATTGCCCCTAAATCAATGCTTATGCCGTCATTTTCACCTTTGTTTAAGGTAAGCTGGTTTTTTGTGCTTGCGTAGTTGTTGTTGATGACTCGGGTTGCAAAATAGTCATATTTATTAGGGATTGTGATACTGTCTGGAATGGGAACTGCAAATGTTTTTAGCTGATCCAACCGCTTCCTGAGCAATAAATTTTCTTCTAGTAATTGGTCGTTTTCCGTTCTGAGAGAAAAATAATCCGTTACATTGTTGCGCATGCTGTAAATCCCCCCAGTTAAAAAGTTTGCGGAGCTTACAAATTTATGGTTGTGGTAATTGTGCGATTGGATAGTAAGTGCAACCGAAACAATAAAAAGCAATAGAAACAACAGGAGGTTTTTGTTCCGTATAAAGAAAAATATAATCTGTTGCATTGCTTTTTGAGGTTAAAATATTCTGTTTTCTTATGCGAGCAACGCCATAAATGGGTAACTGGGTTCTTTTTATTTTTGATGCGAAATTACTACCTGTTTTGCGTAATGTTTTAAGAATTTATTTTATCAAAACGCTTTTAAACTTGCCTAGGTTTTTTAAACAAATTCCGGTTCCACGTACTACGGCACGCAACGGGTCTTCAGCAATATAAACTGGAAGATCTGTTTTTTGTGAAAACCTTTTGTCCAGCCCGCGTAGCATAGAACCACCTCCGGCTAGGTAAATTCCCGTGTTATAAATATCGGCTGCAAGTTCTGGAGGTGTTTGCGATAGGGTTTCCATAACCGCATCTTCAATACGCAAAATAGACTTGTCCAACGCCTTTGCAATTTCCCGATACGAGGTTTGCACCTGCTTTGGTTTTCCGGTTAGCAAATCGCGACCTTGTACGTCCATTTCGTCTGGTGGAAGTTCTAAGTCTTCGGTAGCGGCCCCAATCTGGATCTTTATCTTTTCAGCCGTTCGCTCTCCAATATATAAGTTATGCTGGGTACGCATGTAGTAAACAATATCGTTTGTAAACACGTCTCCCGCAATTTTCGCCGATTTATCACAGACAATTCCGCCAAGGGCGATTACTGCAATTTCGGTAGTTCCGCCCCCAATATCAACAACCATGTTTCCTTTTGGTTGCATAATATCAACCCCAATACCAATGGCTGCTGCCATAGGCTCGTGAATTAAGTACACCTCTTTTCCGTTAACGCGTTCGGCGCTTTCTTTTACAGCGCGCATTTCCACCTCGGTAATTCCGCTGGGAATACAAATAACCATCTGTAACGAAGGTTTTAGCCATTTTTTCTTAAGTGCAGGAATGTCACTGATAAACATGTTTATCATTTTTTCACTTGCATCAAAATCAGCAATTACCCCATCTTTTAACGGGCGAATTGTTTTTATGTTTTCATGCGTTTTTCCTTGCATCATTGCAGCTTCTCGGCCAACAGCAATTATTTTTCCCGTGGTACGGTCGCGTGCAACAATAGACGGAGCGTCCACCACAACCTTGTCATTATGGATTATAAGGGTGTTCGCGGTACCAAGGTCAATGGCTATTTTTTCAGTTAGGAAGTCAAAAAATCCCATAGTTTATAGTTCGTGGTGTTTGAGAGTTAAGCTTTTAGCAAATTTAATATAATTAATGTTTGAAATGGCGGGTACCCGTGAATACCATTGCCATTTTATGGGCATTACAGTAATCTATGCTCAGTTGGTCTTTAATAGAGCCACCGGGTTGGATTACAGCAGTTATTCCGGCATTATCCGCTATTTCTACACAATCTGGAAACGGAAAAAATGCATCGCTGGCCATTACGGCTCCTTCAAGGTTAAAGTTGAATGCGTTTGCTTTGTCAATTGCTTGCCGTAATGCATCTACACGACTCGTCTGGCCGGTTCCGCTGGCGCAAAGCTGTTTCCCTTTTGCAAGAACAATTGTGTTTGATTTTGTATGCTTGCACACTTTTGAAGCGAACAACAAGTCTTCTAACTCGTCATGATTGGGTTTATTGTTTGTTGCGTGTGTTAAAATATCCTTAGTGTCAGTAATATTATCCTTGTCTTGAACTAAAACTCCATTTAAGCAAGTGCGCACTGTTGTTGAAGGAAGTTCCGTTTCCTTTTGGATCAATAGGATTCTGTTTTTCTTGCCTTTTAAAACTTCTTCGGCTTTTGCTGAAAAAGAAGGGGCAATCACTACTTCGCAAAAAAGGCTGTGGATTTCATTTGCCGTAGCTTCATCTATTTCAACGTTGCTTATCAAGATTCCGCCAAATGCTGAAACAGGGTCGCCAGCCAGAGCTGCCGTGTAAGCTTGTTGTATGGTTTCGCGTTGGGCGATACCGCAGGCATTGTTGTGTTTTAAAATGGCGAAAGTTGGCGCTTCTCCTTTAAACTCGTTCATAAGGTTTACGGCAGCGTCAACATCTAGCAAGTTGTTGTAGCTCAGTTCCTTACCGTGAAGCTTAGTGAATACCTCGTCAAACTCGCCAAAGTAAAATCCTTTTTGATGTGGGTTTTCACCATAACGCAACGCTTTACCACTAGTTTCACTTATTTTAAATGCCGAAAGGTTTTCTTCGGAATTGAAATAGTTGAAAATTGCTGTGTCGTAATTTGAAGAAACGTTGAAGGATTTTGCTGCAAATCGCTTTCTTGCCTTTAAGTCAATTTCTCCATCATGCTCCGTTAGCAACTCTAAAAATTCTGCGTAGTCAGCTACTGAAGAAACACAAATTGTATCCTTAAAGTTCTTTGCTGCTGCGCGAATAAGTGAAATACCGCCAATATCTATTTTTTCAATGATATCTGCTTCCGAAGCACCCGAAGCCACCGTTTTTTCAAAAGGATATAAATCTACAATTACGGCGTCTAGCTGCGGAATGTTGTACTGATCCATCTCTGCTACATCGCCTTTGTTGTCTTGTCTGTTTAAAATTCCACCAAAAACCTTGGGGTGTAAAGTTTTAACACGACCGCCCAAAATAGAGGGATAATCGGTAACATCTTCAACCGGAATTACTTCTATTCCCAGATCATTAATGAATTTTTGAGTACCTCCTGTGGAGTATATTTTTACACCTTGAGCGTCCAGTTTTTTAACGATTGGAGCAAGACCATCCTTGTTAAAAACAGAAATTAAAGCTGAGGTTATTTTTATAGAATTGTTCATTGTAGATAATTAAGGTGCAAAAGTACATAAATGAATAGTAAATTTGTAACATAAGTATACAGAAAACGTCTTACTTTTTATAAATTTATCAAGCTTTGTGAAATCGTACTTCTGCTTCGCTTGAAAACTAAAAATAAATCATCTCCTGATAGTTATCGGGACGCTAATTTAAAATTTCAATGCTAATCTACCTTCGTGTTTTAAAGGAGAGCTTTAATTTTGCTATTAATGCGTTGCGCAACAATAAATTGCGAACGTTTCTTTCGTTGGTCGGGGTAACCATTGGTATTTTTTCGATAATTGCAGTCTTGGCTGCAGTAGATTCCTTAAAAAGGGAAATTGAAGGCAGTATAAGTGGGCTAGACAATAGTACCATTATTATCATGCGGTTTAATTTTGGTCCAACTGAAATTCCGCGCTGGAAATGGCAACAGTTTCCAAATGTTACCTATGATGAATTTCAGCATATTGAGCGCAATACGCCTAATTTGGGTGCCGCCACATTTAGTTTGGGCGTTCCTAATGAAAGTGTAAAACATGAAGGTGTTCAAGTGGATAATGTTCCTATTGGGGCGGTTACCGATAGTTATTATTACATAGAATCCCTCAAGCTTGCGGAAGGTCGGTTTTTTAATGGCGCTGAATCTAATAGCGGCTCAATGGTGGCTGTGTTGGGCGATGAAATTGCCAATCAGCTGTTTGGTGGGTCGGCCAATGCCATTGGTAACCAAGTGCGTATTTACGGAAGAAAATTTACCGTGATAGGCGTATTGGAAAAAGAAGGAGCCAGTCTTTTTGGAGGCTCAAAAGACACCTCGGTATGGATTCCTGTAAATGTAGTTAGGCGCATTTTTGGCGATAACAACAAAAGTCTTTTCCCGCAAATTATTGTAAAACCTGAAAAAGATGTAGATAACGCGGAGTTTATTGCGATGTTAACCCAGCAACTTCGTTTAAAACGCGGGTTAAAGCCAGACCAGATAAGTAACTTTTTTGTAAACCAGCTGCAAGGCTTTGCAGATTTTATAGATAATATAACCGGAAGTATGAATATTATAGGGCTTATAATTAGCGGGTTTTCACTGTTGGTAGGCGGTTTCGGTATTGCTAATATAATGTTCGTTAGCGTAAAGGAGCGAACCAATTTAATTGGGATTCAAAAGTCCTTAGGAGCAAAAAATAAGTTTATTCTGTTTCAGTTTTTGTTTGAAGCAGTAATCCTTGCTGTAATTGGCGGTTTAATAGGGCTCTTCTTGGTTTTTATAGTTTCTATTCTCGCTTCACAATTTACAGGCGATTTTGAATTTGTACTTTCCCCGTGGAATATGTTTGTCGGTACGGCAATTAGTGCTGCTATTGGTCTTATTTCTGGGATTCTTCCAGCTATTTCGGCTTCAAGGCTAGACCCTGTTGAAGCTATTAGAACAGGAATGTAGCGCAGTGGAAATTTCAAATTCTAAACTCCAAACTCCTCAGCCCTAAATTACGTTTGCAACTTCTTTGTTTACCCATTCTAAAAATTCTTCGTCTTGGCTTGTAAATGGGTCTGCAAGGTGTGAGTCGATGTCAATTTGCCCAATATTTTCACCGTTTTTGTATAGCGGTACCACTATTTCAGACCGCACGTTAAGGCTACAGGCAATGTAATTGTCTTGTGCTTTTACATCTGGCACTACAAAATTTTGGTTGGAAACCGCAACCTGTCCACAAATCCCTTTTCCAAAAGGAATCACAGTGTGGTCTGTTGGTTCGCCTGCAAATGCTTTTAAGTGAAGCGTTTCAGTTGCCGCATTGGCAAAGTAGAAACCTATCCAGTCATACGGTTCTAGACTGTCTTTTAACAGTTCGCAAACTTCTTTTAAGCGAAGATCCACACTTTTGGCTTCATTAGCTAAAATAGTCTTCACTTTTGGTTTTAAATCTGTAAAAGCCATAGCTTCGTTTTTAATTATTGATTACTTTCACAAAAGTATTTTAAATGCGGTATTAAACCCAGTAACGAATACTGTATTTTTGTTAAAAACATGTGTTTGATTTTAGAGGTTTGTTGTGAATATTTCAGCTAAAATCCAGAACATAAACTGTATTGATTGAGAGAACTTTTTAAAAAATATAAAAGCGTAGTTCGTTTTGTGTTGGTTTTTATAGGTGCGTATTTGGCGCTGAGTCTTTTGTATGCGCTCTACCTAAAACTCTCGTTTAATTCCGGGTATTTTCCTGACTTTGTTACTAATTTGGTCGCGCGTCAAAGTGCGGCGGTGCTTGAAGGTTTTGGTTATAATGCGCGCTTAATACCAAATAAGGTTGGGCAGGGAATGTTGTTGACTATTGACAGTAAATATTCCGTAAGTATTGTAGAAGGATGTAACGCTATAAGTATTGTTATCTTGTTTGTTTCGTTTATTCTGGCCTTTGCCGAAAACCTTAAAAAAACCTTGCTCTTTCTTTTTGCAGGAATCGTACTGATTTATGTGATTAATATCTTGCGTATAGCTATTTTAACTGTGGGTATGTATAATTATCCGCAATATGAAAATGTACTGCATTCAGTTATTTTCCCAGGAATTATTTACGGAATGGTTTTTCTTTTATGGATGGTTTGGGTAAAGATGCTAAAGCCAGAGCCTACAAAATGAGCAAACTTTTAAAAATAATAGGGCTTGTCTTTCTCGTAGGTTTGTTGGTGCTTATCCGAGCCTATGAAGATATCCTTTTTTACGATCCGCTTTTAGATTTTTATAAAATGGATTATAAAACCCAACCACTCCCCAAAATGGACACCTTTGCGCTACAAATGGGGGTTGTGTTCCGCTTTTTATTGAATACAATTACCTCCCTCGCAATTTTATGGTTGATCTTTAAGGATAGGGCCATTATAAAACTATCGGCTATTCTTTACTTTGTATTCTTTGTAGTTCTTTTATTGGTTTTTAACCTTATAATTTTTACTGCTGAAGGTACCGGATTACACCTTATTCTATTCTATATACGCAGGTTTCTTATCCAACCATTATTTTTACTTATTTTACTTCCTGCCTTTTATTTTCATAAGCATAAAACTGAGTGAATTTTTAATATCTTTGGGGTTCTAAAAATTTTTATAAAATGAAAAAATTATCAATAGTTTTCTTAGCTGTTACGGCTCTTGCGTTTACAGCTTGTAAAGACAATTCAAAACAAGACGAACTAGAGGTGGTAACTGTAGATAATTCGGCGGAAGCTGAAAAAACATACGAAGTTGCCGAAGTAGCGGCCGAGTTTAACGATCCTAAGGTAGAAGCTGCATTTGCGCAATACATGGAGGTTGAAGCTGCATTGATTAATACTGATGCCGCTAAAACAGCTTCAGAATCATCAAAATTGGAGACTTTATTAAAAGAAATGAATGCAGCCGAAGAAATTCAAACGGCAGCTACGGCAATGGCAAAATCTGATGATATTGGCGTACAACGCGAGCATTTTGAAGCACTGAGTACTGGTGTGGAATCTATCTTACAGGATGCATTAAAATCTGGAACTATCTATAAACAATACTGCCCAATGGCTTTTAATAACAAAGGAGCGTATTGGATAAGTACTAGCAAAGATATTTTAAACCCTTATTTTGGTGATAAAATGCTAAAGTGCGGCCGGGTAGATGCAGAGATTAAATAATTGATAGGGCTTAGCTAAGTTGCCTTAGGCATTAGTGGGGCTGTTTTACATCTTTACAATATTATTTGTATTTTTGCGATGAAATGAGAAAAGCCATTTCCATATTTCTTTCGGTGTTAATGCTAGCAAGTAGCTCAGGCCTTGCGTATGCACAGCACTTTTGTGGAGGAATGGAAATGGCTTCAAAGGTTACTTTGGGCGAAAAGGAACTGTCCTGCGGGATGGATCTGGATGTGCCAATTTTAGATTGTAAAACAGGGGCCGACGTGCCCGAAGATCACGATTGCTGTAAAAACCATGTTACAAGAATCCAGACCGATGATAGTTTTGCAAAATCTTCTTTCGATTTAAAATTCGGCAACAAGCTAGTTGCTACATTTGTATCGGTATTTCAGCTACACCAAGTTGAAATTGCCCCCACACAAAAAATCTTCTTTGCGGATTATACGCCGCCACCACTCGAACGGGATTTGAACATTCTGTACGAGACCTTTCTGATTTGATTTATACCTGCGGAAGCAGATGATTGATAATTGCACCTCCATGATTTACTTCGGAGTAATATTTTCATTTAAATTAAATCAATTTTTATGCAGAACATAATACTATATCGAGCCAAGCTCGCACACTTTATTGCCAACTTTTTTTGGATAAGGGTTGCCTATTTGCAGTACTGCTTAATCGCTTTAGATAAGACTTATGTTTTTAAATCTAAAACTTCCTATTTAAAATGAAGCATACCTATAAAATAAGTGGAATGACCTGTAATGGATGTAGAGGCCATGTAGAACAGGTTTTAAACAATGTTGATGGCGTTTCTAATGCATCAGTAAACCTTGAAAAAGGAGAGGCTGTGCTTGAAATGGATAAGCATATTCCTTTGGATGCTTTTCAAAAGGCCTTGGAAGATGATGGGGGTAGGTATGCAATTTCAATGCAGGGAGATGTTTCGCAAGAGGAAAAAGTTGAGTCCGAAGCCTCTTCCGAAGATTCTTTAGAAAAAAGTTCGAAAGCTCAAGCTACTTATAAAATACACGGGATGACCTGCAATGGCTGTAGAAGCCATGTAGAGCATATTTTAGCTGAAGTTGATGGCGTTTCTAAAGCATCGGTTGATCTTGAAAAAGAAGAAGCTGTGCTTGAAATGAAGAAAGACCTTCCGCTAAAGGTTTTTGAAAAAGCCTTGGAAGATGATGGGGGAAGTTACAGTATTTCACGTTTAGATGATGCAGAAGCTGCCGCAAAACACAAGAAGCAAAAAGAAGTAAAAAGAGCCAAGCAAGGTGGTTCTGGTACATATTATTGCCCCATGCATTGCGAAGGGGAAAAAACCTATGACAAACCTGGCGATTGTCCAGTTTGTGGAATGGACTTAGTGCCAGAGGCGAAAACCTCTGTAACACCAACAGAATATGCTTGCCCCATGCATCCAGAGGTAGTGAGCGATGAGCCCGGAACTTGCCCAAAATGCGGTATGGATTTGGTTCCGAAGGAAGCAGACGAATCGGAAGAACAAAAAACCTATATATCGCTTCTTAACAAGTTTTGGCTTGCTTTAGCGTTTACCATTCCTATTTTTTTGATAGCGATGTCTGATATGCTTCCAGCTAACCCGCTTTATGAGGTGTTGCCATTAAGATATTGGAATTGGGTGCAGTTTGCTCTTTCGCTGCCAGTGGTTTTTTACGCTACTTGGATGTTTTTTGAACGCGCTTATAAATCCATTAAAACCTGGAACCTCAATATGTTTACCTTAATTGGTATTGGTGCAGGCGTAGCATGGCTTTTTAGCGTTTTCGGGTTGTTGTTTCCAGATTTTTTCCCGGCGCAGTTTAAAACTGAATCGGGGAGTGTTCACGTTTATTTTGAATCGGCAGCGGTTATTTTAACCTTGGTATTGATGGGGCAGGTTTTAGAAGCCCGCGCGCATAACAAGACCAATTCTGCAGTGAAGGAATTGTTGAAACTAGCGCCGAATAAAGCAGTTAGGATTGTAAATGGCGAGGAGGAGACCATTGCCATCGATAAAATTGAAGTAGGTGATAAGCTTCGAGTAAAGCCAGGCGAAAAAATTCCGGTGGATGGAAGTATTCTTGAAGGTGAAAGCGCGATTGATGAATCGATGATTAGTGGCGAACCTGTTCCAGTTTCAAAAGCCGAAGGCGATGAAGTAAGCTCCGGGACCATAAACGGGAAACAAACCTTTGTGATGGAAGCCCAGAAAGTGGGAGATGACACCTTGCTCTCACAGATTATCGAAATGGTAAACAAAGCGAGTAGGAGCAGGGCTCCAATCCAGAAACTGGCCGATAGAATCTCAGGTTGGTTTGTGCCAATTGTCGTTTTGATTTCTGTGATTACCTTCGTGGTCTGGGCTGTTTTTGGTCCAGATCCAGCTTATGTTTATGCCTTGGTCAATGCAATTGCGGTACTGATCATTGCTTGCCCATGTGCGCTCGGCCTCGCTACGCCTATGTCCGTCATGGTTGGCGTGGGGAAAGGCGCTCAAAATGGCGTGTTGATAAAAAATGCCGAAGCACTCGAGACCTTGAATAAAATTGATGTTTTGATTGTTGATAAAACGGGTACAATTACCGAGGGAAAACCATCAGTTGAAAAAGTGGGTACTTCAACTGATTTTTCAGAAGAAGAAGTGCTTCAATATATAGTTTCCCTAAACCGAAACAGTGAACATCCACTTGCCGAAGCTACGGTGAAGTATGGGAAAGAGCGGGGTCTTGCAGATAATTCAGAATATAAAACTTCCAATTTTAATTCAGTGACTGGAAAAGGCGTTACGGGTACTATAAATGGCCAAACAATAGCCTTGGGGAATGAAAAGATGATGAAGGAGGCGGATGCAACTATTTCCGAAGCGTTTCAGCGTAAAATTTCAGAAGAACAGAAAAAAGGAAAAACCGTGCCTATGCTTTCCGTAGCAGGAAAAGTGGTGGGCTACGTGGTAATTGCCGATAAAATAAAAGAAACCAGTAAAAAGGCAATTGCCGAACTTCAAGATAAGGGTGTTGAAGTGGTCATGCTCACAGGCGATAATCACGATACGGCAAAGGCTGTGGCATCCGAGTTAAATCTGGCCGACTTTAAAGCCGAAATGCTGCCGCAGGATAAGCTGGAAGCTGTTGAAAAACTGCATTCCGAAGGTAAAAAAGTGGCAATGGCAGGCGATGGAATAAATGACGCGCCGGCCTTGGCGAAAAGTGATGTGGGCATTGCAATGGGAACGGGTACAGACGTAGCTATAGAAAGTGCTGAAATCACTCTGGTAAAAGGAGATTTGCACGGTATTGTAAAAGCTTTTCATTTAAGCGAAAAAGTAATGCGAAACATAAAACAGAACCTGTTTTTTGCCTTGATCTACAATACGCTAGGTGTTCCGGTTGCTGCGGGAGTACTATTTCCTGTTTTTGGGCTTTTGTTATCGCCCATGATTGCTGCGCTGGCCATGAGTTTTAGCTCGGTTTCGGTCATTACAAATGCGCTTCGATTAAAAGCTGCGAAAATTGATTAGATATTAGACGTGAGATGTCTAAATCTAAAAATATAAACTTGAAATAAACGATTTAATAAAAAACAATAAAATGTTAAGAATACTAATAATTTTTATCTTATTTCCCGTCTGTGTTTTTTCGCAGGAAATAATAACGGGAACGATTACAGAAACCGTCAACACTGAAGAAGTTCCTTTGGGCGGGGCCAATGTGTATTGGCTAGATACTTCAGTAGGGACGGTTACTGATTTTGACGGTAACTTTGAGTTGGATTATAAACCCGAATACCAAAATTTGGTCATCAGTTTTGTGGGGTATAAAACCGATACTGTTTCTGTGAATTCCGCAAAGCGAATAACCCATTCGCTTCAGTCTAAGGCCAATTTAGATGAAGTCACGGTTTCGGCACGCCAAAAAGCGAGCTCGCGTTCATTTATAGAATCACAAAATGTAATTAATGTGAGCAGTGGCGAATTGTTAAAAGCTGCTTGCTGTAATTTGGCGGAAAGCTTTGAAACCAATCCTTCTATTGACGTGAATTTTGCCGATGCTATTTCGGGAACCAAACAGATAAAAATGCTTGGTCTTACTAGTCCGTATATTATGGTAACGCTTGAAAACGTACCTAGCGTTCGCGGGGCAGCGCAGGCGTATGGCATGAGTTTTATTCCTGGAACTTGGGTAGAGAGCATCCAGATTACCAAAGGCGCGGGAAGCGTTGTAAGCGGCTACGAAAGTATTGCTGGGCAGATAAACGCCGAACTTCAAAAACCCACGACTGATGACCGCCTTTTTGTAAACGCTTATGGCGCTGGTAACGGACGCTTAGAGTTAAATACACATCTAAATACAAAGGTTACCGAGCGTTGGAGTACGGGGCTTTACATTCATGGAAATATGCGGGATTCTGAATTTGATAAAAATGACGACTCCTTTTTAGATGCACCCTTGGGCCAACAAGTTAATTTGATGAACCGCTGGCAATATACAGATCAAGAAAATGGCTATGTAGGCTTTGTAAACCTACGGTATTTAAATGATGAAAAACAGACGGGGCAAAGTGATTTTGATCCTAAAAAAGACCGTGGAACCACCAATGCTTGGGGAAGTGAGATAAAAACCCAGCGTTTAGACGTTTCGGGGAAATTTGGTTTTGTTAATCCAGATGTTCCATGGCGTTCAGGCGGGCTGCAGTTGGCATATAGTCACCACGATCAAGAATCGTATTTTGGATTAAACGATTATAACATTCAGCATAACAGTTTGTATGCAAAAGCAACCTACAATTCAATAATCAGTGATTCAAGGCATAAGGTAACGATGGGGGTTAGCGCTACGTATGATGATTATAACGAGCTGGTTCTGGAAGATAACTTTAACCGAATTGAAAACTCGGTAGGGGCGTTTTTTGTGTACAACTTTGACAATATGGGGAATCTGAATTTCAATGCAGAAATCCGAGCAGATGCGCACAACAGATTGGGAACTTTCTTAACACCGCGTTTTCATTTGCGTTACACCCCTTGGGATAAATCTGCTATTCGGGTTTCTGCCGGACGTGGGAAAAGAAGTGCGAATATATTTGCTGAAAATCAACAGTTTTTTGCAAGCTCCCGAAGTTTGAATATTTTAGGGAATGGTGGAGAAATTTATGGCCTAGATCCTGAAATTGCATGGAATTATGGAATTTCGTATATGCAAGGTTTTAATCTATTTGACCGGAGAGCAGACATTACGGTGGATTTTTACCGAACCGATTTTGAAAATCAAATAGTAGTAGATTTTGAAAACCCTACGGAGGTTAATTTTTATAACTTAGAAGGGGAGAGCTTTTCAAATAACATTCAAGCTGAATTTAACTACAATGTGCTTAAAGGTTTGGATCTTCGGCTTGCTTATAAATATTACGACGTAGAAACTACCTACCGCAGCGGGAAAAAGCAGACCCCGTTAACGCCTAACCATCGTTTTTTTACAAATGCTTCGTATGAAACACTTCCATCAGCAAAAGGAGGGCAATGGAAATTTGATGCTACCTACAATTTTATGGGTGAGCAACGATTTGCTTCCGAAGAGAGCTATTTAAATACTATAGGTCTTTCTGAGTTTTCGCCAAGTGTTTCTACTTTTAACGCTCAGGTTACCAAAGTTTTTTCGTCTAAATTTGAAGTTTACGTAGGCGGGGAGAATATTACCAATGTAAAGCAGGAGAACCCAATTGTAGGAAACGACAACCCCTTCGGTTCAAATTTTGATACAACTTATGTTTATGGACCAATATTTGGGAGCTCGTATTACGCAGGACTGCGGTACAGATTGAATTAGTGATTCCTTACTCGGCTCTTTGTTACCTTTTAAGGCTTGGGCAAACAAAAACTTGGCTTGCTTATTGAGTTTTTCTACTGGATAGCTAAAGGCCGATATGTAATAAATAATTTTTAATAATAGAAAATAAATCAAATATGAAAAAAGCAATTGTAATTATTAGTGTGTTATTAATGGGGAGCTTAGGTTTTGCTCAAAATAGAAATGCTCGCGCTTCCGTTGAAGTTGACGGTGTGTGTGGCATGTGTAAAGAGCGAATAGAAAAAGCCTCTATTCAGGCAAAAGGAGTGAAATCTGCTATTTGGAATGTTGATACACATGAATTGAAGTTGATCTACAACGAAAGAAAAACAGACCTTACTACAATTCAACAGAGTATTGCAGACAGCGGTCACGATACCCAAGATATAACTGCCGAAGATGCCGTATATGAAGGTATAGACCCGTGCTGTAAATACCGCGACCCAAAAGTGGTTGACGACCATAAAGACGGAGGACACTAAGCTTGTTGGATTATCTGAAGAAGTAATAGGTAGATTCGAGCAAAATTGGTCTATATATTATAGAGGTGTTGATGGGTGGTTTAAGCGGTTTTAATTGTGCTTTAAAAACAGTATCCATCAACTTTAATGACAAAAGCCTAAAAAGTGAATGCTTAATGCAGTATTTCTCTTTTAAGGCTTTTTGTTTATCAAAGCGGTTATTTTTGGGTGAATTGTATTTTTTTAACGTATTTATTGTAAATATAATTTGTGTTTGTATTTTGTAAAGTCTCTTGTAAAACTGTAATTATGGTATAATTGGGAAGAATAAGAAAGAAGAATGCAGATTTTTTTCAATAAATATTAAAAGAAGATCTCTTGGTGGTTTAAAGTTTTAGCCTCGCTCTAAAGTCTAAGAAAATCAGTCTTTTGCAGAATTTTGGCATAATATTAGCTTAAAATTGGGAGATTTTAAAACATCATTTTGATAAAATTTTCTTAATCTACTTGAGCTAAAAGTTGGAATTGTGGGATTTTATTGGCACTTTTGAAGAGCTAATTCAAACAAACAAAAAAATGAAAACAAAGTTTAGTGGAATTTTAACACTCTTGGCAGTGTTGATTGTGCAGCTCTCTTTTGCACAGGAAAAAACGATTTCCGGAACGATAGCCGATGACACGGGCTTACCGCTTCCTGGAGTTAACATAATTATAAAGGGAACAAGTACGGGAACCCAATCTGATTTTGATGGTAATTATACCATTGATGCAGCCGTTGGGCAAACGCTTGTGTATAGTTATGTAGGTTTTGAGACCCAAGAAATTGCAGTTGGGGCCTCAAATACAATGGACGTAAGCATGCAGGCAGGTGCCGCATTAGACGAGGTGGTTGTTACCGCTCTTGGTATTTCAAGAGAAAAGCAATCGCTAGGTTACTCAACGCAGGAAGTTGCGGGTGAGTCTCTTTCTACAGTTAAGACAAACAACTTTACAAACGGACTTTCCGGTAAAGTAGCAGGTCTTCAGATTAGAAGAAACAACAACTTTGGTGGTTCTACCAACGTAGTTATTAGAGGTATTACCTCTTTAACTGGTGATAACCAAGCCTTGTTCGTTATTGATGGTGTGCCAATTAGTAACATGAACACAAACAATGCGAACCAGAAAAACTCTTCTTCAGGTAATTACTATGATTATGGTAACGCTGCTGCAGATATCAACCCAGACGACATTGAGTCTGTAAACGTGCTTAAGGGTGCTGCTGCATCTGCACTTTACGGTTCACGAGCCGCTAATGGTGTAATTATCATTACTACTAAAAAAGGTTCTAAAGCAAAAGGATTGGGGGTTACTATTAATAGTAATGCACAAGTTGGTTTTGTTGATAAGAGTACTTTTGCTGAATTCCAGGATGGTTATGGTGCTGGTTATGGTGGAGAAGCTTTTACTTTTGAGGATATTACCGGTGACGGAGTTGACGATCAGCTTTCAAACTATCTTGATGATGCATCTTATGGGCCAGCTTTTGGTGGCCAAATGATTTATCAGTGGGATGCTTTTGATCCTGCTTCGCCAAATTATTTAACAAAAACACCTTGGCGATCTGCTAAAAATGGTCCAATCACTTTTTTTGAAACGCCAGTTACATTAACTAACTCTATTTCGCTTTCAAATGGATTTGAGAACGGTTCTTACCGAATGTCCTACACTAAATTGGATCAAAAAGGCTTGATGCCAAACTCTCAAATAGACCGTCATAACTTTGTCTTTAGTGGTACTTATGACGTTTCGGATAGATTGACAGCTAGCGGTTTCGCCAACTATATTAAGACAGACGCTTTAGGGCGTAACTCAACGGGCTATAATGATAACGTTATAGGTAACTTCAAACAATGGTGGCAAACCAACGTAGATGTGCAAAAACAACGCTCTATCTATATGAATACCAAGAGAAACATTGGTTGGAACCCAGGGTCGGCTGCGCCAGGAACTCTACCCATTTATTGGGACAACCCGTACTGGACGCGTTATGAAAACTATCAAAATGATGGAAGAAGCCGTTTTATAGGTAATTTTGAGTTGAATTACGAGCTTGCAGATTGGGTTAATGTTACCGGTAGAGTTTCTACTGATACGTATAATGAGCAACAAGAAGAGCGTAGAGCTGTAGGTTCTGTGCCAACATCATTTGGTCTAACCCGTGGAAACGTGGGTTCTGGTTACCTAAGAAGAGATTTAACGGTTACAGAAACTAACTACGATTTGATGTTTAACTTTAACACAGATATTACTGATGATATTAGCTTGGCCGGTATCTTAGGAACCAACATTAGACGGAACGAGTTTAACTCATTGACTTCTTCCACATCTGGTGGTTTGGTTGTTCCCGGTCTATATTCACTTCAAAACTCGAAATCTGCACTGCCTAATTCAGCGGAAGTAGCTGAAAAAATTGGTGTAGATGGTGTTTATGCTAGTGCATCTCTTGGGTTTTGGAATATGTTGTATGTAGATGGTACGTTCCGTAGAGATCATTTCTCTACCCTACCAAAAGACAACAGTTCTTTTAACTACCCTTCTATTTCAGGAAGTTTTGTGTTTAGCAAATTACTTAACACCAATGCTATTTCATTCGGTAAATTAAGAGTAAACTATGCTGAGGTGGGTAACGGGGCTCCTTTTGATAGATTGTTCAATACATATACTATCAATAATGATATAGGTACATCTGTACCAGTCACAGCTAATAACCCTGAATTAAAGCCCGAGCGCACAAAAAGTTACGAGGCAGGTTTGGAAATGAGATTTGTTAATAACCGGGTTGGTTTTGATGTTTCTTATTATAAGTCTAATTCTATTGATCAAATTATTCGGGTGCCAATTTCTGAAGCAACAGGTCAATCTAGAAAACTGTTGAATGCAGGGGAAATTGAAAATAGGGGTATCGAGGTTGCCTTAAACGTAACCCCGGTAAAAAACGATAACTTCTCTTGGATGTTGAATGGTAACTTTACTAAAAACAAAAGTGAGGTAGTAGCACTTCCTGAAGGTACAGAGGTTATTCAATTAGCATCTTATCAAGGTGGTGTTAAAATTAACGCTGCCCTCGGGGAGCCTTATGGTGTTATCTACGGAGCTGACTACGTTTATAACGACAACGGACAAAGAGTTGTTGGTGAAAACGGTAGATACTTAAAGTCTGGCCCTAATGAGATTATTGGAGATACCAACCCAGATTGGTTAATGGGGATTACCAATACCATAAACTATAAGTCTTGGTCTTTTAGCTTTTTGATAGATGTGCAACAAGGTGGGTCAGTATTCTCCCTTGACCAATACTACGGACAGGCTACTGGGTTATATGTTGATACAGATTATATAAACGATCTTGGTAACCCGGTAAGAAACACACTTGAAAATGGAGGTGGATTTATCAACCCTGGTGTTACTGAGGATGGATCGCCTAACACAACGCGTGTAGATGCATCTGAATTTGGACAATTCGGTTATGCTGCATTTCCACAATCAGAGTTTGTATATGATGCTAGTTACGTAAAGTTGCGTCAAGCTTCACTTTCTTACACTATGCCATCTAAGTTTCTTGAAAACACATTTATGACAGGGCTTCAGTTTACAGTAACTGGATCAAACCTTTGGATCATTGATAAGAAAACCCCTTATGCCGATCCAGAATCTGGATTGAGTTCTGGAAATGCTCAAGGATACATTACAGGTTCGTTGCCAACTACCCAAGATTATGGGTTTAACATTAAAGCACAATTTTAATATTTAGAAAAATGAAGAAACTGATAATAATTTTAACAGCGGCAGTATTTGCCGTCTCTTGTTCAGATCACTTAGAAGATTTGAATGAAAATATAAAAGACCCTTCAGAGGTTAGTGGAGAAAGTCTGTTCGCCTCCGCCCAAAAGCGGCTTGCAGACCAGATAACTACGCCAAACGTAAACCTAAACAACAATAGATTGTGGGTGCAGCACTGGCAGGAAACCACTTATCCTGATGAAAGTAACTATGATCAATCTACACGTGCAATCCCAGATAGACACTGGAGAGTTATGTACAGAGATGTTCTTAGAAATCTGAAAGAAGCACGCACCAATGTGACTAATACAGATTTTGATCTTACGAATGATTTGAAAGAGAATAAACTTGCCATTATTGAGGTCTTGAGTGTCTATGCTTGGTCTAACTTGGTTGAGACTTACGGAGATATTCCTTATACCGAAGCATTGGATATTGATAATCTTTTGCCAAAGTATGATGATGGTCAAACTGTTTATAAAGATTTGCTTGATCGTTTAACCGCAGCAATTAATTCTATGGATACCAGTAAAGGTAGTTTTAATGGAGCTGAAGACCTAGTTTATGCTGGTGATGTAGCTTCTTGGAAGAAGTTTGCAAATACCCTTAAACTAAGAATGGGAATTGTCTTGGCTGATGTTGATCCAGGAGCTTCTAAAACTGCGGTTGAATCTGCGTTTACTTCTGGAGTTTTCACTAGCAATGCCGACGATGCAGGATATATGTATACTGCTGCACCAAATGGAAATCCGGTAAATGATAACTTGGTACTTAGTAATCGTAATGATTATGTAGCAGGTAAGACGCTAATTCAGGATATGAATGATATTTTAGATCCTAGAAGAGATGCTTATTTTGACGGAAAAGTTCTTTTTAACTTTAGTTTTGATCCAGAAGATCCCGATGTAGGGCATCCAGTGGGAGGTGTTTCCACCTCAGGCACTGTAACAACTATTTCTTTTGATAGAGACTTAGATCATCTTCCAGCTATAGGTGATGAAATCTATCTTCAAGTAGAAGATGGAGAACCTGTTTTATTGGGTACTGCAATCGGCTATACTGCTAATACAATTGAAATTGATAACATTCAAGCGTCAGTTGATGTTGGTGACGGAATTGCAATTAACTCTTTTGTGGGTGGTATTATCGGGAAACAAAATGTTTATTCAAGATATAGCCATGTAACACCCAACATTTTGGGTGGAGATTACCCAGGTTGGTTATTGACTTATAAGGAAGCCGAATTCTTGTTGGCCGAGGCGGCTGCAAGAGGTTATAGTGTAGGCGGCGACGCCGAGAGTCACTATGATGCTGGTATTACTGCTTCTTTTGATTTCTGGGGTGTTGGCGATGTGGCTGATTATCTAGCTAAGCCTGAAGTAGATTATACTACTGCTCTTGGTAATAGTACTGCTGCTACACCATGGAAAGAAGTTATCGGCACTCAGGCGTGGTTAGCATTGTACAATAGAACCTTTGCTCCATACCTAACTATAAGACGTTTGGACTATCCAATCATGATTGAGCCTTTAAAAGCCGAATCTGGTTATCCTGTACGTTATACGTATCCGGTGTCTGAAATCAACCTTAATCCTTCTAATTATGAAGCCGCTGCCAGTGCAATAGGTGGTGATGAAACAGAAACTAGACTATTCTGGGATAAATTTGATAATACTTGGGGCTTTTAATATAAGGCTTTAAGAACATATATTTAACTAAAAACCCTGGCCTTGGCCGGGGTTTTTTTATTGCGTTGAACTTTACCAACGTAAATCAGATTATTGACAGGATGTTTTTTGGAATGTTTTGTTGCTTTTGGGCTTTAAAGAAATGCTTTGTTACTGTGGGTTTGTAAGGCTTTCTTAAAACTGGCATTGATACTATTGTAAATGACTTTAGCCTTATCGTCCTGGGTTTTAAGCCAAGAGTAACGCCAAAACCCTTTAGTGGTTGTCATGCTTATCGCTCTGGATTTTATCCCAGCGGTAACGGAATGCTTCCAAACATGGGCTTTAGTCCCATAGCTTCCTTTTCCCCGTGTAGGGATTACTACAGCAGCTTCAAAAACCTAAAGCTTACTTATAGCTTCAACAATAATCTTAGCATGAATCCTGGAGTTTTCTATAAACCATTTATGGGTCTCAGTACCACCACAAATTACACCGGCCAAGTAGAGTCCGGCTACATTAGTTTCCATGGTCTTGGGGTTGTATTCGGGAAGTTTTAAATGATCTGAAGATATAGTAACGCCCAACTTCAATAAAAAGTCAAAATTTGGTCTATAGCCAGTTAGGGCAATAACAAAGTCGTTTTGCAAGGTTTGTTTCCCATTTGGCGTATTTATTAATACCTCGGTAGCTGTTATTTCTTCTATTGTTGAATTAAAAAAAGCTTTTATACTGCCTTCCTTAATTCGGTTTTCAATATCTGGCTTTACCCAGTATTTAACCCGTTCGCCAATTTCAGGACCGCGAACAAGCATGGTTACATCGCCTCCCTTGCGCCAAATTTCCAGCGCGGCATCTACAGAAGAGTTGCTTGCACCTACCACAACAACCTTTTGCATGACAAACGGATGCGCTTCCTTGTAGTAGTGCATTACTTTGGGCAGTTCTTCGCCTTTTACGTTCATATAATTCGGGATGTCATAAAATCCCGTGCTTACAATTACGTTTTTAGCGGTGTAGTTATTTTTATCAGATTTAACTTTGAAGTGGTTCTCTGATTTTTCAACAGAATTGATGGTTTCGTATAGATTTATTTCAAGCGCATTTGAAGTCGCCACGCGTCTATAATATTCCAAAGCTTCATTTCTCGTAGGCTTTGGATTGTTGCTGATAAAGGGAATACCGTCGATTTCCAGTTTTTCCGAAGTAGAAAAAAACGTCATGTTTAACGGATAATTGTACAAGGAGTTGGTAAGGGTTCCTTTTTCAACGACAATATAATCCAGTCCTTTCTTTTTACATTCTAGGGCACAGGCAATCCCAATAGGCCCTGCGCCAATAATTAAAACATCTTTAGTTGTCATTCCGAGCGTAGCGAAGGAATCTCATGAATTCCATCTAAATTTTATTTAGTTGTCATTTCCTTTAAACCGTGAATTGTTTTTGTGGGGTCGCTTGCTCCAAAAACGTAACTACCGGCAACAAGCACATCAGCACCGGCTTCCACAAGTTGTTTCGCGTTTTTGTTGGTTACGCCACCGTCTATTTCTATTTTGGTGGATGCGCCATTGGTTTCTATTATTTTTCGCAACTGCTTTACTTTTTTATAAGTGTTCTCAATAAAACTTTGTCCGCCAAATCCAGGATTTACACTCATAATGCAGACCATATCAATATCATTGATGGTATCTTCAAGCAAGGCCACATTGGTGTGCGGATTAAGGGCAACTCCGGCTTGCATCCCTTCAGCTTTAATGGCTTGAAGCGTTCGGTGTAAGTGGGTGCAGGCTTCGTAATGTACGGTAAGTATATTAGTCCCTAAAGCGGCAAAGGCTTTAATATAGCGGTCTGGATCTATAATCATTAAATGCACGTCCAAGGGTTTATTAGCGTGGGCAGCAATGCTTTTTATTACAGGCATTCCGAAGGAAATGTTCGGAACAAACACACCATCCATCACATCTAGATGAAACCAGTCTGCGTCACTGTTGTTTATCATTTCAATATCTCTTTGAAGGTTTGCGAAATCTGCAGCGAGTATTGAAGGGGCAATAATTGTGTTGCTCATTTTTGAATGTTTTTGCAAAGATAAATATAAGTAGGGACAACTCGTGAGTTGCCCGCATAGATAATTAAGAAAATGGCGGGGTCGACTCGCGAGTCGCCCGTACATATGTGGATTTGAAATTTGAAAGAAAAAACCTCCGGTAATCAGCCGGAGGTCATTTATTAATCAAAATCTCATACTGTCGTTAACGGTATGGAAACTTAGGCTATCCCAAATATGTCATTAATATTTTGCTTCGCGAGGTATGCTTTAATCTTCTTATTGCTTTTTCTTTAATTTGGCGCACGCGTTCACGGGTAAGGTCAAAGGTTTCGCCTATTTCCTCCAAAGTCATTGGTTGATGATCGCCAAGCCCAAAATACAGGCGAATTACGTCTGCCTCGCGCGGGGTTAGGGTTTCTAAAGCACGTTCAATTTCGGTTCTAAGC
This sequence comes from Aequorivita marina, assembly GCF_031631895.2. Lineage (NCBI taxonomy): Bacteria > Pseudomonadati > Bacteroidota > Flavobacteriia > Flavobacteriales > Flavobacteriaceae > Aequorivita > Aequorivita marina. The sequence goes on from NZ_JAVMBW020000004.1 coordinate 52,933, forward strand.
GATTCGTGTAACAATGCGCGATCTGGGTTTGGACTTTCCCCACTGCGTAAAACATCGTATAGGTTGCTGTCTTCCCCTTCAATAAGCGGGGCATCCATTGACACATGACGACCTGAGTTTTTCATGGATTCTTTTACATCCTTAATGGTCATATCCAGTTCCTTTGCTATTTCTTCTGCAGAAGGTGGACGCTCTTTAGATTGCTCTAGAAAAGCATACATCTTATTGATTTTGTTGATGCTTCCAATCTTGTTCAATGGCAAACGAACAATACGCGACTGTTCTGCCAATGCCTGTAAAATAGATTGGCGAATCCACCAAACGGCATACGAGATAAATTTAAACCCGCGGGTTTCGTCAAAACGTTGCGCAGCTTTAATAAGACCGAGGTTTCCTTCATTAATAAGGTCGGGTAGGGTAAGGCCTTGGTTTTGGTATTGCTTTGCCACCGAAACAACGAATCGTAGGTTGGCCTTTGCCAATTTTTCTAAAGCAAGATGATCGCCCGCTTTAATGCGTTGTGCCAATTCTACCTCTTCTTCTGCGGTAATTAGGTCAACTTTACCAATTTCTTGAAGGTATTTGTCTAATGAAGCAGTTTCCCTGTTTGTAACCTGCTTTGTAATTTTAAGTTGTCTCATTTAAGGTTTGTCCTGTAGATTAAGGTTTAAACTTGTGTATGGGGTTATACGTAAAAGACAGTAAAAAGGTTACAAAAAGTTTTAAGTTTATTTTACTAAGTTTGACCTTATTGGATAGAATTTGAAGGTTAAGGGTTGGTAGAATCAGTTTTAGACGAAGATAAAGTGTCTATTTTCTTGGGCTGTTCAGCAATTAAACTATCAATTTTACTTTTTTCAGTTGTGGTAATAGTTTTGCCACTCTGGCTGTCGTAGTAATAGTAGGTCGTTGAAACGATAAAACTGTCCGTTTCAATATTTTCTTTCGTTGTTCGTGCTTCTGACTTATCTTCAGAACTTTCACTCTGAAATGATGGCTTGCTTTTAGAGTTTGCTGCTTTTTCGTTATATTTTTTTGAGTCGGTTAATATTTCATTCCCAGTTGGTCTTTCTGAAGCCTCGTTTATAATTTTAGATGATTCCATAGTATCAATGGCTGCTTCTGATTTTTTAGAAGCGGATTCAGTTACAACTGGTATAAGATTAGTTTTAGGGGTATTATTATTTTGCTTGTGACCATCTTTTTCCAATGGCGTTTGCGTGTTGTAAATTAGAAGAAATACCATTGTGCAAACCAAACCTGCTGCTACAAGCCAAGCATATAGCGTTCTTTTTTTTCTGGCTTCTTTTGCATCTAATGATGTGTTCAGTTTTTCCCAAACGCTTTCCTTGGGTTTCTTCTCTCCTTTTTTCAATTTAGACTCAAAAATTTTTCCTACATCTTTCATGTGTTCTATCTTTATTGGGTAACGCGACTGTGCATCTTTTCTAATTTAGTGCGTAAAGCTAACTTTGCGCGGTGGTAGTTTGATTTTGACGTGCCTTCCGAAATATTTAAAAGCGCGGCAATTTCTTGATGTGAAAAGCCGTCCATTTGATACAGGTTAAATACCAGCCTATATTGGTCTGGCAATTCTTGGATGAGTTTTAGCAGTTGAACTATGGAAATGTCTATATCCGTTTCAGTTTCAACTGTACCTTCAAGAATATCATCATTGATTTCAATATTTATTAGTTTTTTTGCCTTGTATTTATCTATGGCCTTATAAATGGCTATGCGTTTCATCCAACCTTCAAAAGAGCCCTTGTTTTTATACGTTTTTATTTTTTGAAAAATAGTGATAAAAGTATCGTGTAGGTTATCCTCGGCGTCGGCTTCATTTCTACAGTATTTTAAGGAAATAAAGAATAGGGAATCCTTATACTTCCGGAACAATTCATTTTGAGCTGCTCTGTCGTTTTTTATGCATTTTTTTATGAGGCTTTCTATTTTCAAATAGTTTTATTTGTTAGAATTTTCTAATTGGACTCGCAGTTTTACAATGCACGTCAAAAATCATAAGTTGTAGGGTATCTTAATCTAGATTATCAATATAAATCTATTACAATATCTGCGGAGCATGCAGGCACTCCATCTGATGTAGCACCATATCCAATTATTGTATCGCTAACAAAACCTTTTTCTATTCTAAATTTTGCTGTTGGAGAATTTTCTCCTTCCACCAACGTAATTGAACCACCCACAACTACCCAACTATAAATAGAACTCTCGAAATTGCTGGTATAGGTTACAGAAATAATATCACCAGGCCTTGCCTGAATGGGACCTTCTGCACAGCATTCGGTATATAACATTTTGCCCATCCCACTTTCACAATTGTTTTGCAAGGGAGGTTCAAGTGCTTTATCGTTGTCATCATTTGAACACGAGAAGAATGTGAGGGCAGAAAATAGTATAATACTATAAATATTGATTTTCATAATGATAGGGTTTAACAGTTAATGGCTTTTAAAATTATTGGTAAGGTAGTTATCAATTCTCCAGTAGTTACATCATCAAATCTAACATATATAACTTGCGGGTTCACGCTGTTTTCATACATTAAATTAACAATGGGATTGGTTCCGGCAAGCATATCATCATAGGTTTCATAATAACTTGTAGCCACGTTTGTGGAATCATCAATACCTGTGATTGGAAAAAAACATTCAAAGTAACTTTCTAAGCTGAAGACTGCTGTTCCAGATCCTTTTTCGATCTCACATTCTTCAAAAAGAAAATTGTTGCAAGGTTCATCACAGCCTTTTACCAGTAGGAAAGTGTCCGTTCCATTTTTAATTTGCATTTGAGAATCGTCAAAACTGACTACGGTCCAATCAAAATTCCAGTGGTCACTGACTTCTTGGTCGCCTGTAAGAAAAATATTTAAATGTAATTTGTCTTCTATAAAATAGGTAACCCAAGTGCCTAGGTATGAATTATCGTCAAAATACAAACCCACATTTCCACTATTACTTACATCAAAATAGGCGTCTTGATATTGCGAATTTGGACCGTTCTGATGGTCTACTTTCCAAATGCAGGAGGCTTCTGTTAGAATATTGTTGCAAGTTGTAATGGTATCTGCGTATAGACATTGGTCTATTGCTTCTTTTAATTCTTCGTTATTATTGATTTCATAAGTTTCGCCGTTATCTAAAACACTGGTTATAGGGTAACTTAGACTAATTGATTTTCCTTCTTCCAGCGTTTCCAAAAAATCACTGAATGCGGCATCACTAGTTATAACTTGATAACCAAAAATATCCATGTTCTCATCATAGATTACCAAGGTAAAGGCGTAGTTAAAATCGATACAGGTAATGTCGTTTTGAAAATCGTTTCCCGCCGCTCGCTCAATAAGATGGTATAGCTCTGAATCTACTGGAATAACCATGGAAGGGTCAGCTTTACTTACGGGCTCATTTTCACAGGCATATATAAATGGTATCAGAATAAGAATAAAATAGCGCAGCGTTTTCATGGCAGTTTGTTTTAAGTTCTTTCCCTATAGTCTGAAAATTTTAAAAAGGTTGCGTTAAGTTTTAATTCATTATCTTTAATTAAGATTAATAAGTACTATAATGAAGAGTCTAAAAATTATAATCTTAAGGTTAGCACTTTTGCTGGTGGCACTTCCAATGCTATCGCAAGAGGTAGATGATACGGCCAAATTATCATATCGGGCTTTTTCTATAAGTCCTGTAGGGTTTTACGTTGGTAGCGATGCCGGTTATGCTTTTAATGCGGATATTGGTTTTGTTTACCAGGGAAATATTTTTGCTTTGGATTTTGGAGCCGGCTCTGCATTATCTGTTTTTGGTCCTGGTGATGACTACATTCAAGCCAATATTCTATACGGAAGAAGCTTTAAATTAAACAAGACCATATTTACCGATGTTTTTATTGGAGCAGGGTATTTTCATTTCAATACATATGGCGTGATAGATACATCTACGCGGCGTAGAGGTGAAATAGACAAAAAAACGCTTGGTTTTCCACTAGGGGCAAAACTGCAGTTTAGATTGGGGCCGCGCTATTCCATGGGTGTTAGAATAGGAACCAATATAAACTCCGCGGAGAGCATTGGCACCCTCGGGCTGCTCCTGCAATGGAACAGTAAAAAGGATTAAATAATTCTGTAGGCAAGAAAAAAACGTCTTCGTTCCGAGTTTCGGAAATGAAGACGCTTTATGATTGATACTAGCCCATCTGGAGCATATTTAATTGAAAGCAAAAAGAGGTTTTTATCTTTGACAAAGTTGCTTTACTCCTAAACAATTGTTTGATATAAAATGCTGTTTAGAAGTTGTCATATTACTTGTTAAACTTTGTCAAAGTTGAGTGCAAAATAAAACGCCTTCACCCAAAATGTTGGAAATGAAGACGTTTTAATGACTTGTATTATACTTTTAGACGGTCAATTTGAAAAGGATATATATTCGCTATCGAACTCAATCCTATGCCATAGATCTTTCCGTCTTATGTCAACTTTATACTCTCACGTGCCCATCGCCATACACATAGTATTTATTGGTAACCAACTGCTTTAAGCCCAAAGGCCCGCGGTGGTGCAATTTATCTGTACTTATGGCAAGTTCTGCGCCTACGCCCATTTGGCCACCATCGGTAAAGCGGGTTGAGGCATTGTGATAAACGGCTGCACTGTCAATATTTTCCATAAAGTAGCCTGCCTTTTCCGAATTCTCTGTAAGGATAACAGTAGAATGGCCGCCACTGAACTTGTTTATTTTTGAAATGGCTTCATCTATATTTTCAACAGCACCAAGTACAATTTTCATGGCTAGAAACTCTTCATACCAAGTATCTTCATCTTTAATTTCTTCAGAAGAAGTAAGCGTCTTCTTTACTTCAGCATCAACTAAAACATTCACTTTTGCCGTAGTTAGAACTTCTTTTAGTTCTTTCAACTTCGCTTCGTAATTTGGAATCTTTTTATCGATCAAAACTTTGTCCAAGGCGTTACAACCTGAAATTTTATCAGTCTTCGCATTTATAATTACTTGAAGTGTTTTTTTCCAATCGGCATCTTCAGCTACATACAAAAAGTTGTTTCCGCGGCCACTGACCAAGACGGCGCAACTAGCATGTTCTTTAACAAACTGAATTAAGCGTTCGCCACCACGCGGAACAATCAAATCAATTGGTTGGTTTGGGTTTTTCAAAAATGCTTGGGTTTCCTCACGATTGAGCTCTAGCATTTCAATCCAATCTTTTTCAAGACCGTTTTCCTGTAAGGCTTCGTGCCAGAATTTTACCAAGATTTTATTACTGTTGTATGCTTCTTTTCCACCTTTAAGTAGAATCTTATTGTTTGCTTTAAAAGCAACTACTGCGGCTTCAATGGTAACATCGGGTCTAGATTCATAAATAATCATAATGGTACCAAAAGGCGCTGTTTTGTTGATTATTTTTAGACCGCTATCCAATTCGCTACTGCTAATCTCTCTATTTACGGGATCTGCTTGATCTCTAACTTCTGAAATAGCTTTAATCATTCCATCAACTTTTTCGTCGTCAACAACTAATCGGTCGTAGAGGGCTTGGTCGTCTCTGTTAAAAGCCTCCAAATCTTCCTTATTGGCTTGCAGTAAGTCTTTACGTTTTTTGTCAATGATGGTCATCATTGACGATAAAACTTTATTTTTTAAATCTTTATCTATCAACTTCATATTCTTTTCGTTTTAATTATTAATTATGCGTAAAATTTTGTTCCTAAGTCCTTTCCGGCCAATACATCAACGATAACGTTTTTCTTTTTTCCGTTAGCGATATAGGTAGGAATGTCTTTTCTAGCCGTTTCCTTGGCAATTTTTAATTTAGACTCCATACCTCCGCGGCCTTCACCTTCACCTTTTTCGGAAGCTTGAACGTATTGCTCCACTTCTTCCTCATGGTGAACATTACTCAGTTTTTCAGAGTCTTCATCATCTGGATGGCCTGTGTAAAGCCCGTTGGTATCAGTTAAGATTACCAAAGCGTCAGCGTCTATCAGCTCTGCCACTAGGCTTGCCAATTCGTCATTATCACTAAACATAGACATAGTTAATGATACTGCATCGTCTTCATTGGCTATTGGTACAATACCTTCTGCAAGCAGTCCCTCATAACAGTTAATCATGTTTTCACGATGTTTTCCAGGGGCGAAATCACGTTTTGTCGCCAAAATTTGTGCGCAGCGCATTCCGTGATCGTGGAAAAGACTGTAGTAATGCCGCATCATTCTTGGTTGACCCACTGAGGAATAAATCTGTCTTCTGGTGGCATCGTCTTTCGCAATGCACTCCCCCAAAACTTCCATTCCAGCAATGGCAGATCCTGATGAGACGAGTACTGGAGCGTATCCGTCTTCATATAATGCCGCAATTTGTCGCACCAATTCGTTGAGAATGGGGCCTACAATACGGTTGTCCTTATTGGTCATAACGTTGGTTCCTACTTTTATAACCACTCGTTTTTCCTTCATATCTTTTTGTTCTTGATTTTTTACTTTCCTAATTCTGTTGCTCTATTAAAAGCTGCATAGGCAGCCTCTTTTATTAATTCGTTTACGTTGTTATCTTTCATGGAGTCTAGGGCAGCACGCGTTGTACCTCCTTTAGAAGCCACCATTTCCATCCAACTGTTTGGAGATAAATCTGATTCATTAAATAGTTTTACCGCTCCCTCAAAAGTTTGAGCTACCAATATTTTTGAGTCGTTGGAAGAGAAGCCCATTTTTAATGCAGCTTCCATCATGGACTGCATAAAATAGAAAACATAAGCCGGTCCGCTACCAGATATTCCTGTAGAGGCATTGATAAAGTTTTCATTTTCTACGTGAATGGCCTCGCCAGTTGTATCTAAAAGATTACGAACCATTAACAACTCCACACGCGTTACTTCTTTTGCTTCTGTAAATGAGGTCATTCCCAAGCCAACTTTGGCGGGTAGGTTAGGCATTGCGCGTACAACCTTTTTAACCTGCAAGCCATCTTGAATTGCCTCAATAGTTACGCCAGCCATTAATGAGATAAATAGTTGGTCTGGATTAACCATCTCTTTCATACTTTCAAACAAGTCTTCGCTGTGGTAGGGTTTTACCGCAACAAAAACTACATCTGCCTTTGGAAGACAATCTTCCAGCTTCTCAAAGACATCAAAACTTGGGTTTTCGCTTAAGCTTGATATTTTTTCTGCGGAAACATCGTAGATCATTAAGTTTCTACGGTTGAGTAAGGGAGACTCCGCCATTCCTTCGGCGTATGTTAATCCCATGTTTCCTGCACCAATTACTAATACTTTCATTTGTTTACTATATTTTAAATATTAAAAAATCAAATGGAACATCCCTTTTAATTATTGAACCATTTGAATAAATAATTGGTTTTTGGATGTTTCATAATTTACTTTTTCAGTTATGGTCTAGAGGATGCAAGTATTATGCGAGAGACTGGTCTGTTTCGTTATATGCCGAAATAATAGCCTGTTAGCCTACTGATAGAAGTGGCTAAGCCCATTATTATAAAAATTTTGTTAAAAGCTTGCCAAGGTGACATTTCTGCGGATTTTGTCCTGTTTCGGCAATTATGGCATAAAAAAACGCCTTCTCCCAAAAAATCGGGTTGAAGGCGTCTTATAGTATTCTTAATTTAAATTCCGATAGCTATCGGAGCCAAATTAATCTCTCTTTCTATCTCTATTGCGATTGTCGCGGCCACGATTGTCACGACTTCCACCACTTCGGATATTGTCACGCGGTGCGCGTTCTTTAAAACCTTCTGGCTTTGGCAATAAGGCTTTTCTAGAAACTTTATCTTTTTTCGTTCTAGAATCGAAGCCCATGAATTTAATATCAAAAACATCGCCCATGTTTACTACATCGCTTACGTTTTCGGTACGTTCCCATGCAAGTTCACTAACGTGTAAAAGCGTTTCGTTTCCTGGCGCTTCCATATATTCCACAACGGCACCAAAGTCAAGCATTTTAATTACTTTAACTTCATAAGCGCTTCCAACTTGTGGTTTAAAGGTAATAGAATCAATTTTTGCCATAACGGCATCAATTCCTTCTTGACCCGTACCTAAAATTTCTACAATGCCTTCTTCGGTTTCAGGATCTTCGTTGATAACGATAGTACATCCAGTCTCCTTTTGAAGCTCTTGAATTACTTTTCCACCTGGTCCAATCAAGGCGCCAATGAATTCATTAGCAATACGAACAGTTACCATTTTAGGGGCGTAAGGCTTAACATCTTCGCGAGGTGCTTCAATAGCATCAGTCAATTTCCCAAGAATGTGCAATCTTCCATCTCTTGCTTGGTTTAAAGCGTTTACAAGAATTTCGTAACCCAATCCTTTCACTTTAATATCCATCTGGCAAGCGGTAATACCATCTGCCGTTCCGGTTACTTTAAAGTCCATATCTCCTAGGTGATCTTCATCTCCTAAAATATCAGATAGTACTGCGTATTTTCCGCTTTCACCATCAGAAATTAATCCCATTGCAATCCCAGAAACTGGTTTTTTCATTTGTACACCTGCATCCATCATCGCCATAGTTCCTGCACAAACAGTTGCCATAGATGAAGAACCGTTAGATTCTAAAACCTCAGAAACCACACGTACTGTGTAAGGGCAATCTTCTGGCACCATACCTTTAAGTGCACGTTGTGCTAAGTTACCATGACCTACCTCACGACGTGATGTTCCACGAATTGGTCTAGCTTCTCCGGTACAAAATGGAGGGAAGTTATAATGAAGGTAGAATGTTTCTTCTCCTTCATACGAAGGCATATCTATTTGGTTTGCTTCTCTTGAAGTTCCCAATGTTACGGTTGCAAGCGCTTGAGTTTCTCCACGTGTAAATATAGAAGAACCGTGAACAGATGGTAAATAATCAATTTCACACCAGATAGGGCGAATTTCATCTGTTTTTCTTCCGTCTAAACGCAAGCCATCATTCAAGGTAAGATCACGAACGGCATCTTTTTCTGCTTGACGATAATATTTTGAAACTAAATCGCCGAAATCTTCTAATTCTTCTTCAGAAAAAGTTTCCTTGATTTCGTCTTTAATAGCGGCGAAAGCCTCAGTTCGTTCGTGTTTTGCAGAAGCAGACTGTGCCACGGCATACACTTTATCATACGCCATGTCGTGGACTTTCTTTTTCAAGTCTTCATCTTCGCGCTCTCCTTCATACTCACGAACTTCTTTTCGTCCAACGGCATCGGCCAATCTAAGTTGGGCCTCACATTGTTTTTTAATGTGTTCGTGGGCAAATTGAATGGCTTCCAGCATTTCTTCTTCTGAAATTTCTTTCATTTCACCTTCAACCATCATAACGGAATCCATAGAAGCTCCAATCACCATGTCAATGTCAGACTCGTCTAATTGCGCACGTGAAGGGTTGATTACGAATTCGCCATTTACACGTCCTACTCTGGCTTCAGAGATAGCACATTCAAAAGGAAAATCTGATAGTTGAATAGCTGCTGAAGCTGCCAAACCTGCCATAGCATCTGGCATAACATCGTCATCATGGCTCATTAACTGAATCATAACTTGTGTTTCGGCATGATAATCTGCTGGGAAAAGTGGACGTAGTACACGATCTACCAAACGCATGGTCAATACTTCGCCGTCGCTTGGTCTAGCTTCTCTTTTAAAGAAACCGCCTGGATAACGACCTGCAGCTGCAAATTTTTCGCGGTAATCTACAGTTAAGGGAAGGAAGGGTAGGTCTTTTTGTTCGTAATTTGAAACTACGGTACAAAGCAACATACAGTTTCCGGATTGTACAACAACAGAGCCATGGGCTTGTTTTGCTAATTTTCCGGTTTCGATGGAGATTTCTCTGCCATCACCTAGGTCTATGACCTCTTTAAATACTTTAGGTATCATTTGTTTTTCATTTAATGCTTCACCATCCTTACCTTAAATAAAATAGGCATTAGGTGTAAACATGTTAATATTTGGTCAACAATCGATGATCGATTGAAGTGTTGTTGTGTTGTTGTGGTTTGACCAATGAAAAACTAAGGGGGTAGCTTTCTTTATAAAATTTTCGATATCTCGAAAAGTATCCTCGAACAGGTTCGGGGATAAAAAAAAGGGGCGTTTTTCGCCCCCTTTATTCTTACTTACGTAATTTTAATTCTTTAACGATAGCACGGTACCGAAGAATATCTTTTTTCATTAGATAATCTAATAGTGAACGTCTTTTCCCTACTAGCATAACCAAAGAACGCTCTGTGTTAAAGTCCTTTTGGTTTGTTTTTAGGTGTTTGGTTAAATGCTCAATTCGGTAGGTAAACAAAGCGATCTGTCCTTCAGCAGAACCAGTGTCGGTCTTTGATTTCCCGTGTTTTTCAAAAATTTTTTCTTTTGTTTCTTGTGATAAATACATGCCAATATTGTTAAAATGATTTTTATGTATTGACTACTCCTGACAGCTTCAGGATCGTAATCAAGGCCGCAAAGATAAAAAAAGAAATCTGTTTTAAGTCTTTGGGATCCAGTTTTTTTAGGTCCTTACAATTTATGCTGTTTTCTCGCGTAGCTTTCTATTTAAGGTGAGGTCTAAATACAAGTTTATCTTCTTCTTTAGATCGCGTCTATGGGTAATAAAGTCTAGAAAACCGTGTTCTAAAACAAACTCCGCAGTTTGGAAACCTTCCGGAAGTTCTTTCCCTGTAGTGTCGCGCACAACACGAGGTCCTGCAAAGCCAATTAATGCTCCAGGCTCACTAATGTTAATATCGCCAAGCATGGCAAAAGAAGCTGTAGTTCCGCCTGTTGTTGGGTCTGTGGCCAATGAAATGTAAGGGATTCCAGCATCACCTAATTGGGCCAGTTTCACACTAGTTTTGGCAAGTTGCATTAAAGAGAGAGCAGACTCCATCATTCTGGCGCCACCACTTTTTGATATTATAACAAGTGGAATCTTCTTTTTAAGAGCGTAGTCTGCAGCGCGAACAATTTTTTCGCCCACAACACTACCCATGGAGCCACCAATAAAACTGAAATCCATACAGGCAACTACAAGATCTGCCCCTTGCGATTTTCCTACAGCACAGCGAATGGCGTCTTTTAAACCGGTTTTATCTTGGGCTTGTTTAAGGCGGTCCTTATATTTCTTTTTGTCTTCAAAATTTAAAGTGTCTTTTGAGCTGAGGTTTTTATCAAGCTCCTTAAACTTATTGTCGTCAAAAAGAATTTCAAAATATTCCTTACTGCCTATTCGCACGTGATAACCGTCTTCAGGACTCACGTAAAAGTTTTCTTCCAGTTCTTCACTGTCCACAACTTTTCCCGTTGGCGATTTGTACCACAATCCTTTTGGGACGTCCTTTTTCTCTTCCGTAGGGGTTTGAATTCCTTTTTTTGTTCTTTTAAACCAAGGCATAATTTAGTTGTATGTTATGAGTTAGAGTTATGAGCCAGATGATAAAAATACAATTTAATTTTTTCAAGGCTCTATTCTCAATTCTCAGTTGGTTGTTTATTATTCTAAGTTTATGTTCTTCTTTTTATAAATACAAGAAAAACATAATTATTTCAATCTACTCCTTTTTCTTTTAGGGGGTAGGGGCAAGGCTATAGTGTATTTACGTTATTCAAGTCTTTAAAAGCTTGCTCTAGCCTCGTTTTAAGTGTTAATTCACCTTCGCGAAGCCATTTTCTAGGGTCGTAATACTTTTTGTTGGGTATATCGTCGCCCTCTGGATTCCCGATTTGAGTTTTTAAATACTCAACCTTTGTTGTTATATAATCGCGAACGCCTTCGGTAAATGCAAATTGCATATCGGTGTCAAGATTCATCTTTATTACACCATAACCTATTGCTTCTCGAATTTCTTCTAAAGAAGAGCCGCTTCCGCCATGGAAAACAAAATCTACTGGATTTGCGCCAGTATCGAATTTTTTCTGAACATATTCCTGAGAGTTTTTCAGAATTATAGGTGTCAATTTTACATTGCCGGGCTTGTAAACGCCATGAACATTTCCGAAGGCTGCTGCAATGGTAAATTGATCGCTAATTTTTGAAAGTTCTTCATATGCATAAGCAACCTCATCGGGCTGGGTGTATAGTTTTGAAGAATCTACATCGGTATTATCCACACCGTCTTCTTCGCCACCAGTAATTCCCAATTCAATTTCTAAGGTCATTCCTATTTTGCTCATACGCTCTAAATAGGTTTTGGAAATTGCTATATTCTCTTCAATAGGCTCTTCGGAAAGATCTATCATGTGCGAGCTGTAGAGTGATTTCCCTGTTTCCTTATAGAATTTTTCACCCTCATCTAGCAAGCCGTCAATCCAGGGCAGTAACTTTTTGGCGCAGTGGTCTGTGTGAAGAATAACCGTTGCTCCGTATAATTCAGCAAGTTCATGGATGTGTTTGGCGCCTGCAACAGCTCCAGCAATAGCAGCCTTTTCGTTTGTGTTTGAAAGCCCTTTTCCGGCGTTAAACTGCGCGCCTCCATTTGAAAATTGAATAATTACGGGTGCATTTAATGCTGCCGCGGTTTCCATAACGGTATTCATGCTATCTGAACCTACAACGTTAATTGCAGGCATGGCAAAGCCTTTTTCCTTGGCGTATTGATGTATTTTTTGAACTTCTTTTCCGGTAGCTACACCCGGTTTAATTCCGTGGCTCATAGTTTTTTATATAAAATATTAATCGATAAAATAACAACTTTGAATCTGCTCTTAGTCTTAGATTTTCGGTCATTATATTTTCAATAAACAAAAATAACAATTTTTAATGGTTTAAAAAGGATAGTTGATACCGATGTTATAAACCGCTTTTGAGAAGTTATAGTCTTTAAACCAGCGTTCGCCTTTGGGGTTTCCTGGGTTATGTGTTTTAAATCCAACATCAAAACGAAATACAAAAAAACCAAAATCGTATCGTAGTCCAAGGCCAGAGGCTACGGCAATTTCTTTTAAGTCTTTCAGTCCCTCAAATTTAAACGCGGGGCTTTTAACATCGTCCAAAACGTTCCAAATGTTCCCAGCATCTACGAAAAAAGCACCTTTTAAATCGCCTAAAATAGTGTATCTGTATTCGGCATTAAAGGCAAGTTTAAAGTTGGCATCGTTAAAGTCTAAAACACTGCCGCTGCTTCCGGGGCCAAGGTCGTATGCTCGCCACCCACGGTTATCGTTGGTTCCGCCGGCAAAATAACTTCTGGTGAATGGAATGCTATTGCTGTTTCCATAAGGAATGGCAATACCGCCAAAAGCGCGAAATGCAAAAATATTGCTCTCGTCCAAATCCCAGTGTTTTATGTATTCTGCATCTGCTTTAATGTATTGGGAGTAAACTACGCCAAAAGTATTGTAATTGCCATTGCTGTTCTTTTTGATTCCTGCCAAACTCGCGATTCCCGAAAGTAAATTTCCGGCAGATTCAAGTTTTAAGCGGATTCGTGAAAAATTATTGTCGTTAATGTTTTCGCGCGTATCCCGGGTTAAGGTAATGTTGGTTGCAAAAATAAGGTTGTTTTCACTAAGGCGAATCTGGCGTTCACGTATGCTTTGTACTTCTTGATACAAATCTGGACCGGCACTTAGCTCTCCGTTTAATACATCAGACATAAAAACTTCTGTTTCATCTGGAATCTCCAAACTTGGATTGTTTGATGGATTGTTAAAGTCATAGCCTAAATCTTCGGCTATTTCATTTAATCGAGAATACGAGCTTTTGTAAACATTGAAATAGTTTTCACTGTTTAAATTACGAACGTATTGCAGGTTCAGTAAATCCAGCTGATAGGTGAAAATTCGGGAAGGCTTCCAACTATAACTAAAGATTCCGTTGGCCGATTGCCGGTCTAAACCAATGTTGTTTTGGGCGCTAAGGCCGAAACTAGCACTGGTAGATGGTGACATATATTTAGGTATAAGCTTTTCGGTGTTTAAGGGGAAAATAATTCGCGGAAAAGTCAATTTTACATCGGCTCCAAATTCCGAGATGTTAAAAAACTTGCTTTCGCTATCTGCCGCATCCTTAGAGGAGCCTAGACTTCCACGCCCGGAAACTTCAAGTATTTCGGCACTGCGGAAGATGTTTCTAAAAATCATATTTCCACTAAAACTTATACCAAACTGCTGAATGGTAGAGGTGTAGGCGTCAAAATCTGCTCCCACCGTAAATCGGTCGCGTGGGCTAAGCAAAATAGTTGCGTCAAGCTTGGTGTGGCTGGTATCGCTAACGGCTTCAGTATAATTAATATTGGGATATTTGAATATCCGCAAATCACTAATTTGGTTATAAGTAAGCCTTCTGTCAATATCCCGATAAATTTTGCCGGGAATAATGGCAATAGCATCTGTAATGGCTTTTGGGCGAAAACGCATTTTTCCGTAGCTAAACAGCTTATAGCCTTTATAGCTTAATGAATCCTGAAATTTTTTGTTGCGATTTTCATAGGAAAAGTCTGTAACGATCCTAACCTCATCAATTTTATGAACCTTAAAGGGAAGCGTAGCTGTGCTGTCGCCTTGGTTTACCTTTCTATTAGCAATTTTATAGGTAATATTGGCTTTGTGGTTTGTGTTGACTGTATCAGCTTCAAAACCAACATAATCCTGTTCAAAATGAAATAGGCCTGAGTTTCTAAATTGAATGGTAAGCCTGTCGCGTTCATTGACAAAATCATTGGCGCTATATTGCTTCCCCGGAATGATAAACGTATTGTTCTTCCGAAGCTGGAACAACGAATCTACAATAGGCGAACTGATTTTTTCAATAATAGTGTCGCCTACAACATAAGGTTTATTTCGCGATACCATATAGGTAACCTGCGCTCTTTTCTTCTTTTTAGCACTGGTATCAATTTTATGGTTTACTTCATCATTAAAATAACCATAGCTGGCATACCAGCGCTTTAATCGATCTTTTGATTTTTCAATTTTATCGTCTGATATAATAACAGGAGCATCGCCAGATTTCTGAAGCCATTTGTTGAGGCCCACATAGCTACTGTCAATTTGATCTACCTGCTTTTTTGAAAGAAACCGAATGAGGCGTTCTTCGCGTTTGGGCTTTTTATGAAGCCATTTGTAATAGGTAGAGTCGGGTTGTGGGTCGGCAAGATTATAGATGTGAAGCCCCAGCGGGAGGTTAATAAGCGGAATTGCAGGATTAGGTTTTTGTGCAAGCTGACTGTAAACTCCGGCGTCTTTAATTTTTACGCTATCTACTAAAATAGTGTTTTCTGTAAGTAGAAATTTGCCTTCCGGTACACGTTTTACAGCATTACACGAAAAAAATAGGGCAACTAATACTATAATTAGTGATATTTTTGTGAGATCGCTCTTCAAGTTTACAAATTTATTGGAGGTGTCATGTGCTAATTTTTTGGCTTTAATTCCCGATACATTCAATTTGAGCCAAAGTCTATCCGGAAAATTTAAAAATGATAATTTTAGATTGTAAATTCAAGATTTTTCCGAATTAGTTTATAACAATACAATTTTATTCAAGTTCAAAAATACTATATTTTGGTCAGCAAAAGTCAAACAAAATTAATAACGAGCCTTAAACAGAAAAAGTACCGAAATCAATTGGGGCTTTTTGTAGCAGAAGGCCCTAAGGTTATTGCCGAATTACGGAATGAAGGTTTAAAGCTCCATTGGCTATTCAGTACAGATGCTTCTTTGGTTACCGCAGGAAATCACTTTGCGGTTACGGAGCAGGAACTCAATAAAATTAGCTTTTTAAAAACTGCAAATACCGCCTTGGCAGTTTTTGAGATTCCCCAAAGTAAGCCATTGGGAAATACAGGCTTGGTCTTAGTTTTAGATGCCTTGCGGGATCCCGGAAACCTCGGAACTATTATTAGGTTATGCGATTGGTTTGGCGTTCAAGACCTGGTGTGCTCCCAGGATACGGCAGACTGTTTTAATCCAAAAGTGGTGCAGGCAACTATGGGCTCACTGGCGCGTGTTAACATACATTACCAAGAACTTTCAAGTTACCTAAATAACACTGAACTACCAGTTTTTGGCGGTTGTATGGATGGGGAGAATATTTACACAAAGGCCCTTCCAAAAGATGGGATTGTAGTTATGGGAAATGAGGGCAATGGCATTTCGGAAGAAATACTTCAGAAAATAACGCATAAGGTAAGTATTCCGCGCTTTGGAAAGGTTCAAAAAACCGAAAGCCTTAATGTGGCTACAGCCGCTGCTATACTTTTAAGTGAATTTAGAAGATCTATTGAAACGTAAAGTTAACAAATATTCCGCGTGTAGATAGCTTGTCAATATTCCCGGTCCATTGACTATTGGGGTCTTCATCGGGTACCAACTCATCGCCAAGACCAAATACGCCCCGAATGGAGGGAGTGAATTTAAAGAAGTACAGGTAAAAATCTATTCCGAAGCCAATTTCATAATTAAAGGCACTGGCTTTCATCCTAAACCTTCCTTCACTGTTATCTTCTGGGTTTTTTTCGTTACTCGCCAAGTTTAAAGATGTAGAAACCCCACCAACAACAAAAGGTTTTACATTATTTAAACGTTTGGTAGAGAATTTGACCAACAGCGGCATATGTATATAAGTAGATTTTACTTCCCGAAGATAATCTTTAGGCTCTTCAATACCGGGAAAAGTAAGATCACGTTGATTAAAGATCAAGCCGGGTTCAAACCGTAGATTGATGTGTTTATGCAGGCGTAAATCTGCAATTAAGCCTACGTTAAATCCAAGTTCACTTTCCACAAGAATATCGGTCTCTGCCTCGCCCATATATTCCTTGTAATCAAACTTAAAAGCATAACTATTAAACCCCATAAAATAACCCCACGAAAAAAGCCTGTTGTCTAAACTTCCCTTTCCGCCTGTAGCGTCATTGGATAGTCGTTCTTTGGTAAACCATTTCTTCTGCGCTTGAATGGAGGAAGTAGCCAATAGTAAGGCCAATAAAAAAAATAATTTTTTCATAGCTTATTTAGTCGCGTTATATATGGTTGCCACGCCAAAAGTTTGAGGTTTGCTTTTCACTTTATTAAACCCAATTTTACGTAAAATATTGTTGAGTTTTTCACCATGTGGAAAAACAGATGCGCTTTCGCTTAAATATTTATAGGCTACCTTATCTTTTGAAAATAACTTGCCTACTAAGGGTAAGATTGTCTTTGAATACAAATGATAGCCTTGCTTAAAGGGGAATTTAGCCGGAACGGATGTCTCTAAAATTACAAAAACACCATCTTTTTTTAATACGCGTAGAATTTCTGAAAGTCCTTTTTCCAGGTTTTCAAAATTGCGAATTCCAAAAGAAACGGTAATCGCATCAAAGCTGTTGTCATTAAACGGCAATGCTTCAGAATCTCCTTGAATAAATTCAATTTTCTTTGAAATAGGCTTATCTGAAATTTTTTTTCTGGCTACCGAAAGCATTCCGTCAGAAAGATCTAGACCAACAATTTGTTCTGCTGAGGTTTTCTCAGCAAACTGAATGGCAAGATCTCCGGTGCCGGTTGCAATGTCTAAAACACTTTGTGGTTTGGTTGCAGCAACCATTTTAATGACCTTTTTTCGCCATTTTATATCGGAGCCTAAAGAGATTACACGGTTTAAACCATCGTAGTTTTCCGAAATAGTGTCGAACATCTGTTCTACCTGTTTCTTCTTTCCTTCAGCGGAGTCTTTATAAGGGGTTATTTTCTTTTTCATAAATTATGCTCGCAAAATTACATATTTTTTAGTAGGTGTTACTAACTTTGTCGCAGTTATAATATTCACAAGTTTTAATTTTCAAAAATTAACTATTCCTTATTACGTGGCTTTTAATTACTTACCTTTGCTGCTGTATTTAAGTATTACGAACACGCTTTTGTGTAAAGCTTTGGAAGATATACGTAAAAAATACTAAACTTTAATCTCCATGAAGATTATCATTGCTGGAGCTGGAGAAGTGGGGTTCCATCTTGCGAAACTGCTCTCCTTCGAATCTTTAAACATTACCTTAATAGACCCTGATAGAGAGGCCTTGGCCAATGCAGATACCCATTTGGATATTCGCGTTATTAAAGGAGATGCAACTTCAATTTCTGTTTTAAAAGATGCTCGCATTGATGAAACCGATCTGGTTATTGCGGTAACCTCTAGCGAGACCACGAACATTACGGTTTGTGTTCTTGCAAAACAACTGGGGGCAAAACGGACCATTGCAAGGGTTTCTAATACTGAATTTATTGAAAATAAAGAGGAAGCAGGCTTTACGAAGTTTGGTATTGACGAGCTTATATCGCCACAAGCCTTAGCTTCTGATGAAATTCAACTGCTCCTAAATCAAAACGCATTCAATGAAAGTTATGAGTTTGAGAATGGCGCCCTTATGATGGTGGGCTTGAGTCTTTCCCGAACCTCCGCTTTTGTGGGCAAATCTGTTAAGGAAATTGCCAGGATTTACCCAGATTTAAAATACATGCCAATTGCCATTCAGCGCTTTGGAACCCAATACACCATTATTCCGAGAGGGGATACGCAATTTAAAGAAGGGGATCAGGTTTATTTTACCACTGTAAAAAACGGTGATGAACAGATTTTTAAACTTTCTGGAAAAAGCAAGCAGGATATTAAGAATGTAATGATTCTTGGTGGAAGTAAAATAGGCTATAAAACAGGCAAAGGCTTGTGCAAACGTCATTTTAAGGTAAAACTTATTGAAAGTAATAAGGATAGGGCATTTGAAATAGCAGATGAAATTCCTGAGTGTCTAGTAATAAATGGCGACGGAAGAAATGTAAATTTGTTAATGGAAGAGTCTCTCCCTGAAATGGACGCATTTATAGCGGTTACGGGAAATAGCGAGACCAATATCATGTCTTGTTTGGTCGCAAAATCAAAAGGGGTGAAAAAGGCAATTGCCTTGGTAGAGAATATGGACTATTTTCAGCTTTCCCAATCTATAGGCATTGATACGCTAATCAATAAAAAGCTCTTGGCTGCCAATAATATCTTCCGCTATATTCGAAAAGGAAATGTGGTTGCCATGACCAAACTCAACAATATGAACGCCGAGCTTTTGGAGTTTCTAGTATCTTCTAACGCCAAGGTATGCAATAAAAAAATCAAGGATTTAAACCTTCCTGTTTCTGCTATAATTGGCGGTATTGTAAGGGGTAATACGGGAGTAATTGCCCTAGGTGATTTTAAAATACAAGCTGGCGATAAAGTAGTGGTATGCTGTCTGCCGCAATCTATTGGCAAGATGGAAAAACTCTTTACCTGATGAACACACTATCAAAGCTCAATTACCAGATTATTTCGCATATAATGGGGCTTTTGCTTATGGTAAACGGTGGGTTTATGCTACTTGCGGCTCTAGTTAGTTGGTATTATAATGACGGGGTGCTTCAGGAGATGTTGCTGGCAGGAGCGGTAGCCTTAGTTATAGGTGGCATTACCATGTTCTATACCAAAAACCACCGAAAAGAGGTTGAAAAGAGAGAGGGTTATATAATTGTAGCCTTCGGGTGGATATTTATGGCACTTATTGGCACCTTACCCTATATTTTTACGGGCGCTATCCCAAGATTTACTGATGCCTTTTTTGAAACAATGAGTGGTTTTACTACTACGGGCGCCACAATTTTAACGGATATTGAGAGCATGCCTCGTGGTATTCTTTTCTGGCGAAGTATAACGCATTGGATAGGTGGGATGGGGATTATTGTCTTGGCAATTGCAATTTTACCATTACTGGGAATTGGGGGAATGCAACTTTTTGCCGCTGAAGCACCAGGCCCTGGAGGCGATAAACTACATCCGCGAATTACCGATACTGCAAAGCGATTATGGCTTATATACGTTGGCTATACCTTAGCTGAAACTATCTTGCTTAAAATAGCTGGGATGAGTTTTTTTGATGCTGTAAACCATTCCTTATCAACATTAAGTACAGGTGGGTTTTCAACAAAAAATGCAAGCCTTGCCTATTGGAATGATACCCCAATGATACAATATATTATTATTGTATTTATGTTTTTGGCAGGAAGTAACTTTGTGCTGAGCTATTTTGCCTTTAAAACAAAATTTCAGAAAATTTTTCAAGATGAGGAATTTAAGCTTTATACCGTTTTCGTAATTGGGCTTAGTACTATTGCGGCCTTACTAATATATTTTCAGGCAGATACCACACTTTCTTCCATTGATTACCCAATGGTTTGGGGCCCCTTTGAAAGCGCCGTTCGCCAAAGTTTATTTCAGGTGCTTACCATTATTACAACAACAGGTTTTATATCTGCCGACTATACCTTGTGGACTCCCTTTTTGACTATATTCTTTTTTGGAATGATGTTTTTGGGAGGTTGTGCGGGCTCAACTTCTGGTGGAATTAAGATTATGCGCCACCTAATAATGATAAAGAATGGTACTTTAGAGTTTAAAAGAACCTTGCATCCCAATGCTATTCTACCGGTTCGGTATAATAAAAAAGCAGTGCCGCAACCTATAGTTTTTAATATCTTGGGCTTTTTTATTCTCTATATGTTGTCTTTTATAATTGGGGTCTTGGTTTTTTCTTGGTTAGGACTCGACTTTAAAACAGCCCTTGGCGGAGCAGCATCAACGCTAGGGAATATTGGTCCAGCTCTGGGTAACTTGGGGCCTGTTGACAATTATGCAGCTTTACCCGCCGCCGCAAAATGGTGGTCCAGTTTCTTGATGCTTATCGGAAGGCTGGAATTGTTTACGGTTCTTATCTTGTTAACGCCATTTTTCTGGAGAAATAGATAAATTTAAATTTTAGAATTCATTAAAAAACCCAAAGTACAAGTATGAACTTTGGGTTTTAAAATTATTTTGGTTGTGGAATTACTTTACAATAATTCGTTTTATTCTTCCGTCTTGTTTATTTCCAACACGAACCAAATAAACTCCTGAAGCTACATAGCTCATGTTTAATTTATAATTATAGCCGTTGCCATTGTTCTCCAATTTTTTGAACAATAGTCTTTGCCCAAGTGTATTGTAAACACTTAGATTCATAGATTCGGAATAATTAGTTGTTTTTAAGCTAATGTCAAAATGGTTATTGTCAAGTGTTGATACAGTCAAACCAGTTTCATCAAAAATATTTTCGTCTATACCAATAGTTCCAATTTGTGCAGAATAATCTTCAGTTTCACCAAAGTTGGTTTCTAAGCAGGCATCATCTGGCACTGGACTATTCCAGTTTGTTTTGGCGCGCATTAGGTGTTGGCCCGGGGCTGCATCTGCCGGAATAACTAGATCTGTGGTTGTAGTATGCGTTCCTCCAGTTTGGCCTGGTGCAATTACTATATTATCTACTACTATTTCATCTGTCGAAAACGTAAAGTCATCATTAAAGTCAATCCAAACTCTAACATATTGATTTCCGTAGCCCGTGGTTAGTGTAAGGTCGTTAGTGCTGTCTGCTTCCATGCCTGCAACTAAGTGTGTGAAATCTGCATAGCCTTCACAAGCCGATGTATTGTTTATATCGGTTACATTGAACAGTGTTAACCCATCTCCAAAAGAACAGTCACCACTAGGGGTACAGTTTTGTTTGTTAATAACTACAGCTGTTTCGTCGTTTGAAGTATCGCTATCGCCAGGTAAAGAGGTATAGGCAGCTAAATTGTACGCTCCAAACTCTGAGAAATCCCCAGTTTGTGTAAATGTGTAAGGAGCGGATGAATTACCAGCCAAGGGCCCTACAAAAACTTCAGTAACTACAGTTCCATCTAAATTGTAGGAAACATCAAAATTTGACTGCGGCTCCCCACCGAAGTTGTCGATGATAACTTTAATTTCTTCAGTATCTGTGAGATCCGTTCCTGAAACTGGAGCGGTAATTGCACTCACGCCAATATCATTTGGCTCTAAATAGGTAACAGATTTTGTGCGTGAATCATTAGAAGCGTCTTCATCTCCTGTTAGATTGGTTGCAGCGGTAATTTCATAAGTTTCTCCAACCGTGCCTAAGTTAGCCGTAGCTGTAAACGTGTACTGCGCGGTTTCAGCAGATTCAATGGTTCCAGTAAAGGTTTCAGAAACCACTGCGCCACCGTCAACTTGAAAAGTTACTGGAAAGTTGGAAGCACTTTCTTGACCGTAGTTAAAAATGGTAACGCTTACTGTTTCGCTATTGGAAAGCGTTCCAGTTATCGGGGTATCAATACTTGCAACTCCAATATCATTATTAAAATTTGGTGCAATTTGAAAAACTCCAACTACATTTTTTCTACCATCGTTCATATATTCATTGTTGAACCAAAATTCTTTATCGTTTGATGGATCTATATCAATTTTACTATAATCGCCATATCTGTTGGTTGGAATGTTGCCATTACCAGCTGCAATCAATTCTTCGGCAATGCTCATCGTGTTTATAGGGTCACTTGCGTAGCGTCCGGTATAATATGAGCTTACTCTTTTTGAAGTAGGGTCTGGAGTATCTGGCCCTGCCATAGCTGTATAGCCCATTCCTATATTTCCTTGTCCGTCCATCATCATACTTGCATGCCAAGCGTGTTTTCCCTCTGGAGCGGTATAAGTTCCTTCCTGGTATATAGACCAAGCCTCTCCATCAGCAGGTTGACGTAGTTCAAACCAGCGTACTCCAGCCAGCTCGCCGCCAGTGGCATCAGTATCTACTACAAAGTTAAAAACTGCGGAGTTATGGTTGTTGAATTTTCTAAATTGGGCTTGATTCATTATAGTTGCCTGAAGGGCATCAATAGATGAACCGCCTCCTGGTTGAGAGAGGTTTGAAAAACTTCCTCCGTCAAATACTGAGATAAATGGGGTTGTAGTTATTTCAACTGGGGCAGAGATCGTAGAGCTTGCGGGTGTATTCCAATCTACATCTACTGTCCAGATTTTTACGTGATCTTCTGTGACTCCTGCCCAAGCATCATCTTGCAAATAGATTACCGGCATACCACCAGCAGCAGGCAGGTTATTGCTGGTTACATTTAAAGCCTGTGGACTATAAAAGCCGTTTGTTACAATACCTGGTAATGGGAAGCCAATTACCTGGGCTGCGGGATCGCCCGCTAACATCTTTTCTCTTTCCAAAGCATAAACTTTATTTGAAGCAGATGTGTTGTCAGTCATATAATAGCCATCACTCCAAACAGATAGTTTTTGGTAGTCATTTATTTGAGAAATAGTATAAACATACCACCCGTCATTTAAGGGGTCTGGACCATCGGAAACGGCTATTTGTGCCCCACTACCCAAAAAGGTCATCACGAATCTATCAGCAGCATTATCGTAGGAAATGGTAAGGTCGCAACAGCCTCCATTTGGAAAAATTGTAGGATTCGGACTAAGTTGTTCTGTTAAAGGGTTTCCTTCTTTGTCAAAAATTCGGAAGCCTGTGTTAAATACAACAACAGCGTGGTTTGGGCCAACACCAATGGATGGATCTGTAGGCTGTGAACTTGATGCTGCAGCTTCAAAAACTAAACTTGGAGTGCGTCCGCTTAGAACTTGCTCCATTTTATCTGGATTCCGAACAAAATAATCATCTTCAATCTGTGGATCTTTCCCGGGAACAATCTGGTTTTTTGAAGCTCTTCCGTCTTGCATTACGCGTTCTTTAACACGTGCAGGCGCTAAACTTGATTGGGAGGCTATTGATGGCACATGCATCATTTCGCCAATAGTGCCCACAAAAGTGGCTTCAGTTTTTTCCTGTGCTTGCACTTGAAAAAGAACGGCAAAGAAAAATAACATTACTGTTAATCTTGTTTTCATAAGTTTTGGTTTGATTTGTTTGTAAAAATTTAAGATACTAAATTACATTTTATTATTAAAAATAAAGCGGAGTTGGTTAAAATTAACCAACTCCGCTTTATAATCGTGTCTGTATTTTAAGTAACTAATGTATTAACTCACAGCTTCCTTTATGCGTTTTATGGCTTCTTTTATATCCGTTTCAGATGTAGCATAAGACAATCTAATGCAATTTGGATCGCCAAAAGCTTCGCCTGTAACAGTGGCTACTTTGGCTTCTTCTAAAAGGTATAACGAAAAATCTGAAGCGGTGTTTATATTCTTTCCGCGTAGGGTTTTTCCGAAGAAATAAGAGATATCTGGAAATACATAAAATGCACCTTCTGGTTCGTTGGTTTTAAAACCTTCAATTTCAGAGAGTAAGCCGAGTATTAGCTTTCTTCGCTCCTTAAAGGCATCAACCATAAACTTTATCTTGCTGGGCGGATTCTCCAATGCAGTAATTGTAGCTCTTTGGGCAATACAATTAGCGCCACTAGTTACTTGACCTTGCATCTTGTTACAAGCGCGGGCAATCCACTCTGGGCCGCCTATAAATCCAATTCGCCATCCGGTCATTGAAAAGGCTTTGGAGACACCGTTAACAACCACTGTGCGATCGTACATGTCTTCAAATTCTGCCATAGAGGTGTGGCCGCCACTAAAGTTGATGTGTTCATAAATTTCATCGCTAATAACGATTATGTCTGGATACTTAACGAGTACATCGGCTAATTTTCGCAGCTCATTTTTACTGTACACAGAACCACTTGGGTTACAAGGGGAACTGTATATAATCATTTTTGTTTTTGGGGTAATGGCAGCTTCCAGCGCTTCAGCGGTTACTTTAAAATCTGTTTCAATGGATGTTGGCACTTCCTTGGGGACTCCGCCGGCCACTTTACACTGGTCTGCATAACTTACCCAATAGGGGGCGGGCAACAATACTTCGTCTCCTTTGTCTAAAAGAACCATGGTTAAATTAGCCAAGGCTTGTTTGGCGCCTGTAGAAACAACAATTTGCGAAGGTTTATACTCCAGATTGTTGTCTCGTTTAAACTTGTGGATTATTGCGTTTTTAAGATCGCCATATCCGTCAACTGGGGTGTAAGAGTGGTAATCGTCTTCTATTGCCTGGATTGCGGCTTGTTTAATAAAGTCAGGCACCGGAAAGTCTGGTTCGCCTAAGCTCAAACCAATAATGTCCATTCCTTGCTCTTTTAATTCTCGTGTTTTGGCAGCCATAGCCAGAGTGGCCGAGGTTGCCATCTCGTTCACTCGTTTTGAAAGTCTATTGTCCATAATTTTTATGAGGGTACTGCAGGTTTTAGGCCCATTTCCCTTAAATGACGAAAATGTGCCAAAATTGCCTTACGGGTAGTTGCATATTCTTTGTAGGGCAAATTAAATTCCTTCGTTGTGTTTTTTACTATTTTAGAAATATTTTTATAATGAATATGACTTATGTTTGGGAAAATATGATGTTCCACTTGATGGTTTAAACCACCAGTGTACCAATTTACAATTTTATTATTGGTTGAAAAATTTACCGTGGTAAACAATTGGTGTATGGCCCAAGTATTTTTCATTGTTCCGGTTTCATCGGGCAGCATAATATCTGTGTCTTCTACCACGTGAGCCAGTTGAAAGACTACGCTTAGTATGAGGCCAGCAACATAGTGCATAATAAAAAACCCTATCAATATCTTCCACCATACAATGTTAAAAAACAAGATGGGGATTAAAATCCATAAGGATAGATAGATGATTTTTGTAATAATTAGAATGCTCCATTGCTTAAAAGGGTTTGGAAACTTCCCGTAAGAAAGTTTGCGGGCCAAATATCTTTTGGTCTGAAAAAAGTCTGTTGTAAGCACCCAATTAAAGGTTAATAGCCCGTAAAAGAAAATGCTGTATATGTGTTGAAACTTATGGAGCTTATGCCATTTAGAATGTTTTGAAAATCGTAATATTCGGCCTGCTTCCAAATCTTCATCGTGGCCATGTATATTAGTATAGGTATGGTGTAGCACGTTGTGCTGTACCTGCCAGTTGTAAACATTACCAGCAAGAATGTACATGCTGCTTCCCATAACTTTGTTTACCCATTTTTTAGACGAATAGGCGCCGTGGTTTGCATCGTGCATTACGTTCATGCCTACACCTGCCATGCCCACGCCCATAATAATGGTGAATAGTAATTGCACCCATTCTGGAAAATCTAAGGTTAACAATAAAAAGTAGGGGGTAAGGTATAACGAAAACATGATTATGGTTTTAAGGTGTAGCTTCCAGTTTCCCGTTTTGGCTACATTATTTTCCTTAAAGTGCTCGTTAACGCGCTTGTTCAGTGTTCTAAAGAACTTTGCGCTATCAGTTCTAGAAAATGTTAGGTTCTTAGCTGTCAAATTTAATTTCTTTAAATGGGGTTTTTTTCCACATGAGGAACAAAAATACTTATCTTTTGGGGAAATCTATCGGTGGAAAATCACAATTTTCATTAAGATAGCATACTTTTGTGTCTCAAATTAAATTATGGACCTGATATTAAAATATTTTCCCGACGTTTCTGACCATCAAATTAAACAGTTTGAATTGCTGCAGAAACTATATGAGGATTGGAACTTAAAGATAAACGTTGTGTCGCGAAAGGATATTGATGAGCTATACCTAAGGCACGTTTTGCATTCGCTCGGAATTTCAAAAGTTCAAGAATTTCGTCCGGGTTCAAAGATTTTAGACGTGGGCACAGGTGGTGGTTTTCCCGGTATTCCATTGGCAATTTTGTATCCCGAAGTAGAATTTCATCTTGTTGACAGTATCGGTAAGAAAATAAAAGTTGTAAATGAAGTAGTTGCTGGTCTTCAATTAGAGAATGTGAAAACGAGTAACGATCGTGTGGAGCAGATTTCTGGAAAGTATGACTTTATTGTGAGCAGGGCCGTAGCGCAAATGGAAACTTTTGTGCATTGGGTAAAAGGGAAAGTTGCTAAAAAAAGCCTTCACGAACGCAAAAACGGAATTCTATACCTTAAAGGTGGCGATTTGTCTGAAGAGTTGAAGCTATATCCTAAAGCCACTGTTTATCCGCTAGAGGCGTTTTTTGAGGAAGCGTTTTTTGAAACCAAAAGCGTCGTGCATTTACCGTTGAAATACAAGTAGGGACAAGTCGTGACTTGTCCTAAAGTTCGGTTAGATAGAAGTCGCAACCTGTCCCGAAATACCGTTAGATACAAGTCGTTGTCCTGAATTACGGTTGGAGACAGATGGCAACTTTTCCGCAGTACTGCCTGTCGGTACAACAATTTTACAATTATTCATTTAATAGAAACCACTGCAGGGCAACCAAAGTTTTAGCATCTTTAAATTCCATAATTTTCGATTGTAATTCAGAAATTGGAAATTTTACTAATTGGATGTCTTCGTTTTCTGCGTCAACTCCGCCTCCTTTTTCAAGCTTGTCTTTTTGCGAAACTTCAGCAAAAAATAAAAACATGCGCTCTGTACCAGCTCCTGGTGATGCATAAAACGTGCTAATATGTTTGGGCTTGTTTACACGATACCCCAACTCTTCCATTACTTCGCGGATTACACAATTTTCTGGATCTTCATTTTCTTCCAAGGATCCAGCGGGTATTTCAACCAGCCAGCCTTCGTTGTGTTTACAGCTGGGATAACGAAACTGCTTGGTGAGCAATACGCTTTGGGTTTCTTTTTCTATCAGTAAAATAGCAACCGAATCGCCGCGTTCAAAGGCGAGCCTATCGGTAGTAATAGTGTTGCCATCAAAAGTATCATAGGTTACTTCTGCCTGCACCATTTTGTAATGGCCATTAAAAACCGTTTCCTCGTTGTTGATTGAATATTTCATAAAAAATGTGAATGAATAAAAATGCTTCCTTCGGCAAAAAAGGAAGGTTTGTAAATCATTAGTGTCCGACAAAGATGTACGACCGCTTCGCTAAATGACTAACGACATACGACTAGAATTGTAAAGTCTTGATAGTTAGGTTAATTCCGTTATACATGTTTTTAAGATGTTTATCCTTTATTGGAATCTCAATAGCAAGGTGTTATATTTTAATAGTATTCTAAAAGCTTACTATTGTTGAAACAAGTGGTTTTTAATTATTTTAATCGGACACTACTATTTGTAAATATAAAAAACCCCGAACGAATCGGGGTTTTTGAAAATATATAACAATTCCTATTAGTTAGTAACTAAGAATCGTTTTGTGAAAACCTTATTGTCTTTGGAGATTTTCATAAAATAGGTTCCAGTTTGAAGTTTTGCAACGTCTATTTGCTGATCCATGGCAATGTTATCCATTTCAAAGATCATTTTCCCCAATACATTAAACACTTGAATGTATGCATTTTCAGCATTTCTCAAGTTAATAGTTGAAGTTGCTGGGTTTGGATATAAGCTGATGTTTCCAATTTCGTTTTGGTTTACGGCAAGAACTCCATTACTAGAGAATGGTGAGCGCTCTCCGTTACCATAATTTCCATCGGTTTCATATAAAACTGTGCCATCACTATCTGTTAGTGTGATTGCTCCACCTCCGTTACTAGCTGTATCTAAAATACGGAATTCGTAGCAATCTTCTGGAAGTTCAAACATTTCATAAACAGTTTGTGGGTTTCCATTTTCATAAGGGCCACCTCGATAAACCGCAGTGCCATTAGAGTTGTAAACGTACCATCTGATATCAGTACCGCGGTTGTCAACATTCAGTACCATTTGTACTGTACCTGTACCGGCTGGTGCTTCATCAAATGTAACAGAAGTACTGTTATTGGCATTGTTTTCGTCATCTGGTAAACTAACTTCAACTGTGTTGGTTCCTTGAAGTGTATAGGAAACCTCAGGTAGTTCAATAGTTTCGCTGTGAAGCGACAGAATGTTTCCGGTCCAGTTATAGGTGTTTGTTTCACCGTTAATGATGTATTCAATTTCTAAAGAGGTAATTGGATCTTGCCCCAAGTTTTCAACAGAAATTTCTGGTGCAACGTTGGCGTCACAAGTGCTTGGTATCTCGGCAATAGAACTTATGCTAGCATCATTAGAGTACACAAGCCCAGTATATGAAGGGTAAACACTGCTTCCGCTTGGTATTTCTTGACGTGTATTTGTAATAAAGGCAACAACTTCCATATCAGCAAGGGCTGTAGGTATACCATTATAATCCTCTGGTATAGGGTATGTAAAGGTACGATCTACAAAGGTGCCAGAAGTGGTAGTGGTTATATCTTCACCCCATTGGCCCGTTAGTAAATCTACTAGACGGTGCATATGGTTGTAATTGCTTCCTTGTCCTCCGCCTGACTGTGGTCCTCTAGTGTTATTCTGTAATAAAGCAACATTTAATTTGTTCGTTGCTTCAGGGCTGTCACTTGTATAATAGCCTTCTACATGAACGGTCAGGACCTTGGTGTTAATGTCTATAGATGCTTCTACGGCAACATTTACCGGTGAAGGCTCTGCTAGTGTTTCATTCGCTGAGGTAGTCCAAAAAGAACGAGACATTGCTGTTCCGCCACCAGATGCCATTGAGCGACCTGGGAATTCGTGTCTATTTACAGATCCAGATGGGTAGCCAAAACCACCACCAGAGTATGATTGGTTAACAATTGCATTGCCCCATGGAGTTCTGAAATCTGGGTCGTTTCCTGAGGGGTTGGCGTAGCCGCCTTGGTGAATGTTAATTAAAGATACACGATCTGGGTTTGCGTCTTGTATAGCTTGCGCAATGGCATGTCCATCTGGACAATAGCCACAGTAGATACCTGTATATTCTTCAAGAACTACGTTTTGATCTTCCGGGGATGTTGAAACTATCGTTTGCCCATAGGTGGCAAAAGCAAATAATCCAACAGCCGAGCTGAGGAGTAATTTTTTTAACATGACTTTAAGTTTATTAAGTTGTAAAATTAGATTATTCTACAAATGTACTTTTTTATAATTTATTCAAAGAACTTAAAAGCTAGTTTTTAAGGTTTTTAATGTTAAAATCATGAAAGGGTTTTACGTTAATTCCCTAGTTTTTCTCGATATATCAAAGCTTATTAATAAATTTAGATAATCTCTTTTAAGCCCTTCCAATGCTTATACCTATTTTAAATATTAGTAGTGTCCGATTACAATATTCAAAAAATCAATTAACTGAGTGATATTAGGTTCTTGAAGCTTTTTTGTTAATTTTAATTATACTATTGAATTTACAACTAGGGTTTAATAAAAATGAGTTTTGCTTAATCAACCTAACCTAATTATCAATCTATTCGGGATCAAGTTTTACCTCTCATAGCGTAGTGACCTTAAGTCTTAGTCGGACACGACTAATTAAATATAAGGTGTTTTTTTTGATGAGATCTATTTTGCAGTTTGAAATTAAAAAAAAACCGCCAAATTTGGCGGTTTTTTTAGGTCTCCTGAGCATTTTTTTATTGTTAATTTTACTGATTTTAAGAATCTCTCTTATTTAGAAACTAAGAATCTTTTTGTTATTACTTTATTGTTTTTTGTGATTTTCATAAAGTAGGTTCCAGAATGAAGCTTTGCAACATCAACCTGCTCATTGGTTGAAATATTATTTACCGAGAAAAGCATTTTTCCGAGCACATCAAATACTTGAACGTTTGCATTTTCAGCATTTTTTAAATTTATTGTTGAAGTGGCCGGATTTGGATACAGGCTGATAGCGTCCATTTGGGTCTGGTTTACACCAAGTACACCGTTACTGGAAAAATCTGAAATTTCTCCAGATCCATAATTGCCATCGGTTACATACAATTCGTTTCCTTCATTATCGGTAAGGGTAACGGAAGCTCCTCCGTCTCCGTAGGTGTCTATGATTTGGAATGAATAGCAATCTTCGCTTAAAATAAACTCCTCGTTAATAGTCACTCCATTTCCATATGGGCCGCCATTATAAACAATATTGCCAGCGCTATCTTTAAGGTTCCATCTGCATTCACTTCCGTAGGAATCAGTTACCAATTCCATATTTACAACTCCTGTACCCATTGGTGACTGATTAAATGAGTATGATTTTGAGTTGCTATCATTATAGTCATCATTGGGGATGGATACTTCAAATGAATTTGTTGCTTCGGTTGTAAAGGTGATTTCGGGTAATGTAATTGTTTCACTTGTCAACGACGGAAGATTGCCCGACCAAGAATAGGTGGCGGCAACTCCATTCATGGTGTAATCAATATCTAATGAAGAAATAGGGTCTGAACCGGCATTTTGTATGTTAACTCGGGGAGTAATAGTTGCATCATTGCCTAAGCAAGTGGCTTTAAAATCTTCTATATATCTTACATTACCGTCGTTGTTGTGCGTTGTCGTTACCACTGGAGTGGTGCCATTACCGCTAATAATTCCTTGATGTGTCTCCGTCATAAATACTACAACTTCCAATTCTCCTATTTCTACCGGCACAAAATTGTTATGAGGAGGAATTGGATACGTATAGTCTCTTTCTATAAAGGTTCCTTCTGTAGTTTGGGTTATTTCTTCACCCCACTGCCCGGTTACCATATCAATTAAACGATGCATATGATTGTAATTACTACCTTGCCCGCCACCAGTTTGTGGACCTGTAGTGTTGTTTTGTACAATGGCGATATTCAATAAATTTGTGCTTTCTGGGCTGTCTCCGGTATAATAACCTTCAACATGTATAGTCATAACATTGGTGGCCGATTCAATTTGTGCCGTAACGGCCATGTTTAAGTAGGAGCCATCTGATAATACTTCGTTGGCGGTAGAAGCCCAATAATTTCTACTTAGTGCCGTAGAGCCAGGCGCTCCTTGTTCTTTTCCTGGAAAATTTTGACGATTCACAGTGCCTGCTGGGTATCCAATAAGGCCAGATTGGTTAGCTAGGGCTTGACCGTATGGTGTTCTAAAATCGGGTTCGTTGTTTCCGGGAACTGCATATCCCCCCGCATGAATATTGATTAAGAAGACATCATCTGGATTGTCATCTTTAATGCCTTGTGCAATTTGATGTCCAGAAGGACAGTAAACGCAATGAATACCTGTAAATTCTTCTAGAATAACATTTCTGTTTTCAGGGGAGGTCGATACAATTGTTTGGGCATTCATGCCTAATACACCTAATGTAAGAACTGTTGTAATAAGTAGTTTTTTTAACATGATTAGTAGCTTTTATAGAGTTAGATTAAATTTATGATGCTGTGTTTTATGTAAAGATAGTGTTTTTATAATTTTTGATTTTCTGATTATGTGGTTAATTTTTTAATTCATTGATTTTGCGTGTTTAATAGCGTAAATGACACGCGTGAAGAGGGCTAATCTTTTAATTTACAGTGATTAGAGGACTAAATTTTACTTAAAACTGTTAAATTATTGGATTAGAAGGTCCAAACCCTTAACGTTTTGTAATAAATATCTTTACATTTGTGTAACTTAGAAACTAACTTTAAATAGAATTAATCCTAAAAACTTAGAAAAATGAAACTTAAACTACTTTTTTTAGCCTTGATTGGCTCAATTGCTGTTGCGAATGCACAGTACACCGTAACCGATAACAATGGAAACGTACTGCAGGAAGGTGATGTGCTGGAATATGGAACCTATGGTTATAATACAGGAGCTGATTACATATTTTTTGTAACTAACGATAACCCCTCAGAAACTATATACTCAAGACTTGAATTTGTGTCGGCAACCAATGCTGATGGTTCTATGTTTGAAATATGCTACGCTGGGCAATGCTATACTGGCGTTGATGTTGGGTTTACAGCGCCACCATCACCAAATGTTCTTCCTATTGAAGCAGGTGAAACAACACCAGGTGGTGACCATATTTTGAACGGAGATCCTGGAGATGGCACCAATATGATTGAATATGAACTTGCCTTCCACCAATATGAAGCAGACGGGGTTACTGAAATAGGAACTCCATTGACTTTTACATATCGTTATAACCCAACTTTGGGTGTTACTGATAACACTACGATTAACTTAACGCTTGAGTCAACAGTGGTTCGTGATGAACTTGTTGTAAACGTTAATGAGCCGGTGAGTTTGATGGTTTACAATCTTCAAGGTCGTGTTGTTAAGCAAGCGAATTTTGAAACCGGTCGCCAAACTTTAAATATGTCTAACTTAAATCCACAGTCTTATATCCTTCAGTTCAACAATGAAAAAGGAGCAACCCAGACTACACGCATTGTAGTTAAATAAGGCTTAGATTATATTTATATAAATGTGCCCTGAAGTTTTCTTCGGGGCATTTTTGTTTTACCCTAGTTTTTCTTTAGCTGTTTTTATAGGATATAACCGTTTGGTAAATAGTATATGCCGACAAGACAAATAGATTTGTTTGTAGCAATAGGTCGAAATTAAAAGAGGGTTGAAAAAGAATAAAGAATATTGCCAGCTCTGTTCTGGACAATCACCTGTATAATGGGCAGTGATAATCTTTTGGTGATTCTATGTGTACCTTCTGTTTTTAATACTCTTATAGGAGGAGGGGAAGCGCTTTAGTATAAATCAACCTTAACCTATTAGTGTGGAATCCCTTCAAATTCAACATTGAAATACATTCTTTTCTAGCGTATATAAATTCAAGGAACAAACACCTTATTGACAAAAAATCCCTTTTTGAATTTTTCATCAAAAAGGGATTGGTGTTTTTTTAAAGCTGTTGACTTGTTAAAAAGTTACAACCAAGTTTGCGGTTAAACCGGTGTTTTCGGGTACATATCTACATACACCGCCTACACAAATTAACCCTCCACGTTGGCGACCGTAGTTTAGTGCAAAACGTGCTGGGCCTTTAGAGTAACTTCCTCCAAAGCTGTAGTAGTGAATTTTTCCTTCACCTTCATAATTCCATGCGTCTGCTGCATAAAGTGTAAAGTTGGGGCTAAAGTTATATTCCAGAACACCACCAGCCCAGTTTTTTCTATCTACGTTTTTTCTGCTTTTGTCAATCCAAAGATGTTGCAGTTCCAAACGCAAGGCTTTTCCGCCAGAAAAACGACGTGTTGCTTCTACAACTGCAATTTGAGCTCTAATGTCTCCTTGAGTACCTAATGGGCCTCCTTCGGTAAC
This sequence comes from Aequorivita marina, assembly GCF_031631895.2. Lineage (NCBI taxonomy): Bacteria > Pseudomonadati > Bacteroidota > Flavobacteriia > Flavobacteriales > Flavobacteriaceae > Aequorivita > Aequorivita marina. The sequence continues at coordinate 86,799 of NZ_JAVMBW020000004.1, forward strand.
ACCTTTGTCAATAATTACATCTTGAAATGTTGCTACGGAGCTCCATTTTGATGACCATCGGTTTTTTATTTCAATATTTAGATCGCGGAAATAACGATCGCCTTTCCCAATAAATTTTGGGTCGTAAGTTTGATCTTCTTCATTAAAAGTAGCTTCTAATCCTGCCCAGTACGAGAAGTTTCCAGCTAGTTTGGTTCCGTACTTCCCTAATAGCGACTCTCTGTCAAAGGAGTAATAAACGTCTACTTGGCCACCTACTTCGCCTGCTCTTTTTTCAGAATCGCTAAAAAGTAAACGCGGTTGAGAGTTGTAAACATATATATTAGACAGTAGGTAATCGTGTTGTTTGGTAAGCCCAGGAACATAGTTTACAATTTGTTCGTTATAGACATTTCCTTCAGCGTAACGATCAGCATAAAAACTGAAGTTTTCTAACCTTCTAAAGGTAGAGCTAATTCCCAGTCCTTTTTGAGCGTAACCTAAGTTCACTAAAAGTGCCGTACCATCAAAATGTTGGGGCGAGGTAACTTCGCCTTCGTTTATAAGTACATCTGGATCTTTTGTAATTGCCTCAACACCTCCGTAAAAGTTGTTGGCTACAAAGTCTAGCCTTCCACCGTAAGCATTAACGTTTGCGGGAATGGAGTCGTTAGGGCCATTAGCTTGGTAACGCCCCACATAGCTTCCGCCAAGCGTAAGGTCAACAATGTCTATGTTTAAAAGGCTGCTCATATCTAGATTTGCATCCAGACCTTGCATAACTCCTTCGGAAACGTCAAAGCCATTTCGTAGCTGGCCGTAAACACCGGTTATATCAATATCTGCAGTAGGTGTAAACTTAACGCGAAGCCCTTTAAAGGCGTTGTTTATTCCCAATTGACGGTCTTCCCAAGTTCTTAGGATTAGTCCGCTTCCAAATTGCTCATAAAAATATCCCCCTGTAATATCTAGGGTCTCATTCTTAAAGTTAAGGTAATATGTGCCAATTCCGTTTTGATTTTCCCAAGTTGGGGAATATCCCAATAACACCGTAGGGAGGTAGGCTTCGTATTGTACGCCTGCAGTAAAGTTGCCGAGCGAATAGTTTAACTGTAAATAGTTGTTGGATCTAAAACGATCGTCGGGTGTTTCGAACCCAATTTTATCATCTGGCACGAGCCATTGCGAATTTGATTCTAAGCCACCAAAAAAGTAGCCATTGTCTTGTGAAAAGGAGATGGTGCCCATTAATAAGAAGGCTCCGAGAATAAGTTTTTTCATTATGTAAGTTTGGTTGGTAAGGTTTATGTTAGTTGGAGAATTCCTTTACTTTTTCGTAAAGTTCATATTCGGCTCCTGGACTATAGCCTGAATGTCTGTAAACAATCTGATTGTTCTTTACCAAAAGCGTTAACGGAACAGTAGCAGCACCAACGGCACGCTTAAAATCGTTATTGGTATCTAAAAGAATGGTATAGTCCCAACCTTTACCGTTTACCAAAGGTTTTACACGTTTTACGCCGCGGCTGTCATCAATAGAGATAGCATAAAGCTTTACATTGGTTTCTTCTTGCCAATCGGGGTAAATTTCGCTAATGGCATCTAGTTCCTTTAAGCAGGGAACACACCAAGTAGCCCATAATGACACAATAATTACATTATCATCTGTAGATAATTCTTGCGAATTGAAGGCCTTACCATCTAAGGTTTTCATGTCAACTTTTGGTAATTCATTTTGTGAAAAAGCAAAAAATGAAACCATAAATAGAAGTAGGGGAAGTAATTTTTTCATTGTATAAATTTTATAGAATTAAGTAATGAGTAGCAATATTAAGATATTTTTAATAAAAAGTTACTTTTGTATCGCTCAAAGTTATGGTTTTAACATTCTAAAACCGTGCCTTCTTTTAGAATTGCGTTATATTAGCGCACTAAATGTAAGCATATCTTTCAAAAAATGAATTAAAAAGATAAAAATGGATTGCTATATGTCAATCTACTAATGTTAAATATCCCTAAAAACCCACTTTATTCAAATGAAAAACCTATCCTATTTTAAGATTTTATCCTTATTTGCTTTTATAGCTGTTTTAAGCATTGGCTGCAGTAAAAAAGAAGATCCTGTAATCACTCAGGAAAATGACCTTTCGCTAGTTCTTACAAGTGATGCCGGTAGTAATGAATTAGAAGTTGTCGGCCTAGACCAAATGGTGGTTTTCACGGTAATGGGAAGCGATGGCGAAGACTATACTTCAGCAGCTAAACTCTATGTAAATGATACTGAAATAAACGGATCTACTTACACGTTTGATGCTACGGGAACATTTTCGGTAAAAGCATTGTATGAAGGTGTTACGAGTAACATACTTAATTTTGAAGTGTTAACGGCATCTGAAAGATCTTTGACCCTTGATGTTAACCGGGCCATGACAGATCAAACCATTACATTTGGGCTATTGGATTCCGATGGAAATAATACGGCTTCAGAGGCAACTTTTTATGTAAACGATGAGGCTATTTCTGGCTTCACTTATTCTTCTAATACTGAAGATGACTATGAGGTTTATGCCGAATATACAGTCAATGACGAAACCTTTACTACTGAAGCAAAAACATTTTCGGTTTATATGCCGAAAAGAAATGTTGTAATAGAGGATTATACGGGTACTTGGTGTGGCTACTGTTTAAAAGCTGTAATCGCTATAGACTCTGCTAAGGTGTTAACGAATAATCACGTTTCGGTTGTAGCAATTCACAAAAGGTCTTTTGGTGATGAACCCATGCATTTCCCGCAGGTGGAAGATCTTCAAACCGAATTTGATGTTCCTAATAGTTTCCCACAAACTCAATTAAACAGAACTGAAAGATGGAATGATCCTTATGATTATGATGCCGTAACAAGTATTGCAGGTAGAGAGTCTGATGTTTCTGTTGCCATAAACTCACAACTTAATGGCGCTACCTTAAGCGTAGATGCAAAAGTAGTTTACCGAAATGGCTCTGAGCCAGGTGATAAGTTGGTTGTTTATTTATTAGAGAATGGAATTGTTGCAGACCAAGCCAATTACTTTGATACAGTAGAAGGACATCCGTATTACGGTATGGGCGATCCAATAATAGATTATGTTCATGACGATGCCCTACGGGAGTCATTATCTAACTTATTTGGAGACGATATTCCGCAGACTGCTGCTTTTGAAGAGCACACAAAATCTTATACTTTTGAGGTTCCAGCAGATTACAATGCAGACAATCTAAGTTTTGTGGTTATGGTTGTAAAGGCAGATAATAGTGCCAAAAACTCACAACATGCCGAAATTGGCGAAACAAAGGTTTTCCAGTAACAACATTTACAGTACCTTTTAAAAAGCCCATCAAGACGTTTCTTGATGGGCTTTTTAATTCCGTATAGGTAACGTCAGGAGCTAATCTTGTTTTGGATGGCTATAATGGCCTCGCCTATATTTTAATTGTAAATACAATACAGTGTAAGTGCTTGTTTGTCAGGTAATAAAAATGCTCTTTAGCCTATTCTTGTGTTTAGGTGTTTTTACACTACATTCACAAGAGCGTATGGCCGTTGTGCAGCAACCCAAGGTAATGTTATTGGATGTTGAAACGGGAGAAATTGTTGACCCTAACTTTATTTCACTTGGCGGTGGAAGGGCTAAAGGCATTACTCAGGTAGAAGATGAAATTTGGGTAACCTACCAATTGGCAGACAAAATAGAGCGCTATGATCTTGAAGGAACGTTTGTTGGGAGTATTACCACTGGTATTGATAACATTAGAGGCCTGGCAGTTGTAAACGATAGCGAAGTTTGGGTTACTAATTGGATAGGCGGCAATGGTGCGTATTCAAATGCTATTATTCGTTTTGACTTTGACGGAAACAACCTTGGCTATTTTTACACCACACCTGAATCCACCTCCCCAATGGATGTAATTGATACTGGCGAAGGAGAAGTATATATTTCGTATCATGAAACCAGCAATATTGAACGAAGGGATTATGACGGTAATCTATTAGGTACGATTGTTGAAACCGGTGTTGTTAATTTTATTCAGCAAATAGAAATAGAAGAACCAGGTGTAATATTGGCGGCAGTATTTTCTGACACTCCAAATAACCCTCCAGGGATTTACCGTTTTTCAATAGCAGATGGTTCAATCTTAGGTTATTGGGATGGGTATGATGCAAGAGGAGTTGCCAAACTAGACAACGGAGATATTGTATATACTAATTTTCTTGACGGTGTGTTTAGACTAAACCCCGATACTGGAGAAACCTCGTTGATTGACCCCAATGAAGGGCAATATTTTGCAAGGATAGACTTTACGTTAAGTACCAATGACTTTAACGATAGTAAGTTTGCATATTATCCAAACCCAACAAATGGGAAAGTTTTCTTTGAGTATGCAGAGGCTATTACTGAAGTTTCCGTTACTAATGTATTAGGGCAAAATGTAATAAACTTACGCCCTGAGGGTTCAAAAGCCGAATTAGATTTGTCTTCTTTTCCAACAGGCGTTTATATTGTGAACCTTAAGACAAAGAACGGTAGTAAGACAGTGAAAATTATGAAGCAATAGGTGTTTTCGAGCTACTAGAACAAGTAGTAATGGAAAAACACACTTAAAAATTGAAGCTGGACGGTTGTAAAACTGTTCAGCTTTTTTTTGGACTTTTGTTATTGCGAAGCCAAACTTAAAAATAGCATTTGCAGATCCAAAAAACACAAGGTCAAAAGTTTGTGATAGCAATAAAAAAATCCGGTAAAAATATTTTCACCGGATTTTTTAACAATTTTAATGGGGCAAAGGTATTAACCTAAGAAAGGATATCTGTAATCTACAGGAGAAACAAATGTTTCTTTTATCATTCTTGGGGAAACCCAACGGTACAGGTTTTGCTTACTACCTGCCTTATCGTTGGTTCCACTTGCACGGGCACCACCAAATGGTTGCTGACCAACAACGGCACCAGTTGGTTTGTCGTTTATATAGAAGTTACCTGCGGCATTTTGAAGTGCTTTAACAGCTTCTTCTAATGCGTAGCGATCTTCACTAAAAACAGCCCCTGTTAATCCGTATTCGCTAGTTTCGTCAACCAATTGTAGGGTTTCGGTCCATTTTTTATCGTCATAAACGTAAACGGTAAGTACAGGCCCAAACAATTCGGTACACATCGTGGTGTATTTAGGGTCCTTAACAACAATTACCGTAGGTTCAATAAAGTAACCTTCGCTCTTGTCGTAATTTCCTCCAGCGATAACTTCAACATCTTTGTCATTTTTGGCAGCATCAATATAACTTGCCAGCTTGTCAAATGAATTTTCGTGGATCACTGCGTTAATAAAGTTGCCCATATCTTCTGGAGTTCCCATTTTAAAGGAACGGATATCTTCAACCAAATACGCTTTAACATCTTCCCAGATGCTGTTGGAAATATAGCAACGGCTAGCTGCACTACATTTTTGACCTTGGAATTCAAAAGCACCACGGGCCATTGCAGTTGCAACTTGTTTAGGGTCTGAAGTTTTGTGAGCAACAATAAAGTCTTTTCCACCAGTTTCACCAACGATGCGTGGGTAGGTTTTATAGTTTGTGATGTTGTTACCAATCTTTTTCCAAAGCCCTTGGAAAACATCAGTTGAACCTGTAAAGTGAACACCGCTGAAGTCTGGACTTGCCAATAGGGTGTCTGAAATCATAGCAGGATCGCCCATTACCATGTTGATAACGCCGGCAGGTACGCCCGCTTCACGGAACACATCCATAACAACTTTGGCAGAGTACACTTGAGAGTTACTTGGTTTCCATACCACAACATTCCCCATTAAAGCGGCACTGGCAGGAAGGTTTCCGGCTATTGCAGTAAAGTTGAAAGGTGTAATTGCATAAATAAATCCTTCCAAAGGTCTGTGCTCAATACGGTTCCATGCAGCTGATGTAGATTCTGGCTGCTCGGCATAGATCTCGGTCATGTACTGTACGTTAAACCTTAAGAAATCTATAAGCTCACAAGCTGAATCAATTTCGGCTTGGAATATATTCTTTGATTGCGCCAGCATGGTTGCTGCGTTTATTTTGGCTCTGTATGGTCCAGCAATTAATTCGGCGGCACGTAAGAAGATACCCGCGCGTTGTTCCCAAGGCATTGCAGCCCATTTTTTTCTTGCTTCTAATGCGGTTGAGATAGCCTCTTCTACATTTTCCTTTGTGGCTTTGTGATAGGTACCCAATACGTGTTTATGGTCATGCGGAGGGGCCATTGTAGCGGTATCCTGTGTCTTAACCTCTTTTCCGTTGATAAATAAAGGCACTTCTACTGTGGCCTTATACATTTTTCGGTACGTTTCAAGTACTTCTTCGCGCTCTACGGAACCTGGAGCATAGCTTTTTATAGGTTCATTTACGGCGATGGGTACTTCAAAAAATCCTTTTCCCATAATAATTTGTTTTTTGTGTTTATGAAGATTGCGAAGATACAAATTATTTAGTGTCTTGTAGTCAGTATTAAATATTCAGTAACAGTATTTAAATGGTATTTTTCTACAACGAGATTTCATCTTTCTTCAATACCGAAAACTCTCATTTTTTATACTGAAATTTAAAATCGTTTTCGTAAGTTTCAAATCAATAACTTTTTTCAGAAACAGCCGAAAGGAGGTTGCTTTTAAATAGCTTTCTGAGAAATGAATACTAGTTAAAATGTGTACAGTTACTTTTATTCCGAAGCCAAACAATGGGTTTGTCTTAACATCCAATCGCGATGAGGCTCCTGGGCGAGCCACAATTTTTCCGAAAACATACATAGAGGATGACGTAAAATTACTTTACCCAAAAGATGCCCTTGCTGGTGGTACTTGGATTGGGGTTAGCCAAATGAAGCGTTTGGTAACTTTGATGAATGGTGGCTTTGTGGCGCATAAACGAAACCCGCCCTATAGAAAAAGCAGGGGAGTGGTGGTAACCGATTTGTTAAAAGCCAAGAACCTACACGCTGCGGTTGAAGCTTATAACTTTAAGGGTATTGAGCCGTTTACCGCTATAATAGTAGCTTGGAATAAAACAATTCAATTGTTTCAATTAGTTTGGGATGGCGAAACCCCTCACTTTTCCGAAGAACCGCTGGCTCCTAAAATATGGTCTTCTTCGCCTTTATACCCAGCGCAGCTAAAAGAAAAGCGAGAGCAATGGTTTTCGCAATTTTTGTTTGAAAAAGTTCGCCCTACGCAAGAAGAGCTGTTTCATTTCCATAAAACTGCGGGAGAAGGGGATTCAACGAGTAATCTGGTTATGGACCGTGGCATGGTAAAGACTAAGAGCATTACACAAGTAGTAAAAAATAATGAAACTATAAAAATGCACTATAAAGATCTTCAAACTGAAAAGAAAGAGGAGTCGGTTTTTAGGGTTCAGTGAGTCGGTAGTCAGTGGATCAGTAGTCAGTGGACAGTTGTCAGTGGATCAGTTGTCAGTGAATCAGTAGTCGGTGAATCAGTTGTCAGTGGATCAGTAGTCGGGGCTTTGGTATTAGCTTTTGGGGAGTAACCTTTAATTCATGGAAAAGGGTGCGCTGAGGTTGAAAAGCGGGATGGAGACTCTAAACTTACGCGAAGTGGCAAAGTTGACCATGTTGTAATACCCCTTCATAGCGCCAAATGGAGCGTGCAAAAGACAGCCGCTTGTGTACGAGTGTTTCTCTCCGGGCTTCAATATGGGTTTTTCGCCAATAACTCCTTCGCCTGATACAAGCGTAGTGTTGTTTAGGGCGTCCTTGATTCTCCAGCTACGTGAAGTAAGTTGTACGGTGTCTTTACCTTGGTTTTCGATACTAATGGAGTAGGCAAAGGCATATTGGGTTTTCCGGTTTTTAATAAACGTACCGTCAAACTCCGTTTTAACCGATATCTTAATTCCTTTTGTTATTTGCTGTACCATTTTGCTAATATATTGCCGCGCTAGCTGCTACAAAAATACCAATTGCACCAATGAAGCTAACGAAAAATACAATATTTAAAAATACAAATTTAAATAATGTGCGCCACTTTCCTTGTTCATAAAATTTCCGAAGTGCCAGATAAAAATATAATGGGCCTAGTATTACAAACAGCAATACTTGAAAAAAATCAAAGCCCACTAATATTTCTGGTATTTTAAAAATTAACATTGTTAAAAATATAAAGCTGAAAATATGGAAGACGAAAATAATGTGTTCCATATACGTGTATTTTTTTCGGGAATAGGATAACCAAAAGAAAAAAGCAAAGACAGGGGTGAAAAAGAATAGGAAAAAAGGAAGCTTTGCGATAACGTAATTTACAAAGTCTTCTGTATTATGGGTTATTTTATAAAGTGAAATTGCACGCGAATAGACCCATCGATTTTTAAAGTTGTCAGGATGTTCTAGACTATCTAAGGCGGCGCGGGTGGCTTCTATTTTATTGCGGTAATAATAGGCGCTGTAGAGTGCGCTTCGTTTGCTGTAGCTTTCAAGAAACGGTAAGGTGTCTAGCAATTTTTCTGAATAATAATAGTTTATGCCCAACGTCTTTGCTTTCAGCGTGTCTCCATGCGAAGGTTTTGAAAATGTTGAAGGGGGATTGTCAATAAATAGCGAATCAATTAAAGTTTGGGTTGGCGATTCGTTTGTGGGTTTATAATTTATGAGTTGCGCTTGATCTGGCGGTACGATAAACCCAGCAAAACTTTCCAGTAAAAAATATATAATTGAAACACTTAAGAAAAATCGAAACGGATTGGCGTATTTTAATCGTTGTCCGGCAACGTAGTTTTTGGTAATTACACCGGGGCGAAACAAAAGATCCTTTAGGGTGCAGCGCAGTCGTGAGTCGTAAACCAGTATACTGCTTAAAAACTCTGAAAAAAAATCTTTTGCCGAAAGTTGCTTATCGCTGTTAATCTGTGAGCAGGATGGGCAATACGCATCGCTTCTATCCAGCGGATGTCCGCAGTTTAAACACTTGGTTCCGCGGTATCGCAAGGATTTTCTTCCGCTTTGGTTGGTTCTTTTTTTTCGCTTCATCACCTACGAAAATATGTTAGCTTTTAATCATGCCAGGTTTTTATTTTTTTTTAGTAGTGTCCGATTAAAATAATTAAAAAATCACTTGTTTCAACAATAGTAAGCTTTTAGAGTAATATTTAAATATAACACCTTGCTATTGAGATTCCAATAAAGGATAAACATTTTAAAAATATGTATAACGGAATTAACCTAATTATCAATACTTTACAATTCTAGTCGTACGTCGTTAGTCATTTTGCGAAGCGGTCGTATATCTTTGTCGGACACTAATGAATTTTTTTAATTATTAGAAATATTTGTTGAGTTAGCATGGCCTGTACCAATAATGCGGTCGTATCTTCCGCCTAATTCACGAAAGTAAACCACTACGGTATAATCGTTTTCAGTTTCCCAAAAATCGCCGCTTACGGCACCGCCATCTATGCTTCCATCTCTATTTACAACTACATATTTATAATCGTAAAAGCCTTGTTTAAACAGGCGGCTGTTTCTGTAGCTGTCACTTTGGGGGTCATACTCCATATAAGTGCTTCCATCAATGGTCCAATTATTAAAATTCCCATAGAGATGTAGCTCTTTGTCGCCAAGATCGTCGAAGTACTGAAGGTTAAAGTGCATACGCACATATTCGGCCTCAATATTTTGCTTTTGGGCATCTACGTTCCGAACCACATAGTTTCCGTTGATGTCTGGGTTATAGGTGTAAGGCCTGTCGTACCTTGCTATATTGGTAAAAAGGTAGTTTTCATAAACATCTGTCAATGCAATGGAACGTACGCCGTTGGTTGCAGAGCGTTCGTCTTTGTTGTCAAAAGAAAGGAACTCATTGCCGCCACCAAAAGAGGCTTCTTTGTCGTATTTGTAAATTAATTCGTTGCCCATGGTGTACTGCGGAACCAAATCTGTAATTGCAGTTTTAAGATTGCTGTTTTGAAGCACAAGGGTTTTTACGGTTTGTTTAGGATTTACCAACAGCAGGTTTGGTGAATTTACCGAGAATTGCACCACCTGCTTTTCCTTGATTAGGCTTAGGTCTCGAGACCGTTTTATCTCAACCCCTACCGTCGCAATGTTTTCAACTACTAAGAATTTTCGTGTGAAAATAAGTTCGTCATATTTATCGTAAATGCTTAAAATATAGTTTCCGCTCTTTTTAATACGGCGTGTATCTCTATTGGGGATGGTAAGTTGATAGTTTGAAAATATTTGAAGTGTATTCAATGAGTTTTCATAATTCTGAATACGCATTTCATCAAAACCATCTAAGTATTCACTTTTTGAAAGATCGCTAGGGGTCCAGTCGAAATTATGATGGGTAATTGCGTAATAATAATCATCTTCTTGTCCGTTTAATACGTCAAAAGACAATTGAAGCCGCTCCCCAAGCCGGATAACAGGAAGTTGGCTTTGGTCTGTGGAACCCTTAAATTGAATGGTGCTAATGTATGAAGGTTCAATTTTTTCAACTTGTGCAAAGGTGCTACAAGCGATAAGTATTGAAAATAGTAGGATAAAGTGTGATTTTAACATGAGGTGATTTTAGAAAGGCTAAGATAATAAATTTTGTGCCTTTTGCTTAAAGCCGTTTCTTTTCTTTAGTCTATGCGTTTTATCAATTTAGTGAAGGTTATTATTTAGCTTCCTATTAATAATCTATTTGAAGATCATTTCGTTAGGCGTTTTATTGGTTGCTATTGTGTAGTTTTAAATTTACATTTCAGATAAAAAAAATAGGCATTGTTACCTTCTTATTAATCTAGATTTCTAACAAAGAGGATTTTAAAAATAATGTGTTTGCTGAATAAAAAGTTAAAGAAACGCCATTCAGCCATTTTTTAACAAAGAAAATTATAAGCTTTTGTTGTGCAATGCTGGTTTAAATTTATAAATTTGCACGCCCATAATCCCCAGTGATACTTTTCAAGGGAATTTAGGGTGTTAAAAAGACATTATTAATATCCATATTTATGTCCAAAGACATTAAAATTAAAAAAGGTCTTACCATCAATTTAAAGGGCGAAGCGGAGAAAACGCTATCAAGCGCACCTCGATCGAGAACTTTTGCTATTAGACCTTCAGACTTTCATCTTGTAACGCCTAAAATGGTGGTTAAGGAAGGTGGAAAATTTCAAGCGGGTGAAACTATTTTTTACTCGAAAAGCAATGAACTTGTAAAGTTTGTCTCGCCAGTTAGTGGTACGCTTACCAAAATTGAGCGCGGTGCAAAACGAGTAATCACTAAGATTCTTATTGAAGCCGATGCGGAAGACACATTTAAGGATTTTGGCGTAATGAGTCCAACTTCTTCTAGCGCCGAGGCTATAAAAGGCCGTCTGCTAGAATCTGGTTGTTGGCCGTTCATTATGCAGCGTCCTTATGCTGTTATCGCTGATACCAAGCAAGAGCCAAGAGATATTTTTATTTCGGCCCTTAGTACTGCGCCTTTGGCAAATGACTATGACTTTTCACTACATGGGAAGGAAAAGGAATTGCAGGCTGCGGTAACTGCGCTTAGTAAGCTTACGTCTGGACAGGTGCACGTTGGAGTAGGGAAAAACGGAAGCTCTCCTTTTAAAGGATTGAAAGATGTTGCGCTGCACAATGTTTCTGGGCCGCATCCAGCTGGAAACGTAGGGACTCAGATTAATAAAATCAGTCCGGTTAATAAAAGTGAAATTGTATGGACTGTTGCTGCTCAAGATCTTGTGATTATAGGTGAATTACTACTTACAGGGAAGTTTAATGCAGAGCGAGTTATTGCGCTTTCCGGTTCAGAGGTAGAAACGCCAAAATACTACAGAACAAGAATAGGAGCTGAGGCTTCAACCTTTTTATATGATTCTGGTATAAAAAACGACAACGTTCGCGTAATTAGTGGCGATGTGCTTACCGGAACAAAAATATCGCCTAAAGGGCATTTAGGGTATTATAGCAATACCGTAAGTGTTATTCCGGAAGGAGACGATTACGAACTTTTTGGATGGAATAAACCAGTGTTTGATAAGATCTCTACTTCAAGAGCACTGACTTTTTCTTGGTTAACCCCAAATAAAAAATACGACCTAGACACCAATACCAACGGAGAGCATAGAGCTTTTGTGGTAACTGGTATTTATGAAAATGTTTTTCCTTTAGATATGTATCCGTTGCAAATGCTGAAATCCTGTATGGTTCAGGACTTGGATCAAATGGAGGCTTTGGGAATGTATGAAGTGGCGCCAGAAGACTTTGCATTAACAGAATTTGTTTGTGTAAGTAAACAGCCGCATCAGCAGATTATTAGAAACGGTCTCGATTTAATGTATAAAGAAATTGGATAATTATTCATTTTGAAAAAATGAAAAATACGTAGTATATGGGATTGAAACAAAATTTACATAAGCTAAAGGAAAAATACAGAGGTACCAAGATGGCTCCGGCCTTCAATGCGTTGCATACCTTTTTGTATATGCCTAATGAAACCACTCATTCTGGCTCGCACGTTCGTGCAGTAGATGATTTAAAGCGAACCATGAACACGGTGATTATGGCGCTTGTTCCTTGTTTGATTTTTGGTATTTTCAATGCAGGGTATCAGCACTATGCAGCTATAGATGGAGCCTTAAGAATGGATCCGCTAGGTAATTTCTTTACTTGGGATAACTTTACGCTTGGTGCCATGAAGGTTCTGCCGTTGGTTATTGTTTCCTATGGAGTAGGGCTTTTAATAGAATTTATCTTTGCAATTATCAACAAACACGAAGTGGAAGAAGGTTATTTGGTAACGGGAATGCTCGTGCCGCTTATTGTACCTATAGATATTCCACTTTGGATGTTGTCAGTTGCTGTGATATTTGGCGTTGTAATTGGGAAAGAAGTTTTTGGAGGTACAGGAATGAATATCCTTAATCCAGCACTTACCATTCGTGCCTTTTTATTCTTCGCTTATCCTACATGGATGAGTGGTGATAAGGTATGGGTACAAGGAGCAAAAGAAATGGCGGGGCAACCTGATGCTATTTCTGGAGAAACTATTTTAGGGAGCTTAGCTCAAAATCACGAACCTATTTACAGTGTTTGGGATAGCTTTTGGGGCTTTATTCCAGGGTCTGTTGGCGAGACATCTACGTTTCTAATTCTTTTAGGGGCGGTGTTCTTAATCTACACCAAGATTGCCAGTTGGAGAATCATGCTCTCCGCAGTGCTTGGAGCTTTAGCAATGGGGCTTATATTTAACGGTGTTGTAAATGCAGGATGGATTCAAGAAGGCAGTAGTTTTTATGGCCTTATGAACGAAACGTTCTGGCATCATTTAGTAATTGGTGGGTTGGCCTTTGGTATTGTCTATATGGCTACAGATCCGGTTACTGGTTCGCAAACTAATAAAGGTAAATGGTGGTACGGTTTTTTAATCGGGTTTATCTCGGTGTTGATTCGCGTATTTAACCCAGCTTATCCAGAAGGGGTGATGCTTGCAATACTGTTAATGAACGTATTTGCACCAACAATAGACCACTATGTGGTACAAGGAAATATTAAGAAGAGAATGAAACGTTTAAAAGTTAAAACAGCGTAATCATGGCAAAATATACAGATAAAAACTCCTACACCATTATCTTTTCAGTGATTATGGTAATTGTAGTTGGATCGCTTTTGGCCGGAGTTGCTCAAGGACTAAAAAGTAAGATCACCCTTAACGAACGTTTTGAGAAAATGCAAAACATTCTTTATGCTATGGGTATTAATGATAATGAAGGAGATGGTGACATTGAATTTATTTCTACCGCAAAAGTTGAAGAGGCCTTTGCTGCTAATATTACAAAGCAATTGGTTATTCAAGGAGATGAGGTTACTGAAGATCCCGAAGCCTTTTTGATAGATATCAAAAAAGAAGAAGCAAAAGCTAAAAATCCAGATTACCAACGCCGATTACCCTTGTTTATTGGTGATAAAGATGGCGAAACGCTATATATTCTACCAATGAGAGGTAAAGGACTATGGGATGCTATATGGGGCTTTGTTGCAATAGATAAGTCATTTGTTGTTCACGGTGTGTTTTTTGATCATGCCGGGGAAACACCTGGTCTAGGAGCCGAAATTAAGCAACGCTACTTTATGGATGACTTTGAAGGTGAAGAGTTAATGAGCGGAGACGCATTTAAAGGCATTACTGTAGCTAAAGGTAATAACGACCCAATAAATGAAAATAAAACAGATAATAAGGTTGATGCAATTGCTGGCGCAACGATCACTGGAGATGGAGTTACGGCGATGATTAAAAAGGATGTGAGATTGTACTTACCTTATTTAAAATCTTTAAATCAATAGAATATGGCACTTCTTTCAAAAAAAGATAGCAAGTTAATTTTAGACCCATTAGCAGATAACAACCCAATTACCATTCAGGTTTTGGGAATTTGCTCGGCTTTGGCTATTACAGCACAATTAAAAGCTTCTATTGTGATGGCTATTTCGGTTATTGCTGTAATGGCTATTGGAAACGTAGTGATTTCCTTAATGCGAAATGTCATCCCTTCTAAAATTAGGATTATAGTTCAGTTAATTGTTGTTGCCTCTTTGGTGATTATCGTTGACCAGGTTTTAAAGGCTTTTGCCTACGAACTAAGTAAGGAGCTTTCAGTATTTATTGGGCTTATCATTACAAACTGTATTATTATGGGGCGTTTTGAAGCCTTTGCATTAGCAAATGGACCTTGGCGTTCGCTATTAGATGGTATCGGGAATGCTGCAGGTTATGGAGTGATTCTTGTAATCGTTGGATTCTTTAGAGAACTACTGGGCTCAGGAACACTCCTAGGAATACAAGTTTTGGGCGATCCAATTGCTAAAACCGGACTTTATGCTATCGGGTATGAAAACAACGGGTTTATGTTGCTTTCACCAATGGCTTTGATTGTTATCGGGATTATTATTTGGGTGCAACGCTCTAGAAATAAAGAATTAATTGAAGAATAAATAAGGTTACAGTAATCAGTACGCTGTAATCAGTAACTAGAATATTGAAACGATGAAATTTCAGGATTTATTTGCTTTTCAGAAATCATTTTCATTAGCTATGGACATTTTTGAAGTTTCAAAATCATTTCCTAAAGAGGAAAAATTTTCATTGACCGATCAAGTGCGAAGGTCATCAAGAGCGGTTTCGGTTGCTATTGCAGAGTCTTATGGAAAACGAAAATACCCAAAACATTTCATAAGTAAGCTAACAGATAGCGATTCTGAAAACTTAGAAACACAAGCATGGTTAAAGTTTGCTTTGGCATGTGAATATATAACTGAAGTTGAACATAACGAACTAATTATAAAGAGTGAAGAAGTAGGAAGATTATTAAATTATATGATGAATAATCCCGAAAAATTTGGAGTAGCCTCTAACTAATTACTGACTACTGAATCACTGAATTAC
Organism: Aequorivita marina; assembly: GCF_031631895.2. Lineage (NCBI taxonomy): Bacteria > Pseudomonadati > Bacteroidota > Flavobacteriia > Flavobacteriales > Flavobacteriaceae > Aequorivita > Aequorivita marina. The sequence continues at coordinate 102,239 of NZ_JAVMBW020000004.1, forward strand.
TGAACAAATGGAACACGTAGAGTTATTTTTTAAATCGATATTTATTGACAACATGGTATTCGCCACTTTCCTTGGAATGTGTTCGTACCTTGCTGTTTCTAAAAAAGTATCAACTGCTGTTGGTCTTGGAGCTGCGGTTATTTTCGTACTTGCGGTTACCGTGCCAATTAACTGGCTGTTGGATCAATACATCTTAAGAGATGGTGCACTGGCTTGGTTAGGACCGGAATATGCGTCTTATGACCTAGGATTTCTTTCTTTTATTCTTTTTATTGCAACAATCGCCACCATGGTGCAATTGGTAGAAATTGTGGTTGAAAAATTTTCACCCGCACTCTATAACTCATTAGGGATATTTCTTCCCCTAATTGCGGTAAACTGTGCAATTTTAGGTGGATCGCTATTTATGCAGTCTAGAGAAATTGAAACATTAGGTTTAGCCCTAAATTATGGCATTAGCTCTGGAATTGGCTGGTTTTTGGCAATCTTAGCTATTGCTGCAATACGTGAAAAAATTAGATACTCCAACGTTCCGGCACCGTTACGCGGTCTGGGAATAACATTTATTATTACCGGCTTGATGGCAATTGGCTTTATGAGTTTCGGAGGAATGTTGACAGGTGGTGATGATGAATCTACGTCATCAGAAGAACAACCTGAAAACATTGGAGTACAGAAACAAGATAATCAAAACGAAAATACTGAAACCGAGCAAACGGTTAAAGTTTCAACAATAACGAAGCAATAGTATGTTTTTAGCAGTAAGTACATTAGGAGTTATTATAGTAACGGTTATAGCATTTTTAGTTTTAACCCTTTTATTGGTAGCATTATTACTTTTTACAAAACAAAAACTTTCACCGTCTGGTCCGGTAAAAATTACCATTAATGACGAAAAAGTACTTGAAGTAGAAAGTGGAGGAACGCTTTTATCCACCTTAGGAGGTGAAAAAATATTTTTGCCATCTGCTTGTGGTGGTGGTGGAACTTGTATTCAGTGCGAATGTCATGTTCTTGAAGGTGGCGGGGAAGCCCTTCCAACCGAAACCCCACACTTTACACGTAAAGAATTAAAGGATGGTATTCGTCTTTCTTGTCAGGTTAAGGTAAAGCAAGACATGAATATTCAAATTCCTGAAGAAATCTTCGGAATTAAAAAATGGGACGCTACCGTGGTAAGAAACTATAACGTAGCCTCGTTTATTAAGGAGTTTGTAGTTGAAATTCCAGAAGATATGAACTATAAGGCTGGTGGTTATATCCAAATTGAAATCCCGCCATGCGAGATTAAGTTTGAAGATATGGATATTACCGCGCATCCTGAAGAACATGAAACACCAGATAAATTTCAAGACGAGTGGGATAAATTTAAACTATGGCCATTGGTAATGAAAAATACCGAAGTTGTAGAACGTGCCTACTCCATGGCTTCTTACCCAGCTGAAGGGCGTGAAATTATGCTTAATGTTCGTATTGCAACCCCACCGTTTGATCGAGCAAAAGGAGGCTGGATGAATGTAAACCCAGGTATTGCATCTTCTTATATCTTTAATTGTAAAAAAGGCGATAAGGTTGTTATCTCCGGTCCTTATGGCGAATTCTTTATCAACCCTTCCGAAGCAGAAATGCTTTACGTGGGTGGTGGAGCAGGAATGGCACCAATGCGATCGCACTTATACCACCTTTTCAAAACCCTAAAAACAGGAAGAAAAGTGACCTATTGGTACGGTGGACGTTCAAAAAGAGAGCTTTTCTATCTTGAGCACTTTAGAGAATTGGAGAGAGAATTTCCAAACTTTAAATTCTATTTGGCCTTGAGTGAGCCAGCTGAAGAAGATAACTGGAAAGTTAAAAAAGATATTCACGACGAAGAAGGAGATGGCTTTGTAGGCTTTATCCACCAAGTAGTGATTGATAATTACCTAGACCTTCACGAGGCACCAGAAGATATTGAATTGTATTTCTGTGGCCCACCATTGATGAACTCTGCAGTTCAAAAAATGGGCGAAGACTACGGAATCCCAGATGAGAATATTCGTTTTGATGATTTTGGAGGATAATTGTCAAATTCAAATTATTAAAAAGCCGTTTCATTTCTATGAAGCGGTTTTTTTATAGATAGAAATGTCGCCGATAAGCGCTAAAAGCCTTAATTTTGAAATTGATTATGGAGAAAAAACTTACTGAGCAGGAATTGCACAACCTGGCAATGAACATTGTAGGAAAAGAACTGCAAGCCGACGGCTTTGAATTTCTTGGGGTTAATTCAGAACTAAAGAAAGACCCTCAATTTGTGGCCCTAAAAGACAAAGAGCTACATTTTGTGATAGTACGGGCCGTAAGCTACCCAGATGATGCCCATACCTATGATTCAGCTTTAATGAAAACCATCAAGGATCATGCTGATAAATTCGAAGCCAAAACCTACTATGCCGGCGTTGGCCTAGGGCACGGTAGTGATTATGGGAAACCTGTTTTAAAAGATGAAGACTATACCTTAGTTTATAAAGGTCTTCAAGAAATTTTATGAAGAAACTACTATTTATTCCTTTTGTATTCCTTTTTCTATTTTGTACAGAAAAAGAACCTACCCCAATCTATCTCCAAGGCGATGCTTTTGGTACTACATATCACATTCAGCTTTTCGCAAAAAAGGATGCTAGCTTCCAAAAGGGGTTGGATTCGGTGATAGCCGCCGTTAACCATTCGGTGAGCACCTATATACCGAGTAGCGATATTTCTAAAGTGAATAGGGGAGACTCCACCCTTGTGGTCGATTCAATTTTTACGGAGGTTTTTGATATTTCTTCTGAAATCCATAAACAAACGAAGGGGTATTTTGACCCTACTGTTGGTGCCTTGCGTAATGCATACGGTTTTGGTGATGTTAAGCCCTTAAAGAAAATTGATAGCACCACCTTAGATTCTTTGATGGAGTATGTGGGGTTTCATAAAGTGAAACGAAACAAAGATGGTACAATTTCAAAAGAACACCCACAGATTTATTTCGATTTTAATGCCGTTGCAAAAGGTTATGGCATTGACTGTCTAGGCCGTTACCTGGAATCTGTTGGCGTAACGGATTATTTAATTGAATTGGGTGGCGAAATTTTGGCAAAGGGCGAAAACCTTTCAAAACATAAGCAGTGGGTAGCAGGTATAGAAACCATTGACTCAGAACTGGGCGACAGAAATTTTGGAGCCTCGGTAAAACTTAAAAATGTGGGAATGGCATCATCAGGTAATTATCGCAAATTCAGAATAGATTCGGCAACCGGAAAAAAGTATGTACACACGCTAAACCCCTTAACCGGTTCGGCAGAACAGAGCGACGTTACCAGTGCCACTGTTTTGGCACCTACCTGCGCTGAAGCAGATGCTTATGCAACTTCATTTATGGCATTGGGTTTAGAAAGGTCTAAAACATTACTGAATGAGCTCGCAGATGTAGAAGCCTATTTAACTTATGCAGATAGCTTAAGCCAAGATCAAGTTTTTATTACCGAAGGTTTTAAACGGGCAATGCCAGAATAAACATTATTTCTACAATTGGTTTTCTATAAACTTAGACCTGTCTCTAAGCCTCTTCCTTTTTACACACAGGAATCAACTCTCCTAGCGGAAGTCTATACTTTTCAACCGCTGCTGCGGTAATCCTATTGGTGTAATCTACAGCTTCTACTTTAAAACCGATTGATTCAAGCTTTGTAAAATAATCCATTCCATAGACACGAACGTGGTCATATTGTCCAAAAATTTGAGCGCGTTCTTTAGGATCGGTAATGCTGTTGTCTTCAAACGTGGTTTTTAAATTGGCTTTATACGGAATTTGTAAAATAGCAGTGCCTCCGGGAGCTAGTATCCGGAAAATTTCCTGCATGGCTTTGGTGTCGTCTTGAATATGCTCTAATACGTGATTACAGATTATAAAATCAAACGAATTCGCCTTAAAGGGTAAGTCGCATATATCGGCTTTTACATCCGCAATTGGCGAGTTAAGATCTGTAGTGGTGTAATCTAGATTTTCCATTTTCCGAAACCTTTTATAAAAAGCCTGTTCTGGAGCAAAGTGAAGTACTTTTAGGTTTTCCGTAAAGAAATTGGTTTCGTTCTTTAAGTAAAGCCACAATAATCGGTGTCGCTCTAATGAAAGTGTGCCAGGAGCAAGAACGTTTTCACGCACAGTTTCATAGCCATAAGGTAGAAACTTTCGATAAGATTTACCGTTTATAGGATCTGTGAATTTATTACCTTTCAAAAAAAAAGCAAATACAGGACGTGCCAAATAACTCAATCTAATGAGCAACGGGCGTGGGATTATATTTAGTATTTTCTTGAACAAGGTTTAAAAATCAAGTTAACAAATACTTTGTGTGTGAATTCGCAGTTTAATTTTAAACTGTAATGAAATTTAGGGTGCGGAAGTAAAAAATTTATTGATTTCTAAACTCTTTCTCTTCATCGCTAGTAATCCCGAGCGCTTCATAAACATAATCAAAAGTAGAGAGTAATTCTGGTTTGCCATCTACTAAGGCCAGATCGTGTTCAAAATGTGCACTTGGCTGCCCATCTCGCGTTACAATAGTCCAGCCGTCACTCAGTTGTTTAATCTTATGAGTTCCTAAATTTATCATGGGCTCGATGGCAACTGTCATTCCTTCAATAAACTTCTTGCCACGACCGCGACGACCGTAATTTGGCATTTCAGGATCTTCATGCATTTTTGTGCCAATACCGTGCCCAACAAGCTCCCGTACTACGCCGTAACCGTGCGCCTCACAATATTTCTGAATGGCATAGCCCACATCGCCAACCCGATTACCAGACTTAAACTCGCGCATGCCTACGTAAAGTGATTCTTTAGTGATTTTTAGAAGCTTTTTCGTTTCTGGGGCAACTTCGCCTACTTCAAAAGTATAGGCGTGATCGCCGTAAAATCCGTTTTTTATAGCCCCGCAATCTATGGCAACTATATCGCCATCTTTTAAAGGAATATCCGTTGGTAATCCGTGAACCACCGCTTCGTTTACACTTGTAAGTAGGGTAGAAGGGCAATCGTACAAGCCCAGAAAGCCTGGAATTGCATCTTGCGAGCGAATATAGTCTTCTGCGAGTGTATTGAGCTTATTTGGAGTTACACCAACTTTTACTTCTTTTGCAAGCATCCCCAAAGTGCGGGATACCACTAATGCACTTTCGCGCATTAATTCAATTTCTTCTTTTGTCTTAGGTATTATCATAATGCTGTTTTAAAAAGGAAACCATCCTTTTTTCTTGCTTTTACTTTTGCTGGTGGTGGGTTTTTCTCCGCCAATAAGTTCTTGGTATATTTCTCCCCAACTTTTAAGACCGCCAATGTTTCGGTCGTCAATAAAAATATCTGCATTGATCTTTCGGCTGTGGGAGGTGTCAAATTCTTCTCCTGGAAAACTGTTGTTAACGGCGTAGAATTCAATGCCATTGTCTTTACAGAATTGCACCGCTTCTTCTAAAGCATCGCCCTTTCTGTAAGTCCATAATATTAGTCTATGGCCTTTATCTTGAAGCTTTTTTAAAGTGTCAAAAGCAAAAATAATAGGCCTCCCAATACGTGGATAGTTATCCTCTACAATGGTCCCATCAAAATCGACGGCAATGGTTATAGTTTCTCCAATCATCTTATTTTTTTCAAGCTGCAAAATTACAAAGAATTATACCGATGTCAATAGATTATTCGGCGTAAGCGTGCTTGTAGTCTTTTCCGCTTAAAATTGCCAACATATCATCTTCAAGGGTTTCAATGGGGTATTCTACAATTCGGCCTAGCTCCTTGTCGTTTTTTATAAAAATTATTGTTGGTACGTTAATAATATCATAGTCCTTTTCAAAGCCTTGCGGCGTGGTTTTATGGTCTGAAACATTGATTAAGGAAAGTTCAGATTCATCAAAATCCATGTCGTCCAAAATTCGGTATAAATGTGGTACATCGCGTTGACTGTCTGAACACCACGTACCCATAAATACTAGGATGGAAACATCTTCTAGAAGCGGCTTTAGCTGTTCTCCAGTCTCTGGTGCAGTCCTGTAATGACTATACCCCAGATCGTACCAATCTTTAAAAGCTGGCATTTGTAAGCCTTTCCGGTTAGATTTTCCCAAAAGCATTACCGAATCTTCATAAGGTACGGTGTCGTTCATTTTCTCTAAGCCGCTATTTGAAGCGGATACCGTGTTGATAGCTTCATTTGTGTTCGTTTTTTCTTTTGAAGAACCGCAGGCAATTAAAGTAATTGCTGAAATAATAAGAAGTGCTTTTTTCATTTAGGTGAAGTGTTATTAGTTGTTGTTTTTCTGAAGAAGTGAATCAATTTCCAAGTATTTCTCTTTGATAAAACTTATTGCAAACGCAGCTGCAGAAGCGCTAAAAACCGAAAAATCGAAAACGCCTTTAATGCCGGTAGAAAAAGTCATTGATAAGGCAAATACCAATAATAGAATACCGCTTAGCTTTGCAAAAAAATCTGTTTTAAAACCGATGATAAGAAACAGCGCAAAAATAACTTCTGCTGCAGTTGCAACTATAGCAACGATTGGAATAAACGAAACGGGAAACCATGGGTTCAATATTTCGGTGTATTCCAGAAAGCTGTTCCAATCGCCCCATGCCGAAACATCTTTGGGCCATAAACCAAACCTATCGGCAACGGCAGATAGAAACCCTGCAGCAATTGCAAGTCGTAAAAAGAGTTTTATTAACTTTTTGCCCATAATAATTGTTTTTATTCTAACCCGGTTAATTGCTGTTTAGGTGTTCAAAATTGAATCACACTAAAGATTCTTGGGTCATGGCATCAGGCTTTTCAACCCCCATAATGTCTAGAATAGTAGGTGCAATATCGCCCAAAATACCATCTTTAACTGCTTTAATTTCGTTGTCAACCACAAGTATAGGCACGGGATTTATAGTATGTGCCGTATTGGGCGAGCCATCTGGGTTTCGCATGGTTTCGCTATTACCGTGGTCTGCAATTATAATCGTGGCATAATGGCTTTTCAAGGCCTGTTCTACTATGGCACGGGTGCAATTATCAACCGTTTCGCAAGCTTTTACCGCAGCTTCAAAAACACCGGTATGCCCCACCATATCAGGATTTGCAAAATTTAAACAAATAAAATCTGCTGTTTCGTTCTCAATTTCAGGCAAAATCTTGTCCCGAAGGTCGTATGCGCTCATTTCGGGCTTTAAGTCGTATGTGGCTACTTTCGGCGAGGGGCAAAGAATGCGTTTTTCATCCTTAAATGGAATCTCCCTTCCGCCGGAGAAAAAGAAGGTTACATGCGGGTATTTTTCTGTTTCGGCAATGCGAATTTGCTTTTTCCCGTTTAACGCTAACACTTCGCCTAAAGTGTTGTGTAGGTTTTCTTTGTTGTAAACCACTTGAATGTTTTCAAAGGAGTCGTCATAACTGGTAAGAGTGACAAAATACAACGGAAGTTTTTTCATGCCATATTCTTCATGGTCTTTTTGGGTTAAGGCCTCGGTAAGCTGCCTACCCCGATCTGTTCTAAAATTGAAGAAAATCACTACATCGTCTTCGTCAATTGTTGCAACTGGTTTTCCTTGGGCAGTGGTCATGGTGATTGGCTCAAGGAACTCGTCTGTAACTCCTTCAGCATAACTTTCCGCAATGCTCTTAACGGCATTTTTAGAAGGTTTCCCTTTACCAAAACGCAAAAGATCGTATGCTTTTTTTACGCGTTCCCAGCGTTTATCACGATCCATGGCGAAGTAACGACCAATGACTGAAGCCAGCTTCGCACCTGTTTTTTCCATATGCGCTTGTAGGTCCTCAATAAAGCTTTTTCCCGAATGCGGATCTACATCGCGGCCATCGGTAAAAGCGTGAACAAAAACTTGATCCAAACCTTCTTTTTGGGCTGCTGAAAGTAATCCTTTTAAATGCTCAATATGCGAATGCACCCCACCGTTGGAAACCAGGCCCAAAAAATGCACTTTCTTATTGTTGGCTTTAGCATGTTTAAAAGCTTTTTGAAGTTCGGGCTCATTGTTGATTGTACCTTTTTCTACAGCCATGTTTATTTTGGCAAGATCTTGATATACAATTCGCCCCGCGCCTAGGTTCATGTGGCCTACTTCGCTGTTACCCATTTGTCCGTCGGGCAACCCAACATTCATGCCGTGGGTAAGCAACTCTGCGTGCGGGTATTTTTTGTAAAGTGAATCTATAAACGGCGTTTTGGCTTGGGCGACCGCAGAAACACTATGGTTTTGCGTAACTCCCCAACCGTCTAGGATCATTAGGAGGACTTTTTTGTTCATTGTGTAAAGATACGAAGGGTTTAGGAATTTTGTGTTTAAGGTTTTGAAGAATATTTTTTTAAAAAACGCGCAAAGACAATTTGCAGGGGCGACACACGGGGGACGATTCACTCACAGGGACAATTTGTAGGGACAACTCACGAGTTGTCCCTACTGGAATAAATTTATGGAATCAATTTTGGGTTTATATCCAGAATGTTTTCATTTATATATTTCTCAACAAAGGCTTCAGAAAAATGTTCGTTTCCTATTAATTTTTCTTCAGAAAGCATTTTTTTTACATCAATTTTCGCTTGGTATTCCTGCAGCATAGGGATAGAAACTGGGGCGTAACTAAAATGCCAAGGCTCGTACTTAAAGCCTTTTCGGTTGCCGTTGTCTGTGTACACTTCATAGAACCCAAATTTTTCAGCATTTGCATTTAACCATTCCTTAAAACCGCAATACGGTCCGTTTCCATGATAATTTTCAGGCATCAGTACATTTGCAGGTCGCGGTGCATTGGCGTCTATTAAATCTAAATCTGTACCCCAATGATGCCGCGAAGTTCCGGGAATAGTAGAGTATTCTATAATTTTCTCAATCGCTTTTTCAGGTGTAAGGCCTTGCTTGGTAAAGCGTTTGTATTTGCCTTCAAATATTTGTTTTTGCCGATTAAAACTTCGGTAGGCAGAAACTACTTCAATGTTTATGTTTTCCTTTGCCGCGGCGGCCTTCATTTGGTTGAAGGCTTCCTTGGCAGTTTTATTCATTTTAGACGTATAGCTATTGCCAATAATATCTGGGTTTCCTTTCCCCAGAAGTTGATTTCGGGTAAATTCTTCTGAAAAAGTATTAAAAGAAAAATGTGGAAAAACTGCTAAACTTAGTCCGGCGAGACCAGAAATTTTAATAAATTCGTTGCGCTTCATTTTAATTAAATTATGAAGATTTAAAATTACCATTAATTTGAAAGATAACGCCATTTCAATCCGTATTATTGAAACAAAGGATATTTTTAGTATTCTTCCGTTAATTCAAAAACTAGGAAACCATACGGTTCCGGAAGAAATTCTAAAAGAGCGATTTCAAGAAATGACCCAGCAAAACCATGAATGCCTTGGCGTTTATGATGCCGATGCCTTAATAGGTGTTTGCGGGCTGTGGTTTCAAACCCGCCATTATGCAGGCAGAAGTCTTGAAATGGATCATGTTATTATTGACGATGCCTACCGAAGCCACGGGATAGGTAAAATGATGATTGAATATGTTAGCGGCTATGCCCGAAAAAAATCTTGTAATTGGATTGAGCTAAACAGCTATGTGCATAATTTTCCCTCCCATAAGTTTTTTTATAACCAAGGCTTTGTGGCAAAGGGATATCACTTTGTAAAAGAATTATCCCGTCCTTCCTAATAGATTATCCGGACTTCCTAAAAGTGAAGGTAGTACGTGTTTTTTATATACGTATTATTAAAAAAGTGTGTTGAGTACCGTATTGGTTTCAACTTCATAAGGTTTTTTACCCTGCTCAAAAATACGGGCTTCTAGCTCACCTTTTAAAATAACTTCATCTCCCTTTACACGGAGCCAACTTCCTTCGCGCAGCCCTACAACAGGGATTGTGTTTTGAGTGTGAAATTCGCCAATTCGGGTTTCACGTGTTTCGCCCATGTGTTTGCTTCCTGGATCTGGATCTAAATAATGTGGATTTATATTAAACGGAATTGCTCCTAAAGTCTTAAACGAAGGTGGATAGACAATGGGCATATCATTGGTAGTTTGCATAGATACGCCGCAAATATTACTACCTGCGCTTGTCCCCATATAAGGCAATCCGTTAAAAATAGCTTCACGAAGCGGTTGCATTAATTCCAAACGGTAAAGCTGCCGAACCAACACAAAGGTATTGCCGCCACCGGTAAAAACTCCTTTTGCACTTTTTAGGGCCGCTAAAGGATCGGAAAAAGTGTGGAGTCCCGTTAGTTTTTTGTCAATTTTATTAAATGCTTGCGCTGCTTTCGCGGTGTATTCGTCATGGATTATACCGCCCGGTCTGGCAAAGGGAACAAAGATAACCTCTTCAGTATCTTTAAAAAGCTCGGCCATTTCATCTAATATGTACTCCAAATATTCTCTGCCGTAAACGGTGCTCGTGCTTGCTGCTAATAAGTTTTTCATTTTCGCTGTATTTTCAAAAGTGTAAACTTAATCATTGAAATTGTAAATTTTAGGCTTATAATCACAAAACAAATCTGTATTTTTATTGAATGACAAAAAAACTACTCCTTCTATTATTTATCGCTGTTTCTCCAATGCTATTGGCGCAGGATATAGACCGTACAAAGATTCTTGGAAAAATACATGTGCCACAGGGCGAAGACGCCGAAGGCATTTCTGTATATAATATTTCGTCTCAACAAGGAACAATTACTGATGCCAATGGTAGCTTTACAATTGATATTGCTGAAAATGACCGATTGCAAATAACAGCACTTCAATACCAATCTTTCACGGTTAGTGTGAATAGAGGGATTATTGAACGGAAACTTATCAATATTTTTCTAAACCCCGCCGTAAACCAATTAGAAGAGGTTGTAGTTAGACCTTACGACTTATCTGGAAATATAAATGTTGATGTAAAAAAGATACCGTCTTATAGTGTGGCTACTGATTGGGATCTGAGTTATGGAAACCTAGAATATGGGTATAACTTTAAGCCAGATGATAAAACAGCCATTTCTGGCAATGCCGCCGAAGAAGCCCTACATTCCAACGCTCTAAAAAACGGAGCTGATGTTCTGGCGATTTTAGGTGGTGTTGGGCAGTTACTTTTTCCGAAGGGAAAGAAAATTACCGTTGCAGAACGCGAACGGAACCAAGCTTTGGTAAGCAATAATATCCAACAACGTTTCAGTAAAGATTTTATAGCTGACAATTTTGATATTGCCGAAAACAAAGCAGTAGATTTTCTATTTTATGCTCAAGAAAACGGTCTTAATGAAGATTTATTGAAACCGGAAAATGAAATGGAATTAATGGAGTTTCTTATCAAAAAAAGTAAGGAATATAAAGAACGCGGCAAGTAAAGTTTTTTATAAAAGTAACTTTTATGATAAGGGCACACATGAAGTTTTCAATAAAAGCAACAAAATTAAAAGATTAGTACCCTACCTTTGTTCTTTCTGTATTTAGTATGAGGCAATTAAGCATTCTTATTTTACTACTTGTATTTCCCTTTGTTTCGGCTACTTCGGCACATAAATTTTACGTAAGTATTACTAAAATTGAATATGTTAAGGAAAAGAGCGCTATTCAGGTAATCGCTAAGATCTTTACAGATGATATGGAGGATGCACTTCAGTTAAAATACGACCCTTCTATTTCGCTCGATACCAAAAAAGAAACTAAAGCTGCCAATGCAGATTTACAGCGATACCTGTTGCAAAAAATTAAGATTAAAGTGAATGGGAAGCCTGTTCAGCTTCAGTATATAGGAAAAGAATACGAAACCGATATGGTTGTAGCCTATATGGAAGTTACCAATGTGATGGACTTAAAAACAATTGAAATTGAAAATAAGGTTTTGATGGAAGTGTTTTCCGAGCAAAAAAATATCGTTCACTTTAAAACATCAGAAAACCGCCGAAGCTTGATTCTAGATAGAGACGAACCAAGGGGCAGTTTAAACTTTTAAACCCATAAATTTTTTTGAAATGAAATTAATAAAGCTATTATTTCTCTCCACACTTTTCCTTTTTTCAGGAATTGTATTCGCGCAAGATGATTCTAATTCAGAAAAAAGAGCACCGGGACATTATAATACCAATCGGTTTAAGCAAATGTATGAAGAGTTTTCAACTCCAAACATGTTCAGGACGGCCAGTGGTGCGCCAGGGCCAAACTATTATCAGCAGCAGGCCGATTATGTTATGGACATTGAGTTGGACGATAAAAACAAGAAGATTATTGGCTCTGAAACCATAACCTATACTAACAATTCGCCAGATGTTTTGGAGTATCTGTGGGTGCAACTTGATCAAAATGTGCGCGCTAAAGATTCTAAGTCGCCATTAATTGAGACCTCACATGCGGCTCCTACCGAAATGGCGGGAAGTTTTGTGAAAAATTATATGGAAGATGGTTTTGATGGTGGTTTCAATATTACCGAAGTAAAAGATGAAAATGGAGCGGCTTTACCACACATGATAAACCAAACGATGATGCGGATTGATATGCCGAAAAACTTAAACCCAGGGGAAGAATTCGTCTTTTCAATTAAATGGTGGTACAACATAAACGATCACGTTGTGGGCCGTGGTAGAAGCGGGTACGAAACTTTTGAGGATGGCAATCGCGGTTATGTTATTGCGCAGTTTTATCCAAGAATGGCGGTTTATAATGATGTTGAAGGCTGGCAAAACAGTCAGTTTTGGGGTAGAGATGAGTTTGCTTTGCCTTTTGGAGATTTTGATGTGAATATAACCGTGCCTTCAGACCATATTCTTGACGCAACTGGTTCTCTTCAAAATAGGAAAGAGATATTTTCGAAGGAAATGATGGATCGTTATGATGCAGCGCAAAAATCATTTGATAAACCGGTTATGATTGTAACCCAGACTGAAGCCGAAGCAGCGGCAAAAAACTTTTCCAAAGCTAAAAGAACCTGGAAGTTTAAAGCTGAGAATGTTCGCGATTACGCTTTTGCCAGTTCCCGAAAATACATATGGGATATGATGGCGGTAAAAATGGGTTCGGGTTCGGTTATGGCAGTTTCCTTGTACCCGCCAGAATCTAATCCTCTGTGGGAAGACTGGTCCACTCGAACCGTTGCAAGCACCTTGGAAACCTATTCTAGAATGACTTTTGAATATCCATACCCTAAAGCTATTTCGGTTAGTGCAAAGAATCAAGGAATGGAATATCCAATGATCTGCTGGAACCATGGAAGACCTGATAAGGATGGCTATATAAGTGACAGAACAAAATTTGGAATGATAAGCGTGATAGTCCATGAGGTAGGACATAACTACTTCCCGATGATCGTGAATAGCGATGAAAGACAATGGACATGGATGGATGAAGGTTTAAATACATTCTTACAATACGTAGCCGAACAGGATTTTGGAGAAACCTATCCCGAGGCTATCGGCCCCAATAAAAAATATCCGTCGCGTAGAGGGCCGGCCAAGAATATTGTGGATTATATGGCAGGCGATCAAGGTACAATGGCTCCCATTATGACCAAAGGCCTAAACACCTATAATTTTGGCGCAAATGCGTATGCAAAACCTGCAACGGCTTTAAATATTTTACGTGAAACTATTATGGGGCGCGAACTTTTCGACTTCGCTTTTAAAACTTATTCGCATCGCTGGATGTTTAAACACCCAACTCCAGAAGATTTTTTCAGAACTATGGAAGATGCCTCGGCAGTAGATCTAGATTGGTATTGGCGCGAGTGGTTTTATACCACAGACTATGTAGATATTGGTGTTAAGGATGTGAAAAAGTTTTATGTAACCTCAAAAATGAACAAGGAAGTTCAAAAAATGTTGGAAGATCGTGGTATTCAAGAAAGCGATTTGCCACCAATGGTGTATATGGTTGAAGAAGGTAGTGAAGATTTTGATGAGCGCGAATTGACGTCAAAGCTAGACGAAATACAGACCTTAAAGGAATATATAAACGAAAATATTCCCCCTGAAGAACGGGCAAACTTAAAGCATCCTAATTATTTTTATAAAGTGAGCTTTGAAAAACCTGGAGGAATCCCAATGCCAATAATTGCGCAATACAACTATAAAGACGGAACATCTGAGCGGATTGTTTATCCAGCCCAGATATGGCGAAAAAATGACGAATTGATTAAAAAGGTAATCGCTTCAGAAAAGGAAATTGTAAAGATAGAAGTTGATCCAGATCAAGAAACAGCCGATATTGATACCTCAAACAACTCGTGGCCAAAGCAGAAAGAACTCGGCGCTTTTGAAAAATTTAAGAAGAAAAAGAAAAGCGATTAGATTGAGGTTCTCTTTTCAAATGACTGAGAAAAAATCGTTTACGTTTAGAGTGGCTGATTGTAGTAGCGGCCTCTTTTAATTGTATATATTCCGCTCAGTTTTTATCGCTGTTTTAAGAAAAAATTTTTTAATCGTATTCGGTCTTATCGTTTTAGTAGTGGCGTTTTCAATTTTAAGACCAGTTCCCAAAATACATGAAGATGAGGCTATTATAGAAAAAGGCGTGGTTGTAGCTATCTACGATGACGGAGGAAGTGATATTGTTTTTAAATTGCAGGGTAATGACCGCAGGTTTTATATAAACAGAGGTTTACAAACCGGTTTGAAATTAGAAGGCTTAAAGAAGAAATTAATTGGAAAGGAGGTAACTTTAAAATACCCGAAATACTGGACACCGCTCGATTGGAATAACAAAACGAAACATATTTCAAAAATTGAATTTAAGAAAGAAGTTCTGTTCAACGAATTAAAATAATAACGCAAGGATAATACCTATTGTCAACTGATCATCAGAAAATCTTGTCAGGACAAACCGAGCACTTTTTATCTTTTAGGCACAAAAGTTATGTTAGGACTTCATTTTTAGAAAAACTCACCACTCACCCCTCATAACTCATAACTCATTACTATATTTGCACTATGATTTCACAGGCAATCTTTCTTTTTATTAGCGGTGCCGAAATTGGCTTTGTCCTATTCATCGTGCTTCTTGTTTTTGGTGCAGACAAAGTACCGGAAATAGCGCGTGGTTTGGGTAAAACCATCAGGCAGGTTAAGAATGCCACCAATGATATTAAGTCTGAAATTACAAAAGGTGCCGAAAAACACGGTGTGGACGTTGATATTACCTCTGATGTTCAAAAGCAAATAGACCAAGTAAAAGAAGATGTTGACGAGGTAACCGGCCCAATTAAGCGAAAGTTCTAAACGCCCAAATTTTCAGTAGTAATAAATCACTTCACTCTTGAAATAGTCAATCCATCGCGAATGGGAAGCACAACTGATTCCAGCCTTGGGTGGTTGTTTAGCATTTCATTATACTGAAGAAGCGCTCTCGTGTCCATATCATCGCCTTTTACAGTTTCCACGACTTTTCCGCTCCAAAGAACATTATCACTTAAAATTACTGATCCACTTTTTAGCTTTGGAAGAATCATCTCAAGGTAATTGGGATAATTAAATTTATCGGCATCAATAAAAACCAAATCAAAAAATATATCCATTTTTGGGATTAGCTCCATTGCATTACCCAAATGCTGGACAATTTGCTGCCCGTAATTTGATTTGTCAAAATACTTTCGTTGAAAATCGTAGAGCTCTTCATTGACATCAATGGTATGGAGCTCGCCACTTTCCTGCATGCCTTCTGCCAAACACAAGGCAGAATACCCAGTGTACGTACCAATTTCTAGTATGTATTTGGGTTGAATTAACTTTGACAACATACTTAAAATCCTTCCTTGTAAATGGCCGCTTAACATTCTTGGGGCCAATACTTTTTGCCAAGTCTCCCGATTTAAATCTTGTAACAATTCAGGTTCGGCTTGCGAGTGTTGCTCAACGTAATCGTTTAATTTTTCAGGAAGAAAATCCATTTTTATAAATTGGGTTTTATTTTTTGTTGAGGATTCTATCAATTAGTTTTTTCTTAGCGGCTTTATCATCACCACACAGCCATTGGATTACATTGTCTTCCCACATAGCATCAGACTGTACTTCGGTAATAATATTTTGTTCTACCGCAAGATCTAATATCTTTCCAGGATAGGAAGATTGTACGGCACTTTCCATTTCTCCTAACGGATACGGATCATCTAGCCCAACCAGCACTTGCTCTGCACCTTGGTTTTTTACTACTAACTCTAAGGATCCCGTGTCGTGTACTAAGGTGTCAAAAAATATATTTTTATGGCCAACAGATCTTCTCGGGTGGGTTTTTCCTTCAAATAGGTCTGGGCGGCCGTCAAAACCTTGTATTCTTCTTCCTAAATTTATCTGTGCCAATTGTCCACCGTGCGCAAAGCAGGTACGCATATTTGGGTACTTGTCCGCATAGCCGTTCAGGGTTAGAAAATGATACGCATCTGCACATTGTGCTAACATCCAGATTAAATGAAAACGCCAAGCGGTATTTTCAAGTTTTATAAATTTTTCACCATCGTATGGATGGATTTCTACTGCTAGATTATACTTTGAAGCCAGTTCAAAAATAGGTTCGTTCTCTTCGTCAAAAATACAACGCCAGGTACCAATGGTATCCATATAATGTGTGGGTAAACACAGTAATTGTAGCCCCAACTCTTCTACACAGCGCTCAATTTCCCAAAGTGCACTTCTAACAAAACCGGGGTGTACCACAAAGCCACAGGTGAATTTTGAAGGGTTGTCGTGTTGAACTTTTGCGTTAAAATCATTTTGAAATCGAAGCGCTTTCTTCATCTCCTCAACGCGAAGTCCATTTCCATATAACTGTGAAAGGTTAAGAACAACGGCATGGTCAATGTTATAACGCTCCATCCATTCTAGTTTCTCATCTAAGAAAAAACTGGAATCGGTAACAGGTCGGCTCCAATCTTTTTGAAGCATATACTTTCTATCTTTATCTACCCAAAAAATTCCCTTGTCCTGCATAAACTGTGGAATGTCTTCAGGGTAGGGGAGTAGGTGGGAGTGACCATTAATGCGAAGTTTTCTTTTCATAATTATATTCCGCAAAGGCGGGGATCTCTTTAATTAATACTTTGAGGTTAAAGTTACAAATTTCACTAATCTAGACCTACAATGATTTGAAAACCTTACGGAAGTAGGCAATGAAATCATAAACTTTTGGTTCGTCCGCCATCAACGGGAAGGTTTATTCCGTTAATATAGCTCGCGGCCTCACTTGCCAAGAAGGCTATGGCGTTTGCAATTTCACCCGGCTGCGCGAAACGTTTTGCTGGAACTGAATTTTGCATGGCATCACTAGCTTCTTTTTCTGAAGCATTCATGCGCTTGGCTCTACTGGAAACTACCGAAGCCAATCTGTCGGTAGCCGTAAACCCGGGAAGCACATTGTTTACGGTTATCCCGAATTGCCCCAGTTCATTAGCCATTGTTTTGCTCCAGCTAGCCACTGCGCCTCTAATGGTGTTGCTTACGCCTAAATTGTCTATTGGTTGTTTTACAGAGGTTGAGATTACATTGATAATCCGTCCGTAGTCGGCTTCTTTCATTCCTGGCACTAAAGCTTGAGCCAAAATCTGATTACAGATTAAATGCATGGAAAAAGCCTTCTCAAATTCGTCGGTACCCGCTGAAAATATAGGTCCTCCTTTTGGGCCGCCCGTATTATTGACTAAGATGTGAAAAATTTTATTTGAAGCTGCAATATCAACCTTCTCCTTTAACTGCTGCGGATTGGTGAAATCTGCTACAAAATAATTGTGTTTTTGCCCTTGATCATGAGCCAGCTCTATTAAGGTTTCTTTTAATTTTGCTTGGTCTCGAGCCACCAAAGTAACCGTTGCTCCAAGTTTTGCCAACTGTATAGCCGTTGCTTTGCCAATGCCGGCAGTGCTTCCGCAAACCAGCGCATTTTTATTTGTTAAGTCTAAATTCATATCTTTTCAGTATTCAGTATTCAGTATTCAGTATTTGTAATCTCAGTGATCGATTTCAATTTTAATTTCATTCGTATTTTATACAAACATTCTTAGCTTCGGTAAAAAACTTTAAGGCTTCAAAACCACCTTCTCTGCCTACGCCACTATCTTTTACACCGCCAAAAGGGGTGCGTAAATCCCGGTTTAACCAGGTGTTTACCCAAACAATACCTGCTTCAATGGTTTTTGAAACACGCATACTTCGGTTTAGGTCTGAAGTCCAAAGTGTAGCAGATAGACCATATTTAACCGAGTTGGCCATACG
Organism: Aequorivita marina; assembly: GCF_031631895.2. Classification (NCBI taxonomy): domain Bacteria; kingdom Pseudomonadati; phylum Bacteroidota; class Flavobacteriia; order Flavobacteriales; family Flavobacteriaceae; genus Aequorivita; species Aequorivita marina. The sequence goes on from NZ_JAVMBW020000004.1 coordinate 120,470, forward strand.
CAAGGCTTCTGCTTCAGTTTCAAAAGGCATAATGGTTACTACTGGACCAAAAATTTCTTCTTGGTTTACTCGACATTGGTCATCATAAACTTCAATTACGGTAGGTTCAAGATAATACCCATTTTCAAGTTCATTTACAACAACCCGCTTACCGCCAAAGAGTATTTTCCCACCTTCTTTTTCGGCAAGTTTAATATATGATTCTACTTTTTCTAAATGTGGTTCTGATACTAAAGCCCCAACATTTGTTTTAGCATCTAAGGGATCACCAACTTTTAGCTGCTTTACCTTTTCAATAAAATCTTTTTTGAATTTTTCGTAAATCGGTTTTTCTACAAAAATACGACTCCCACAAAGGCAAATCTGACCCTGATTGGCAAAGGATGACCGAACCGTTACTGCCAACATTTTATCGTAATCACAATCGGCAAAGATGAGGTTTGGATTTTTTCCGCCCAATTCTAATGATAGCTTTTTAAACATTGGCGCCGCCGTTCTGGCAATATGTTGCCCTGTTTTGGTTCCTCCCGTAAAGGAAATTGCTTTTATAGCTTCATGGGTTACAATTGCTTGTCCTGCCGACGGTCCTGTACCGTGAACAATATTTAAAACCCCTTTTGGTAGGCCAGCTTTGGTACATATTTCGCCTAAAAGAAATGCGGTCATAGGGGTTACTTCACTCGGTTTTGCAACTACCGTATTCCCAGCTGCAATAGCGGGTGCAATTTTCCAAGTAAATAAATAAAGAGGCAAGTTCCAAGGCGAAATACAGCCTACAACGCCAAGAGGTTCACGCAAGGTAAAGTTCATGGTGTTGAGGCCTACATTTTCATGGGCTTCACTTGAAAACTGAGTAATTGCATTCCCGAAAAACCGAAAATTTGCTGATGCCCTAGGTATATCAACGGTTAAGGCTAAACTGAGTGGCTTTCCGTTGTCTATAGATTCCGCCTCGGCAAGATCGACCAAGTTTTCAGAAATTAAATCTGCTATTTTTAGTAATATCTTACTGCGTTCATCAATGTTGGTATTGCTCCATTCCGGGAAGGCATCTTTTGCAGCTTGATAAGCGTTTTCAACATCCTCTTGATTTGAATCTGCTATTTGCGAATACACCTCGCCATTAGAAGGATTGTAGTTATCCAACCATTTTTCTGAAACTGGCGCAACGTATTCGCCGTTTATGTAATTTAGGATTTTCAATTTATCATGTTTTGTAAATCCCACTGGCTTCAAAAACCTGCGCGGATTTAGTTTTACTTTGTACTGACAACCAATTGCCAAAAATATAAGCTTCGTGAAAAGTCTTTAACGAGTTCAATATTTTTTAAACGGCTTCGTATTTAATAAAAGCACTATTCATCACGCAAAGACCTACAAGTAGGCCTTATTCGTCGGCAACACCTTGCAGGGAGCTAACTACTGCGCAATGACTATTGACTAAAATGACCAAACTTTTACATTATCTGCCACTAATAATCCTACTTCTTCAATAGCCGGAAAAATAAGCTTGCCCAAAAAATCTTGAGCCAATTCAAGCCCTTTTTCAACAGTCGAAGATTTGATATTAAATTCTTTATCACTCATAACGCTACACTCTACACTCTTAACTCTTAACTGGAAAATACGCCATCGCCTTTATTTCAACAATCAATTGTGGGTGCGGCAATTGGTGAACGGCAACTGTTGTACGTGCTGGTCCGGTTTCTTTATTAAAATATTCTGAATACACTTTGTTGTAGCCACCAAAATCGTTCATGTTTACTAAAAAGGTGGTTACATCAACAACATCTGCCATGGTTGCGCCTTCAGTGGCCAGATAATCTTTTATGTTTTCTAAAACGGCCCGGGTCTGTTCCTCAATATTGAAATGCATGGTTCCCATTTCATCAATTTTATTTACACCGGCAATGGTATTATCTGGCAGACGGGAGCTGGTGCCGCTAATAAATATGAAATCTCCCACACGCTTTACATGCGGATATGCACCTCTAGGAGTTGCTTTTCCTTCAACTAATTTGCTTTTGTTTTCCATTATTGAACTGTTTTTTTTGATAATCGTATTATCGTAAATCTTAAAATAAGAAAATATATTTTTAATACTTTAAATAATCGGCCATTTCATTTGTGTTAAGAATAACCCGTGTTTGCTCTTTTACAGCTTTCAACTTTTCTTTTAACGACATGTTTTCTGAAAGTTTCCCGTCGTGTAACATTCCTAGAATGGCTTTGTCTTGGGCTCGCCCTAATTTTTTGGCTTCAGAATAGGAAATATTTTCATTAAAGGTAACCAAAGAATATTTGCTGTAATACTCGCCTGGGAATTCCGTTTCGAAGGCTGTTTCTAACTTTCTTTTATTCTGAAAGAGCTCCATTCCGGTATGAGCCTTCATTTCATCAAAATTATCAACTGCCAATTCGCCAATGGCATCGGCATCTTTTTTTCGAATTTTTTCATATTCATCAAAAATTGTCTGCCAAGAGCTCGTTCCAGAAGCGAGACCGTCTTTATGTTGGTTTAAAACTTCATCAAAAACGGCAACATCTTCAAAGCTAGCATTCATGCCCTGGCCGTAAAAAGGAACCATGGCATGCGCGGCATCACCCATTAATAATACCTTTCCGTAGCGGTGCCAGGGATCGCACTTTACGGTTCCCATTGACCCGGTTGGGTTTTCAAAGAATATTTCGGTAAGGTTTGGAATTAAATCCAAAACATCTGGAAATTCTTTTTTGAAGTATGTCTCAACTTTTTCAGGAGTGGTAAGAGTTTCAAAACAGTAATCGCTGTTTTTATACGGTAGGAATAGGGTTACTGTAAAACTTCCGTCTAAGTTGGGCAGGGCAATTAGCATGTCTTCGCCACGCGGCCAAATATGAAGTGCGTTTTTATAGGTTCTATACCCCTTGTTTTCGGCAGCCGGAATCTCAAGTTCTTTATACCCATGGCTAAGCCATTGTTGAGAGATATTAAGAAGGAACTCTTTGTCGTTTATCATGCTCGCCCTAACTACCGATCCAGCACCATCTGTTCCAAAAATTACGTCTGCGGTGTATGTAGTTTCTTTGCCGGTTTCAAAATCTTCAAAGGTGGCGGAAGGGGTTTCGTGATTAACCTCAGTGCAGGTTTGATTGAAAATTATTTTCAGATTTGGCATTTTTTCGGCTTCGTTCAACAAAAGCTTATTTAAACCTGGCCGTGAAACCGAATTGATGAACTTATCTTCATTCCCGCTATACGGACTTAAAAATGTGTTTCCGGATTTTTCGTGAATCATTCGCCCTGTCATCGGAATTAAAAGCGATTTGGCTGCCTCTTCAACGCCAGCAAGCCGCAACCCGCGTAATCCACGGTCACTTAGGGCCAAGTTTATAGAACGTCCGGCGTCTAGGGTTACTTTGCGAAGGTCGGGTCGTTTTTCAACTAAGGTTATATTGAATCCGTGTTGTGCTAAACGCAATGCGAGAAGGCTTCCACAAAGTCCGGCACCTATTATTAGTATGTCTTTATTCATTTTTATTTATTTGTAAAGGCCTAAGACGATTTGATCTATAACGTTCTACATTTATATTGTTTTGTGTTGTAAATCGTAAGCCGTAAGTCCATTCAGTCTTATGTCAATTTTTCAAAACTTGTTTCAATTTCTCTGAAAACCTAAAAACGTCTTCAAAACTATTGTAAAGTGGAGCTGGGGCTATTCTGATTACATCAGGTTCGCGCCAATCGCTTATTACTCCAGCTTCAGTTAATTTTGTGTGTAGTTTTTTATCGGCGTTTTTCACCTGAATTGAAAGCTGGCATCCACGTTCTTCTGGGTTTCTAGGGGTGATTATAGTAATGGCGTCGTTGTCCATTTCGTCTAATAAAAACTCTAAATAGCCGGTTAGTTTTTCAGATTTTTTCCGAATATTATCAAAACCTGCTTCGGTAAAGGTGTCTAAAGACGCTCTAATGGCCGCCATTGATAATATTGGCGGATTACTGAGTTGCCATCCTTCGGCGCCCGGTAAAGCATCAAAATCTTTACGCATATTAAACCGTGTTTTCTTGTTGTGACCCCACCAACCAGCAAAACGCTTTAGTTCGCTATTGTCTGCGTGACGCTCGTGTACAAAGCAGCCGCCTAAACTTCCAGGGCCGCTGTTTAAGTATTTATAGGTGCACCAAACGGCAAAATCTGCTCCTGTTTCGTGGAGGTTAGGTTGAATATTTCCAGCGCCATGAGCCAAATCAAAACCTACCATGCAGTTGTGTTGATGGCCTAATTCGGTAATTTTTTTTAGCGGAAACGATTGACCCGTGTAATAATTAGTACTGCCAATCATCAGCAGGGCAATTTCGTCACCGTGGGTATTTAGTATTTCTTCCAGATCCTCATAACGGCACAACTCCTCACCGTTTCTGGGTTTCCAAAGAATTAAGCCATCTTCAGGGTCAATATTATGAAACTTTAACTGGCTTTCAACTGCGTATTTGTCACTCGGGAAAGCGTCGCTCTCCACCACAATTTTATACTTCGTTTTTGTAGGCTGATAAAAGGAGACCATCATTAAATGCAGGTTGGTGGTCAAGGTGTTCATTACAACTACTTCTGAAGGTTTTGCACCAACAATTTTTGCCATGTTTTCAGCTAAAAATTCATGATAGGGAAGCCATGGATGCTTGGCGTCTGTGTGACCTTCAACTCCTAGATTTGCCCAATCTTTCAGTTCTTCATCTATATATTCTGAAGTGATTTTTGGCTGTAAGCCTAGGGAGTTACCACAGAGATAGACAAGTTCTTCTCCTGAAGCATTTTTAGGTATGTGAAATTTATTTCTGAAAGATGCCAAACGATCGTCTGCATCTTGCTGTTTAGCGTATTTTAAAGTGTTTTGAAACATTATGGTGGGTGAGTTTTATTGCGCTTCTCACAAAAATAGGAATTTATATTGGGTTATTTTGTCATTATGCCATGCAATAGATTGAGATTGGCTAGTCGTTACCTATTCACTTAAAAGAAGTGTTTCGGCATTATTTTACCGTAATATCTGTAAAATATAGCTTAAAGCTGCCAGATTCGTCTTTGTGCATGGTGGAAACCTCAATTCCGTTATAGTTTTTATAAGCCTCCCAAGTGGTACTGAGTGAAGGCTCTGGGGCATTGGCTTTTCTGTAATTCCATTCTCTTACTTTATAATTGTCGTCATAAAATAAATCATACGCATCACCAGGAGTATAACCGCCGTCATTACCGTAAACTATAGTTAATTGGTTTAAGGTGTCTTTTGAAATTGGAGCGACAACATTTTGTTTTTCGGAGAAGGAAGTGCCTTCGTCCCAAGCAATTTGGAAAGGTGCCAATAGCCAATATTTATCATTTATTAAGGAAGCATCGGTTTTCATGGCTACGCTGTCCATTTTTGAACGATTGTAATTTACGATGTCATCTCCAGACCTCATTTTTACAGCTCCAGTTTTTGGTTGCCAGATCCATGATCGAGAAAAATGCTCGCCGTTTCTATCTACATTAAAAGTAAAGGCGATGGTGTTGACGTCATTCCAATTTTCAAAACCATTTGCATTTGCAATTTTGTGAGCGGTGTCTAGTTGCTCAACTGACTCTTTTTGTGAGTTTTCGAATTCAAAACTTGGTTTTTCTGAAGTGTTTTGTGTGTCATTGCACCCAAAGAAAGCGGACAATACGGCAATGGCGAAGATTTTAAATTTCATAATGTTTAATTTTAGAGTAAAAGTAAGAAATAGTTTTCGCTTTTATATTTTTTGTAATTTTAAAGCAGATTAAAAAAAATATTGTAATGAATGTAATTGATAATAAAGAAGAAAGCCGGTTTGAAACTAAAGTCGATGGCCACGATGCCTTTATTGAATATTCAATGCTTCCCGGTGTTTTGTCCTTAAACCATACCGAGGTTGATAAGGCGCTTTCTGGCCAAGGTGTTGCCAGTGAAATGACTGAAAAAACCTTGATGCAAATTGAGCAACGCGGGTTAAAAGTGATTCCTGAGTGTGGGTTTATTAAGAATTACATCGATAAACACCCCGAGTGGAAATCGATTTTGGCAGATGATCAAAAGAAAAAGCCCTCTCAAGATTAATAATATGGAAAGGGCTTTGTGATTTTAAAGAATTGGGTTGAAGTGAAATAAGATAATTTAAACCTTTCTAAAGTTTAATGGTTTTTATTTTCTTTTAATAACTCGGGATACTTTGCCTTAAACTTGTTTATTCGTGGAATGGAAACATTTTGGATATATGGATTGCCCGGATTATTTTTTTCATAATCTTGATGGTAAGCTTCGGCTTTCCAAAACTTCTGAAACGGCAGTACCTGCGCTGCAACTTTATCGCCTCCTAACTGCTGGTTTAGGGCTGCGATTTTCGCATCGATTATTTTTTTTTCAGAATCATTTTGATAGAAAACTATGGATCGGTATGATGATCCGCGATCTGGTCCCTGGCCATTTACCTGAGTTACGTTTTGCGAACCAAAATATACAGTTACCAATTGGCTAAAACTTATAATCTCTGGGTCGTAAATAACTTCAAGGGCTTCGGCATGATCTGCGTGATTTTCATAGGTAGGGTTTTGTGCTTTACCACCGCTATAGCCTGATATTGCTTCGTCTACACCAATAACACTTTCATAAATCGCTTCTAAGCACCAAAAGCATCCACTGGCAAAATAGGCCTTTTTTAAACCATTTTGAGTTTGTGTCTGCACAGGGAGTTGTTCTTTTTGGGCGATTGCTTCGGCAGCTTTATTTCGTTCATTAGAGGGTTTACAAGCCGCTTGAAGGGAGAATAGAAAAACACTGAATATTACAATTGATATTTTCTTCATTTGTTCTTTTTTAAAAATTGGTCTGTACTGTGATAAAAACCTTTCATTTAAAGTACAAAAAAAGCCCTCACTATTATGTGAAGGCTTTGTTATAATTATTTGGGAAAGCTTATCTGAGTTTAGTAAACAAGGCTTCCATCTTTTCCCGTTCTTCATTTGCTAAATCTAAATCTACCAAAATACGACCACTGTGCTCGTCGGTGATGATCTTTTTTCTACCGGCAATTTCCATCTGTACTTGCGGTGGAATGGTAAAGAAAGAACCTCCAGATGCGCCGCGCTCAACAGGAACTACAGCCAAACCATTTTTCACATTGGTTCGTATGCGTTTGTAAGCCTTAACAAGTCTAGGCTCTATTTTATCTTCAAAACTCTCTGATTTTTTGATAAGTGCCTGCTCTTCTTTTTCCGTTTCTTTTAAAATTTCATCAAGCTCATTTTGCTTGTGCTTTAAGTGCTCTGTACGTTCGTTATAGCGATCTTTTGTCTCTTCAATAACTTGCGTTTTCTGCTCTATTTGAGCGTGGAACTCCTTAATATTCTTTTCTGCAAGTTGGATTTCAAGTTCCTGAAACTCTACCTCTTTGCTTAAAGAGTTGTATTCGCGATTGTTACGAACATTGTCTTGTTGTTCAGAATATCTTTTGATAAGGGCTTTTGACTCCTCAATATTATTCTTCTTCTCCTTGATCTGATCTTCAATTACTTCAAGATCGGCATTGAGCTTTTCCAGGCGGGTGTTCATTCCTGCTACTTCGTCTTCAAGGTCTTCTACTTCTAAGGGTAGTTCACCGCGAACGTTTCTAATTTTATCAATTCTGGAATCAATAAGTTGTAGATCGTATAACGCTCTTAACTTCTCTTCAATAGTAACTTCGGTTTTCGTTGCCATAAATTATAAATAGCTAATAGGATTGGTATTTGTTTGTGATAAAAGGACTGCAAAATTAGTGATTTTTTTCTTAAGGAAAGAATGTATAAGATCTTTTGTGTATTGTTCACTCTCATAATGTCCAATATCTGCTAAAAGTATTGCTTTTTCGGCCTGAAAGAAGTCGTGATATTTAAAATCTGCCGAGACAAACGCTGATGCGCCGGCACTTTTAGCCATGCTAATTGCTGAGCTTCCACTGCCGCCTAGAACGGCAACTTTTTTAATGTCTTTATTCAGTAAGGCAGAATGACGAACGCAGTCTGTATTCATGGTTTTTTTAAGAAACTCAAGGAAATCTGTTTCTTGCATGGCTGTGTCAAACTCGCCAATCATACCCATACCAATGTGTTGATCATGGTTTTCTAGGGTGGTTATTTCATAAGCCACTTCTTCATAAGGATGTGCTTTAAAAAGTGCTTTTAATACATGTGTTTGAAGGTGTTTTGAAAATGTAATTCCAATCTGTATTTCTTCTTCAAAATGTAGTTTTCCTCTTTCGCCAATAACAGGGTTTGAAGCGTCGTTTCCTTTAAAGCTACCGCTTCCTTCAATATTAAAACTGCAATTTTCATAATTACCAATATTTCCGCCACCAACTTCAAAAAGTGCATTTCTAACTTTGTCGGCATCTTTTGAAGGAACAAAAGTGATGAGTTTCTTAATTGTTTCGGCTTGTGGAATTAAGACTTTACGGTTTTTAAGACCGAGTTTTTCACAGATCATTGCGTTTACACCATTCCAGGAATTGTCAAGTGCAGTATGGTTTGAGAATATGGCGATGTCGTGTTTAATGGCTTTTAGCACAACGCGCTCCACATAGGTGCTTCCTGTGATTTTCTTTAATCCCGAAAAAATTATGGGGTGAAAGCTCACGATGAGGTTGCAGTTGTTTTCAATGGCTTCATCTACCACTTCTTCTAAAGTGTCTAAGGTTACTAATATCCCTGAAACCTTAGCTTTAGCATCTCCTACAAGCAAACCTGTGTTGTCAAAACCTTCGGAGTAGGAGAGTGGGGCTAGTTCTTCTAATAGTGAAATTACATCTTTTACCGTCATTTGTTACAATTTTTCGTAAAGATAATGGTTTGTAGCATTCTTACGGACGCTAAAATTATTTTAAAGCAATCGTCGTTTTCATTGGAATTAGTACTTTCGTCAAATGAACTTATTGCGCAAATTGCTCTTTCCTTTTTCACTTTTATACGGTGGTATAACGGCACTTCGTAATTTGTTATACGATAAAGGGGTGTTGAAAAGTAAGACTTATGATATTCCAATAATTTGCGTGGGCAACCTTTCTACTGGCGGCACTGGCAAATCGCCTATGATTGAGCTTCTGGTGTCATATTTAAAAACCGACCATGAAATTGCGGTTTTAAGCCGAGGTTATAAACGAAAAACGTCTGGGTTTAAAACGGTTTTGGTAGATAGTACTGTGGAAGAAGTTGGTGATGAACCGCTTCAGTTTAAACGAAAATTTCCCGAAATAAGCGTTGCTGTTTGTGAAGATAGACAAACGGGGATTGAAAAACTTAAGACTTCTGCAGCGGTCATTTTGCTGGATGACGCTTTTCAACACAGAAAGGTAAAGGCCTCGTTAAATATTTTGCTTACTCCATATAACAACTTATATAGCAAGGATTGTATGTTGCCTGCCGGAAACTTGAGAGAGCCTCGGTTTGGTGCCAGGCGAGCACAGATAGTTGTAGTTACTAAATGTCCAGAGAACATTGATGCTCCAAAAATGGAGTTAATAAAAAGGAAACTAAGCCTAAAACCCCATCAAGCGGTTTATTTTTCAAAAATAGGCTACAGCTCCCAAATAAAGAATAATACAGGTTCAAAACCATTGACTTACCTAAAGAATAAAAAATTTCTGTTGGTAACTGGAATTGCGAATCCGAAACCATTTGTGGAGTATTTACGACAAGAAGGCTTGCAGTTTGAGACAAAATCTTTTCCAGACCATCACAATTTCTCTTCAGTTGAAATTAAGCAATTAGAAAAGCACGAATTGATATTAACTACTGAAAAGGACTTTATGCGATTAAGGCCCTTGGCCGATAAAACCGAGATTTACTTTTTACCAATAACAACAATTCTATTAAATGAGGCGGAACTTGACTTTAAAGCTAAGGTCATTAAGAAGGTAGGATTGGTAGATTAATAAGCAAAAACTACTTTGTCAAAGATCATGTGTTTTGAAATATTCGAGTTATTTTTTCAAAAAAGTCTTCAGCTTTAAATGGTTTCGAAATAAAGTCGTTAAAACCAGCACTATAAAAACGTTCTAAATCATCTTCAATGGTGATTGCCGTTAATGCAATAATTGGAATTACACTATTGAATTCGCGAATTTTTTTAGTGGCTTCAACTCCACTGATTCCTGGCATATGAATGTCCATTAAAACAATGTCAAAGCTTTCATTATCAATCTGTTTTATAGCATCTGTTCCGTTATCAACCACCGTACAATGCATGTGTTTCTTTTCTAGTATTTTTTTGGTTATTAGCTGATTGACTTTATTGTCCTCAACAATAAGGATTTTTTTGTTTCTTAGAATTTCATCATTGTCAATAATATCAGTTTCATCTTTGTCAATTCTATTATCCTCAGCTTTAGAAATGTTATAGTTTAAAGTAAACCAGAACTTAGAGCCTTGGCCTAGTTTACTTTCAAGTTGTATTTTGCTACCCATTAATTCCAGGAGATTTTTTACAATAGACAAGCCCAGGCCTGTGCCGCCGTATTTTCGGTTTATTTGGAGTGAACCCTGTGTAAAAGAATCGAAAATTGAAGCTTGATTTTTCTTTGAAACACCGTCTCCTGTATCTTGTACTTCAAAAAGCACCTCTACGGTGCTCGTAGTTTCTTTAAGCTTCTTTACACGTAACCAAATATCACCATTTTTCGTAAACTTTATAGAGTTACTGATTAGGTTTATCAAGATTTGTGATAGTTTTAAAAGGTCGCCTATTACATACTCTGGTAGACTGGAATCGTATTCATAATGCAGGATATTGTTTTTTGTATCTGCGGAGTCTCTTAACCCAATTACTACACCGTCTATTCTTTTCTTTAAGTTGAAAGGTATATTCTCTACTTCAACTTTGTTGGCCTCCAGTTTGTTGAGGTCTAAAAGATTGTTGATAAGCGACAAAAGATACTCTCCAGAAAACTTGAGTGAGTTTAAATGTTCCTTTTGTTTCGGTTTTGGGTTTTCCTCCAATAGCAAATGTGTGAGCCCTGTTACTGTGTACATTGGGGTTCGCAGCTCATGCGTTATAGTTGAAAGAAATTGTGCCTTTGCTCTTGAAGCTCTTTCTGCTTTTTCTTTTGCTTCCTGCAGTTCGGCGTTTTTATCTTGTAACAACTGGTTGGCCTTAGCTCTTAAGTTATTATTTTTATACAAAGACAAAGTCAATAAGGAAAGAATTAGTATTAGCGCAATACTCAACCACCCCGTAAGCTTTCCAAAAAAAAGGGTTTTTTCCTTTTTGCTTATATCGTCTTTTTGGCTGGCAATAGTTTTTTTTAAGTCTCCTATTGCCGATTCAGCTTGAATACCTGCTTCTATTGCATTTAGGTGGGTCTGCCTTAATGAATCCTTTTGTTGGAAATAAAACCTTAGTTCTTTTTCTGCCAAGAGACTATTTTGCTCAGCGATATGGATTTGGGAATTAACACGATGGTTTTCAACTAAAATATAAACAAAGCCATTGGCGAATGCAATTTTTTTGGCAAATGCAGCAGCTTGCTTTGCTTCAATAATTGCGTTTTGGTATAGCTCTAAATTTATAAGCGAAAGTGCATCGGCAAGATTAATATATGCAGCCGCTTCCTGATATACTAAACCTTGGTTCTTAAAATACTTTATGGCCGGATTAAAATATTCAATTGCTGCCTTATAGTTTCCCAGACGCAGAGCCAAAAGACCTCTAGCATAGGTTATTTTGGTTTTACCGTCCTCATCTTCTAATACTTTATATAAAGCTTCGGCACTCTTTAGATATTCTCTTGCATCGGTATAATTGGAGGTTGAAATAAGGATAGTGCCATAAAGATTATATGCTTCGGCCAATTTTGGATCATTGTTAAACTCCTTTGCTTTTATTATCGCATTATCAACATGCTCCGTAGCCTTTTCAAAGTAATTTAGACTGTAGTAAAGGGTGGCAATACCAAGCTCTATATCTGGGTTATAGCTCTGGTATTTTGGAAGCATAGTTAATTTTCTGGCATCCTTTAAACTCTTTGTGGCTTCTAAAAAGTCATCTCGTTCAATAGCTTTTGTAGCCTTATGCCGCAGTTGTTTTATGGTTAAAATAGTGTCTTTTATTTGTGTTTGCTTTCCAAAAGAAGCTGTGGTAAACAAAGCACAATAAAAGAATATTCCAAAAAACGTATATTTTTTAAACAATACTAGCATGGGCTAATTTATAGTGCCACTAAATATAGCTATTTCTCAGATAATCGATCAATTAAGTCTATAATTCTAGACGAATAGCCTATTTCGTTATCATACCATCCAATTATCTTGATCATCTTTCCTATTACCGAAGTCATTTCGGCATCAAAAATACAAGAATGTGGGTTGCCCACAATATCAATGGAAACTATAGGGTCTTGGGTATATTGGAGAATTCCTTTTAGGGAGGTTTCTGCAGCTTGTTTAAAGGCGGCATTGACCGTTTCTATAGAAACTTCTTTTTTTACGTTAAGTGTTACATCTGTCAAGGAACCATTTGGCACTGGAACACGAATTCCGCAACCACCGATAACATCTGCTAGATCTGGAAATATCTTTGTCAGCGCTTTTGCTGCGCCAGTGGTGGTAGGCACTATAGATTGCCCAGCAGCACGAGCTCTACGTAGGTCGCGATGCGGCTGGTCGTGCAGGCTCTGATCTGTAGTGTAAGAATGGACCGTGGTAATATACGCCTGTTCAATGCCACAAAGCTCATGGATTATTTTTAGCATAGGGGCGGCGTTATTTGTAGTGCAAGACGCATTGGAAATAATGTTATCCTGAGGTGTCAAAATGGAGTCGTTTACACCTAGCACTATAGTTTTTATATCGTCCTCTAGCGGTGGGACTGACAAAATAACCTTTTTCGCTCCATTATTCAGGTGGTTTTCAAGCTGAACCTTAGTTTTAAACTTTCCAGTACTTTCAACCACCATATCTATATTTCCCCAAGAAATATTTTCAATATTTTTTTCCGAAGAGAATTTAATACGCTTTCCCGCTACAGCAATGTAGTCGTCACCAGATGAAACATCTTCGTGTAAAACACCATGTATGCTGTCGTATTTTAAGAGGTGACTAAGGGTTTTTGCACTGGCAAGATCGTTTACTGCAACTACTTCTATATTTGGGTTTTTAAGAAGTAATCTAAAAAGGTTTCGGCCAATACGACCAAAACCATTGATGCCTATAGTTATTTTTTTATCCATTACGCAAAATTTTTAGTAGGTATAAGGCGGTTAGGTGCTGTATATATGGTTGGTAGGGAGTTGTTTGTTTGTTTGAGAAAAACGTGAGAGTCTTTAGGGTAGTGTATGGCATGCTTGAATGTTTCTAACAATGTGATTTTAACAAAAGTACAAAAAAAAGCCTCCTAAAATCTAAGCATAGAAGGGCTAATTTACGAAAGTACCTATTGCTTTTGCGAAATAATCTCCGCCAAAAGTTTGCGTGCGCGCAGCAGTCTAACTTTCACGTTGTTTAAGGGTTCTTCTAATTTTTCAGCAATTTCACTATAGCTCATTTCTTGAAAATACCGAAGGTTTATTACCTCTTGGTAGGGCGGTTTCAACTGTTTAATATACAGCAGCAACTCAGCCAAGTTCTGGTCCCTAATTAGACTGTCTTCAGGAGTTGGCGAATGATCAATTATTTTCTGCACTTGCTCGTTTGAAGTATCAGTGGTGTGCGAATAAATAGAAGCATTTTTTTTACGCGTACGATCTATCTGAATGTTTTTTGAAATAGTTACAAGCCAAGTTGAAAAACTATACTTTGCATTAAAGGTTTCAATTTTATCAAAAGCTTTTGCAAAAGTCTCAATGGTAATATCTTCGGCTTCGTATTCGTTTTGTACTCTTTTAAGTTGAAAGCTGTAAACCCTATTCCAGAAATAATCTAACAGAAACTTGAAAGCACTTTGCTTGTTCTGTTTTGCCTTGTTTATTTGTTTTGTGATTTCTTCTGAAGTTATCGCCATCGCGAATTTTTTTCCTTGCTATTGGAAATAAAGATACTTAATTGGCTGAAGAGTAAAAACAATTCATAAAAAGGAATTAACGGAATCAGGTCTTGCTCTTTGAGTTTTTTGGCAGCTCTACCAACAATGATGTACTGAAAAAGTAACCTTAAAAATAGTATACCTAGGGTGAATTGCCATAAACTGGTAAAGAGTAATATAAGCAGAAGAAGCCAAAAAAGTAAGTTAAAGAAATAATAAGCCCCTAATAGTATACGGTGCTTTGGCTTATAAAGTTTTGCGGTTGAATAGTGTCTTTTTTTCTGAAGAAACCATTTCTTCATTTTTTGCTTCGGAATGGAATAGGTGAAAGCTTGGGGAGCAACACAAATTGCTGTGTTTTCTGCGGTAGCGGCTTCGTTTACAAAGAGATCATCATCGCCCGATGGAATTTTAATATGGCTCATAAACCCCTTGTTTTCATAGTAAAGCGTGCTAGTGTATGCAAGGTTGCGACCTACACCCATGTACGGGCTTCCAGCCTTGGCGTATGAAAAATATTGCAGGGCCGTCATCAAGGTTTCAAACCGAATAATTTTGTTTAAGAACCCAGGCTGCTTTTGGTAGGCTCCGTAGCCCAAAACTAATTGTTTCTCATCCGAAAAATTAGAAACCATAAGGCCTAACCAGTCTTTTGAAGCCGGATAGCAATCGGCATCGGTAAAAACAAATCTCGTGTTTTTTGACCTTTTAATACCCAAGGTTAACGCATATTTTTTATTTGCCCAAAACGCTTCGTTGTTCTTTACATTAACAATTTGAATGCGCGGGTCGGTTTCAGCAAAAGATTGCATAACCTCAAGTGTGTCGTCACTAGAGGCATCGTTAATTAAGATAATGTCAAAGTTGGGGTAGTTTTGCGCCTGCCAAATTGGAATGTGGTTTTTAAGATTCTCCGCTTCATTTTTAGCACAAACAATTAGCGAAATTGGATGTTTTTCTGGATTGTACTTTTTTGAAGCTTTTAAAGCGGAAAATTTTGAAAAGAGAAGATAATAAGCACAGTTAATCAACGCAACTGCGCCGAAAACGTAAAGTAGCACCATACAGATCTATGATTGTAGATTGATTTACAAAAGGCGGTTTAAAAGGAAAAACTATTTAGTAGAAGTTTCAACTTCGTGACTGTCCTGTGTACAGGTGTCAAATTGATCAGGAGATTTTCCGCAAAAACCACAAGGTTGCTCTTCTTTATTTAAAAATGGACTCTGGCTGGCGCAAGTCCCTGCAAATTTACCGTCTTTTTTAGCCCAGATTTTAATTGCAATTCCTGCAACACCCAGTAATAATAGTAGTAATGTTATAAGTAGAAGTTTCATTGATATTAAATAAGTAGAAATATGAAAACCTTTTAAAAGACCATATTAATTTGATCAATTTTTAAGCTGGATTTCATCTTTCTGGATTACAGTGCAAAAATACAATCTTTCTTGTAGTTCTGCTCACAATTTAAGTGTTTTTAGTCCCGATTATAAAGATTTTAACGCTCTATAAACTTTAGGTCTTCTTAACGAATTAATCGAGGGCTAACAGCTTGGCAAAATGTAGCTTGTGGAGTTACAAACATGTTAAAAAACATTCACTTCGGGTTCAATACAGATTCCGGTGATCTTTTTTACTTTTTCCTGAATTTTCATTGCGAGTTGCCAAATTTCTTTTCCCGTTGCATTTCCATAGTTTACTAATACTAGAGCTTGTTTTTTATGAACCCCTGCATCGCCAAAACGTTTTCCTTTAAATCCGGCGTGTTCAATGAGCCAACCGGCGGGGATTTTATATTCAGTAGGTGATATTTTATAAAAGGGAGCTTCGGGAAAGTTCTTGCTAAACCTTTTAAAGGTTGCAGCATCCACAATAGGATTTTTAAAGAAACTGCCACTGTTGCCTAGTGTTTTCGGGTCTGGAAGTTTTGATTGGCGAATGGCGATTACGGCCTCCGATATATCTTTAATACTTGGAGTTTTAATATTTTTATCGTCCAGTATTTTTTGAATATCGCCGTATAAAATGTTTTTTTTATGATTGTTTCTTGATAACTTGAAGGTAACACTGGTTATAATATATTTTCCTTTCGCTTCATTTTTAAAGATTGAATTTCGGTATCCAAACTCACATTCGGCTTTGGTGAAAACTTTTTCTTCTAAGGTTTCAATAGCTAAGGCATTACAGCTTTCAAAAGTATCTTTTAGCTCAACCCCGTAGGCTCCAATGTTTTGAATGGGCGCAGTGCCTACGTTTCCAGGAATTAAGGATAGGTTTTCAATTCCGCCGAAATCGTTTTCAATGCAGTATTGTACAAATTCATGCCAGTTTTCGCCTGCCATAGCTTTTATAAATACGCTGTCTTCGGTAGTTTTTAAAATTTCAATTCCCTTTAAATTGAGATGAAGAACAAAAGCATCCAGATTATCAGTGAGCAACATATTACTGCCGCCGCCAAGTAAAAAAAGTGCTTTAGAAGGTTTTTCTAAAAGCACTTTTTTTAGTTCCTCAACCGTTTCTACCGAAACAAAATAGCGAGCCTTGCTATCTATTCCGAAGGTGTTGAGGTTTTTTAACGATTTATGTTCTTCAAACCGCATTAGTCTTTATATTTCGCTAATGCAATCTTTAAAATTTCGACTGCTCTAATTAGGCTTTCCTTTTTAATAACGTATGCAATTCGCACTTCGTTTAAGCCTACTCCTGGGCTGGAATAAAAACCTGCAGCAGGTGCTACCATTACAGTTTCACCGTTATCATCAAAGTCTTCTAACAGCCACTTCGCAAAGTCGTCGCTGTTTTTAATAGGAAGCTGGACAATGCAATAGAAAGCTCCTTTTGGTTCGCCAACTTTAACGCCGGGAATTTCTTGTAAAGCTTTAATTAGGGTGTTTCTGCGGTCTTGGTATTCTACTTTAACTTCGTCAAAATAGCTTTGCGGAGTTTCTAGTGCGGCCTCACTTGCAATCTGTGCAAAAGTTGGTGGGCTCAATCGCGCTTGGGCAAACTTTAATGCCGTAGTCATAACTTCTTTGTTCTTGGAAACCAAGCATCCAATACGCGCACCGCACATACTGTATCTTTTTGAAACGGAATCGACCAAAATACCGTTCTCCGCTAGACTTTCTTCGGCAAGAATGGAATGGTGTATAGAGCCGTCATACGTAAATTCGCGATATACTTCGTCTGCTACCAAAAACAAATCGTGTTTGTTTACAAGTTCCGCCAAAGCTTTAATTTCTTCCTTTGAATACAGATATCCCGTTGGATTTCCAGGGTTACAAATAAGAATGGCCTTGGTTTTTGGGGTAATCAACTTTTCGAATTCAGAAATAGGAGGTAACGCAAAATTATCTTCAAACTTAGAGATAACTGGTACTATGTTAACATCTGCAGCTGTTGCAAAGCCGTTGTAATTGGCATAGAATGGCTCCGGAATAATAATTTCATCATCCGCGTCGGCAATACTGTTCATAGCAAACAGAAGCGCTTCACTACCACCGGTAGTAACAATAATATCTTCTGCTTCTACAGGTATTTGGTTTCTGTGATAATATTGAGCTATTTTTTCACGGTATTCTTCAGAGCCCTCAGAACGAGAGTATGCGAGGGTTTCAATATGGTGGTTTGCCACGGCATTCATCGCAACGTCTGGCGATTTAATATCGGGCTGTCCTATATTTAAGTGATAAACGGTTTTGTTCGCTTTATAAGCTTTTTCGGCATAGGGTACTAATTTACGGATTGGTGATTCCGGCATGTTTTTCCCTTTGTTAGATACTGAAGGCATAATAAATTTGTTTTGTGGCAAAGTTGCAAAATATATTTTATAATTCCCTATTGCTAGCGCAACATTCAGCTTTTTTTTATATCTTCAATAAGTGTTCTGTATAACTCTTAAAACCTTGCTAAAACCACTGCTATTTATACTTCTCTTTAGCTTTTCCGCTTCCGCGGTGGGGCAATCGGGCTTTGCACTTCAGAATAAAAGAAAACGTGATCGTGTTCCATTTCAACTTGTTAATAACCTGCCTATTATTCAGGTAGAAATTAACGGTACGCCCCTCTCATTTATTCTTGACACTGGGGTAAAATCTACTATTCTTTTTAGTTTGGAAGACGCCGATAGTCTGCAAGTGCGAAACACTTCCCCAGTGATGCTTCAAGGACTCGGCGCCGAAGGTTCCTTGGCTGCATTAAAAAGCTTGAATAATCATGTAAAGGTTGGCGATGCGGTTGATAAAAGTCATTCGCTTTATATAATTTTTGATAGCGCGCTAAACTTTTCTCCTCGCATGGGAATTCCCATCCATGGTATATTGGGCAATTCGTTTTTTAAGAACTTTATCGTTAAGATGAAGTATTCATCCGAAGTAATTGTAATCTACGATCCAGAAAAACATACGTTAAAACGGTGTAGACGATGTGAAGATTTGCCATTGAAATTTGTTGATGATAAACCTTATGTAAAACTTCAGGCCGCTTCAGAAACAAGACAAGAAACGGTAACGCTTTTGGTAGATTCTGGTTCTAGCGATGTATTGTGGCTTTTTGACGAAAAAGATTTTATTCAAGAAAACCCAAGAAATTATTTTTACGACTTTTTGGGGTTGGGGCTTAGTGGTGATATTCATGGAAGGCGTGCCAAAATTCCAAAAGTATTAGTGGGAGAATACACCTTGGAAGATGTAAACACTTCTTTCCCTGAAGCTGAGGCCGTGCTAAAAGCGAGATTGTTTAAAGATCGCGACGGAAGTCTGGGAGGTGGATTTTTAAAGCGGTTTACCGTTACTTTTGACTATGGAAACAAGTTGATGCGTTTTAAGAAAAACAGAATGTTTAAAGATCCGTTTCACTATAATATGAGCGGCATTACCCTGGAGCACGAGGGAATGGAGCTTGTAAAAGAGGAAAAACAAGCCATCGTTAATTTAGACGAAGACAATCAAAACCAAAGCTTAGCAAGAAAAGGTGTTTCTATAACTACTGAAGTGCATTTTACTCTAGTTCCTAAATATGTAGTTGTAAATGTTAGGCCTGGCTCTCCTGCTGCGTTGGCGGGAATTATGGAGAACGATGAGGTGGTTTCAATAAACGGAAAGCCTTCGTATGAATACAAATTGTTTGAACTTATTGACTTGTTTTCCAAAAAAGAGGGAAAACGGATTACCATGGAGGTAAATAGAAATGGATTTATCAATAAGGTGAAATTCTACCTAGAAGCTTTATTCTAAAAAATAATAATCCGGTTAAAGCAGCGTATGCCTTAACCGGATCAAAATAGTAATGGAAAGTAAGCGTTTTAGCTTTTTTCTAAAATGCTAGCGTCTTCTTTTAAAACCTGGCCTTTAATCTTTAATGCCACCATTGGCTTGCTGGCGTTAGAATAAACGGTAATGGTTTTTCTAATTGGACCAACACGATTGGTGTCGTACTTTACTTCAATAGAACTGCTTTCGCCAGGTGCTACGGGTCCTTCTGGTTTTTTAGGAACAGTGCATCCGCAACTAGATTTAACATCACTAATAATAAGTGGCGCATCACCTGTATTGGTGAATTCAAATACCCGATGACCGTCACTGTTTTTGGTGATTGTACCGTAATCTACGGTGTCTTCTTTAAAACTGATTTCTGCTTGTTGTGCTTGGGCTGTAAAACTTAAAACAGCAACAAGAGCTATAAAAGCTAATTTTTTCATGATTTTGTTTTTTAGTATATGCTAAGGTAAATAACTTTTGAAGAACAAGCAAAATAACTTATTCACTTTTATTATCCTTTAGATATAATTACTTTTGCAACTTATATCTCAAATACCAGACCAAAGTATGGCTTTAGAAGCAAAGTATAATGCAAAACAGATTGAAAATAAGTGGTATAACTACTGGATGGAGAATCGATATTTTCATTCGGAAGTTGACGAAAGAACGCCATACACCATTGTAATTCCGCCTCCCAACGTAACCGGGGTGCTCCATATGGGCCATATGCTTAACAATACTTTGCAGGATGTTTTGGTGCGTCGCGCCCGCCTTAAGGGTTATAACGCCTGCTGGGTGCCAGGAACAGATCACGCTTCTATTGCTACCGAAGCTAAAGTTGTTGCAAAACTGAAAGCCGAAGGCATTGATAAAGCAAGTCTTACACGCGATGAGTTTTTGGAACACGCGTGGGAGTGGACTCATAAACACGGCGGTATCATTTTAGAGCAGCTAAAAAAACTTGGTACATCCTGCGACTGGGAACGCACAACCTTTACCATGGATGAAAAAATGTCAGCCTCGGTTATTAAGGTATTTGTAGATTTATATAATAAGGGTAACATTTATCGCGGTTACCGCATGGTAAATTGGGATCCCTCGGCAAAAACTACCCTTTCTGATGAGGAGGTTATTTATGAAGAAAAACAAGGAAACCTATATTATCTAAATTATAAAATAGAAGGTAGCGATGATAGTTTAATTATTGCCACCACGCGTCCAGAAACTATTTTGGGCGATACTGCCATTTGTATTAACCCAAATGACGAGCGTTTTGCACATCTTCGCGGAAAAAAAGCAATCGTTCCGGTTTGCAATCGCGTAATTCCTATTATCGAAGACGACTATGTAGATGTAGAGTTTGGTACAGGATGTCTAAAAGTAACCCCTGCGCACGACGAAAATGATAAAGCGCTGGGCGATAAGCACAATCTTGAAATTGTAGATATTTTAAATGATGACGGTACTTTAAACAGCTACGGCCTTCACTATGAAGGTAAAGACCGCTTTGTGGTTCGTAAGGAAATTGTAAAGGAACTTCAAGAAATGGGCGTTGTCTCTAAAGTTGAATCCTACATGCACAAGGTGGGTACGAGTGAAAGAACAGGCGCCGTTATTGAGCCAAAACTCAGCGATCAATGGTTTCTTAAAATGAAGGAACTTGCTCAACCTGCTTTAGATGCCGTTCTTGAAAAAGAGGTGCATCTAGTACCCGAAAAATTTATTAATACCTACCGTCATTGGATGGAAAATGTGCGCGATTGGAATATTTCGCGGCAGCTTTTGTGGGGGCAACAAATTCCCGCATACTTCTATGGCGATGGGAAAGAAGATTTTGTAGTAGCCGAAACCAAGGAAGAAGCTTTAAAGCTAGCACAGAAAAAAACAGGTAACGATCAACTAACAGCTAATGACTTAACCCAAGATCCAGATGCCTTAGACACCTGGTTCTCCTCTTGGTTATGGCCCATTAGTGTTTTCAACGGAATCTTAGAGCCGGACAACAAAGAAATAAACTATTACTATCCAACCAATGACCTTGTAACTGCCCCCGAAATATTATTTTTCTGGGTAGCGCGAATGATTATTGCGGGGTATGAATATCGCGATGAAAAACCGTTTACAAATGTTTATTTAACAGGAATTGTACGCGACAAGCAGCGCAGAAAGATGAGCAAGTCTTTGGGGAACTCTCCAGACCCTATTGAATTGATGAATACGTATGGAGCCGATGGCGTACGTGTGGGGATGTTGCTTAGCTCTCCCGCCGGTAACGATTTAATGTTTGAGGAAGATCTGTGCAAGCAGGGGAGTGGTTTTGTAAATAAAATTTGGAATGCGTACCGATTGATTGATGGTTGGGAGGTTTCCTTGGAAAAGGAGCAATCGCAAAGTGATATTATTGCTCTTCAATGGTATAAAAGTAAGTTTCAGAAAACACTTGCAGAAATTGAAGACCATTACAGCAAATACCGCATTAGCGATGCTTTAATGGCTACTTATAAACTTGTTTGGGACGATTTCTGCTCTTGGCTGTTAGAAATGGTAAAACCACCATATGGCGAAAAGATATCGGAAAAAACTTATTTAGAAGTAATTTCGATTATGGAAGATAACCTAAAAATACTACATCCGTTTGTTCCTTTTGTTTCTGAAGAAATATGGCAGCACATTTCGCAGCGTGATGTTTCGGAAGCTTTAATTGTTTCAGAGTGGCCAAAAATAGAAACTTATGACAGCAAAATTATTAAAGATTTTGAGTTTGCTTCTGAAGTGATTTCAGGAATTAGAACCATTCGAAAGGATAAAAATATTTCGTTTAAAGACACTATCAACCTTTCTGTTTTAAACAATGATAAGGTTTCAAAAGATTTTGATGCTGTTATTTCCAAGCTAGGTAATATTTCAGAATTAAGTTATATTTCCGAAAAACTGGATGGTGCGTTGACTTTTCGTGTAAAAAGCACTGAGTTTTTTATACCAATTGCAGGTGCCATAAATGTGGAAGAAGAAATAGCAAAACTTTCCGAAGAGCTTAAATACACTGAAGGTTTCCTCAAAAGTGTACAGGGCAAACTTAACAACGAGCGTTTTGTAAACGGAGCTCCTGAAAAAGTTGTAGCCTTAGAAAAGCAAAAGGAAGCAGATGCGCTGGCGAAGATAGAAACTTTAAAGGCCAGCCTTTCAGGTTTACAATAACCTAAAGCTTTACGTAAAAGCGGCTTTTTTCCTTGAAATTATTTTGATTTCGGTGGTAGGAGAAAGGCCGTTTTGTGCTTTAAAACTATGCTAATTTGCTGTGAATAGACGTTAATTCTTTCTTTTTTAACTGTTTTGCTTGTATCTTGTACTCAAATAAATTAATTATGGATCAAGCAAAATATAATCAGATGCAGGCAATGCTGCAGAAATTGGAGGATGTTAAGAACAGTCAAGAAAGTATTCTTGACAAAATAAATCATGTAATTACTGATTTATTTCAAAATCCAGATAAAGACCTTGAAAAAGCAATGGAGGCAGCGCATGAGAAAGCTTCAACAAATGTGCAGAAAATTGCAGCGGCCATTGAGGAATACGAAATAAAATTTAATAGGGCGCAACAACAAAGCTAATACCAATAAACTACTGGGCTGAGGTCATGTTTATTTTTATACCCTTTACTTTCTATATAAAAAATACTGCTTAACTGCTTTAATATAAAGTTCTTTAGCCTCGTCGCTGGTAAGGCCTCGGGTTTGAAAAAGTGCATTTGTTTTAAAGGCCGAAATATGGGGTTTGCCTCCGCTTGGTCTATGTTGATGCTCATTGGTTGCTCGTTTATAATAGGCATAAAGACGCAATAAAACATCAGCGGGAAAAGGTTCCTTATGGTCGTTAATGCTTTTTACGGCATCATTAAAAGCTTTGTCTAACTCTTCAGAAGTCATTATTTTTCAGCTATTATTGAGATTCCTCCTTTAACTTTTTCGTTTAATTTCACCTTTACATTTGCATCTAAAGGGAGGTAAATATCCACGCGAGAACCAAATTTTATAAACCCGCTGTCCGTGGCTTGATCTACAGTTTGATCTACTTCGGCATAGTTTACAATGCGTTTGGCCATAGCACCAGCAATCTGGCGAAATAAAACATCACCAAAAGCCTCATTGTTTACAACAACCGTGGTGCGTTCATTTTCCTCGGAAGATTTTGGATGCCAAGCCACTAAATACTTACCAGGATGGTATTTGCTGTAAACTACTTTTCCGCCAACGGGATAACGCGTTACGTGCACATTTATTGGGCTCATAAATACTGAAACTTGTAACCTTTTATCGTTGAAGTATTCTTTTTCAAAAACTTCTTCAATTACCACAACTTTACCATCAACAGCGGAAAGCACTTGTTCTGGGTTGACCAAGAAATTTCTTTTTGGGTTTCTAAAAAACTGTAACACTAGAAGCAAAAGTATAATTAGCGAAATAATTACGCCACCGCGAATGGTGGGGTGGTCGATAAAAACATTTGCCAATAGGCTGAGCCCGATAACAAGTACCAGCGCTAAAATTATAATTTTAAATCCTTCTTTATGAAACATTGTCAACAATTAGTAAAAATGCATATACAAATGGACTGGCATAAATAACACTGTCCAGCCTATCGTACAGGCCACCGTGGCCCGGCATAATAATTCCGCTGTCTTTAACTCCAGCTTGCCGCTTAAACTTAGATTGTATTAAATCGCCAATCGTTCCAAAAATAGAAACAATGATGGCCATTACAATCCACATCCAAAGCGGGTAATTTACCGCGTCTATTGGTCTATAGACTTCTAAAAGTTTAAAGATAATAAATCCTGCCAATAGTGCGCCCAACATACCGCCTATAAAGCCTTCAATGGTTTTTTTTGGCGAAATACGCTCTAGAAGCTTATGTTTTCCAAAATTCTTGCCAATAAGGTATGCAAAAGTATCGTTACTCCAAACTAGAATAAACACAGCGACGATAAGTTCGGGTAAAAACTTGCCATTAACCATTGGGATAAGCGTTATAAACACAAAGCCGCTGATTATATAGAAAACGACTGTAATATATTTTTTCTTTTCAAACATCGGTATTCGGCTTACCCATAAAACATCTTTAAGAAGAAATAGGTTTACAAACCCACACATGATGAGCAAGAGATACACCGAATTTATATCGAAAATATTATAGCTAAAAAAATACAAACAAGCAGCTAGAAGAAAGTAGGCCAAGTAACTAGTAAGATGTACTAGTTTTAAGTATTCGCTTAAAGTAACAACCGCAAGTACAAAAAAGAGACCCATAAACCATTCACGCGAGGTGAACATAGCAAAGATGATGATCGAAATGTATAATACGCCCGAGAGGGTCCGTACGAGAATTTCCTTCATATTATAAGTCTTCCAGAAGCAGCAAATATAGGTTTTTTGTGCTACTTCCGTAACTCATAAAATTCTTTTCTTTTTCAATTTCAAAATTTTGGATGGTCGTAATGTTACTGGGAATATAACCCGAACTTTGATTATTAATTGTGCGCAAGCCTTCGCTGATGGTATCTACCATTTGACTGGTAGTTGCAAAAATGATAAAATTTGAAGGAAATTCTCTCAGTTTTTTCTCCTTCACTTGGTTTGATGACAGCAGGATAGATCCATTGTTAGCTACAAGGGCTTCACAAGTGGAAAGGAAGAATCTTGTATTTGAGTTTTTTACAAAGTTGAGGTTAAAGCCTTCAAACCTTTGTTTGAGTTGTTCGTTAATACAAAAAACGTCCTGCTCGTACCAATCATTCTCGAGCATGATATTATCGAACGACTCTATTATCTCTTCCCAATTCTCACAATAAATAAATTTCCCTCCATTATTTTTAAAGTTATAGGTAAATTTTTCGTCAATAGGGAGATTGTCTTTAGGGTAAAAGCTGCTCTTGTCGGGATCATCAGTAGGTTTTACCTTTTGGTCCGACTTATAGTTAGAAAATAAAAGTCTTTTAAATAGACTCATTAATATATAATTGAGGAGTTTATAAATCCGTTGACCTTCAAATATATAAAATCTATACTGAAGTTATGTTATCAAAAAAACAAAGTTAACAACTGCTTGTTAAAACTGACAGCTTATGTAGTTGTCGGTCTTGTAGCCTCTTCTGGAACTTCAAAAGGACGATCTCCGAATATTTTTTGAAGGTTATCTTTAAAAATCACTTCTTTTTCAAGCAAAACGTTGGCAAGTTCTGTTAGCTTGTCTTTGTTTTCTTCCAAGAGGTTTACTGCACGTTGGTACTGGCCTTCAATAAGTGCAGATACTTCCTTGTCTATTAATTCTGCCGTTTTTTCGCTATAAGGCTTATTGAAATTGTATTCTGATTGCCCGCTGCTATCGTAATAGGTAAGGTTACCAATTTTATCATTTAAACCGTAAATGGTAACCATGGCACGTGCCTGTTTTGTTACTTTTTCCAGATCGCTTAAAGCGCCTGTAGAAATACGGTTAAAGATTACTTTTTCTGCGGCTCGACCTCCTAAGGCTGCACACATTTCATCTAGCATTTGCTCGGGGTGGATAATTAATCGTTCTTCGGGCAAGTACCAAGCAGCGCCCAGGGACTGTCCTCTGGGTACTATGGTTACTTTTACCAGTGGCGCGGCGTGTTCCAGCATCCAACTTACGGTTGCATGTCCTGCTTCGTGGAAGGCAATTGCGCGCTTTTCATCCACGGTCATAATTTTGTTTTTCTTTTCAAGACCGCCTACAATTCTATCAACAGCATCGAGAAAGTCTTGTTTTCCTACAGCTTTCTTACCATTTCTGGCGGCTATCAATGCTGCTTCGTTACAAACGTTGGCAATATCAGCCCCAGAGAAACCTGGAGTTTGTTTTGAAAGGAAATCGGTATCTAAGTCTTCTTCTTTTTTAATTGGGCGTAGGTGAACTTCAAATATCTCCTTACGCTCCCGAACATCTGGAAGATCAACATATATTTGTCTGTCAAAACGTCCAGCACGCATCAGTGCTTTGTCCAGAACGTCGGCACGGTTTGTTGCTGCTAGTACAATAACGTTTGTATTAGTTCCGAAGCCATCCATTTCGGTCAACAGCTGGTTTAGGGTGTTTTCACGCTCATCGTTGCTTCCAGACATAGCGTTTTTCCCTCGAGCACGACCAATGGCATCAATTTCATCAATAAAGATAATTGCTGGCGATTTATCTTTCGCCTGCTTAAAGAGATCGCGAACACGAGATGCCCCAACCCCAACAAACATCTCGACAAAATCGGAACCTGAAAGTGAGAAGAAAGGCACTTTAGCTTCCCCTGCCACTGCTTTTGCCAGAAGGGTTTTACCCGTTCCTGGAGGGCCTACAAGGAGTGCACCTTTTGGTATTTTTCCTCCTAGAGAGGTGTATTTTTCAGGGTTTTTCAGAAAATCGACAATTTCTTGTACCTCTTCTTTTGCGCCTTCCAAACCGGCAACATCTTTAAATGATGTTTTTATCTCGGCTTTTTCGTCAAAAAGTTTGGCTTTAGACTTTCCAATATTAAACAATTGGCCACCGGCTCCACCACCGGCTCCTGAAGACATACGGCGCATAATAAATATCCAGATGGCAATAATAATGGCAAATGGAAGAATACTCATTAAAATATCACCCCAAATATTGGAATCAGTTTGGAAATTAAGCGTTGTCGTTAAATCATTTTCGGCTTTGATTTCTTGAAAATCTTTTTGAAAAATTTGAAGGTCGCCAAATTCAAACTGGTAGTCCGGATCATTGGCTCCTGGTTCTAGAAAAGCGGGCGCATTATCTTCTTTAGCATGAGTTTCTTTCGCTTTCGCCTCACTTGTAAGGTAAACCTTTGCAATTTTTTTATTAATTACATCTACCTTTTCAACGTCACCATCTTTTAAAAAGGTTTCAAATTGAGATTGGGTGGTTTTTTCCGGTTGAGACCAACTGCCACCACCAAAGATGTTTATTCCTAAAAATATAAGCGCAATAGCAATATATATCCAATAATAGGAAGCCTTCGGCTTCTTTGAATTGTTCTTCTTATTTTTGTTTTCTTGAGCCATAAGGCAATTTTTCTTTTTAGTTTGTTGTTTCTATTTTAACCGATTTTGCATCGCCCCATAGTCCTTCAATATCGTAAAATTCGCGAATATGCTTTTGGAATACATGCACAACTACGTGCACATAGTCCAGCAAGATCCACTCGGCGTTTTCACTGCCTTCTACATGCCAAGGATTTTCTTTTAGCGCTTTACTAACGGATTTTTGAACGGAAGCTGTAATTGCGTTCACTTGGGTGTTTGAGGTACCATTGCAGATTATAAAATAGTCACAAACGGTATTTTCTATATCTCGAAGGTCAAGAATCTCTATATCCTGCCCTTTAACATCTTCAATTCCCCGTATTATTTGGGTGATAAGTTGATCTGTTTCTGCTTGTTCTTTCTGCATTAAATATTTTTCTTTTCTATTTTCGCAAAGTTATTACTTTTTTGTTTCTTGTGAAGCTTTTAAAAATGTAATACTAAACATAATTATTGATTTGAACATAATCAAACTTAATGCCACCGATTCTACCAATACCTATCTAAAGGAATTGGCGAAAGAAACCCAATTGCCAGATGAAACTGTTGCAATTACAAACCACCAGACTTCCGGTCGTGGTCAAATGGGTAATGTTTGGCGCTCCAAAAAGGGTCAAAGCTTAACATTCAGTATGTTTAAGACGCTTGGTGCAGTGCCAGTAGACCATCAATTTATGGTGGCTATGGCAACTTCCTTGGGTGTTTTAGACGCTTTAAACACCTTAAATATTCCTTCGGTTTCAATAAAATGGCCAAACGACATATTGTCAGCTAAAAGTAAAATTGGCGGTATTCTAATTGAAAACGTAATTGAAGGCAGCTCTTTAAAATATACCATTGTCGGCATTGGGTTGAATGTTAATGAATCTGTTTTTCATGATCTGCCTAAGGCGAGCTCCCTAAAAATGGAAACCGGCTGCGAATTTAACTTAGCGGAAGTGCTTCAGAAAATAACAACTCAGGTTTTTAAAAAGCTAAATAACCTGAATCAAGAAAATTTTCATGATCTGAAAGCAGCTTATGAGAAAAATTTATTTCAAAAAGATGCAATATCTGTTTTTGAAGCCCTCGATGGTTCGCGGTTTAACGGAATTATAAAAGGCACATCAGACATTGGCGCACTTTTAGTAGAAACCGAAAACAACGGGTTGCGAGCGTTTCAACTAAAGGAAGTAAGATTGATATACTAAGCGTTACTCCCTTAAGCTTGGGGTTTGGGAACAGGGTAAAAACCTGTATTCTTTTAGCCTACATACTTCTTCTAAATCAATGCCAATAGCAAGCCTTCTTAAAGTTTTGCCATGTTTGCGGAAAGCGTTTCTATAAATTTTGAAATCGGGCCCTTAATCATCATTGCCATCATGGAGTTGAACTCGCCTTCAAAGTTTAGCACTACCGTTGAAGTGTCATCGGAAATCGCGTCAATGTCTCCCGTTAAGGTAAAGGGTAGTTTGTCGCTAATGGCACCGAGTACCACTTTGTTTGGTTTATCAACTTCCTTCACTTCCAGTGCAATCTCAGGCATTCCTTTTAACGCAAAAACAAAGGCATTATCTCTAATTACTTCGAATTTGCTGATGTTTTCTGGCATCAATTCTTCAAAATTCTTTACATCGGCCAAATAATCACAAAGGGCTGAAGCTGATTTTTGAACGCTTACTTTTTTACTGTTTAATTGCATGGAATTTATTTCTTATTGATTGGTATATTTATTTTAGCTTACTACTTATTGAATACTATTTGCCCCAAGCAGCTGGGTTTTGGCGCCATTCTCCAAGCAAAGTAGCTTCCTTGGCATTGATATACCGCGATTTTTCGGCTTCTTCTAGCAATACTTCATAGTTACTAAGGGTATTTAGCGTTATGTTGGCCTTTTTAAAATTTTCTTCAGCCGTGGCAAAACCATAGGTAAAAATGGCAATCATTCCTTTAACGTTTGCATTGGCTTCCTTTAAAGCTTCAACGGCCATCAAGCTGCTTTTTCCGGTGCTAATTAAGTCCTCCACAACAATAACGTTTGTGTTTGGCTCTAAATGGCCTTCAATTTTATTTTGACGTCCGTGGCCTTTTGCTTCTGGGCGAACGTAACAAAACGGAACGTTTAAACATTCGGCCACCAATGCGCCAATGCCTATTGCTCCTGTGGCTACTCCAGCAATCATTTCGGGCTTTCCGTAAAGCTCTTCAATTTGCTTGGCTAGGTTTTCCCGAATGTAAGTTCGTATGGTTGGATAAGACAATGTAACGCGATTGTCGCAATAAATTGGAGACTTCCATCCAGATGCCCAGGTAAATGGGTTTTGCGGTTGTAATTTTATTGCATTAATTTGCAATAGCAAGGCAGCGGTTTTTTGTGCCGTTTCTTTGTTTAATATCATACTGCAAATGTATAAAGTTTTTGTTAAAGATATCCCTATAATTCTTTCAACGGAGAAAAATATTGGGGAACACTATACCACCATTCCTTTAAAACAAGCACGTTTTAAAAAGCTGGTAAAAAAAATAAACAACGGCGAGCTGCTCTATGTGAATCTGTATCATAAAAATGCAGAGAAATTGGAGCGCTTTCTTCGGAAAAAAATTAAAGTTGTTGAAGCTGCTGGCGGTCTAGTGTATAACGACAAAAAGGAAATTCTATTTATTAGACGAAATAAAAAATGGGACCTTCCAAAAGGGAAAATTGAGAAAGGGGAAACCCATCGTAACGCCGCAATCCGTGAGGTTGAAGAAGAAACTGGGGTAAAAAATCTGGAAATTCGCGATTTTTTAAAGACCACTTACCACGTTTTTACACGCAATAATAAATTCCGACTTAAAATAACGTATTGGTACGAAATGTATAGCGATTATGATGGCCCGCTAACTCCCCAGATCAATGAGGGTATAAAAAAGGCAAAGTGGAAGAATTTTGAGAAGTCGCAAAAAGCCTTGACAGATTCCTATGAAAACATAAAATTGCTCTTCCCCAAGGAATATTTAACTACCCACCCGAATGATAGGATACCTAAGGTGTGATTTTTCATAGTTGGGCGATCTTTTATGAATCCAATCCAGTTGGGCATACCAGTTTTTAGCAAATTTTGGGTCGCTGGCTTTCTTTGCCTCAAATTTACTTTTTATCGTTGGATTATCATTTAAAAATTGTACTGCCATATCTTCCCAAATATAAGGCGAGAAACCTTCTTTTTGCTGCAGGATAGCATCGAAGAAATTCCAGTTAAAAAATGAATCTGGAGCCTCTGGTTCCAAAGTCGCTAAGATATACCGAACTCCCGGTTGCTGTGTTTTTACCACTAGATCGCCTTTTTTGACGCTTACTTTTTCGGTGCTTTTTGATGTTTGGGTGTTGTAGTGTAAATAATGCCCTTCGTAGGGTTTTTTAACCGTTTCATAACTTTTTATACGATAGACTTCAGCAGAAACGGTGGAGTCGCGTTGCACTTGAGAGAATTCAATATTGTTCAATTTCAGGAGTTCCATAACATGCCAATATCCACTGGGAACAATATATGCCGAAGGGATTTGTATGGAGTCGGCCGTCTTAAAATAGTTGTAATAAGTAACATCTTTGGTAAAGGGTTTGTCACGATAATACTTTAGTCGCTCTGTTCCTGTTATTTCACTTGGAATCATTTTGCCTTCAAAGCCTTTAAATTTAAGTGTTGTGGTTTTTGTAGAATCTACAGTCCATGAAATAGGGTAGTAGCTGCCCACCTTATACTTATTACCTGCCTTCTGTCGTAAGTTTTTAATTTTGGAAGCATCTTTTTCGGCAATCTCGATAAAGCTTTTCATCAACTCAAGAGTTCCTTCAACGCGTTGTTTATAGGGTTTTAGCATGTGGGTTTCTACAGTTAACCCCAGTGTGTTGAACAAGGTAGTGTAGCCAGAAGCATAACGTGGTGAATCCATAAATTGTGAAAAACCTTTTTCAGGAACTCGGTTAAAAACGTTCACGTAAGGCGTAATATCCCAGTTTTTTTGATGGAGTGCATCTTCCATTTGCGGTATAAATGAAGTGTGTAGATAACTGCCCAATTTTCCGCCCAGCTTGTTGTGCTGTGTGAAAAGATGGGTAAGGATATATTGATAGTCTGCGCCATTACTAACGTGGTTGTCAATAAACAGGTCTGGATCTAGCCAATGAAAAATCTCGGAAAAGGCGCGTGCGTTTTTAGTGTCATTCTTTATAAAATCACGATTTAGGTCATAATTACGAGCGTTGCCACGAAAACCGTATTCTTCCGGGCCGTTTTGGTTGGTTCGGCTTGTACTGTTCCTATTTAAGGCGCCGCCAATATTGTAAATTGGTATTGTGGCAATAATGGTTTTCTTGGGAAGCGGTATCTTCTTTTCAACAAAATCTCTAAATAAGAGCATGGTTGCGTCTATACCGTCGGGTTCGCCAGGATGGATTCCGTTATTTATTAGTAGCAGGTTTTTCCCGTTTTTTGAAAAGGAAATGTTCTTAGATTTATTGGCAGGGTTTTCAGAATCAAAAATAACAAGGTGTAATGGTAAACCACTATCTGTTTGCCCCATTTCAAAAACGCTCACTTTTGGAGATATCTTTTCTAATGCTAAATAGAAATCAATTGTTTCTTGGTAGGTGGCAGTTTTTGCCCCGTTGGTTTTTTCAAAAGTTAATGTGTGTTGTGCCTGACTACCCATGTATAGAAGTAGCATTAAAGAAAATAGAATGCGCTGCATGATTAATAAATTTGTTTGAACAAATATACCATTCTCAAACACTTTGGTTCTATATTTTTAACGCAGACCAATCGCGATTGGTGAGTGCGATACTATATAGTAAAACTGATTCCGTGTCTTTTTTGCTATGATTTTATTGTTGATTTCTGCCCTGAAAACAAAGTGGAATTAAATTTAATTGGTTAAAAGCCAAATAATATCAAAATATTGATAAGAATACTTAGAGTTTTTAAGCATAAATATGTTAGATGAGTGGTTTTTGAATAAAAATCAAAATTACCCCGATAAAAGGTTAAAGTTTTCTTGTTGTAGGTTTCGTAAGGTGTTGATTAGCATGTTAATGTGTCTTAATGTTTGTTAAAAAAACCGGAATCGACTAATCTGCTTTTTTAATATCCATAAAAAGTATTAGTTTTGGCAGAAATAATCATAATTAAAATTTAATAGACATGAAAAAAATTACAACTTTATTGTCCTTAGTGCTTGTTACTTCGGTAGGCTTTGCACAAAGTACTTTCGAAACAGCTAAGGAAATGGGTGATGCAACAGCAACTACTGTTGTTTACGAAACTCAAACTCCATCTTTGGCACCATGTGAACAAGATGTACCTTCTAACAACTATGAAAATGGTTGGGGGCCAACTAACAACCCTGATATTATCTGGGCAGATGATTTTGAGGTAGCTGCTGACGAAACATTCACAGTAACTCAAATTGGATTTAACTACCTTACTGAGCCAGGTGTGAGTCTTGATGATTCTGATATCATTTTTTATGAAGATACAGGAGATGGTCCAGGTGCTGAAATCGCTTACCTTTCAACTATAGATGTTGTTTCTGATGACATCGTTGGAACTGCATTTGGTTTTGACGCTAGAAGAATAGTTTTTGATATTGATCCTATGGATTTTTCAGGAGCTGACGGTACTGTTTACTGGGTAGGTTTTGTTACTTCTTACACAGGAGCAAATTCTTACTTTGAAGTTACTAGTGTTGTAGAAACTCCAAACGAAGTTTATGTGTATGATGCCGCAGAAGGTTTCTGGATTCCTGGTAAAGATGCGTTTGCAGACCCACAGACTCCATCAGATTTCGTAATGACTGTTTCTGGTGAGTGTAACCCATTGAGTGTTGGAGACAACCTACTTTCTGAGGTTTCTGTTTACCCAAGTCCTGCAACTGATGTATTGAACATTAGCCTTCCTTCAAATGTTGAAGTAGAGAGCGCTACTTTGTTTAGCATTCTTGGTGAAAACACAGGAGTTTCTTACTCTAACGGTAAGATGAATGTTTCTGGTCTTTCTTCAGGAGTTTACTTCCTTAACTTGGAAACAAACCTAGGTGCTTATACTCAGAAAATTGTAAAGCAATAATTATTTAAGGTTTAATACCTTTTTTAAAAGCCCCAATCTTTTTAAGGTTGGGGCTTTTCTTATGTCTAAACTTTTGTTTGTTTTAAAGTGTTTTGCCTCTTACAAATACGAAATTAACTACTTAGTATTAGACTGTTTATGGCTTCGGTACTGCTTAGGAAATAGTAGTGTCTGATTAAAAAAATTAAAAACCTACTTGTTTCATTAATAGTACACTTTTCGGGTGTTTTTAAAAAAGGAAACCTTGCTTTTGAATTCCGAATTATAAATAACCGTTTTTAAAGTCTATGAAATGGAGGTAGCTTAATAATCAGATTATTGCAATTCTAGTAGTACGCCTGCTTGCCAATGAACGTCAGGCAGGTCTTAAGGCATTTAGCAAAACGGTCGTTTGTATTTGTCAGACGTTAATAGCTTGGGAGACTGTTAAGGTCTCCACGTAAGTAGATTGTAGCGCATTCAGAATTTGGGGGTAAGAAACACAAGTAAGCCTCTAGTGAGCTGAAAGTAGATATCTGCATTAATTTAGTCTATGCCACACAACCTATTTCTTTGTGTTTGGAAAAACAAGGTTGTTTGTGTGTACATGTGTTGAACGCAGTGGTCAATAGCTTCTCTTTGTTCAACGAATGCAGTAGCGATGCTTAAAAGTTTTATCCGCTGCCTTAGGCTTATACCTATAAAAAAACTCGCTTAGATAATTCTAAGCGAGTTTTTTGGGTTATAAAATGATAGATTTTTATTATCCGTTCATCGATATCAAAAACTCCTCGTTGTTTTTGGTCTGTTTAATCCTATCATTAATAAACTCCATAGCTTCTACGGGGTTCATGTCTGCAAGATACTTACGTAGCACCCACATGCGCTGTATGGTGTTTTCGTCAAGTAGTAGGTCGTCGCGACGTGTGCTTGATGAGGTAAGGTCTATAGCAGGGAAGATTCTACGGTTAGAAATTTTTCTATCCAATTGAAGTTCCATGTTTCCAGTTCCTTTAAACTCCTCAAAAATAACTTCGTCCATTTTAGAGCCTGTTTCGGTCAATGCGGTTGCAAGAATTGTTAAAGAGCCTCCATTTTCAATATTACGGGCAGCTCCAAAGAAACGCTTAGGCTTGTGAAGTGCGTTGGCGTCAACACCACCACTCAATATTTTACCACTTGCTGGCTGTACCGTATTATAGGCACGGGCCAAGCGGGTAATTGAATCTAGAAGGATAACCACATCGTGGCCACATTCTACCAATCGTTTGGCTTTATCAATAACAATATTGGCAACACGAACGTGCTCTGTGGCTTCTTTGTCAAAGGTTGAGGCAACTACCTCGCCTTGAACATTGCGTTGCATATCGGTAACTTCTTCTGGTCTTTCATCAATTAACAGAATAATTTGATAAACTTCCGGATGATTTGCTGCAATTGCGTTTGCTACATCTTTTAGCAACATCGTTTTCCCTGTTTTAGGTTGGGAAACGATCATTCCGCGTTGTCCTTTTCCTATGGGAGCAAAAAGATCTAGGATTCTTGTTGAAATGGTACTCTGTTTATCAGCAAGGTTGAATTTTTCTTGCGGGAAAAGTGGAGTTAAGTGTTCAAAAGAAACACGATCGCGGACTACATTGGGGTTAAGGCCGTTTATTTTATTTACCTTAATTAAAGGAAAGTACTTCTCACCTTCTTTCGGAGGTCGAACCTCACCCAATACCGTATCGCCTGTTTTTAGTCCAAAAAGACGAATTTGTGATTGCGAAACGTAAATATCATCTGGAGATGAAAGGTAGTTGTAGTCACTAGAACGCAAAAAGCCGTAGCCGTCCTGCATGGTGTCTAGCACTCCTTCGCTTTCAATAATACCGTCAAATTCATAATCTGGCTCACGATAGCGGTTGCGGGAATCTTTATTCCCATTGTTTCTGCTTTTTTTATCGCTGCTATTGCTGTCTTTTTGTTTGTGGCTTTGATGCTTGTTTCTGCTATCTGAGCTACTGTCTTTTCGCTGACTTTTTTGACGATTGTCATTGTCGTTAGCGTTTGACGATTTTTTATGCTGCGATTTCTTCTCACTATCTTTTTTGTCTTTTGAAGATCGCTTGTCGTCTGAAGAACGTTTGTCATCTTTTGACTTGTGGTCGTCTTTAGATTTCTTGTCATCATCACTTTTCTTGGAGTGACTTTTTTGCTGTGGTTGCGATTTTTTGTCTTGAGCGTCTTTACTTGGAGCGTGCTTTTTTGGAGCATCGTCTTTTTTGCTCTTTGGAGTGCTTGGCTTGGCCGTAGGTTTTTTTGCAGTGTCTGAAGGTTTTTTTTCTGCAGCAATAATTGCTTTAACCGCTTTAGGGTTTGCGGCTTGGTGA
This sequence comes from Aequorivita marina, assembly GCF_031631895.2. Classification (NCBI taxonomy): domain Bacteria; kingdom Pseudomonadati; phylum Bacteroidota; class Flavobacteriia; order Flavobacteriales; family Flavobacteriaceae; genus Aequorivita; species Aequorivita marina. The sequence continues at coordinate 156,286 of NZ_JAVMBW020000004.1, forward strand.
TCAAGAATTTGATATACCAAGTCTAATTTCTTTAGTGTGCGGAATTTAGGCACATTGAGTTCTTTAGCTATTCCCTGAAGTTCAGGAAGCTTTTTACTTTTTAGTTCTGAAATTTCAAACATTTAAAATATTCTATTGTTTAAGTTGATACTGTTATATTCCTTTTGAGAAAGGTAAGTACGGTGAAAATTTTTTTTGAAGACTAAGTAACCTTGATTGAGTTGGTTACGAATAGATACTGCAATAATACAATAATAAATTAAAAACAACTGTTATTTTTTTTAAAAAAGATAATGTATTTTTGCGGCTCAATTGAATTTTAAAGAATGATACAGCGTATTCAGACCGTTTATTTAATTATTTCAGCGCTCGTTATTGGGGCATTGTTTATATGGTTTCCTGTTGTTACGGGAGCCGATGGTACTGTAATTATTGAGCGTACGGAGCCTTTGGTTTTTGGGCTTATCTTTGTATCTATTGCTTTGGCAATTATTTCAATCTTAAGTTTTAAAAAGCGGCAATTGCAATTTGTGCTTAATCGCTTAAATATTATATCAAATTTTGTATTACTGGGAGTTTTCGTATACAGATCGCTCACTTTATCCGGAGAAACCTTTGTTTCAGAGAAGGGTATTGGGGTCCTGCTTCCCATCATTTCTATCATATTTTTAGTGCTGGCCAATAAGGCTATTAAAAGGGATGAGGACCTTGTAAAATCTGTTGATCGTTTACGATAAACCAATCTTGGTATATTAGTGCAAAACCCCTAAAGGAAGCCACCTTTGGGGGTTTTTTGATTTTTATAAATGCAATAAACCTATTCCCTTCTGCTGTTTGTGATTTATTGAACTACCAACTATTGACTACTGACTACTGACTACCGACTACTGACTACTGACTACTGATTACTGACTACTGACCACTGACTACCGACCACTGTTTAACCCCTGATTGTTGTCACCGACGCTCAAACTCAATTACCTCTAGGTCTTTTATATCGCTTCCATCAATTGTAAACCGAAGCATGGTTCTAACTTTATGGAATCCGTGTTTCCCCACCGCCCCAGGATTCATATGTAGTAGCTTTGTGGTTTTGTCTCGCATCACTTTTAATATATGCGAATGGCCACAAATAAATATTTTTGGAGGGTTTGAATAAATTTCCTGTCGTAGCGAAGGATTGTATCTTCCGGGATAACCGCCAATATGAGTGATCCAAACATCCACATTTTCACACATAAACCTATTGTGGAGTGGGAATTCTGATCGAGCTTCGGTACCGTCAATATTGCCATATACCGCACGTAATGGTTTTAAGGCTTTTATGCGGTCGGTTACAGTAAGGTCACCAATGTCGCCGGCATGCCAAACTTCATCAGCCTGGTTTACACGATTTAAAATTTTGTCGTCAATATAGCTGTGGGTGTCGCTAAGGAGCAGGATTTTTTTCAAAATAAAGATGAGGTTTTTCTTAGTAGCGAAGATATTTAATATTTTGAAATCTGCCGCGAAACAATTTGAAACTGCAACGTCCGTTTAAACTTTTAAACGTCCAAGACATAAACTCCTAAACTAAAGTTGTAATTTTGTCGATTCCCTAAAAAGAATGGATTGCGATATTTTTTAGAAATAGCCTATAACGGTAAAAACTATTATGGATGGCAGCGCCAACCCGAACAAATTAGTGTACAACAGGTTCTGGAAGAGGCGCTATCAACTATATTGCGAAGTGAGATAAAGATTACTGGCGCGGGAAGAACAGATGCCGGAGTGCACGCCAAACAGCTATTTGCGCACTTTGATTTTGATACCATTACGGATAAAAACGCATTAACATTTAGGCTAAACTCATTGCTTCCGAAGGATATTGCAATAAAAAATATTTTGAACGTTAATGAAGATGCCCACGCTCGTTTTGACGCAACCCAAAGAGAGTATGAGTATGCTATTTCGTTTAAAAAAAATCCGTTTTTAGAAAATTTTGCGTTTCAGGTTCATAATATTCCAAATGTAGATTTAATGAACCAAGCTGCTAAATTGCTATTGGAGTATAGAGATTTTCAATGCTTTTCACGTTCAAAAACCGATGTAAAAACGTACAATTGTATAATTTCAAAAGCACATTGGGAGGCCACGACAGATAGCCTTGTTTTCAGGATTGCTGCAGATCGCTTTTTACGCAACATGGTGCGCGCAATTGTAGGAACATTATTAGATGTAGGGTATGGTAAAACCTCAATGGAGGACCTTAAGGCTATATTGAATAGTAAAAGTAGGGAAGAGGCTGGTGCTTCGGCTCCTGCCAAAGGATTGTATTTAACCAAAGTTGAATATCCGCAGGCTGTTTTTAAAAAGTAGCAGAGCGTAACGTACACGCACAGATATTTAAGGAGAGTAAAGAAGAATAAAGTAAATAAAGTGTCAAAAACTACAGGGAACGCATTCGATTTTAAGCTATTTAAACGCTTGTTGGCTTTTACCAAGCCGTATCGCGTGGTATTTTATTTTGTTGCCTTTGCGGCAATCATTATGTCTGGACTGGCGGTTTTACGACCATTTCTCTTAAAACTGGCTATAGACAACTCTATTGTTCCAAAAGATGGCCAGGGGTTTATGAAGTACGTCATTTTAATGATTGTTGTACTGTTCCTAGAGGTTATTTTTCAGTTCGCTTTTATCTTTTTAACCAACTGGCTCGGGCAGAGTGTAATTCGCGATATGCGTCAAAAACTCTTTAGCTTGATGATGAGCTTTAAAATGAAATATTTTGATACCAGCGCCGTAGGTAGGCTTACAACGCGAGCTGTTAACGATGTAGAAACCATTTCAAGTATTTTCAGTCAGGGGCTTTTTATGATTATTAGCGACTTGCTTAAAATGCTTGTTATTGCTGGGTTTATGCTTACGCAAAGCTGGCGTCTATCTTTGATTGTTTTTATAATTTTGCCGTTTATTATTTATGCTACTAGGGTGTTTCAAAAGGCAATGAAAGTAGCGTTTGAAGATGTTCGTAATCAAGTTGCAGACTTAAACTCCTTTGTTCAGGAAAGAATAACAGGAATGAAGATCGTGCAAATCTTTACCCGCGAAAAAACGGAGTATAATCGTTTTCAGAAAATAAATAAAAAGCACAGAAAGGCGTGGATAAAAACCGTTTGGTATAACTCTATATTCTTTCCCATTGCAGAGATGTCTGGTGCCATAGCAACGGGATTAGTAGTGTGGTATGGTGGGTTAAACGTTATAGGCGGTGGCGTTGTAACCTTGGGTATGATTACTGCTTTTATACAATACTCCGAAATGCTTTTTAGGCCACTTCGGCAAATTGCAGATAAATTCAACACCCTGCAAATGGGGATGGTCGCTGCAAACCGAGTCTTCGGGATTTTAGACACCAAAGCTCATATTCCAGATACTGGAACCATTGCCTATTCCAGTACAAATGGTAAAATTGAGTTTAAGGAGGTTCACTTTGGGTATGTTGAAGATGAAGAAGTGATAAAAGGAGTTTCATTCAAAGCGAATCCAGGAGAAACCGTTGCAATTGTAGGGGCTACCGGTGCAGGGAAAAGTACGATTATTAATTTGTTGAATCGTTTTTATGAAATCAATAGTGGCGAAATATTGATTGATGGTAAATCTTTAAAGGAATATAAACTCGATACCATCAGAAGCCGAATTGCAGTGGTTTTGCAGGATGTTTTTCTGTTTGCAGATTCTATTTTAAACAATATTACGCTCAATAATCCAGATATTACCGAAGAAGAGGTAATAGCGGCAGCAAAGGATATTGGGGTGCATAAGTTTATTGAAACACTTCCCAATGGCTATCACTACAACGTTAAAGAACGCGGTAGCATGCTGTCTTCAGGGCAACGCCAGTTAATCTCTTTCCTGCGGGCATACGTGAGTAAGCCGAGTATTTTAATTTTAGACGAAGCAACTTCTTCGGTAGATACGTATTCTGAAGAAATGATTCAAAACGCGACTGATAAAATCACGAAGGGTAGAACTTCAATCGTAATTGCCCACCGATTGGCAACGATAAAGAAAGCAGATAAGATTATTGTAATGGACGCCGGAAAGATAGTAGAGGAAGGGAGCCATAACGAATTACTGCAATTGGAAAATGGTTTTTATCGCAACCTTTATGAAGTGCAGTTTATGAAAGAGGAAGCGGTTTAAATTTAACTTAAATCTTCTTTTACCAGTTTAAATAACTCATCAGTGTCTTCAAAAAGAACGAAATCACCATCTTTTAAATAAGAAATCTGTCCGTTTTCTTCTGAAACAACTAAGCTAACAGCATCTGTTTTTTCAGTAATTCCCAGTGCGGCTCTGTGCCGAAGACCAAATCGCTGGGGGATATTTCGGTCGTTAGAAACGGGTAAGATAACACGTGTAGCCGTAATTCTGTTCTCTTCAATAATTATGGCGCCATCATGTAGCGGACTGTTCTTGTAAAAAATACTTTCAATAATGGGTTTGTTGACCTCTAGGTTCATTTTGTCGCCGGTGTTTTTTACAAAATCCAGGCTGTTGTTGCGTTGAATTACAATTAGCGCACCGGTATTTGTGTTCGACATTTTTTTACAGGCAGCAATTATCCCTTCTAGATTGGTTGTGAAGCTAGCCTCGGCTCCAGAAAAATTAAACTGTTTTAGAAACCTACGTCTAGCATTAAAGTTTGTAGATCCTAACATTAATAGAAACTTTCGTATCTCTGGTTGAAAAACTACAACCAAGGCGAACATTCCTACCCCTAGGAATCCTCCTAAGATTTTACTTAAAAGCTCCATTTCCAAAAGCTCGGTAATAATGTAAATGGCGTAAACAATGATGATTCCTACCAGAATGTTGATAGCAACCGTTCCTTTTACCAAATTATAGAGATAATAAAGCAGGAAAGCCACAAACAAAATGTCTACAATATCTAAAATCCGTATGTCGAGAAAATCCAAGGTTCTGCTTTTTTTAGTAAATGTAATTTAAAAATTTGTTCTATTGAAACGCTTCGGAGTATTGTTCATGCACTTTTTCAATATCCACTTTTTAGGTGGTTGTGTAATATAATACATTCTCTAGCTTCCTTTACATCGTGGACCCTTAAAATTGAAGCGCCTTTTAATAGTGCAACTGTGTTTAGGGCGGTTGTCCCGTTTAATGCGTTTTCGGCAGAAGTTTCCAGGGTCTTGTATATCATTGATTTTCTAGAGATACCGGCTAAAAAAGGAATTTCTAAGCTTTTAAAAAGCTCGAGATTGTTTAGAAGCTCAAAACTTTGCGCGGGAGTTTTGGCAAATCCGAATCCAGGGTCGGCAATAAGGTCATTAATACCTGCCGCACGGGCGAGGGCTATTTTTTCTGACAGGTCTTTTATAACCGCTAGGCTCACATTTTGGTAGTTGGTAAGTTTAGCCATAGTTTTTGGAGTACCGCGCATATGCATTAATACATACGGGACTTTTAGTTTTGAAACACTTTGGTACATTTCAGGGTCTAAACTGCCTCCTGAGATGTCGTTTACCATGCATGCTCCTGCATTAACAGCGTTTTGGGCTACCTCGCTTCTAAAAGTATCTACCGAGATTAGGGCATTGGGGAAATGTTTTAGGATAGTGTTAATGGCTGTAACCACACGTTTTGTTTCTTCATGTACGGGTATTTTATCTGCTCCTGGGCGCGAGCTATATCCGCCAACATCCAAAAACGTTGCGTCTTCCGAAAGCATTTTTTCAGCTTGCTTTACAATTTCTTTTTCAGAAAAGGTTTTTCCGCCGTCATAAAATGAATCGGGGGTTATGTTTATAATTCCCATTACTTTTGGAATGGAAAGGTCTATGAGGTTGCCGTGGCAATTAAGGGTCTGCAATTGTTTAAACTTTTTAGTTCCCAAAATTCAAAAACTTTTGGTGAATCTGTTGTTTGTCGAATAACTTTGGGCATTCAACTTTGAACTTTGAACTATTTAAGCGAAATTTACGCAAAATCTTACAAACCACTAATGGCAGATACTTCAAATCAATACAACGATCAGATTGAAAAATGTAGAAAGCTGTTTATCAACAAAATGCATGACTACGGAAGTGCATGGCGAATTTTGCGACTTCCTTCGTTAACCGATCAAATTTTTATAAAAGCGCAACGCATTCGCGGGCTTCAAAATAATTCGGAACAAAAAATCGCCGAAGATGAGACCAGTGAGTTTATCGGAATTGTTAATTATTCCATTATGGCGCTCATTCAGATTGAAAAAGGAGTGGTAGAGCAACCAGATCTTTCGGTAGAAGATGCCACGCAATATTATGACGAGCATGTGGCCACGACCAAGCAGCTAATGCTTGATAAAAATCACGATTACGGTGAAGCTTGGCGCGATATGCGTGTTAGTTCGTTGACCGATTTAATTCTTCAGAAAATATTACGTGTAAAGCAAATTGAAAATAACAGCGGGAAAACATTGGTTTCTGAAGGTATAGATGCCAATTACCAGGATATGGTTAATTATGCGGTGTTTGCATTGATTCACCTAGATGAAGCCAAAGCGAGCAAAGAAGAAGGAGAAGCGAAAAAATAATTCAGAAAAGAAAAATAGGGTTGGTGTTTTTGCCTGAAGCCAGAGAATGAGTCTCTTGGCTGGGTTTATAAACGAATTGAGACTCATAGTATAAAGAAATTAATGTGTTGTTTGAGGAATTGCACAACTCAGAAGAATGTTATCAGCAATCATAATAAGGTTTGAGTAGTGTTATAGCTCTCGCAGTAATTGTTTGGAATTTGAAATTTTTAATTAAAGTTAGAATTTAATACTCATGAAAGTAATAGTAGGAATATCTAGATTAATTGTTGGATTGCTGTTTATCGTCAGCGGCTTGGTAAAGCTTAATGATCCGGTAGGTTTTGCGTTTAAACTTCAGGATTATTTTGCGCCGGAAGTGTTAGACCTTGGTTTTTTGGTTCCGTATGCTTTGTTGATAGCGATATTCGTAGTAATTTTTGAGGTTTTAGTGGGTATAGCCTTGCTCTTAGGCTATTTAAAAAAGTTTACGCTTTGGGCCTTATTGTTGATGATTGTGTTTTTTACGTTCCTAACTTTTTATTCGGCTTATTTCAACAAAGTCACCGACTGCGGATGTTTTGGAGACGCGATTCCATTAACGCCATGGGAGTCCTTTACAAAGGATATCATCTTGCTGGTGTTGATTTTAATTCTTTTCTTCGGAAGAAAATACATTCAGCCTATATTCAGTAAAGGCGTGCGTAGCATTATTGTTTTTGCTGCTTTTGTAGGCTGCCTGGGTATAACATATTACGTTTTATTACACCTTCCTATAGTTGATTTTAGACCCTATAAAATTGATGCAAATATCACCGAAGGAATGACGGTTCCCGAAGGAGCACCCGGTCCAATTTATGAGTATGCCTGGAAATTTGATATTAATGGCGAAGAAAAAGTAATAACTACTACTGGTGATTATCCACAAGTTGATGGCGAGTTGATTGATACCGAAACAACCATGATCCAGGAAGGTTACACACCTCCAATTCACGATTTTACAATTGAACGCAACGGCGAAGATTATACGACGCACTTTTTAAATGAGGAAAATCTAATTGTTATTGTGGCATATAGCCTTGGCAATACTGAAAAAGATGGATACAGGCCTGTAAAGGAAATTACGGATAAAGCCTTGCAAAACGGATACAACGTGATTGGTCTGTCAGCATCCTCACAAGAAACAACCAACCAGCTTACAGAAGAGTACAAGCTTAACTTTAAGTTTTACTTCTGCGATGAAACGACCCTTAAAACCATTGTACGAAGTAATCCGGGTATCTTAGAGCTTGACAAGGGTACTATAAAGCAAAAACTACATTGGACTGATGCCGATAAACTTGAGCTTCCCGTAGTTGAAACGGCGAAGCCAAAGTTAGATCTTTCGTTAAAACAACGTTTGGATAGTATTGCGGTTCAAGATCAAAAATACCGCAGGTTGATGCAGGCAAGATCACTGGAAGAGCGTAAAAAACTAGGCGAAAGCATGGGTCTTTCTGAGGCTGAGTACAGTGGAGATCTAACCGAAATGCAACGGGTTTTGGACAGTGTTAACATGATTTTTGTTGAAAAATATTTCGCTAGAAAAGGCTATCCCGGTAAATCGGTAGTTGGTGAGGAGTCTAGCCTTGTGGCTTGGAATGTGTTGCAGCACAATCCAGATAAAATTCCACTTTACTTGCCATTGATTAAACAAGCGGCCAAAGATGGTGAAATACCCAAAACATCGGCTGCAATGATGGAAGATCGGTACTTAATGTTAGACGGAAAACCTCAAATTTATGGCACACAAGGAATGGCTTATGACGATGCACGTGGCTCCTTTATCTGGCCAATTGAAAATGCCGAAACTGTAAACAAAAGAAGAGCTGAGGCAGGTTTTGAAGACACAGTAGAAGATTATTCAAAAATTCTTTTTGGTGATGATTATGTTTATGAGCCCCGAACCATGGAACAGATAAACCAAGAATAAGGTGACGCGTTACTTGCTTCAAAAATTAGGTTATGCTTTGCTCACTTTATTTGGAGTAGTAACGGTAATATTTTTACTATTTACCATTCTTCCTGGAGATCCTGCCAGAATGATGCTCGGCCAAAATGAAACTGCAGAACAACTTGCCGTAGTAAAAAAGAAATATGGTTTTGATCAGCCGGTTTCAATTCAGTACGTAAGGTATTTAAATGATCTGTCGCCTATTTCATTTCACAGTGATAATTCAACGGACTACACCTTTCTCGCCGAAGATAAGTACAATGCGGCAAAGCTGTTTTCAATTGGCAATACCAGCGTAGTTTTAAAAACACCTTATTTGCGGGAGTCCTTTCAAAAAAATGGAAAGGCAGTGAGCCAAGTGATATCCGAAACCTTGCCCAACACATTTATTCTAGCGGTTTCAGCAATTATAATCGCGATGATTATTGGGGTTTTTCTCGGAATTGTTTCCGTACTTTTTAAAGATGGGTTTATTGATAAAATGATTCAGTTAGTAAGTACGTTGGGTATGAGTGTTCCTTCGTTTTTTAGTGCGATTATTTTTGCGTGGATTTTCGGTTTTGTGCTTCAGAAATACACAAACTTGAACATGACGGGAAGCCTGTATGAAGTAGATGACTTCGGAAATGGAAAGTATATTCAATGGAAAAACTTAATACTGCCTGCCCTCGTTTTAGGTATTCGTCCTTTGGCAGTAGTAAGCCAATTAATGCGAAACTCCCTGCTTGAAGTTTTAAATCAGGATTACATTCGTACCGCAAAGGCAAAAGGGCTTTCTTTTTATCAAGTAATTACAAAGCACGCGCTTAAAAATTCATTAAACCCGGTGGTAACAGCAATTTCGGGTTGGTTTGCATCCATGCTTGCCGGCGCCGTATTTGTGGAGTATATTTTTGGATGGAACGGACTGGGAAAAGAAATTGTCAATGCCTTAAACACCTTAGATTTACCAATAATAATGGGAGCCGTCCTGGTAATAGCCACATTGTTCATAATAATTAATATTTTTGTAGATATAATTTACGGGTGGCTAGACCCAAAAATCAGACAGTAGGGACAGGTAGTGACCTGTCCATCAACCAGCAGAGAAGGTCGTGACCTGTCCAATAACCAGCAGAGACAGGTCGTAGCCTGGCCGTACATTCGGTTGAGGTCTATCGGTAAATTAAGGTGCAAATTATCAATAACAAACAACAAACATGAGAAGAAAAATAGTAGCAGGAAACTGGAAAATGAATAATGATTTGGCAGAAACTGAAATGTTTCTAGTCGATTTAAAAAAGCAAGTAATCCCCGAAGATGTACTGGTGATGTTGGCGCCTCCGTTCACGAGTTTGCACCAAACATTTAGTTCCTTAAAAGAACACCCTGTATCGGTTGTTGCTCAAAACATGCATCAAAGTGACAATGGCGCTTTTACAGGCGAGATTTCTGCGAAAATGCTTTGTAGCGTGGGTGCTAAAACGGTTATTTTAGGGCATAGTGAACGTAGGGAAATATTTAAAGAAGACAATGCTGTACTAGCCGAAAAAGTGAATACCGCGCTTAAAAATGATATGACTCTTATTTTTTGTATCGGAGAGAAGCTAGAAGATAGAAATGAAGGAACCTACTTTGAATTGATTAAAGCCCAACTAACCGAAGGACTGTTCCACGTTTCAGAAGAATCTTGGAAGAATATAGTGATTGCCTATGAGCCTGTTTGGGCAATAGGAACTGGGAAAACAGCAAGTCCGCAGCAAGCGCAGGAAATGCATAAATTCATTAGGGAAACAATCAGTGAAAAGTATAACAGCACAGTTGCCAACGATGTTTCAATTTTATACGGTGGAAGTGTGAAACCCAATAATGCTGCCGAAATTTTTGGTCAGGATGACGTGGATGGTGGCTTAATTGGTGGCGCTTCACTAAAAGTAGATAGTTTTATGGAAATTGTAAATGCTTTTTAATGTCACAAGTTTATATAGGTTACGATTTTAAGGTAAGTCCGCTGCAACCCGGCACGGAGATTCTAATTGCCGAATTGGGATATGCAGGTTTTGAGAGCTTCGTAGAAAACGAGGACGGTGTAAGTGCATACATTCAAAAAGAGGCTTGGAATGACAAGATTTTAGACGCGATACATGTTTTAAAATCTGATGAGTTTAAAATTTCGTATTCAAGTTCTGAAATAGAACAGGTAAATTGGAATGAAGAGTGGGAAAAGAATTTTGACCCCATTGAAGTTGATGGAAAATGTACTGTTCGGGCTCCGTTTCACCCAGAGAAAGATTTTGAGTTTCAAATTGTTATTGAACCAAAAATGTCTTTTGGAACTGGGCATCACGAAACTACTTTTATGATGCTTCAATTTATCTTGGAAAATAATTTTCAGAATAAAACTGTATTAGATATGGGGTGTGGCACAGCCGTTTTAGCAATTCTTGCTGAAATGCGTGGTGCTTCAAAATTAGATGCCATTGACATTGATGAGTGGTGTTTTGAAAATTCAAAAGAAAATATCCAAAGAAATAATTGTGAGCAGATAGCAGTGCATCTGGGAGACGCTTCGTTATTGAAGGGTAAAAAATATGACGTAATTATAGCCAATATAAACCGAAATATTTTGTTGAACGATATGGCTACATACATCAAGAGCCTAAATGAAAACGGCGAACTTTATTTAAGTGGTTTTTATAACGAAGACTTACCTATTATTACAGAAACTTGCAATAATTTGGGGTTGAGCTTCGTTGAGAACAAAGAGAAAAACCGATGGGTTGCGGCAAAGTTTAAAATTTCGTAATTTACATAGGTCAATATTTTATATATAGTTATGAGTACCAAGGAAAAAATTCAGGAAGATATTGCGATTGCTGAAAAGGAAGGCAATCAAAATGAAATTGTGCTTTACAATGATGAAGTAAACACTTTTGACCACGTTATAAATAGTTTGATTTTTGCATGTGAGCACACGCCAGAACAAGCCGAACAATGTTCTATAATAGTTCATTATAAAGGTAAATGTACGGTAAAAACAGGCGGATTTGATGATTTGGAGCCAAGATGCTCTATGCTTTTAGAAGCAGGTTTAAGCGCTGAAATTATTTAAACTCTTAAAAAATGTACGGCAAAAACTAATGCTTTAAGAATCAATATTACAAAATAACAATTATTAAACCTGCTCCATAGCGGGTTTTTTTATTGTCTAGAAACGAATAGGCTTTTTTCTACTTACTATTGAAGGCGCCTGCGGAATATAGTTGCTTGGCTGGGTTAATTAGATTAGCCAAATGGGATGAGAAAGTAAGACAAGCAGGCTTTAAGAGCTTTAATACAATCGCGCGGACAATGTCAATACATTACCAAAACATACTGAACTATTTTGACAATAGAAGTACAAATGCATCAGCAGAGTCGTTTAATGCTAAAATAAACGCTTTCAGAACACAATTTAGAGGTGTTAGAAATATAGAATGTTTCCTTTTTAGACTCTCAAATATTTTTGCATAATCTTAAAATCCCACAACTTTTGGACTTGATCCCTTGATCCTTCTTGATTCATAATATCACCCAAAATAAAAAACCCTGCCAATTATAAAATTAGCAGGGTTTCGATGAAGTTTCAACTTCTAGTTGTGACTTGGCTGGGGCTCGAACCCAGGACCACCTCCTTAAAAGGGAGGTGCTCTACCAACTGAGCTACCAAGTCGTCCTTTTTTATTAGTATGCCTATCTTGCGGTAGGCGGGTGCAAATATACTACCATTAAATTGTACTTTCAAAACGAAATTGAAAAAAAATTCAATAAATTTTAAAATGCCTGAAAAACAGGTATTCACAAGTGCTGTTTTTATCTTAGTTTTGCCGTTCGGAAGGAAAAACGGTCATTTTAGGCGATTATTTCATTCTGAAAAAGCATAAATTTTGAATTTAGACAACGTATGAAAATTGTATTGATTGGTTATATGGGAAGCGGAAAATCTTCCGTTGGAGTAAAACTTGCAGAAGTTTTAAAGATTCCTTTTAAAGATATGGATTCCGAAATTGAAAATAATCAGGGGATGTCAATTTCTGAGCTGTTTTCAAAAAAAGGAGAAATATACTTTCGAAAAAAGGAGCATGAAACGCTTAAACAATTGCTTGCGCAGTCCGAGAGCTTCGTTTTGGCAACCGGAGGCGGTACGCCTTGCTATGGCGACAATATGACGGCAATGCTAGGCAGGGAAGATGTAAAGACGGTGTATTTAAAATTGCCAATTGAGGTGTTGGCTCCAAGGTTGTTTCAGGAAAAAGACCAAAGACCGCTATTGGCGCATCTAGAAACGGAAGAAGACCTAAACGACTTTATACGAAAACATCTTTTTGAACGGGTGTATTACTACAATCAATCGGAATATATTATGAATTGTGGTAATGACGATTTAGACACTATTGTAGAAAAAATAGTTTTAAAGCTATTCTAATACTGCCCTGTCGTGATTCTTATCAAAAATAACCGAAACGTTTTCGTTTAACGAGGTTGAAAGCGAAATGCCTTTAAAGTCTGCCTTGATAGGATACTTTTTATGGTTTCTATCTACCAAGACAGCAGTTTTAAATTGTTTTAACGGAACTTCTAAAAAGTGTTTTACCCCATAGATTAAAGTGGTTCCTGAATGAAGCACATCATCTGCCAGCACCAAAGATTTATTTTTGTAGTCTTCCTGTTTTAGAGAGGTGCTAACTGCTTCGATTGGATTTTTTTTGTCAATTGTTACTTCGCAAAGCAAGACTTTTATTGGCGAAATATTTTCTAGTTCAACCTTTATCTTTTTTGCAAAAAGAAAGCCATTGCTCATTATACCGGCTATAACCACTTCTTTCTCGCCTACATTGGCTTCATAGATTTGGTATGCAATTCGCTTTATTTTTTGGGCTATCTGTTTTTTATTTAAAATAACTGTATTTATTTCTTGCATCTGGACATCTTTTTTTAGCTGGGGTTACGATTCGTTTTCATCATCGGTAGATCTGGTAAAGTCGTCCAAATCTCTCCTGTCTTTTTTCGTGGGCCTGCCAACACCTTTCTTTCTGTAATAGGTTTTGGCATATTGCAACATTTCATTGGTTTCAAAAGCTTCTTTTGGAGTGGTATCTTTTCGGTATAGATTAACCAGTTTTGCGCCTACCCTACTGGAAGGAAGGTCTAAAACTTCAATTTGATAGTTAATTTGGTTTTTCCGAAGTACAATTTTGTCGCCCGGAAATACATCGCGTGCGGGCTTAACAATATCGCCATTAACACGTACCGAACCTTTTTTGCAAGCCTGAGTAGCCTTGCTTCGTGTTTTTAAATACCGAATACACCATAAATATTTATCAATCCTCATAATAATTACCCTAAAAACAAAGTTAATGTGGTATGCAAAAATAGGGGAAAATTGTATCTTGCGCCCTTAAAAACCAACGGATGATGAAAATTAAATACGGATTTGCACTTTTAATTGTAATGCTGGGTGTTGCAGTTTCCTGTAAAAAGGATGATGATGGACCACCACCACCTCCGCCACCAAGAGATCGTGGTGAAGAAGCAATCCGTGCACAGGCCGAGATTGAGGAATTTCTGGAAACACATTTTTATAATTACGATGAATATCAGACTGATCCAGATAACTTTAAAATAGTATTTGACACCATTGCAGGCGACAACGCTGATAAAACTCCCTTGATAGAGCAAGTTACCTCTAAGGAAGTAATGGATGTTAATAACATGGATGTTACGTATAAACTCTACTATCTTAAAGTTAGAGAAGGTGAAGGGGAGCGCCCTCATTTTTCAGATTACACTACCAATACCTATGACGGTAGATTGTTGAACCTGGATTTATTTGATAGCTCGGTAATTCCCGTGAGGTTTAGCTTGGTTGACTCTGAGGCTACACCTGGTATAATTAGAGGACTTCAACAAGCTTTAATTGAGTTTAAGGGAGCTGGAAATATTATAGAGAATCCCGATGGAACCCTCTCTTTTGAAAACTTTGGAATTGGGGCAGTATTTATTCCATCTGGATTGGGTTACTATCAGTATCCACCTGCCGGAAATTTAGGTGCCTACGAACAACTTATTTTTTCGTTTCAGTTGTTTGCCTCTGAAGTTGCAGATCACGACGGCGATGGAATTCCTTCATATATGGAAGATCTGAATGATAATCAATATTTGATGGATGATGATACAGATGGTGATGGGAGACCAAATTACTTGGATGACGATGATGATGGCGACGGCCGACTTACAAAATTTGAAATTGAAATAATTGATGGCGAGATTTTCTTTCCAGATACAAACAATAACGGTATTCCTGATTACTTAGATGATACCATCTAAGAAGTATTCTGAAATTATATAGACTACAAAAAAGCCCCGTTCAGACTGAACGGGGCTTTTTTATACTTAGCAGTTTAAGGTCTTGCAGCCTACTTACGCGCAATTACTTTTTTAACAGCACTAACAATTGCAGCGGCGTTTAATCCGTACTTATCCATTAATTGCTCTGGCGTGCCAGACTCGCCAAAAGTGTCTTGTGTAGCAATAAACTCCTGCGGGCTTGGATGCTGGGTAGCTAATAATCGAGCCACGCTTTCTCCCAGGCCGCCTAGGAAGTTGTGCTCTTCGGCAGTAACGATGCAACCGGTTTTTTTAACACTGTTGATAATGGCTTCATCGTCCAGGGGCTTTATGGTGTGAATGTTTATTACATCTGCGGTTATTCCGTTTTCATTTAAGGTTTCAGCTGCTTGTAATGCTTCCCATACCAAATGGCCTGTGGCAACAATAGTAACATCGGTGCCTTCCTGAAGCTGAACTGCTTTTCCTATTTGAAAATTTTGATCGGTTGGTGTAAAATTGGCAACTTTTGGTCTTCCAAAGCGAAGGTAAACCGGACCGTCAAAATCGGCAATTGCAAGGGTTGCTGCTTTTGTTTGATTGTAATCGCACGTATTGATTACGGTCATTCCCGGCAGCATTTTCATTAGCCCGATGTCTTCAAGTATTTGGTGAGTTGCACCATCTTCTCCTAAAGTTAATCCTGCATGCGAGGCGCAAATCTTCACGTTCTTGCCGCTGTAAGCAACACTTTGTCTAATTTGATCGTAAACGCGTCCTGTAGAAAAGTTAGCAAAGGTTCCGGTAAACGGAATTTTTCCGCCTATGGTCATTCCTGCTGCCATGCCTATCATGTTCGCTTCAGCAATTCCCACTTGAAAAAATCGCTCCGGATGGTTTTCTTTAAAATCGCCCATTTTTAGCGATCCGGTAAGGTCTGCGCAAAGTGCCACAACATCTTTGTTTTTCTTGCCAAGTTCGGTAAGGCCGTCACCGAAACCTGAACGCGTATCTTTTTTGCCTGTATCTGTATATTTCTTCATAGCTATTGCCCGCGAATACGGGTATCTTTTTGGACCCTCCATCAGTTTTAATGGAGGGACTTTCTAAGTTATACTTTAAATTGAATTTTCATTTACTTTTCTCCTTCTTATAGATGAGATCAATAATCTCCCAAGGTTACCGGGTTTTGTGAAAGTGCGTCTTCCAACTGTTCATCGTTCGGTGCTTTTCCGTGCCATGCGTGTGTGTGCATCATAAAATCAACGCCATTGCCCATAACGGTATGCAGCAACACACAAACTGGTTTTCCATTGCCGGTTTTTTTCTTGGCTTCTTTCATTCCAGCGATAACCGCTTCTATGTCATTTCCTTTTTCAATGTCCATCACGTCCCATCCAAAAGCTTCAAATTTTGCTTTCAAATTTCCCAGAGGGAGAACATTTTCGGTAGAACCATCAATCTGTTGTCCGTTTAAATCTACCGTTACAATAAGGTTGTCCACTTTGTTTCCTGCAGCATACATAATTGCTTCCCAGTTTTGACCTTCTTGCAATTCGCCATCGCCACAGAGTGTATAAACCAAATGCTTGTCTTTATTAATCTTTTTGGTTGATGCAGCACCTATTGCAGCCGAAATACCTTGACCTAATGAGCCAGATGCCATGCGAATGCCTGGTAAGCCTTCGTGCGTAGTGGGATGCCCTTGTAAACGTGAATTCAGTAAGCGAAACGTGTTTAATTCTTCTACGGGAAAATAGCCCGACCGTGCCAAAACACTGTAAAAAACGGGTGAAATATGTCCGTTTGAAAGAAAAAATAGATCTTCGTCCTTTCCATCCATGGTGAAGTCTTCCTTGCGTTCCATTACCTCTTTATAGAGGGCAACGAAAAATTCGGTACAACCTAAAGATCCGCCTGGGTGTCCAGAATTAACCTTGTGTACCTGTCTTAAAATATCTCTTCGAACCTGGATGACCAAATCCTCAAGTGCTTTATAATCTGCCATAATTGATTTTAATTTTCGATTTCAAAAGTAAGCTTTTCATAGCGGTCTTCAAAGTTGGAACTTATGCTTTTATCAACGATTTGAGGCTTTTGTTAACAGAATATTACCCGATGTACGATGCAAAAAGACCGAAGGAGGTTTTAATCAGCATTTGTCATTATAATAAGAGCATTAAGAATTTTGTTATTTGGAAGTTGCAATTTGGAATTTAATAACCGTTATCTTTGCACCTCAATAAAAATTGCTGAATGCACTTTAAATTAGAAGCCACAGATAAATTAAGCAGTGCCCGTGCTGCCACGCTTACCACAGACCACGGGGTAATTGAAACACCTATTTTTATGCCGGTTGGTACCATTGGGACCGTTAAAGGGGTGCATCAACGGGAGCTGAGAGAGGATATTAACCCAGATGTTATTCTGGGAAACACCTATCACCTTTATCTAAGACCTAAGACCCCTGTGCTTGAAAAGGCAGGTGGGCTACATAAGTTTATGAATTGGGACCGAAATATCCTTACCGATAGTGGTGGGTATCAAGTGTATTCCCTTTCTGCCAACAGAAAAATAAAGGAGGAAGGTGTAAAGTTTAAAAGCCATATAGACGGAAGTTTCCACTTTTTTACACCAGAAAATGTAATGGAGATTCAACGCAGCATTGGTGCCGATATTATTATGGCCTTTGATGAATGTGCGCCTTATCCTTGCGATTACAACTATGCAAAACGCTCTATGCACATGACGCATCGCTGGTTGGATAGATGTATCAATCATTTAGAGAAAACACCTTTAAAGTACGATTATAACCAAAGCTTATTTCCTATAGTACAAGGAAGCACGTACAAAGATTTACGAATTCAATCTGCTGAATATGTTGCTTCGGTAGGAGCAGAAGGAAACGCCATTGGTGGACTTTCCGTTGGCGAACCGGCAGATGAAATGTACGAAATGACTTCTTTGGTAACAAATATACTTCCTAAGGACAAACCCCGATATTTAATGGGGGTAGGTACACCAGTGAATATTCTTGAAAATATTGCATTGGGCGTTGATATGTTTGACTGTGTGATGCCAACCCGAAACGGTAGAAACGGAATGCTCTTTACTTCTGAAGGAATTATCAATATTAAAAACAAGAAGTGGGAAGCCGACCTTTCGGTAATTGACCCTATGGGTATTACGTGGGTAGATACGGAGTATAACAAAGCGTATCTTCGGCATCTATTTACCGTAAACGAAATGTTAGGAAGACAAATAGCGACTATTCACAACCTCGGTTTTTACTTATGGTTGGTTCGCGAAGCCAGAAAACATATTTTGGAAGGAAATTTTGCCGAATGGAAAAATGGCATGGTAAAAAAGTTAGATCAAAGATTGTAGCATGCTCAGCATACTTGATAGATACATACTTAAAAAATATTTAGGCACCTTCTCGCTGCTTTTATTACTGTTTGTTCCCATTGGTATAACGGTCCATTTGGCAGAAAAGATTGATAAGATTCTGGAAAACGAGGTGCCTTTGTCTGAAGTGCTCATATACCTTTACCACTTCACCATCTATTTTGCCAACTTGTTATTTCCGCTGTTTTTATTCTTGTCGGTAATATGGTTTACATCAAAACTGGCAAATAATACCGAGATTGTCGCTTTTTTGAGCAGTGGCGTTTCGTATTACAGGTTTCTACGCCCATATATAATAGGTGCTACAATCGTCTGTATTGCCGCTCTTGTTTTTAGTATGTATTTAGCGCCCAATGCCAGTAAGGGGTTTAACGAATTTTCATATACCTACCTTAAAAAGGGAAAGCAGGCTAGGGAGCAAAGCAATGTGTATACCCAGATAAATGAAAATGATTATATTTATGTAAGCTATTTTAATGTGAAGGAAAAAACAGGGAGTAATTTTACCCTAGAGCATTTTGAAGGCAATAAAATGACATATAAGATTTCTGCTGACCGAATTAGGTTTATAGAGAAAGACAGCACGTATTCGCTATATAATTATTCCAAAAGAAAGATAGGAGAGCGGAACGATGTCCTGGAAACAAAATCGAAATTGGATACCGTTTTTTCCTTTGACATGGAAGACCTAACCCCTGTAAACTATATAGCCGAAACTTTAAATTTTACAGAACTCAATGATTTTATAGAAAAAGAAAAAGCACGTGGTTCATCCTATATAAACCGCTATGAAGTGGTGCGTTACAAACGTTGGAGTTTACCCGTATCTGCATATATTCTTACTATAATTGCCGTTGCAGTATCCTCGGTTAAACGCCGGGGCGGAATGGGGGTAAACCTTGCGATAGGAATTACAATTGGAATGGTTTTTATATTCTTTGATAAGGTTTTTGGTACGATGGCTGAACAAAGTGACTTTTCGCCATTTATTGCTACCTGGTTCCCTAATTTTGTATTTGCCATCTTAGCTATTTACCTTTTAAGAAATGCCAAACGATAAGCTTCTCAATTACCTACATCTTCATTTTATAATCTTTATCTGGGGGTTTACAGCGGTTTTGGGCGCGCTCATTTCGTTAGAGGCCATTCCGTTGGTCTGGTACAGAATGTTGATGGCAACGCTTATCATTTTTGTGTTTTTGAAATTCAGAAAAGAAAACCTTAAATTTTCAGTTAAAGCGCTATTGGGGTTTGCTCTGGCAGGAATCATTATCGCCTTGCATTGGCTCACGTTTTTCGGCGCTATTAAGGTTTCAAACGTTTCGGTAACCCTTGCTATAATGTCTTCGGGAGCATTTTTCACTTCCTTACTGGAACCAATTATATACAAAAGAAAAATTATTGCCTACGAAGTGTTATTTGGCATCGTGGTAATAGCCGGACTTTATGTTATCTTTGATGTGGAGACTTCTTATACGTTGGGAATTGTTTTGGCGCTTATTGCAGCATTTTTAAGTGCGCTTTTTTCAGTAATCAACGGAAGGTTCGTGCTAAAGTATAAAGCTTCAACAATTTCATTTTATCAGTTAATGTTTGGCGTTCTGGGCATTACCATATATTTGGCCTTTGCGGGAAAATTTACTGTAGAATTTTTCACTGTTTCAGCCCACGATTGGATATATCTTGTAATTTTGGCTTCGGGTTGTACAGCTTATGCCTTTATAGCTTCCATACATGTAATGAAATGGTTAAGCCCCTATACCGTAATGTTAACCATCAATATGGAACCAGTATATGGTATAGTGCTGGCCCTTATTATTTTGGGCGACTCAGAGAATATGAGCCCGCAGTTTTATTACGGCGCAGGGATTATTCTGCTTACGGTAATTGCCAATGGCATTATTAAAATGACCCAAGAAAGAAAAAGACGAAGATTGACTAACACCTAAAACAAAATTTTATCTTTGTAGCTCAACCGCTACAAAAAGAAAGAAGGAATAAATTATGGAATATCTTGATTTTGAACTCCCTATAAAAGAATTGCAAGAGCAATTTGATAAAGCTTGCCTGATTGGTGAAGAAAGTGATGTGGACGTAAGCAACACCTGTAAGCAGATAGAAAAAAAACTAAAAGAGACCAAAAAGGAAATATACAAAAACCTAACGCCCTGGCAGCGTGTACAGCTCTCTAGGCATCCCAATAGACCTTATACCATGGATTACATTAATGCAATCTGTGGTGATTCATTTTTGGAGCTTCATGGAGATCGCAACTTTAAAGACGACAAAGCCATGGTTGGTGGCCTCGGAAAGATTGGCGACCAAAGCTATATGTTTCTTGGACAACAAAAAGGATACAACACCAAAACACGCCAGTATAGAAACTTTGGAATGGCAAACCCAGAAGGCTATAGAAAAGCACTTCGATTAATGAAATCTGCAGAAAAGTTTAATCTACCTGTAGTGTGTTTTGTAGATACCCCAGGTGCTTTCCCTGGCTTGGAAGCGGAAGAACGAGGACAAGGAGAAGCAATTGCACGCAACATTTTGGAGATGACGCGCCTAAAAGTGCCTATTATTGTCGTTATCATTGGGGAAGGAGCCAGTGGTGGTGCATTGGGTATTGGAGTAGGAGATAAGGTGCTAATGCTTGAAAATACTTGGTATTCGGTAATATCGCCAGAAAGCTGCTCCTCCATACTTTGGAGAAGTTGGGAGTATAAGGAACAAGCTGCCGCGGCACTAAAACTTACAGCTACAGATATGAAAAAACTGAAGCTTATCGATGAAATTGTTAAAGAACCTCTTGGCGGTGCACACAGCAATAGAGAAGGAACCTTTTCTACCGTTGCCAAAGTAATTCAAAAGTATTACGACACATTAAAAATGTTATCCCCAGATGAATTGGTGAAAACCAGAATGGATAAGTATTTAGAAATGGGCGAGTACAAAGGTTAAATCTAATCATAGCTTATCATAGCGTAAATCCGAAGCGGGAGCCTCGGATTTTTTTACGGGTTATCAACAATATTTTGGAGTTTTCAACAGTTCAATTGTTGAAGGATGGTTAATATCGTAACTTGAAAAACCATGTGCTCCTCCTAACATTTTATTTACATTCGCGTAATGGAAAAAATTAAACCTCAAACTAATTATTCAAAGCGACCGTCGCAAATCATTTCGCTTGAGAAAGGTAAAATACCGCCTCAGGCTATTGATTTAGAGGAGGTTGTGCTCGGCGCTTTAATGATTGACAAAAAAGGTGTCGATGAGGTAATAGATATTTTACATGCTGAGGTTTTTTATAAACAAGCCCATCAACATATATTCGAAGCTATCTACGATCTGTTCGAAAACAGTCAACCGGTAGACTTATTAACCGTTTCTACACAATTAAAGAAACAGGAAAAGCTCGAAGCTTCAGGCGGGGAGTTTTACTTAATCCAACTTACTCAAAAAGTATCGTCTTCAGCGCATATTGAGTTTCATGCGCGTATTATTCTTCAGAAATATATTCAACGAAGCTTGATTAAAATTTCAAACGAGATAATTGAAGAATCCTATGATGAAGGTACAGACGTCTTTGATCTTTTAGATACGGCCGAAGCAAAGTTATACGAAGTTACGCAAGGTAATATTAAACGATCTTCAGAAACTGCTCAGAACCTTGTTATCCAGGCCAAGAAACGCATTGAGGAAATAGCAAACAAAGAAGGTCTTTCTGGAGTGCCGTCTGGTTTTGCCAAAGTAGATGAGTTAACTTCAGGCTGGCAGCCCAGTGACCTTATTATTATTGCTGCACGTCCTGGTATGGGTAAAACGGCACTTACGCTTTCTATGGCACGTAATATGGCGGTGGAGCATAATATTCCTGTTGCGTTTTTCTCTTTGGAAATGTCGTCCGTACAACTTATTACACGGCTTATTTCTTCCGAAACCCTGCTGAGTTCAGAGAAATTGCGAACCGGTAATCTTGAAAAACACGAATGGGAACAGCTTAACGTTAAAGTAAAAGGTCTTGAAAAAGCACCCTTGTTTATAGATGATACTCCTTCGCTTTCAATTTTCGACTTACGCGCCAAGGCTAGAAGATTATCTTCCCAGCACGATATTAAGCTTATAATTGTAGATTATTTGCAGTTAATGACGGCAGGAGGAAGCCAAAAAGGAGGAAACCGTGAACAGGAAATATCGACCATTTCTCGAAACTTAAAAGCACTGGCAAAGGAATTGAATATTCCTGTAATTGCACTATCACAACTCTCAAGGGCAGTTGAAACCCGTGGTGGTAGTAAGCGCCCGTTACTGTCAGATCTACGTGAGTCTGGAGCTATTGAGCAGGATGCAGATATTGTGTCTTTTATTTACCGTCCCGAATATTACAAAATAGACGAATGGGATGACGAAGAGCACACACCAACTGCAGGACAAGCAGAATTTATTGTGGCAAAACACCGTAACGGTGGTTTGGATGAAATACGCCTTAAATTCGTAGGAAACTTAGGTAAATTCGAGAATTTGGAAACTTTTGGCACTCATTCCCCAACCGAAATCCATTCCCGTATGAATGATGCGGCAAACGACGATACCTTTAAAACACAAAACCTACCCTCGGCTAATGAAGCATTCGGGAGTTCGATGAATGATGACCTTTCCGGAGACGATGAAGGCGATGTGCCATTTTAGTAGAAGGTATAAAAATAGATTATTAATCATTAGTGTCCGATTAAAAGAGTGCGAAAATTTGTTGAGTCACAGATAATAGGCAATTAGAATATTTTTTATTTAATGACAGCATGCTATTATACTTAGCATCAAAATTTATCAATTAAAAAGTATGTTTAATCAATTTTATCTAGTTTTCAATCTATTAAAAAGCAAGTCTTACGTCTTATGTCTTTCAGCGCAGCGGTCTTATATCTTAGTCGGACACGACTAATTATTAATAAAAAGGGCCAAGAATTTTCTTGGCCCTCGTTTATTGAAATCGGTATATTAAATTAGATTCGCCTTAAAACATATACCCCAAACCTGCTGAAAATACAGAGGTATTGATACTATTGTCTTTAATTAAGTCTGAGAATCCGTAAGAATATCTTCCTTGTATAAATAGTCCGTTGTCTAATTTATATTCCAAACCAGCTGTTCCTTGCATATCGAAGGTTTTTAGGCCATCTGCGGTAAATTGCGTATCGTTATTATTTGTGATGTAATCTATTTTTTCATTTACCTTAAATCCAAATTGTGGTCCAGCGGCGATACTTAAGCCTTTAACAATATAAAATTTGGCCAATAAAGGAACTTGAATATAATCTGCTTTATATTGTACTGTTGTATTTATAACAGGTAAATCACGTTCAAATCCTTGTCCAGAATAAAATGCCTCCCCTTGTAATGAAAAACGTTCATGTAACGGAAGTTCTGCAACTACACCTGCGTAAAAACTCGTTCTACTATCAGGTGAGTCCAAATCGTTACTAGTGGCAATATTAGCAAGGTTAACACCCCCGCGAACACCAAAGTCAAAACCGGTATTATCAGATTGTGCTGAAGCCGTAGCAATGCCAAAAAAGCTTGCTAAAATTAAAAATGTCTTTTTCATAATTACTGTTTTTATTTTTTATTGTAGCACAAAATTAGAAGAGAAAAGTCAATGAATACAGGGCTTTAGAGAAACTTTAGCTTTTTGAAATTTTCATATTTTTGCTAATCTATTTACACTCAGATAATAGGATTTGAGTTTAACCTATCTTTATTTTTTTTAACCTTTTCTTGCTGAAAATGTCAGAAAAAAATTGACTGCAGCCTAAATTTAACCATTTTTCGATAATACCGCTTTCCAATTACCTGGCTTAAAATTTGTTACTATCTTTACACTATGATGAAAAAAATTCCACTTCTATTACTGCTTTTATTTTCCATAAATTCATTCGCCTCCTATATTCTTATTCCTATGGACGCTGAGAGTCAAAAAGAACATCTAAAAGCTTATGGAATTACATACTGGGTATTGGAAAAAAACCAAAAGGTAAAGTGGTTGCTCAATTATAGAGGTGGTTCATTCCTTCTACCAGATTCACCAGAAACACGAAGAGAATGTCAAATTCGAGGTGTTTCTTTTGAAGTGGTTTCAAATAGTAAAACAGAACAGATTCTTACCACTATTAGCAGCCCATCAAAAAACATGGATGCCGTGGTTCTTGAAAAGGCGCCTAAAATAGCAGTTTATACGCCTAAGGGAAACTTGCCTTGGGACGACGCTGTAACTATGGTATTGACCTATGCCGAGATTCCCTATACCAAAATTTATGACAAAGAGGTTTTAGAAGATCAATTGCTTTTATACGATTGGCTGCATTTGCACCATGAAGATTTTACCGGACAATACGGAAAGTTTTACCGTGCCTATCGTTCTACGCCGTGGTATATTGAAGAGAAAAAAAACGCAGAAGCACTAGCCGCAAGCTTGGGGTATAGTAAAGTATCTGAAGAAAAGTTGGCCGTGGCGCACAAAATTCGCGATTATGTAGTAGGAGGTGGGTTTATGTTCGCTATGTGCAGCGCAACCGATAGTTTTGATATTGCCCTTTCTGCCGAAGGCGTAGATATTTGCGAACCCATGTTTGACGGCGACCCCAGTGAGCCAAATTATCAAAATAAGATAGATTATGGTAAAACTTTTGCCTTTACAGATTTCATTCTGGAGCGAAGTCCAATGGTTTACGAGTTTTCTAGTATTGATATGACTAACAAACGACGAATTAAAAAAGAGACCGACTATTTCACACTAATGGATTATTCGGCAAAGTGGGATCCTATTCCTACAATGTTGTGTCAAAACCACACGGCCTTGGTCAAGGGTTTTATGGGGCAGACAACGGCTTATGCCAGCGATCAGGTTAAGGCCAATGTACTTGTTATGGGCGAAAATAAAACCAACGGCGAAGCCCGCTATATCCACGGTATAAAAGGGAAAGGATTTTTTACGTTCTACGGCGGTCACGACCCCGAAGATTATCAACATAGAGTAGGCGATGCCCCCACAGAGTTGGCGCTCCACCCAAAATCACCTGGATATAGGCTTATTTTAAACAATGTTTTATTTCCTGCGGCGAAGAAGAAAAAGCAGAAGACGTGAAGTTAAAAGATAATGTAAAACTAAGAGTGTTTAAAAACATTAGTGTCCGATTAAAAGAGTGAGAAAATTTGTTGAGTCACAGATAATAGGCAATTAGAATATTTTTTATTTAATGACAGCATGCTATTATACTTAGCATCAAAATTTATCAATTAAAAAGTATGTTTAATCAATTTTATCTAGTTTTCAATCTATTAAAAAGCAAGTCTTACGTCTTATGTCTTTCAGCGCAGCGGTCTTATATCTTAGTCGGACACGACTAGTTTAAAAAAATAGAAAAAAAGTTCACACTCACCACTCACCACTCACCTCTATTTTAGCCCTTCATAATAATCCTTGGGCGGCAAAACAGTAATCTCTACCCGTCGGTTTTGTTGTTTGTTCGCATCGGAGTTATTTGGTACTCGGGGTTTGCTTTCACCGTAGGGCTTAATTTCAAAGTCATAAAGGGCATCTTTACCAAAAATACTGCTAAGCCTATTCTTTACCGAAATACTTCTATTTCTAGAAAGCACCATATTATACGCTGCTTCCCCATCACTATCGGTATGGCCTTCAATCAAAACTGTAGCTTTATCTATTTTTTGAATATTGTGGGCCAACGAATCCAGAATGCGAACGGCGGTTTCCTTTAGATTGTATTTTGCAACATCAAAGAGAACATCGGCGTTAATTGTGAGCTTAATTACGCTGTTTATTGCTCCAATAGCATCAATATCGGCACCGGCAGATTTGCTTCGGCACAATTCCTTCAGATCGATAATTCGAAGAAAGTAAAAAACGGTTTCTTGATCTATATTTTCGTCACTAAGGTCTATGGCAGATTTCCCGCCAGCTATTTTCCCGGCATATAGCCAATCAATTCCGTTTGCGGAAATTTCCACTTTAGCTGCTTCTCGGGAAGGGCCTACCTCAAATATATACAGATCATTTCCTGGTAAGTTCATAAACCCATTATCCGTAAATTCTACGGTCAGTATTCCTCCACAGCCTAAGGAAAGGAAGTTGGGCGTTCGGTAATTTTTATAGTTGGGTTCGTGCAAGCATTGAATGCTATCTCTAAATTTTTGAATGGGAGGCGGAGATCCAACCTCAAATGATACAAGCCTATCTGCAAAGGATATTTTCCCCAACGGAAGATAAATAGATTCATAGCGGTCAATCTTATAGTGTTTCCCGCTTTCTTGCTGTGCGAAAAGCGAGTTTCCGGAAACTATAAGCACCATTAATAAAAAATAACTAAGGCAACGCATTGCATCTGTTTTAAACGAAGATACGGATTCTCATTAAGTTAAGCAGGGGCATAAAAAAACCGCCTCATTTCTGAAGCGGTCTTTTAAGCGAAATAATATAGTTAATGTCTTATTTTACTTTTTTTACTATTGCGGCAAAAGCCTCTGGGTGGTTCATAGCTAAATCTGCTAAAACCTTACGGTTAAGTTCGATTCCACTATTTTTTAAACTTCCCATAAATTGTGAATAAGACATTCCATGCTGTCTTGCCCCCGCGTTAATACGAGTGATCCATAAGGATCTGAAATTTCTCTTTTTTACACGACGGTCACGGTATGAATAAAGCATTGCTTTATCAACAGCGTTTTTTGCAACCGTATAAACGTTTTTACGTCTTCCAAAGTATCCTTTGGCTTGTTTAAGAACCTTTTTTCTGCGGGCTCTCTTCGCAACTGAATTTACTGATCTTGGCATAATTTTAATGTGTTTTGTAGCAGGCGGTTAAAGTTCAAGATTTAAGATTCAAAATTCAATATTCTGAACTCTCCCGATAGCTATCGGGACATAACTCATAACTCTTTTTATGCACTACTCCAGGGTTTAAATAATTGTTTTAACCGGTTAAACAGTCTTACTTCAAACGAAGCATTTGCTTAACATTGCTTTCATCGGCCTCATGAACTAACGCCATTTTGGTCAATGCTTTTTTACGTTTTTTGCTCTTCTTTGTTAAGATGTGGCTTTTAAACGCATGCTTTCTTTTAATTTTACCTGTACCCGTTAGCTTAAAACGCTTTTTGGCACTAGATTTTGTTTTTTGTTTCGGCATGTTTCTACTTTATTATTAATTATTTCGCTTCTTAGCCCTCCGTAGCTTTAGCGAAGGAGGGTTTCTTTTTATATACTCCGCAGCATTTGCGCATAGGAGGCTTGTAAATCCAAATTTTTGGATCTTAGTATTGTATTCATTTTGAAAACCTGTACGGACAAGTCGCCACTTGGCCCTCTGTGATTCCTATTTCTTCTTCGGTGCGATAAACATAATCATTCGTTTACCTTCAAGTTTTGGCATTTGCTCTACTTTCCCGAATTCTTCTAAATCACGAGCAAGGCGAAGCAATAGTATTTCTCCTTGATCTTTATAGATGATTGAACGACCTTTAAAGAATACATAGGCTTTTAATTTGGAGCCATCCTTTAAAAATTTTTCACCGTGGTTTTTCTTAAACTCGTAATCATGGTCATCGGTATGGGGTCCAAACCTAATTTCCTTGATGGTAACTTTCGTGGCTTTCGCTTTTATTGCTTTTTCACGCTTTTTTTGCTCGTAAACAAACTTTTTATAGTCTATTACTTTACAGACTGGCGGTTTTGCATTTGGAGATATCTCTACCAAATCAAGTTCCTGTTCTGCCGCAATTTCGCGCGCCTTCTTTAAGGGATAAATTCCCACTTCTACATTGTCACCTACAACGCGGACTTCCTCAGCACGAATTTTTCCATTTATTCTGTGTTGATCTTCCTTAATTACCCTTGCAGGTCCTCTACTTCTTTTTCTTCGTATTGCTATGGCTAAAAATATTTAGTTAAACATTAAATTCTTTCGATTCTTCTTTTATTGCTTTCTGAATCAATTCTGAAAAGGCTTGCGTGGTCATAGTGCCCAAGTCGCCTTCCCCGTGTTTACGTACAGAAACCGTACCATCTTTTTCTTCCTGCTCACCAATGATGAGCATATAAGGGATTTTATTCATTTCGGCCTCCCTAATTTTCTTGCCAATGGTCTCGCTTCGGTCGTCAACAAGGGCGCGAATTTCGTCATTCTCAAGCAAATTTAAAACTTTTTGACCGTATTTTTCATATTTTTCACTTAAAGATAAGATACTTACCTGTTCTGGCATGAGCCAAAGTGGAAAATTTCCGCCGGTATGCTCTAAGAGAATTGCTACAAAACGCTCCATGCTTCCAAAAGGTGCGCGGTGAATCATTACCGGGCGATGCATTTCGTTATCGCTTCCTTTGTATTCCAGCTCAAAGCGCTCGGGTAGATTATAGTCCACCTGAATTGTGCCTAACTGCCAGCTTCTGCCTAGTGCGTCCTTCACCATAAAGTCTAGTTTTGGACCGTAAAATGCAGCCTCACCATATTCAATCTTATAGTCCAGGTTTTTTGCATCGGCAGCACTTATAATTGCTTTTTCGGCCTTGTCCCAGTTTTCAGTACTTCCAATATATTTGTCAGGGTTTTCTGGATCGCGTAAAGAGACCTGTGTGTGGAAGCTTTCAAAACCTAATGAGCCAAACACATAAAGTACTAAATCGATAACTTTTTTAAACTCTTCATCCAATTGATCTGGCATACAGAAAATGTGGGCGTCGTCTTGTGTAAACCCACGAACCCGGGTTAAACCATGAAGTTCGCCACTTTGTTCATACCTATATACAGTGCCAAATTCTGCAAAACGCTTCGGCAAATCTTTATAAGACCATGGCCTGCTGTTGTAAATTTCGCAATGGTGTGGACAGTTCATTGGTTTTAGAAGAAACTCTTCTCCTTCACTTGGTGTTAATATGGGCTGGAAACTGTCTGCCCCGTACTTTTCATAATGTCCAGAAGTTTCATAAAGCTCTTTTTGCCCTATATGCGGCGATACAACCATTTCGTATCCTGCTTTTTTCTGGGCTTTCTTTAAAAAGGATTCTAATCTTTCGCGCAATGCGGCTCCTTTGGGTAACCACAACGGAAGCCCTTGTCCAACTTTTTGTGAAAAAGTGAATAGCTCTAATTCCTTTCCAAGCTTTCTATGGTCTCTCTTTTTTGCTTCTTCTAAGAGATTAAGGTACTCGGTTAGTTCTTTTTTCTTCGGAAAACTTATTCCGTATATTCGGGTTAACTGCTTGTTTTTCTCATCACCACGCCAATAAGCCCCAGCAATGCTCATAAGCTTAACGGCCTTTACAATTCCTGTGTTTGGAATATGGCCTCCTCTACAAAGATCTGTAAATGTGTCATGGTCGCAGAAGGTTATCGTTCCGTCTTCCAGATTTTCAATTAGCTCAACCTTATATTCGTTGTTTTGCTTCTTATAATAAGCTAAGGCATCAGCTTTAGAAGATTCACGTAGCGAAAACTCGTGTTTTCCACGTGCAATTTCAATCATCTTGTCTTCAACCTGCTTTAGATCCTTGTCTGAAATAGAGTGGTCTCCAAAATCTACATCGTAGTAAAAACCATTATCCACGGCTGGGCCAATAGTAAGTTTTATACCAGGGTATAGTTCTTCCAGTGCTTGTGCCAGAATATGGGCAGAAGAGTGCCAAAAGGCTTTTTTGCCTTCCTCGTCCTTCCAAGTGTATAGTGTGAGATTGCCGTCTTCGGTTAAAGGGGTTGTCGTTTCAACCGTTGTATTGTTAAAGGATGCCGAAATAACGTTTCGGGCAAAGCCTTCGCTTATGCTTTTGGCTACATCCATTGGAGTAGCTCCGGCATCGAATTCTTTTACACTTCCATCTGGTAAGGTAATGGCTATCATATACTGAAAAATTTTAGGCTGCAAAGATAGTATTAGTTTCAGGGTTTTGCAATATACTATAATGAGTAATCCAGAATTATTTTTGTAGCAATTACCTCTTGGTAGCCCTTTTGGGTTTTAAAAATGTGTTCTTCGGAAATGATCACTGGAAGCTAAAATATGATTCTGTATAAACTTTCTGCTGTGGTTATGAATATAGATGTTAGCGTTTTTCTTCGGAAGTAGTTCTGTTATTAAAGGGTTTTATAGTGTTAGGCAATTCAAATGTGCTGTATCGTGACTAAGGTATGAAGAAATAAATAGGAGTAGGGGGATTGTTTGTGGTATGTGAAACCCTAGTATTTATCGATATTCCTTGGCTATTTTGAAGCGAATGATGCGGAGTAGGTTTATTGTTGTTTGCAGATGTATATATATTAAGGTATAAACCCTTGTTTTTTTTCTTTTCTCATAAGCGCTGAGTTTTCAGTCACTTGCGTTGTCTTGAAAAAAATACTTTAAAAAAACGTTTAAAATAGTTTGTGGGTATTGAAAAGCGTTCTATATTTGCACCCGCTTAGGACAACAGCCCAGCGCTGAATTACAAAGCGAAACGCTCTTTAAAAACTTTAGAAAAAATATTAAAAA
>NZ_JAVMBW020000050.1:0-293 GCF_031631895.2 Aequorivita marina
GAGGGTTCATAACTCCAATCCGAATCAAAGCGACCAATGGCATAGGCCCCAGAAAGCAAATACCGGCGCTGGTTCTTCGGCTCATACTCCTCAGTATAGATGGAACGGTTCTGAAAAATAATGTTCTTAACCGTAAAATGTGCCGATAGATTCAAAAAATTGTACGACACTCCAGCGTCAACGTTAAAGTACGAAGTGCTCTGCACAATACCAGCTATCACCGGGTCGTAGTCCTCTAACGGAAAGCTGGTCTCATCAAGCTTCTGCTGGGTAAGCCCAGCGCTAAGCCCAAA
>NZ_JAVMBW020000051.1:0-293 GCF_031631895.2 Aequorivita marina
TTTGGGCTTAGCGCTGGGCTTACCCAGCAGAAGCTTGATGAGACCAGCTTTCCGTTAGAGGACTACGACCCGGTGATAGCTGGTATTGTGCAGAGCACTTCGTACTTTAACGTTGACGCTGGAGTGTCGTACAATTTTTTAAACCTATCGGCGCATTTTACGGTTAAGAACATTATTTTTCAGAACCGTTCCATCTATACTGAGGAGTATGAGCCGAAGAACCAGCGCCGGTATTTGCTTTCTGGGGCCTATGCCATTGGTCGCTTTGATTCGGATTGGAGTTATGAACCCTC
>NZ_JAVMBW020000052.1:0-290 GCF_031631895.2 Aequorivita marina
GTGTTGGTCACCCGTACATAGATCCGTTGTGGGTTGATCAGGTTTACATACGGAAAGGTGATCGGGTCGGTTCCGGCCTCGGCATATTCTGGGGTCTCGTGGAAGCTAATCAGGTAAACATCCGGGTCTTGATCGCCTAGGATACCCGCGCGTAGGGCAGCGACTTGCTGGTTGCTCAGGTCTTCTAGGTCAAACTCAGCATGGCCGTCCTGCGGGGGTAGGTTGTCACAAATAACGAAGGGTTCTGTGGGGGCCGTTGCTTCAGCACCTCGCTG
The DNA here is from genome assembly GCF_031631895.2 of Aequorivita marina. Classification (NCBI taxonomy): domain Bacteria; kingdom Pseudomonadati; phylum Bacteroidota; class Flavobacteriia; order Flavobacteriales; family Flavobacteriaceae; genus Aequorivita; species Aequorivita marina. Next base: position 276 of record NZ_JAVMBW020000052.1, read on the forward strand.
TACGATGAGCTCAAA
>NZ_JAVMBW020000053.1:0-281 GCF_031631895.2 Aequorivita marina
TAACAAAAGACTATGTATATTAAGAAACTTCCCCTTATCCTATTCTTACTGGCCTCGTTCTATGGATTTTCCCAGGACGGGATCCCGGTTTATTCGGATTATTTTTCGGACAATCTGTACCTGCTGCACCCCTCTATGGCTGGTGCAGCTACGCACAACCAGGTGCGTCTTACAGCGCGACAACAGTGGTTTGATATGGAAGAGGCACCCAACCTGCAGACCCTGAGTGCTAATATTCGGTTGGGGGACCGCTCAGGGATCGGGGCCATTGTTTTCAACGA
>NZ_JAVMBW020000054.1:0-281 GCF_031631895.2 Aequorivita marina
CGCGTTAGGACCCGACTAACCCCCAGCTGATTAGCATAGCTGGGGAAACCTTGGTCTTTCGGAGTGCGGGTTTCTCGCCCGCATTATCGTTACTTATGCCTACATTTTCTTTTCCGTCCGCTCCAGCATACCTCGCAGTACACCTTCGGCGCAAACAGAATGCTCCCCTACCACAGAATAAATCTGTCCATAGCTTCGGTAGTATGTTTATGCCCGATTATTATCCATGCCGGACCGCTCGACTAGTGAGCTGTTACGCACTCTTTAAATGAATGGCTGCT
>NZ_JAVMBW020000055.1:0-281 GCF_031631895.2 Aequorivita marina
TCGTTGAAAACAATGGCCCCGATCCCTGAGCGGTCCCCCAACCGAATATTAGCACTCAGGGTCTGCAGGTTGGGTGCCTCTTCCATATCAAACCACTGTTGTCGCGCTGTAAGACGCACCTGGTTGTGCGTAGCTGCACCGGCCATAGAGGGGTGCAGCAGGTACAGATTGTCCGAAAAATAATCCGAATAAACCGGGATCCCGTCCTGGGAAAATCCATAGAACGAGGCCAGTAAGAATAGGATAAGGGGAAGTTTCTTAATATACATAGTCTTTTGTTA
>NZ_JAVMBW020000056.1:0-281 GCF_031631895.2 Aequorivita marina
GAAAGTTCGAATTGAAAAACACAACAATGGCACCTATGGCAGTAAATCATTTACTTCCATTACAAACGATTGGGAACTGTTTTTAGCGTTTGAAGTTAGCAGTTATGCACATGCGATCCGACTGGAACGGAAGATAAAATCGATGAAAAGCAGAAAGTATATCCTGAATCTTTCAAAATATCCTGAACTAAGAGAAAAGATTGTAAATGAAACCGGGAGTATCTGACTCTCCCGAAAGCTTTCGGGACAGAAAGTCCCTGGTTCGAGCCCAGCGCCTGTCC
>NZ_JAVMBW020000057.1:0-281 GCF_031631895.2 Aequorivita marina
AGGTGCCATTGTTGTGTTTTTCAATTCGAACTTTCAAATCATTATGACAAGCACCAGTATAAAAAGCATCTAATTTCTGACTGTATAAAATGTAAGTGTGTGCCATTGTAAACAAAAAAAGCACCCGGTTAGAGTGCTTTCTGTGGTCCCACCCCGAAAGTATTCGGGACAGGCCCTGGGCTCGAACCAGGGACTTTCTGTCCCGAAAGCTTTCGGGAGAGTCAGATACTCCCGGTTTCATTTACGATCTTTTCTCTTAGTTCAGGATATTTTGAAAGATT
>NZ_JAVMBW020000058.1:0-281 GCF_031631895.2 Aequorivita marina
AGCAGCCATTCATTTAAAGAGTGCGTAACAGCTCACTAGTCGAGCGGTCCGGCATGGATAATAATCGGGCATAAACATACTACCGAAGCTATGGACAGATTTATTCTGTGGTAGGGGAGCATTCTGTTTGCGCCGAAGGTTTACTGCGAGGTATGCTGGAGCGGACGGAAAAGAAAATGTAGGCATAAGTAACGATAATGCGGGCGAGAAACCCGCACTCCGAAAGACCAAGGTTTCCCCAGCTATGCTAATCAGCTGGGGGTTAGTCGGGTCCTAACGCG
>NZ_JAVMBW020000005.1:0-194315 GCF_031631895.2 Aequorivita marina
TCATCAAAGCACTGGATTTAAAGGCGAGTTCCTAAAATTTAGGGGACGAACAAAAAATTTAGAGAAAATTTCGTAAGCCTAGATTTTTTTGGTTCGTTTTTTCATCAATGGAAAAAATGAACAGGTTAAATATTTAGGACAGGATTGTTTTTATAGCTTTACTCCTGGCTTCAAGCCTCTATAGTACTGATAGTTCCGCCCAAGACCTAAGCTGTTCAGACTTTAAAGACGGAACTTTTAATGTTGCCGCTGACAATATAATACCCTTCGGTTATAAAATTATCAGAAAAGGAACTTCACAAATTGAAGTTGTTGAAGATCCAGAGGGGAAATTAGACGATGATTTCAACAAGACTTCCTATGAAATTATTGAGTGGATTGATGATTGTACGTATCGATTAAAATATGACGAATCAAAAATGCAACTCACCGAATATCAACAATTCATAAATGATAATAACGGAGTTATGACTGCGTTGATTAAAATTGAAGAAAATTGTTTTTACGTAACATCCACATTGTCCGCAAATGGCGAAACCCAAACAATAGACAGTAAAATTTGCAAGGAATAAAACGCACTATATTCTTAATTAAAAAACCTGTCAAGCTATGGAAACTTGACAGGTTTTGTAATTTTAAAGATGGCTTGAGTTTATAGCTCTAGCAAATTGTTAGTTTTACGAACACCTTCGGCACTTTTTTCAATATGTGCTTTTTCGGCATCGGTCAATTCAATTTCAACTATTTTTTCGATTCCGTTGCGGCCCAAAATTACTGGAACGCCAATAGAAATGTCATTCAGTCCATATTCACCATTAAGCATTACCGAGCAAGGGAACATTTTCTTTTGGTCGCATGCAATGGCCTGTACCAAACCAGAAACAGCAGCCCCAGGCGCATACCAAGCCGAAGTACCCAAGAGTTTTGTAAGTGTAGCACCACCAACTTTAGTATCTTCTTTAACTTGGTCCAGTCTTTCTTCTGAAATGAATTTTGTTACTGGAACACTATTTCTAGTTGCCAATCGTGTTAAAGGCACCATTCCGGTATCGCTATGACCACCAATTACCATTCCGTCAACATCGCTAATTGGGGCTTCCAAAGCTTCTGCCAAACGGTATTTAAAACGAGCGCTATCCAAGGCTCCACCCATCCCGATAATTTTATTTTTATCAAGGCCAGAGGTTTTGTGCACCAAGTAAGCCATAGTATCCATTGGGTTACTCACTATTATAAGAACAGTATCTGGAGAATGCTTTACAAGATTTGAAGAAACTTCTTTTACAATTCCGGCGTTTATACCAATTAGTTCTTCACGGGTCATCCCAGGCTTACGTGGAATTCCACTTGTGATTACACAGATATCGCTACCTGCTGTTTTTGAATAATCGTTAGTTACACCGGTAATTTTGGTATCAAAACCGTTCAACGAAGCAGTTTGCATCAAGTCCATCGCCTTTCCTTCGGCAAAACCTTCTTTAATGTCTAATAAAACTACTTCACTTGCAAAATCTTTAATGGCAATGTACTCGGCACAACTCGCACCTACAGCACCTGCTCCTACTACTGTTACTTTCATATCTTTTATTTAATCGTTATGTGTTATTTATCAAAAAGCCGTCCTTATCTGAAGTTAAAACAATGAAATGACAGCTATTTCAAAAATTCATTCTGAACTCACTACAAAAGTACTATTATCTACTTAAAATTATGATAATAAAGGGTTAAAAACCAAAAAGCCCATTTCCTAAATTCCAGAAATGGGCCTTTATAAGGTTATGACAAAGCTATTTATACGTCAATGTTTGCATAAACTGCATTTCTCTCAATAAATTCACGTCTTGGCGGCACCTCATCGCCCATCAACATAGAAAATATTCTATCTGCTTCCGTACCGTTATCAATAGTTACTTGGCGCAGGGTTCGAAATTCCGGGTTCATCGTTGTATCCCAAAGTTGTTCGGCGTTCATTTCTCCCAAACCTTTGTAACGTTGAATAGAAGCACTACCACCAAACTCTTCGTTTAGTCTATCGCGCTCCTTATCGCTCCATGCGTAATCTTTTTTGGCTCCTTTTTTCACCAAATAAAGCGGTGGCGTTGCAATATAGACGCAACCAGCCTCCACCAATTCTCGCATATAACGATAAAAGAAAGTAAGAATCAAAGTAGCAATATGACTTCCATCCACATCTGCATCACACATAATAACTACTTTATGATATCGCAATTTTTCAAGGTTAAGCGCCTTACTATCCTCTTCGGTACCAACCGTTACACCTAGTGCAGTATAAATATTTCTGATTTCCTCATTCTCAAAAACCTTGTGGTGCATAGCCTTTTCCACGTTTAGGATTTTACCTCGAAGCGGAAGAATAGCTTGAAAATTACGGTCACGCCCTTGTTTGGCCGTCCCGCCCGCAGAGTCACCCTCTACTAAGAATACTTCACATTTTTCGGGATCCTGCTCAGAGCAATCGGAAAGTTTTCCTGGTAAGCCACCACCGCTCATCACGGTTTTACGCTGTACCATCTCGCGCGCTTTCTTAGCGGCATGGCGTGCTTGTGCCGCAAGAATAACTTTTTGGACAATGGTCTTGGCATCATTTGGGTTTTCTTCCAAATAATTTTCCAGCATTTCCGCAACGGTCTGGCTTACTGCCGAAGTAACTTCGCGGTTACCCAGCTTTGTTTTTGTCTGCCCCTCAAACTGTGGTTCTTGAACTTTAACTGAAATTATCGCTGTTAAGCCTTCGCGGAAGTCATCGCCAGAAATATCAAATTTAAGCTTATCGAGCATTCCAGAAGCATCGGCATATTTCTTCAACGTACGCGTTAATCCAGATCTAAAACCAGAAAGATGGGTTCCGCCTTCATGCGTATTAATATTATTTACATAAGAATGAAGATTTTCATTAAACGACGTATTGTAAACCATGGCAACTTCCACAGGAATATCGTTCTTTTCACCTTCCATGGAAATAACTTCGTTTATAATGGGCTCACGATTACCATCCAAGAAACGAATAAATTCCTTTAGGCCCTCTTCACTGTGAAACTTTTCGGTTTCAAACTCGCCTTCATCATTGGTTCGGCGTTTATCAGTAACATAAATGGTTAGCCCCCTATTTAAAAAGGACAGCTCACGCATTCTACTTGCCAGCGTATCATAACTGTACTCAAGAGTTTGATGAAAAATTTCAGCATCGGGCTTAAAAGTAACTATGGTTCCGCGTTTATCGGTTTCGCCAATAGCTTTTACAGGACTCAAGGCCTTTCCGCGCCCAAATTCTTGCTGCCATATTTTGCCTTCGCGATAAACTGTAGCGGTAAGATTTTCGGAAAGTGCGTTTACTACAGAAACCCCAACCCCGTGAAGCCCACCGGATACTTTATAGGAATCTTTATCAAACTTACCACCAGCTCCAATCTTGGTCATTACAACCTCAAGTGCCGAAACACCTTCTTTTTTATGGATATCTACCGGTATTCCACGTCCATTATCTTCTACAGATATTGAATTATCTTCGTTTATTATAACTTTAATCGTATCGCAGTAACCACCCATTGCTTCATCAATGGAGTTATCTACAACTTCATACACCAAGTGGTGCAAACCGCGGTTGCCTACATCGCCAATATACATGGAGGGGCGCATACGCACGTGTTCCATTCCTTCTAAGGCTTGAATCTGGTCGGCGCCGTAGCTACCTTTTTTCTGTTCTTCGCTCATATAATTATTTGAATGATTTTCGGTTTTTCTCGTAACGAACAAATATAACGAAATCCCCAATAAAATTAAGGGTTTACGCAAGTTATGATGCTTAAGTTATTAACAAGTTTTTGTGGAAAAACCGAGTATTTAGAGAAGACATAAACCTTCTGTTAGTTTTAAGCCATTATCGTGCACTATTTTTGTGCATTTATTCGTTTTAACAATAATCAGGAAGCGCTAAACTGATATGTTGCCCAATTATTTTTTAAATTTACATAAAAACCTTCCCTCAGATTATAAGTTGCATGAGTTAGAAGCCTAAATAAAGAAATTATGAAAAATTCAATACTTGTATTTTTTATCGCCGTAACTGCATTTACTTTTCAAGATGTTTATGGGCAAGGCTTTCCTGATAGGGATGTATCCCCTATGGATCTTGCTATTGCTAGACCAGATAATGCTGCACCTTTGGCACGCGTAATTTACAGTAGGCCGCAAAAAAGAGGTCGCGATATTTTTGGCGAACTAGTTCCTTATAACAAAGTATGGCGTACCGGAGCCAATGAAGCTACCGAACTTACAACCTATGTGCCGCTTATGTTCGGGAAAACACTACTAAAACCCGGAACTTATACACTGTACACTATTCCAAGAGAAGATGAGTGGACGATTATTATTAACAGCGAAATCAACGCATGGGGAGCTTTTAGCTATAAAAAAGAAAAAGATGTGGCACGAATTAAAGTTCCATGTGAACAAGCTGCAGCCCCAATAGAATCGTTATCAATGATTTTTAAAACTGATGAAAACAAAACAACTTTAATGATAGGCTGGGACGATCACTATGTGGAAATTCCGTTCCGGATTCCGTAACGGCAGAACTTCATGAACAGATCATGTACGGGCAAATTATTCACGGACAGCGTACGGACAGGACAGCGTACGGACAGGACAGTGTACGGACAGGACAGTGTACGGACAGGTCGCGACCTGTCCCTACGGGATATTCAAATATTTATGCGTTTGCAAGGAAACTTTCCATTGCGGATTTTGCATGACATAATCCACAATTAACGGACTCATTTTTTCACGTTTACTCCATTCAGGCTGCAGATACAGGATACAATCTTTATTCACCTTCTTGGCTTGTTCTTCGGCAAAGCGAAAATCATCTTTGTTAAAAATGATTACTTTCAATTCATTGGCCACCTTATACACTTCTTCAGTTGGCAGTTTTATTTTTTTCGGGGATAGGCAAATCCAATCCCAAGTGCCCGTTAGCTTATATGCACCTGAGGTTTCTATATGAATTTGCATTCCTTTCTGCTTTAGCATTTGGGTCAAGGGCCCCATATCCCAAGTTAAAGGCTCTCCTCCCGTAATTACAATGGTTTTTGAATGCTTATCGGCGTTATCAACAATTCTTTCAACCGCAGTGGGTGGATGCAATTCCGCATTCCAGCTTTCTTTAACATCGCACCAATGGCAACCAACATCGCAACCACCAACTCTAATAAAATAAGCTGCGGTGCCTTTATGAAACCCTTCCCCCTGAATGGTATAAAACTCCTCCATCAATGGCAGTACCAGCCCCTTGTCAACCAAATTCTGTATTTCCTTTTTCATCGTTGCAAAAATACTTTAAATATGGAATAAAATTCAAAATAAGGCGCATTGAATTGCAAGGATTTAGCACTAGAATTTAAGAAGGTTTTCCATACGCAGGTTTATTCTTGACTTTGCAACGACTTTGAAATCAACAAAACAAAAGTTTAGTGTTTTAGCATTTTAATTAGGTTTCAATAATCTGACTTACTAGGAAATCAGATTTTTAGAGTTTGGAATTTATATTTTCTTACTTTTGACTAAAATTTTATAGGGATGTCCACCAAGCAAGCTTTTACAGATTACATCAACAAGGGATACGCCACAAAAGGAGATTATATCAATCTTGGTGCGGCCATGTATAATGAAGAAACCGCCGCGCAGGCTTACGTGAAAATTCCATTAAAAACCATGAACCGCCATGGGCTTATTGCAGGCGCTACGGGTACAGGGAAGACCAAAACACTGCAGATTATTGCTGAAAACCTTTCGGCTAAAGGAGTTCCCGTATTACTTATGGATGTAAAAGGCGATTTAAGCGGTATTGCAGAACCGGGGTCCAACAACGCCAAAATTGAGGAACGGCACCAAGCCATTGGCTTTCCGTATGAGGCCAAAAAGTTTCCCGCTGAAATTCTTTCACTTTCCAATCAGGAAGGGGTTCGGCTTCGGGCAACGGTAAGCGAGTTTGGACCTGTGCTACTTTCCAGGATTTTAGGGCTAAACGATGTTCAATCGGGGATTGTAGCCGTAATTTTTAAGTATTGCGACGACCATAAAATGCCACTGTTAGATTTACAGGACTTTAAAAAAATACTCCAATACACCACCGAAGAGGGTAAAGATACTTTTAGCAAGGAATACGGGAGAATTTCTACTGCCTCTACAGGGGTCATTTTCCGTAAGGTAATAGCCTTGGAACAACAAGGTGCAAATTTATTTTTTGGTGAAAAATCTTTCGACCCACAAGATTTGCTTCGTAAGGATGAGAATGGAATGGGGTTTATCAACATTGTTAGGCTGACCGATATTCAAGATCGTCCCAAACTATTTTCAACCTTTATGCTAAGCCTATTGGCCGAAATATACGCGACGTTTCCAGAGCAAGGCGATAGTGGAAAACCAGAACTTGCCATATTTATTGACGAAGCACATTTAATCTTTAAACAGGCAAGCACTGCACTTTTAGATCAAATTGAGAGTATTGTAAAGTTGATACGCTCAAAGGGCGTAGGGCTTTACTTTGTTACCCAAAACCCTACAGACGTGCCGGAGGCCGTACTAAGTCAGTTAGGTTTAAAAGTTCAGCATGCACTACGGGCATTCACGGCTAAAGATAGAAGAGCGATTAAGCTTACTGCCGAAAACTATCCGCTATCACCCTATTATAAAACCGATGAAGTTTTAACCAAACTCGGTATTGGCGAAGCGCTGGTAAGTGCATTAAATGAGAAAGGGATTCCCACCCCGCTTGCAAGAACAATGTTGCGAGCCCCAATGAGCCGAATGGATATTTTAACCGATAGCGAGTTATCTGGATTATTAAAAACGTCAAAGCTTATTCCTAAATACAATGAGCATACCAATAGGAATAGCGCCTATGAAATGCTAAACGAAAAAATTAAAGAAGCCAACAAGGCAGAGACCAAAGAAAAGGCAAAAAAAGAAAAAGAGGCGGCAAGCAAGACCGTGAGGAAAAAAAGCAGTTCTAGTAAAAAATCTTCTTCGAGCCCCTGGATAAAAGCCCTTTCAAGCCCTACGGTAATTAGAAGCGTTCTTGGCATTTTAAGCAAAATGATAAAATAAACGGAAAGCGATAAAAGGTGAAAATAAATATCCAGACTCTAAACCCATCATCTTAAAATCTTATTACCTTCGCAGCCGAATAGTCTATAACGAAGTAATTAAAGAAACAATGAAAAAAACAATAATTATCGGTGCTGTTGCGGCAGTATTATTTGTGCAGTGTGGAAAAGAAAGTGACCCATTTACTATAAACAAAGGTTCTATTGGAAAATTGAGCAGTGAGATAATGATGAAACAGGTTGATTCTGTTTTTGCTACGGACTCCATTGTAAAGATCAACTCGTCGCCAAATGCTATAGAAACCCAAGGCGAAGTAGAAGTTTATGAAAAAGGAGGAAAAAAACTCATGACACTTTCTCCAGAGAATGAATCGGACCCTAGCTCAACCATAACGAATATTCAAGTTTTTGACTCGCGTTACAAAACAGATAAAGGCCTTAATTCTGCCAGTACATTTAAAGATGTAAAAGCAAATTACAAGGTGAACAATATAGAAACCACGATAAATGCAATTGTAGTTTTTCTAGAAGACACCGATGTTTATTTAACCATAGACAAAGAGAATTTGCCAGAAGAATTGCGCTATGACCCCAATATTAAAGTAGAGGCTTCGCAAATTCCAGACAATGCTCCTTTTAAATACTTTATGCTTGGTTGGGAACCTGCGGCAGAATAATTATTCCGCTGTAAAGATTTTGTTAACATTCATCATTTAATGGATGTTTTCCTTTATTTTTAATTCAACCAGATTGTTAATACAATTGAATTATGATTAAAGTTATAGATCTTCCAGCAATACACGCCAGAGGAAAAGTCTTTTTAAAAATCGAAAAGACATCAAACCAATACAGCTATTAACGTTAGCACCCTATGGTAAACCATGGGGTGTTATTTTTTTAGAACTATACGTATGCCAAAACCAAGAATTAAAAACGAAGAACAATATGAAGCCTTACGCGAGCAAGGGTATAGCAAGGAAAAGTCTGCACGAATTGCAAACACCCCAAAAGCCGGTAAAAAAGGTGGTAAAGCGAAGCCTTACGAGGAGTGGACAAAAGATGAACTCTATGAACAAGCTAAAAATGTGGGTGTTGAAGGCCGTTCAAAAATGAAGAAAAAAGAACTTATTAAAGCTTTAAGAAACAACTAATGAGCAATACATTAAGACCTTTCCATCTTGCAATAACCGCTGACAACTTGCCGAACTTTTTAAGGCACCGTATTAAGCCTGCCTGAAGATAAAAGCAGTAATGGGTGGATAGATTTCGGTTTTTGGCTATCAAATTATCATTCATTTAAAAGAAAAAAGACCAGCATTAACCCAATTGCTAGGTCGAAAAATTACAAACGATAACTCAGTTGCTGGTATGATTGTGCCGATGCCACATTTAGGTGTAGATTAAGATATTAAAACTTTTAAGGTGTTTTCAACAAAACTCATAGAAAAAAACATTACTTTCATAATCGCTCCATATATTCGGTTTGAAGGAAAGCTCGGAGAATAGGCAACCCTATTTTTTAAGGATCCTTCTGGAAACACCCTCGAATTTAAAGCATTTAATGACCTAACTCAACTATTTGCCAAATGATTAAAGTAATACCCACCCAAATAATAAGACAGATTTTCGTAATCTTGCTAATACTGTTAATGGGAAGCCTGATATTTAGAGAGCTCATCCCATACCTTACCGGAGTATTAGGAGCCATTACCATTTACGTTTTAATGCGTAATTGGATGTCAAAATTAGTTATTAAGAAAAATTGGAACCCCAATTTAGCAGCCTCCGTATTGATGCTTATTTCTTTCTTCGGAATTCTAATTCCCATAGCGGGAATTATTTTAATGTTGACGAACAAAGTAGGTACGGCTGTAGAAAATTCAGGAGAGGTTGTTCTAGCGTTTAAAGAGCAATTGGCCAAGATTCAAGAGAAAATCGGCTACGATTTAACTTCGCAGATTGATGCTGCAGCCATTACCGGATGGACATCAGAAAACCTCCAAGGCTTTGTTGGTGGCACTTTTAATGCATTTGTTGCTATTGGATTGATGTATTTTATGCTCTTTTATATGTTTACAAACCGTAAAGATTTAAGAGATTCGCTTAGAGATTACATTCCAATGAATCGAAAAAACTTAAAGGAAGTTGGAATAGAAGTACAAAAAATGGTCCGTTCTAATGCCTTAGGAATCCCGATGGTTGGCCTTGCACAAGGTATTGTCGCCCTTATAGGTTTTTTAATATTTGGCACTGAAGATCCATTTTTTTGGTTTGTTATTGTAACCATCTCCAGTATGATTCCCTTTGTGGGAACCCTCTTGGGAATTCTACCCGTTTTTCTACTTTCGCTGTCCACCGGCGATAATTTTGCAGCTTGGGGAATTCTGCTATACGGGTTTATAGTTGTTGGTTCTACAGATAATATAATTCGCTTATACGTACTTAAAAAACTGGACGATGTACACCCATTAGTCACCCTTATTGGGGTAATAGTAGGCGTGCCATTATTCGGGTTTATAGGCCTTATATTTGGCCCCTTATTGATAAGTCTTTTTATGGTAATTGTTAAAATTTATCGGAAAGAATACGGTAAAGAGGAGTCTATTACACAGGAAGAACACCTGTAACACCAAACACATGTTCACAAAAGTGCCTTCTACCTCTTTTTCCCCTAGTAAACCACTTCTGGTCTGGGATGGTGCATGTGGGTTTTGTAAATATTGGGTAACCCATTGGAAGTTCAAAACAGGAAACCGTGTAAATTACAGCCCATATCAAGAAGTTGCTCATCTGGTTAAAGGCATTCCGATCAAGGAATTTAAAAAAGCCTCGCGACTTATTGAAACGGACGGATCAATCTACAGTGGACCAAACTCAGCCTATCGTAGTTTTGTCTATTTTAAAAAGCCTTCCTATTTCTGGAATAAGCTTTACGCTCGCTCAAAAACATTTACTTTTATCAGCGATCACTCTTATAATTTTATAGCGAAGCATCGCAGCTTTTTCTTTAAGCTCACTACAATATGCTTCGGAAAAAATCCAAAATCACTGAAACCATACTGGTTGCTTTGGATTTGTACTTTTGGTTTGAGTATAATAATGATAGTTTCAATTTTATAACAAAATTTTAAAACTTCCCTCTGCTTAAAAATGTATCTTTAAAAGAAAAAATATGTCATTCAAAGGAATTTTATCGAAATACTTTAATCCAGGAAACCGACAAGACAGTTCCTCAGATCACAGCACCACCCATGACTCTGCAAAAGAGTTTATGGAAGAGGAAGTGGTTAAAATTGAAGACGATGATGTTGAACTGGTTTTGGAAAACGAAGAAGCCATTAATAAAAAATTTAGTGGCGCCAAGACACTTTCAAAATATGCCGAACTCGGAAAAATTATGATGGCCATGTTAAAAGATATGAAAAACCGCGTATATCCGGAAATTCCATGGTTTACAATTGCCACGGTAGTATTGGCGTTATTATACGTATTAAATCCAATGGATTTAGTTCCAGATTTTATTCCCGGAGTAGGTTACATTGATGATCTTTCGGTATTGGCTATCGGTACCGGATGGATAGAAAGCGACCTTCACAAATACTTGGATTGGAAACTAAAAAAAGGCGAAGGACTTTAATGTTTTCTTTGCTCTCTTGCCAATAACGTATTTTTAAGAAGCATGGCAATGGTCATTGGCCCTACCCCGCCCGGAACTGGCGTAATAAAAGATGCCTTTTTACTTACGTTTTTAAAATCTACATCGCCCGTAATGGCGTAGCCTTTTGGGCGGCTTTCGTCTTCAACTCTTGTTATACCAACATCAATAATTACAGCATCGTCTTTTACCATTTCGGCCTTAAGGAAGTTTGGAACCCCCAAGGCTGAAATTATAATATCTGCCTGTGTAGTAATTTGGGCAATATTTTTGGTGTTGCTGTGCGTTAAGGTTACCGTACTATTTCCTGGCCAGCCTTTTCGGCTCATTAAAATACTCATTGGGCGCCCAACAATATGGCTTCTGCCAATAACCACCGTGTGTTTTCCCTTGGTATCAACTTTGTAGCGTTGCAGAAGTTCTAAAATACCAAATGGCGTAGCTGGAATAAACGTACTCATATCTAAAGCCATTTTACCAAAATTTTCAGGGTGAAACCCATCAACATCTTTTGAAGGATCTACGGTAAGCAGCACTTTTTGCGTGTCAATTTGTGGAGGCAACGGAAGCTGAACAATAAACCCATCTATGGCCTCATCTTCATTTAATTCCTTAATTTTTTTCAGCAGCTCTAGTTCGCTAGTAGTTTCGGGCATTTTCACTAAGGTTGACTCAAAACCTACGCGCTCGCATGCACGTACTTTACTTCCTACATACGTAAGACTCGCCCCGTCATTCCCAACAATTATGGCGGCAAGATGCGGCACTTTTTCGCCATTGGATTTCATCTTATCCACTTCAGCAGCGATTTCGTTTTTAATATCGTTTGAAACTTTTTTTCCGTCTAGAATTACCATCTGCTGTTTATTATTGAACTGATTGTTACTACTAATCACTGACTACTTATTACTAACTACTGACTACTGATTACTGACTACTGATTACTGACTACTGAACACTACCGCATATTCCCCATGGCCTGCATCATCTTTCTTCCGCCGCCACCTTGCATCATTTTCATCATCTTGCTCATTTGGTTAAATTGCTTAAGCAACTGATTCACTTGTTGAACGCTTGTTCCGCTACCTTTGGCAATTCTTTTTTTACGACTTCCCTTAATCAATGCGGGCTGGGTTCTTTCGGCTGGCGTCATAGAATGAATTATAGCTTCAATTCCTTTAAAGGCATCATCGTCTATATCAACATCTTTTAATGCTTTTCCTGCCCCGGGAATCATTCCCACCAAATCTTTCATACTTCCCATTTTCTTAACCTGCTGAATTTGGCTTAAGAAATCGTCAAAACCAAATTGGTTTTTTGCAATCTTCTTTTGAAGTTTTCGAGCTTCATCCTCATCAAATTGCTCCTGTGCTCTTTCTACCAGCGAAACAACGTCTCCCATCCCCAAAATACGATCGGCCATACGCGCCGGGTGGAACACATCAATGGCATCCATCTTTTCACCGGTACCAATAAATTTAATAGGTTTATCTACTACACTTTTAATAGAAATAGCAGCACCTCCACGGGTATCACCATCTAATTTAGTAAGTACAACCCCTTCAAAATTTAATCGATCATTAAAGGCTTTTGCAGTATTTACGGCATCTTGCCCCGTCATTGCATCTACCACAAATAGTGTTTCTTGCGGTTCAATTGCCTTGTGTACGTTTGAGATTTCAGTCATCATTGCCTCATCAATGGCAAGACGACCGGCGGTATCTACAATAACAACGTTAAAGCCATTTTGCTTGGCGTGGGCTATTGCATTTTGAGCTATAGAAACTGGATTTTTATTTTCTGGTTCGCTATAAACCTCAACGCCAATCTGATCTCCAACTACGTGCAACTGATTTATTGCCGCGGGTCTATAAACATCACAGGCAACCAAAAGTGGTTTTTTAGTCTTCTTTGTCTTTAAGTAATTTGCCAATTTTCCAGAGAAAGTAGTTTTACCGCTACCCTGCAAACCAGACATTAAAATAACCGTTGGCGTACCGCTCAAGTTAACTCCAGCAGTCTCGCCGCCCATCAATTCGGTAAGCTCGTCTTTTACCAACTTCACCATTAACTGTCCGGGCTGAAGCGTAGTAAGTACATCTTGACCCAGTGCCTTTTTCTTAACCGTATTGGTAAATTCCTTGGCGGTTTTAAAGTTAACATCGGCATCCAGTAGGGCGCGACGCACTTCCTTTAGGGTTTCTGCTACGTTTACTTCGGTTATGCTGCCGTGACCTTTTAGTACGTGCAGCGCTTTATCCAGCTTATCACTTAAATTATCAAACATATTCTTGCGTTCTTAATGGGTTAACTCCAAACTTATCACCTGTGCAAAGCCAGGTTGTTAGCTTTGGGGTCTAAGGTTGCAAAGATAACACACTGAAAGGGAGTATCAAAAAAAAGTATTCATTTGTACGGGTCTAGTTTAACCAAACAACTATTTTTTGTGGTGAACATGCCGTTAAATTGCTTTGTGCGGAGATAAACGACGTTATTCTCATTATAAATGCGGAAAACCACTTGCCCATTTAATCCTGATAATGAATGTATTGCGAAAAAAACACCTGAAATGCTACTTGCTCTTTAAAATCTAAGTTCACAAAGAAATTATAGCTTATCAATCCAGAAACTTATTGAGAAGAAAAGAGTTTCAATCAAAAATAATTAGAAGGTCGAAGTACAAATTACGAATTGAAAAAAATGGCTTTGACAATAATTGCAGAAAATGAACAGTCGTACAGTTAAGGAGGTTTCGTTTTTGCCATCGCATTAGCCAAAACTAAAAAGCTAAAATAGCTGCTTTTTAACCTCTACGCTCGAAAAAAATTGAAAAGGCTTTGAATAAAAAACTTAATATCATCTGCCCAAGACGACAAATTTTGTTATCTTGTACAGTTAAAAAAAGATAATGCTTAAGGAAAGAATTAACATAGAAAATATTGACGGACAGCTGTTTGAAATAAAGATAATTGACCCAGACAATTCTAAACCTGCCTCTTTTACGCATTATTTGATAGCTCTAGAAAAATATAGAATAAGATACAAAAGAACAGGTTTTCCACTTCAATCTCTATCGCAAAATATAGCTCAATGGCAAAGAAAAACTGGACAAGAAAAGAAACTATAGTTGCCTTTAATATTTATTGTAAAATACCTTTTAGAAGTAGTAGCAAAACCAATCCAACTGTAATAAAATATGCTAATATTATTGGAAGATCACCTTCAGCACTAAACATGAAAATTGGTAATTTTGGAAGACTTGATCCAGAGTTGAGAAGAAAAGGAATTACAGGTTTAGTAAATGGCAGTAAACTAGAGGAAGTTATTTGGAATGAATTTAATGGAAATTGGGAAAAACTAGCTTTTGAGAGTGAAAAATTTATTGCAGAATTTCAGAATAAAAAGATTGAACAGATAGATGATTTTAATATTGATGATTTACCACAAGGAATAGACAGGAAAACTATTGTGAAATCACGGGTTAATCAAAGTTTTTTCCGAAGCACAATTTTATCTTCATACAATTTAAGGTGTTGCATCACGGGGCTTTCGATACCTGATTTTTTGGTTGCAAGTCATATAAAGCCTTGGTCAAAAGATAAAAAGAATAGAACCAACCCTCATAATGGATTGTGCTTAAATTCAATTCACGATAAGGCTTTCGACAAAGGCTTTATTACAGTTACGCCAGACTTTAAAGTTAAAGTTTCAGATTTTTTTAATGATTACTCAAAAGATAAATCTGTTAATGATTTCTTTATTAAATACCATAATCAAAAGATTATAAAACCTGAAAGATTTTTGCCGACACATGAGTTTTTAGATTATCATTTCCAAAATATATTTATTCAATGAATACTTTTCAAACCATTTCCACAGAATATATAAGAGCATCAAGAACCATAGAAATTGTGCTCGTCACAAACAAGAGCTTAGAAAAAGTTTTTTTTGTTTATAACTATGAAGGCAATTCATTTAGAGTATTTGAAAATCATTTAAACTTACTACACTTTTTCCAGAACAACTCGGAAAGTGATTTTCACTTTAGTTCAGAGATCGAACTTGATACTTTTTTTTCAAAAGTTAAATTTTCAGCTTAAGTCTTACCCAATTTTCAAATTAATTGAATGCCATAAATTAATTTTTTGAAACAAAGACATTAAAAACGAGCATAAATTCTACGAATACAAAATAAAAAGGTTTCTAACAGATGTTGCACTTGGAATGATGCCATCAAAAGTTTGGTCAGGAAAATACGATGCAACTGGAGGGTATTTAATTGTAAAAGCAAGTGGAGACGTTTTGTGCTACCACATTTATAACAGAAATGAATTTGAGAACTACTTGTTAAGCAATACAAAACTCGAGACCGCAAGTTCCTCTCGACACGGATTCGGAGAGATTTATGAAGAAAACGAAGAATTATATTTTAATCTGAATCTACAAATTAGATTTACAAAATAGTGAACCCTAAAAGCTATACAAATATGCATTTCGCTTTAGGAAATACACAGGTCAATAATTCGTCATATCGAGCGCCCTGTCTAATCCTTGTTCAGGCATTAATCAAAGTGATGCAGAGGTTTTTCAGTCACTAATATTCAGCAAACGAGAAGTTTTTATCTCTCATATTCAAAACCGCAGAAACTGTCTGCGGAATTAGAAAAAGACAAACCGCACACACTGTCTGCGAAATCTGAATTGGAAAAACGACAGACACCGTCTGCTAAATTCGTTCTAAGCTGGTCTCATTATCTAAAGCTCATGCGAATGGATGATGAAAACGAACGAAAGTTCTACGAGATTGAATCTTATAAAAACAATTGGAGTGTTAGAGAGTTACAGCGTCAGGTTGACTCGGCTTTGTACACATTATTGTAATGCCCTTTATCCAAAGCAGCGCTAAACATCTCAAAAATTTATAGCAATCAACGCTCCGATTTCAATCTGTATTTAAACCCCTACAAGAACACCATTCTTTTTTTAACACCCCAAAAGCGTTAATTAAAAGCTAACAAAAGCAAAAATACTTCCAGTAATGCTGATTTTTATAATCAAAAGGCATTTTAAACATTTATGGCAAACCCGTATCGCATAAACACTTTCTATAAAAAGTTTTCCATGCTAAAAATGTTAGTTTTTGCTTCCTTGGTTTTTGCTTCAGGAACACTCTATTCACAACGTGAAAGTTTAGAAGGAAAAGTAAGTACCTCAAGCAATCTGGATGTGGAAGGTATTAATATCTATAACCTCTCTAGCAGTAAAGGTACGATTACGGATAAAGACGGAAGGTTTTATATTGCGGTCAGGACAAACGATACGCTCTCTATTTCTGCCATTCATATTGAAGAAACCACTCTTGTTATTGGAGAGGAACAACTAAAAACCAAAAAAATAAGCATCAACCTCAGCGAAAAAATGAATAAACTGAGCACTGTAACTCTTAGAAGACCACTTACGGGCTATTTAGGTAGCGATGCAAACATCATCCCTATTGAAGCTCCTATTACCGCAACATCCATTGGCCTGCCCAATGCAGACCTCAAACTGCCCTCTAAAGTTGCAAGACAATTGTATGCCGCCAATTCTGGCCCCGTAGATGCCCTGATCAATATGATTTCTGGGCGGACAAAAATGTTGAAAAAACACCTTGAATTTCAAAAGACAAACGCACTAACTTTGGCATTACTTGATAAATTTCCTGAAACCTTTTTTATTGATGGCTTAAAAATAGATAAACTGGAGGTCTATTCTTTCCTCTTTTTCTGCGAAGCCGATCCCGATTATCAAAAAACAATGAAACAAAGCACTATAACTATTATTGAGTTTTTAAAGCGGAAGCGTACAGAATTCAAAAAAGAAAAGGAAATAGGGAATAATGAATAGTGTGTAAATGCATTATAAAACTTGTAATTTAGGCAAATAAACCAAGCTCATACAAACCCAAACTATTGAAGCCATCCGAAAAAATGAAATACGATTATATAATTGCCGGAGCCGGATGTGCGGGGTTAAGTCTATTATTTAGAATGTTGAAAGACCCTGTTTTAAAAAACAAAAACATTCTAATTATTGACAAGAACAAGAAAACAGTAAACGATAGAACCTGGTGCTACTGGGAAGAAGAAAATGGACTTTTCCAGCCCATAGTAAAACACGAGTGGAAAAAACTTCAATTTTTAACCTCAGATTTTACTAAGGAGTTCCAATTGAAAAACTACACGTATAAAATGATCCAAAGCCTCGATTTTTATAATTACGTTTTAAGTTTCGCCAAAGAGTTTGATAACGTAGTTTTTAAGAATGAAGCTATTAATGGCATAACTTCAGCCGCTAATCGGGCAATTATTGAAACTGAACATAAAAAATATACTTCGGAGTTTGTTTTTAACTCTACCAGTCTTTATAACCCTGAAATAACCAAAAAAAATTCCCTCTTACAGCATTTTGAAGGCTGGGTGATACAAACAAAAACGCCAAAATTTAATAGTGCGGTTGGCACATTGATGGATTTTAGGCTTACTCAAAAAAATGGCGCTACTTTTATGTATGTATTACCCATTTCAGCTACCGAAGCCTTAGTGGAATACACCTTGTTTAGTCCTGAACTTTTAGACAAAAAGCAGTACAAACAGGAGCTGAAGCAATACATTAAGGACTATTTAAAAATTGACGAATATGAGCTTACCCATACCGAATTTGGTGTAATCCCTATGTCTTTGGCCAAATTTTCAAAGACTGTAGGTCCTGAAAAAAGGATAATCAACATTGGTACGGCAGGAGGATCTACAAAAGCCAGTAGCGGCTATACGTTTCAGTTTGTTCAGAAAAATACACAAAACATCGTGAACAGTTTGCGGAATAATGGCCATCCAAATGTTGCCATCAGTTTCCGCGAGAAAATGTTTCAATGGTACGACAAAACTTTACTCGACGTCCTTATTTCAAAAAAGATAGAAGGAAAGAAAGTCTTTTCATTATTGTTTAAAAAAACTTCCCCAGAAACCATTTTAAAATTCCTTGCAAACGAAAGTGATTTAAGTGACGATATAAAAATAATGAGTAGTTTGCCTTTTGCTCCTTTTTTAACGTCCGGAATAAAACAACTGAAATAACTAGAAAGAACTCGCTTTATTTAACAAATCTAAATCCTCCTTATCCAAGCTCAATTGTGGTGCCTTAATTATCGATTCCATTTGCTTTAAACTGGTGGCACTAACAATTGGTGCCGTAATGGTAGGCCTTGCCAGCAACCAAGCTAATGATATGGCTGCTTGCGTAGTATCGTGTTTCGCCGAAATGGAATCCAATGCTTCTAGAATTTTAAAGCCTTTTTCGTTTAAATATTTTGCTACTCCCCCACCGCGTTCACTTTTGTTGAGGTCGTGTTTACTTCTATATTTTCCGGTAAGAAATCCGGAGGCTAAGGAGTAATAACTTAAAACCCCCATATTATTATCTTTTACAATCTGGCGCAACTCCTTTTCATAAGCTTCACGCTCCATCAAATTGTATAAAGGTTGTAAGGTTTCATACTTCGGAGGCCCTTCTTTTTGAGAAGCTTGTAGAGATTCACGAATTCTTTTAGGCGACATATTACTGGTGCCAATAACGCGAACTTTCCCTTCCTTAATTAGTTGCTGATATGCGGAAAGTGTTTCTTCAACTGGCGTAATTTCATCATCAAAATGGGTTTGATACAAATCGATATAATCCGTTTTTAAACGCAAAAGCGATTTTTCTACATTCTTAAGAATAGTTTTTTTACTTATGTCTTTTGGATGTTCATTGTCTTGCGATCCAGTTTTAGTTGAAAGAATGATTTTGTCCCTATTTTTTCGCTTTGCAAGCCACTCCCCTATTATTGTTTCAGACTCTCCACCTTTATTTCCATCTGCCCACCACGAATACGTGTCGGCGGTATCTATAAAATTGAATCCAGCATCTACAAAGGCATCCAGTATTTTAAAAGATTGTTGTTTATCTACCGTCCAACCGAATACATTTCCACCAAAAGTTATTGGTGCTACTTTAAGACCTGAATTTCCGAGTTCTCTTTTTTCCATAGTACATTTTCAATTTTCTTAAAAATAATGAATTGGTACGGAATAGCGGAAGAATTATATAATAGTTAACGAAATTTCAAGCCGTTTCAAATTCGATTAAAAAACACTTAAACAACTTTAAAACTGAATTTATTCTGAAGCAAATAACTGTAGGCAACCGTAACAAAAACGGTGATGATTTTAGAAGGCGTGGGGTAAAATCCAAAACCATCTACTAGCAACTTTAAACAAATATAGTTTACTACCAGTGCGCCCATCCCAACTAAGAAATATCGAAAAAACTGAATTTCCCAAGGTAAGTTCGCTTTTTGAAACGTAACGAATTTTTGCAATAAAAACCCAGAAACAAAAGTAATGGGAAACACCACAAACAAGGAAGCGATATGCGGACTTAGAACCACAACATGTAAATCTACATTTTGCTTAGCAAAGATGAAGTTGTAAAAGATAAAATATAGCACAATATCAAAAACCAAGTTTCCACCGCCACAAGCCGCATAGCGATAGGTTTTTAGCGGAAGAAAAGGCCTAAATATAAAATAAAAGGCGTCAATAAATTTTATGATGCTGTTTTTCATGCCAAATAGGGCGCAAAGTTAAGCATAAGATTATGAATGGAACGCATTGAATGTTTTGAAAAAAACCAAGCCACTTTGTCAAAATTTTGAGCTACACTTTTTTGCTTTGCTATATCTAAAATATTCTTGTTCGCTTATTGAATTAATGTATCTTGCAGGCAATATTTTAAAATATGAAAAGACTACTACTTCTTATTTTATGCTGCTGCGGAATTCTTGAATCTAATGGCCAAGCCAGTTGGGAACTTTTAAATCCAACACCTTCCTACAAGACAGGTAAAGACATGCATTTTGTATCTGCCGAAACAGGATATATAATTACCGAAAGTGAGCTTTTGAACACTCAAAATGCAGGTGTAACTTGGGAAAAAATGCAAGGTGTTTCAAACGCTAATGACATTAATTTCCGTAATGAACTGGGTTATATTGTCGGGAATAATGGATACGTTATAAAGTCAACAGACAGTGGAGACACATGGAATACGGTAGCAATTGGGACTAGCGGAAATCTAAACACAGTAAGTATAATTGACGAATTCAACATCATCATATCTTCTGATACGAAACTCATTTCGACTACAGACGGCGGAGCCACTTGGCAAAGTTTTGACATTCCCGACGTTTCAGTAAATAAAACATTTTTCGTTAGCGCTACAGTAGGTCACGCCGCCTGCAAAGACGGTACTATTTTAAAAACAGTTGATGGAGGGGCTTCTTGGTATATTACAGAAAGCACTAATATTATACCAACAGATTACTACACCATTTATTTTATAAACGAAAGTATAGGCTTTGCAAGTCGCGAATTTGATGATGTTTTTAAAACTACCAATGGAGGCGAAACATGGGTTCAGATTCCAGAAATTAACGATGCTATTTATCGTTTTCAATTTCTAAACGAAAACGAAGGTTTTATAACGGGTGAATACGGCGTTATTTATAAAACAATAGATGGTGGAACTACATGGACTTTTATTGGTTTTCAAAATGGTTATATAATCAACACCAGCATGTATGGTATTTATTTTCAGGATAGCGATATTGGGTATGCAACCGGCGCTCGTGGCAGAATTATAAAAACTACAGATGGAGGTGCTAATTGGATCGATTATTCCCCTACTTATAACGATATCCAAAAAATACAATTTTTTAATGATTTTGTAGGTTATGCAGCTACAGGTGATATATTCTATAAAACAACAGATGCAGGTATTACTTGGCAAAATATTGGTAGCATAAATATTTCAAACTATAACTCAATTAAATTTACCTTTGTTAATGAGAACGTAGGCTATGCCTCTACTGGAGGGACTTATGGCGGGCAGATGTATAAAACGATTGACGGAGCGGTTAGTTGGACGCCATTATATGAAGGATATGATGTTATTGACGAAGGGATAAGCTCCATTGTATTTTTAGACGAAAATACCGGGATCGTTTCTGGAGGTTACAACCAGAGACAAACCAGAAAAACTACAGATGGAGGCGAGACCTGGGAGACTATAGGTTACACAAGTTATGGGCAAATGCAATTTGTAACAAATGACATTGCTTATGCAAGAGGCGGTAATAATTCCGATGCCAGACTTTATAAATCTATAGACGGTGGCACTAGTTGGAGTCTTGTTTTTGAAGATGAGGATAGTATGGGTTCCTTTGATTTTTTAAATGAAAATGTAGGATATTTAGTAGGTGATTACTCCCTGTTATATAAAACAACAGATGGCGGTGATTCTTGGGAAGAGCTAACGCTTCCTTATGGATTTTACACCTTGGTGAAATTTCAAACAGAAGAAATAGGCTACGTGGCTGACGAGTACGGAAAGATTTTTTATACCGAAGACGGCGGGTTAAATTGGCAATTAAATACAATCCAAGCCCGAGTTAAATCTATGGCAATAACCGATAACGTAGTTTATACCGCCGGGGTTAATGGGAAAATATTTAGAAAGCTGTTTGGTACTTTGGGCAACGATAAGGTTTCCTTCAGATTAGACTTTAAGGTATATCCAAATCCTTCAGAAAACTCCATCACCGTACAAACTGAAACTGAAATTTCTAAAATTGAAATTTATAACAATCTTGGGCAATTAGTTCAAGTGAATAAAGACGTAAACAAAATTGACATCACGATTTTACCATCTGGCATTTACTTTCTAAAAGCTACAGATAGTTTAAATACAATTGGTGTCAAGAAAATAATCAAAAGATAAAATAGGCGCTCTACAGTTAGGGCGCTTACTTTCTTCCACCACCCCGATTACCTTTTCCTTTTGAAGACGACTTTCCTCTATTTCCAGAATTGCGCTTACGGCTATGGTGTTCGGCTTTTCGCTTTTTCTTTTCGGCCTCGGCAGCTTTTACATCGGCCATGGTTTCGGTAGGTTGAAAGCCATCAATAGTTTTTGGTTGTAAACGCTCGCCAATTAGTTTTTCAATACCTTTTAAATAACCAACTTCATCGAGGCTTACCAAAGAAATTGCTTCACCACTGGCTCCCGCTCTTCCGGTACGACCAATACGGTGAACATAATCTTCGGAAACGTTAGGCAATTCAAAATTAATAACATGCGGCAATAAAGGAATATCAAGTCCTCTGGCGGCAATATCTGTGGCTACTAGCACTCGTACTTTACCTTCTTTAAAACCCGCAAGGGCCTTAGTTCTTGCACCCTGACTTTTATTTCCATGAATTGCTGCGGAAGTAATCTTTGCTTTTTCAAGCTTTTTACTCAGTCGATTGGCTCCGTGCTTGGTCCGTGTAAAAACCAAAACTTGTTGCCAATTGCCTTCAGAAATAAGCTTTGTAATCAAGTCTGTTTTTTGAAGTTTATCAACCCTATAAACTGTCTGGTCAATTTTTTCAACCGTGGTATTTTCAGGCGTAGCTTCAACCAAAACGGGGTTGTGCAAAAATTCGTTTGCCAGTTTTTTAATTTCCTTTGAAAAGGTTGCTGAAAACAAAAGATTTTGTCTTTTTGAAGGCAATAGGGCGAGTACTTTTTTAATATCGCGTAAAAACCCCATGTCCAACATTCTGTCGGCTTCGTCCAGAACCAGTATTTCAACTTTAGAAAGTGAAAGTGCACCTTGGTTTTCTAGATCTAACAACCTTCCCGGGGTTGCTACCAAAATATCTACCCCATTCCGCAAGGCACGAATCTGCGGGTTTGCACCTACTCCACCAAAAATAACGGTAGAACGCAGGTCTGTAAATTCGCTGTATTCCTTAAACTCAACCTGTACTTGGGCGGCAAGTTCACGGGTTGGCGTAAGTATTAACGCACGAATTGGTCTTTTTCGCAACGCAGGCTCATTGTTTAATAGTTGCAACATAGGCAAGGCAAAACCTGCCGTTTTCCCGCTTCCGGTCTGCGCTGAAGCCAGCACATCTTTTTGTTCTAAAATTAAAGGAATTGCTTTTTGCTGAATAGCCGAAGGCGTTTCATATCCTTTCTTGCTGATAGCTTTCAGCAGGGCATTGGACAGCCCAAGAGATTTAAATGACATTTTTTAGATATTAGATTTTTAGACATAAGACTTAGAACTTCATGACCTAAGACGTCTGACCTCAACACAATGAGTATTATATAGAATATTTTAGACCGCTGCGCTTGGAAATAGTATATCGCGGCGCTTTTAGAATTCGGTCTTTTTTAAGAACCATTAAAACTAAGAAGACGGTTTTAACAAGCGGCGAAGATACGTTTAATTTTCCGTACGACGGTTTTTGTTTCGGTTTTAGCGAAAAATAGTTGTTGTATTCGCGAATATAGAAAGCCTACACAGTAATTTCTTATTAAGTAAAACGGAGCATTGAATACATTTGAAGTTCACAAACCTTAATTAAAAACTTATGAAAAACTTGACAACCACATTTTTAACTATTGTCCTTTTGCTCGGAGCGACTTTCGTTTCACAAGGACAGACCTTTAACTACAAGGACTCTGGAACCGATTTTATTCTTTTCGACCTTTCCATCCCCGAAGGACAGAATTCAATAGCATATGCAGCCGGTTCAAAATTCACTTTCAATACAGAAGGAATTATTATAAAGACCGAAGATGCGGGAGAAACTTGGGAGACTATTTTTCCTGTAACAGGAACCGCAACCAGTTTTGAAAAAATTGAATTCGTCACTACCGAGAAAGGTTTCGTTGCTGGCTATGACCTTTTTATGAAAACTGAAGACGGTGGCGACACGTGGACACCAATGACAGTTGGCACCGATGTTTACCTGTACAACAATCTTTCATTTTACAATGAAAATATAGGCTTTGTATCGGCTCAGCTTAATGATGATCCTTATTTTGCAATATATCTCACTACAGATGGTGGCGATACTTGGACTGCAGCTTCAGATATTGAAGAGATAGGTGCTATTAGCATTGCGTATGCAGATACAAACACTTTATTTGGCGTAGGTGCAGATGAGCGAATTGCGAAATCAACCGATGGTGGAGATACTTGGAGCGCAATTTATTCGGGAATGATCCAGAATTATTTTCTTTCGGTATATTTTAAAGATCAAGACAATGGTGTTGTTGCTGGGGAAGATGGATTATTAAAAACCACGCACGATGGCGGTGCCACTTGGAGTGACTTCGCTACAGGCTATCATCAATTTTATGCACTCACCTATAAAGGCGATCAACTATTGGCCGGTGGAACCGATACTGACATATATTTCTCTGAAGATAACGGAGAAAATTGGAACCAGGTTTTTGTAGGGAACGGTCAAAATCAACTCTACGAAATCGAATTTTTTGAAGATGGTTCAGGCCTTATTGTTGGTTCTGGAGGAATCGTAATAAAATTCGAAGATGTTTTCTTGGGAACTGAAGACCATCAAATATCTAAAAATAGCCTTATAAGCTATTTCAATTCGGAAGCAAATACCTTTACTATTGAATCTAAAAACGACACCATTGATAAAGTGATGATCTACACAAGCACTGGGCAACTGGTAGGCACTTTCTCAAACAACGCCACAACTTTCAGCGCAGATGTTTCGTCTTACGCCAATGGATTATATTTGGTACAAGTTAGTCAGAACAACCAAACCAAGAGTTTGAAGTTTTTGAAACGATAATTTATTATGTACTAATACATTGAGAGGCTAAAAATGATCTTGGCCTCTCTTTGATTCTAAAACCTATTAGAAGTTTTCATAGGTTAGAAACCTTGAATCCGCTCCATTACCACTTCAACCAACGCATCACATTTATGGTTTCCGAATTCAAAAATACTGGCATCGTGGGTTGATTTAAAAATCTCATCTTTTAATAGCTTTTTTGCTCGATGCAGACGAACCTTTACGTTGCTATCAGTCAGCTTTAAACAAGCAGCTATTTCTGGATTAGACAAACCTTCTACCTGATGGAGCATAAATACAACTCTGTATTTTTCAGGAAGCCGATCTACCGCCTCCTCCACTAAGGTGCGAGTTTCTATCTTTATTGCTTGTTTTTCTGGATTCATATTGTTTGTATCTGGCAGATGGAACACATTTTCAAGACTTTCTGTCTTTCCATAATTCGTTGTCTTGCGTTTCTGTTTTCTTATAAACTGTAAGGCTTCGTTTATTCCAATTCGGATAAGCCATGTGGAAAATGAGGCCTGATTATTAAATTGCTGAAGTTTTAGGTAAGCCTTTACATAGGCCTCTTGCATAATATCCCGTACATCTGCTTCCGAATACACATAACTTCGAATCACTCTGAAAAGACGCTGATTATAACGTCTGAGTAAAATTTCGAATAATTCCTTTTCACCTTCCAAAACACGCTGCACCACTTTGGAGTCAGGTAATTTTGTTAAGGTAAATCGATCTGGTTGATGTGCTTTCATGACTTGTCTTTCTATTTAGATGCCCTAGACCCCTTAAAGTTACAAATTTTGTAACCACATTGTTTATTTAGCATCTAAACTATAGAACTAAAAAAATAAAAAAACATGAAGACAGCAACGAATAATTTGGAAATCAATAAATTACAAACCCTCTTAAAGTACACCTTCACAATAATCCCCATTGCGGCAGGTGCCGATAAGTTTTTGAATATTCTCGTGCAGTGGGACACATATCTAGCGCCATCAACATTAGAAATACTTCCTTTTAGCGGGGCAGCTTTTATGATGATTGTTGGGGTGATCGAAATTATTGCCGGAATTTTAGTCTTCACCAAAACACAATTGGGGGCATATATTGTTTCGCTTTGGCTATTGTTTATCGCTTTGAGCTTACTTTTTACTTGGCATTATCCAGATGTAGCGGTGCGTGACATTGCAATGGCCATTTCGGCATTTGTTTTGGCTAAGTTGAGTAATCCAAATATTACCGCCAGTTAATTTTACATCTTATACATCAAATGCCTTAGCAATTCCCTTTCTCATTTAGTATGGGTTAGGGAATCTGCAATTAGAATTCAGATTCAATTTACATTTCTTCAATCGATGTAAAGGCGAATAAAATAGCGTGATAGCTAAAAACAATTCAACTTAATTTTATTTAGCCACAAAATATTCAATTTAAAAACTCTGTTGTTTATTATCTTTGTGAGCAACACTAACTACCAAATTGCTTAAAAAACCTTCAGAATCTTATGGATATAGATCAAATATTTAAAAACAATCAAACTTGGGTAAACGATAAATTGGGTGTTGACCCCAACTATTTTAAAGATCTTGCAAGCGGACAAAACCCTGATATTCTTTATATAGGTTGTAGCGACAGCCGCGTAACCGCTGAGGAAGTAATGGGGGTAAAACCGGGCGATGTTTTTGTAATGCGCAACATTTCTAACATGGTTTCTAACCTAGACCTAAGCGCAATGAGTGTTATTGATTATGCCGTAAGTGTTTTAAAAGTAAAGAATATTGTTATCTGTGGCCATTATGGATGTGGTGGTGTAAAAGCCGCTATGGAGTCTAAAGACTTGGGAATTCTTAATCCGTGGTTACGAAATATTCGCGATGTTTACAGGTTGCACCGCGATGAACTCAAGGATATTGAAGACGAAGAGCAAAAATACCGAAGATTGGTAGAGCTCAATGTTCAGGAGCAGTGTGTGAATGTAATTAAAACTGCCGATGTACAGATTGCCGTCCGTCAAGGAAGATTAGCCGTTCACGGATGGGTCATGGACATGGCCACTGGAAAACTTATCGACTTAGAAATAGATTTTGAAAAAGTATTGGAAGGAATTATGGAAATCTATCATTTAGATAAAGATGAAATAGTATCAAAATAGAAAAAAGTCGCTTTCCTTATGAAAGCGACTTTTTTTTTGATTAAGCACTTAATTTTACAATTGGGGAAGTAGTACTTTATCTATGGCGTGTACAACACCGTTTGTAGCTTGTACATCTACAACAATAATATTGCTAATTCTACCATTTAAATCTGTTAAGGTTGCATCGTCAGCATCTACAATAATATCAGCTCCAAGGGTATTTACCGTACCATCCATTAAATCTTCAGAGCGAACATTTGCACCAGCTATAACGTGCGTATTTAGCGTTGCTGTAAGAGTAGGTCCATCAATATCTTCCAACCCGTTTACACCTAACTCTGCCAATAATGAGCCAAAAGCATCATCTGTAGGTGCAAATACAGTAAATGGAGCTGGCTCTGTTCCTGCTGGAGTTGACAAAACACTAACAAAATCGGGTTGATCATCACGTGTTAAGGCAGAAACTAATATTGAAAAGTTTGGATCAGCGGTAGCAAAAGTAACAACCGTTGGCATTGGGATTACTTTTCCTACTTCATGAATAACACCATTAGAAGCCATAATATCTGCATTAGTAACTGGAGCGGTTCCGTTTAATACCACACCGCCCGTTTGTGTATTGATATAAAGACTTAAATTAGCCCCAGAAGATTCTTCTGTTGCCAATGTATTTGTATAACCCGTGGTTATTTCAGCAGCAAGCACCTTACTTCCTAAAACGTGATTTAGCAAAACACTTTTTAAAACAGCGGTTGGCACATCATTTAAACTAGTAAAGCCATTGTCATTTAAAAAAGTAGCAAAGGCTTCATTAGTTGGTGCAAAAACGGTAAATGGTCCTTCACCTTTTAAAGTTTCGGTAAGATTAGCTTTGTCCAATGCGGCTTTAAGTGAGGAGTATTCAGCTTGTGAAGCAACAACATCAGCAATTGAATTTGCAGGCAATTCTACATTCACATCGTCGTCATCGCTACAAGAAACAACGCCTAGGGTGATAAAAGCAATTAGAGATAATTTCAATAAATTTTTCATTGTTTTTTGAGTTTAGATTAGAAAACAAATCTATTTAATGAAAGCCCTAAAACAATACCTTTTAACTTTTGTTTATGCTTTTTTACAAAAGATTAAACAAAATATTAAATGATATACCTTTAACTCAGAGTCTTTTACAAGCAAAAACTCTTAAACTACAAACACATTTTTAGACTAAGAATGAAAATTAAGTGCAGTCCTGAATCTCTTCCTCAAAAAGCTAAGATTAAATTTTACACATAAGATAGACGTGAAGAAAATTTTACATCCGTTGCGGAACCTCAATCCCCAATAACGAGAATGCACTTTTTATAACTTCCGCCACTGCTTCTGAAAGTTTTACACGGAAGGCTTTTTCAGCTTCATTATCTGTAGCCAAAATGGGCACGTTTTGATAGAAGCTGTTAAACTCCTTCACCAAATCGTAGGTATAGTTGGCTATAAGCGCCGGACTGTAGTTTGCGGCTGCCAACTGAATGGTTTCGGGATATTGCTTAAGCAGTTTTATAAGCTCCTTTTCCTTAGGATGTATTTCAACTTCGTCCAGTACCTGATTGCCCAGCGTGGCCGAAGCGGCTTTTCTCAAAATAGACTGAATTCGCGCATAGGTATATTGAATAAACGGCCCCGTATTGCCTTGAAAGTCTACGCTTTCTTCAGGGTTAAAAAGGATTCGTTTCTTAGGATCTACCTTTAAAATATAATATTTAAGTGCACCTAACCCGATGATTTTATAAAGCTCGTTTTTCTCTTCTTGGCTAAAATTGTCAATCTTTCCTAATTCCTCTGAAATCTCACGAGCCGTATCAGTCATTTGATTAATTAAATCGTCAGCATCTACAACCGTTCCTTCTCGGCTTTTCATTTTCCCTGAAGGCAGATCTACCATACCATAACTTAAATGAAAAAGGTTTTCAGCCCAACTATAGCCGAGTTTTTTCAAAATTAAAAACAGTACTTTAAAATGGTAGTCCTGCTCGTTACCTACAGTATAAATCATTCCGCCAACATCTGGATGATCTTTTACACGTTGTACGGCAGTACCAATGTCTTGCGTCATATAAACCGCGGTGCCATCACTTCTAAGGACTAATTTTTCGTCCAGACCTTCGTCGGTTAAATCGCACCATACAGAGCCATCCTCTTTTCTAAAAAACACATCCTTTTTTAACCCATCTTCAATGATGTCTTTCCCCAATAAGTAGGTGTCACTTTCATAATAATAAAAGTCGAAATCTACACCTATATTTTTATAGGTTTCCTCAAACCCCTTATAAACCCAGCCGTTCATTTTATTCCACAAGGCTACGGTTTCTTCATCGCCCGCTTCCCATTTTCTCAGCATATTTTGAGCTTCAAGAATAAGCGGAGCCTGGGTCTTGGCTTCTTCTTCGGTTTTTCCGGTAGCCTTTAGAGACTCAATTTCCTTTTTGTATTCTTGATCGAATTTTACGTAATAATTACCAACTAGTTTATCGCCTTTTAGACCTGCCGAATCTGGAGTTTCTTCATTTCCAAACTTTTTCCAGGCAAGCATACTTTTACAAATATGAATACCACGGTCATTGATAATCTGGGTTTTATAGACTTTCTTTCCGGCGGCTTTTTCAATTTCGGCAACAGAATACCCGAGTAAAACATTTCGAACATGCCCTAAATGCAGGGGTTTATTGGTGTTGGGAGAAGAATATTCTACCATTAAAGCTTCTTTTCCCTGAGGTTGAAATCCGTAGGTTGAAAAATCGGTAACCGAATTAAAGAAATCCATATAAAACGAATCACTTAAAACAATGTTCAAAAACCCTTGGACCACATTGAATTTTTCAATTTCTGAAACATTTTCAACTAAATACTCGCCAATAGCTTTACCAATCTGAACAGGGTTTCCTTTTACCACGCGAAGCATCGGGAAGACCACTGCAGTTATATCGCCTTCAAAATCCTTGCGAGTAGGCTGCAATTCAACGGTTTCTAATGTTGCGCCGTAAATTTCATTGACAGCTGCTTTTATTTGGGTTTCTAACTTTTGTTGAAATGTCATTTTTTAAAAAATCTTAAATATGAAACTTGAGATGTTTAACACCTTCCCGATTCACGAGAGTTCGTGGACAAAGATACACGTTTTTAGGGTTTAAGTATTTCAGAAATCTTTATCTTTCGTGTAAAAAATGCTTTTAGACGTTTCGTATAACAACAAGGAAGTTACGCGTAAAATAGACAATACGCTCGGAAAACCTTATCCTTTATTGCAGCGGTTAAAAATGGGCGGAATTGGTTCGCCTAAATTAATATTGACCAGAACGAGTATCCAAATTAGCAATTTGATGATGATGGATAATAACCGCAACGTCTGCAATATTGAGATGCGTCCAAAAGGTATTATTTTGGATTCAGGAGCCGATTGAGCTCATACGGGCTAATAATACCCTATTATAAACTGGTGGTATATAAAGGAAAAGCGGAAGAATATTCCATCTATATGGATCATTATTTTTTTAAGTTTAAGGCACAGAACCAAGGTAAGTCGGTACATAAATTTATGAAAAGACTAATTAAAGCAAAAAACGACGCCACACCCGATAGACTAGAAGACCTTTAACGCAACCAAATTTTAATGGTATCGTAACCATTCAGTAAACTGAAAACCGAAAAACCGAACGTCCTTTGCTAAAAAAACAATGGACATCTTTTTATATGTTTTTGCAGCATTATTTTCGGTAATAAATCCGCTGGGCACCGTACCCGTTTTTGTAGGCTTAACAAGTGAGGAAAGCACAAAAGAGCGCAATAAAACTTCATTTTTAACCACGGTGAACGTAGTTGTAATTTTAATTATTTCCTTTTTTGCAGGTACGTATTTGTTAGCTTTCTTCGGAATAAGTTTAAACGCCCTTCGGATTGCAGGCGGAATGATAATAGTAACTTCGGGCTTTGCGCTGTTAACCGGCACTTTTTCTAAGCATAAAGGAATGAAGAATAAGCGGGTTAAAAAAGATTTGGATCAACGTGAAAAATTTTCACTCACTCCATTAGCAATCCCAATGCTTGCTGGCCCTGGCTCAATTTCAATCTTAATAGGGTTTAACCACGAATATCAAAACTGGAATGATATGTTAATGGTTGTTTTAGCAGTTTTGGCCGTAGGACTGGCTACGTATACTATCTTGCGAAGCTCCCATTATATCAGTTCGTTATTAGGTGCTTCTGGCATTAACGCAATTTCTAGAATTGTTGGGTTTATCGTGATTTCTATAGGCGTAGAATATATAAGCACGTCTGTGATTTCTATTCTTGAAATTTTAAATGAATAACTACTTCGGGGCAAACCTCAGGGGTTTAAATTGCGATTGTTGCATAAAGCATTAGCGCCTATTTTTAAGAAGTGCTCCACCGAGTAGTGCCAAAACCCCTATCCCGATCATTCCCAAGGTTTGATTGTTTAGGCCTTCTGTTTTATTTACTTCCAAAGGCCCGAGTTCTACAACCGATTGTGGAACAAAAGCATTATACAGCCCAAAAATTATTAAAACAACTCCGGCAATAAGGAGCACCGTTTTTAAGACTTTCATGAAAATTGATTTATCTGGTTGAGTTTTTAAAGATAGTCCTTTACAAATTAGTCTGGGCTTTATGTTAACGCCTTTTTAACCTATGTTTAATTATTTTGATTTATATTTAAACAAAATTACCGTTTTGAAAATATTACTAACCGGAGCCAATGGATATATTGGCATGCGTTTATTACCCAAATTACTTGAGAATGGCCATGAAATAGTTTGCGCGGTTCGCAACAGAAATAGACTTCCACTAGATGCAGAAACTATTAAAAAAGTTTCGATAATTGAAGTTGATTTTTCTGAAGAAATAAACACGGAAGACTTTCCGAGAGACATTGACGCGGCTTACTACCTCATCCATTCCATGAGCAGCTCTACAACAGATTTTGACGAAATGGAGGCCCGTTCTGCAAAAAACTTCAATACATATATGGCAGAAACCTCCGTAAAGCAAGTTGTTTATTTAAGCGGGATTGTAAATCAAGAAGAGTTATCCAAACATCTCTCTTCAAGAAAAAAGGTAGCCGAAATCCTCTCAAACGGCAATTATCACCTCAGCGTTTTACGAGCAGGAATTGTGGTGGGAAGCGGTAGCTCTTCCTTTGAAATTATTCGCGATCTCTGTGAAAAACTTCCTTTAATGATAGCTCCTGCGTGGCTTAAAACCAGAATCCAACCCATTGCCATTCGCGACGTAATCAATTTTCTTTATGGGGTTTTAGACAATGAAAAGTGCTTTGATCAATCGTTTGATATCGGAGGGCCCGATATTTTGACCTATAAAGATATGTTGTTAAAGTATGCAGAGATTCGAAAACTAAAACTTTGGATTATTTCCGTGCCGGTCATGTCGCCACGACTATCTTCCTATTGGCTTTACTTTGTAACCTCAACATCATACAAATTGGCAGTTAATTTGGTAGATAGTATGAAAATAGAGGTTGTAGCCAGCGATAACAACCTTCAAGACATTTTAGGAATCAATCCCATTACATATGAAGAAGCTATTAAAAAAGCTTTTGTAAAGATTGAGCAAAATCTGGTGGTTTCTAGTTGGAAAGATTCATTGGCGGCAGGGCGCATAACAAATTTAAAATCATACATCCAAGTACCTAAATACGGGTGTCTTAAAGATAAAAAAGTTCAGAAAATTGATAATCCAGAAAAAGTTATGGATAATATTTGGGCTATTGGGGGTAAGCACGGATGGTATTACGGCAATATACTTTGGAAACTACGCGGATTTATGGATAAACTAGTTGGTGGCGTAGGACTTCGACGTGGAAGAACCAACCCCACAAAAATTTATACGGGCGACGCACTTGACTTTTGGCGCGTGCTTTATGCCGACAAGGAAAACAAGAGACTCCTGTTATTTGCCGAAATGAAACTTCCTGGCGAAGCTTGGCTAGAATTCTGCATCAATGATAATAACGAACTAATACAAACGGCAACCTTCAGGCCCAAGGGAATATGGGGCAGATTGTATTGGTACGCTATGCTGCCATTCCACTATTTTATTTTTGGTGGAATGATTCGCAATATCAGTAAAGTTGAGTAGTTTGAAAATTATTCCCTCGGAAGAAACACCTCAGCCATCATACATCTAGCACTTCCGCCACCACAGGTTTCAATTGTGGTTAAATCGCTGCTCAAGATATCGCAGGATTTTTCAATAGTTTCAATCTGGTCTTGACTTAAACTTTTATGAGCCGCAGTACTCATGACTAAGTATTTTTTATCGGCTCCTTGCACCTGAAGCATATTACCAGCAAAATGATGCATCTGATCTTCACTGATGTCTATAACTTGCTTGTTGTCACTTTTTAGGTGCTTTAACAAGTTTTTCTTTTCAGTTTTGTTGTCAATTGTATCTAAACACACCACGCAAAAATCTTCAGCAAGGCACATCATTACATTAGTATGATAAATAGGAACACGTTTGTCCGCAACGGTTTGGTTTGCTGTAAACATAACCGGTGTGTATTCAAAGTCTTCACAAAACTCTATCAATAATTCCTCATGTGCTCTTGGGGAAAGGGCACAATAGGCTTTTTTGTTTACGCGGTCTAGTAGTAAATTACCCGTACCTTCCAAGAATATACCTTCCTCTTCAGCTGAAGTATAATCGTAAACATTATTAATTATAAAACCTTCTTTCTCCAAGCGAATAAGAATATCCTCACGTCTTTCTCGGCGTCGGTTTTCAGCAAACATCGGGTACAATCCAATATTGCTATCTGCATGAAAACTAATCCAGTTATTGGGAAAAATAGAATCTGGTGTATCCAGTTGGATGTCATCATCTTCCACTATTACATTTACCCCCACCGCACGTAGTTTTTCCACAAAAGCGTCAAACTCTTCTTGAGCCTTCGCATTCACTTCAGCATTTTTAAGTGCAATATCTTCTTGAAAAAAATTATTTACGGCCGTTTGCTCGTTCATTCTAAACGCAACAGGACGTATCATCAATATGGAATCTGTAATTTGTTTTGCCAAGGTAAAAATTTTTAGAGTGCAAATTTAAGAGATTTTTCTGTGGAAAAAATACTTTTAAATGGAGAATTTGCTTTAGGTTACGCTTTCTTTTTCTATAATTTTTTAGTCGTGTCCGACTAAGATATAAGACCGCTGCGCTGAAAGACATAAGACGTAAGACTTGCTTTTTAATAGATTGAAAACTAGATAAAATTGATTAAACATACTTTTTAATCGATAAATTTTGATGCTAAGTATATTAGCACGCTGTCATTAAATAAAAATATTCTAATTGCCTATTATCTTTGACCCAATAAATTTTCTCACTCTTTTAATCGGACACTAATGATAATTTTTTCAGAAACATAATCAAATGTAAACTATAGCCGAGACAACTTTCGGAACTATGGAAACTAATTCCATAAATCAAGTTTACCCTTTCCTTAACTGAGGGCTTTACCGTACGCTGAAAGCATTTTCTTATAAAATAAATAGTGCAAATGGCTATTGTCAAGACAACCTATAAGTGTTTCTTTTAAATCGGAATAGCAAAATTGATCTGTTACAGCAGTATTAACATCAAAAAGCTTTACCGGACTCGTGGTTAACGGCTTGGCATTTGAGGCATAGATTTTTTGTTCGGCATAATCAACTTTTACATGAACCGCATGGAAACAAAACTTGAGATATGCCTCATGAAAAGCTATAAACTTACTAATGGGTTGTTCTTTAAATTGACAACTCGTATCAATAAGCGTCCGCATTTCTTCTTGGATGGTTTCCTGTGTCTTTTCCATTCTGATTAATTCTATGTACAATATAAGTTACAAAGAAATTATTCAGAAAAATTTAAAAAAGGCAAACTTTGGCGTCAATTTAACGCCTGAATTTTAATACGTTAAATAAATTAGCGGTTATAGATTATTTTTGAGTTTTAAGACCTTCGCTGCTCCAAAGTAGGTAACCGCCTTCCATGTCGTAAATTTTCTCAAAGCCCATATCCTTTAGCGTAGCGGCAGCTTTTTGACTCCTATTTCCGCTTCGGCAGTAAAGATACACGGGTTGGCTTTTATCTAAAGTCTTGGCTTTTTCGGCAAAATCATCTTCTAACACATCAATATTTACAGCGCTTTCTAGATGTCCTTCCTCAAATTCTTTATTGGTGCGCACATCTAACAATTGCACTTGGTTTCCTGCCGTTGCATCGTGAAATTTCTGCGGAGCCAACACTTCAATCTGATCTATTTCTTTTGATTCCTCCTTGTTTTTACAAGAAGCAAAAAACAATAGCATTGAAAATATAATAAGTACGCTTATCCTTTTCATAACAGTAATTTTTTAATTAGTAGTTTCTCCCTTCCATTCGGTGATGCCGCCCTTTAAATTGTATGCGTTTTTTACACCTACAGAATTTAGCAGCATACAAGCTTGAGCGCTTCTGCCACCTGCTTTGCAGTAAACATAGTAGTTTTTATCCGGATCTAATGCCTTTGCTTGTTTAAGGAATTCAGCTCCATTATAAATGTCTATTTGCTTTGCTCCAGGAATATAAGCTTCCTCAAATTCCGCATCGGTACGCACGTCAATAATTACTGCGTTATCATCATTTTCTAATTGTTCAGTCCACTGTTCTTGTGTCAAGTCTGCCATTTCTATTTTTTTTTGTAAAGCTAATCAATAAGAACAAAGTGAAATAATTTTTCAAAATAAAAATACAGGAATGGTCGTTTTTTCAAAAAGCTTTTTATCTTTGAAGTTCAAAATGTTTACAATTACAACAAATACTTGGTGGTGGAAAAACTTACGGCAACCTTCGTGAGCAGAACACCTATGGTATAAATTATATACAAAAAGGCTTGTCAATCACGACAAGCCTTTTTTTTTGGCCATACCGCTCAGGATCCGCTCATGATATTTAAATTGGTCTGTTAAGAAGACCGAAATGATAAAAATAAAATGAAATACAATTTAAAAACACATTCAAAAAAGCTATTGGCAGATACTTTGACACCTGTTTCGGTGTATTTGCGATTGCGCGATAAATTCCCAAATAGCTTGCTCTTGGAAAGTAGCGACTATCATGCCAACAACAATAGCTTCAGTTATATCTGCTTTAACCCAATTGCATCTATAAAGGTTCAAAATGAAACCATTTTTCAACATTTTCCCGGTGGAAAAAGCTCAACAACCGAAATTTCAGAAAACATAAATGTTCCAAATATCTTGGATAAATTCGCCTCGTCTTTCTCTTCTGAAGAAAATAATTTCAAGTTTATCAACAACGGCCTTTTTGGCTATATAGGCTTTGATGCGGTCCGTTATTTTGAAGATTTAGAGCTTTCAAAAAAAGAAGAAAACCTTGAAATGCCAGATTTGTTTTATGCAGTTTACCAAAATATCATCGCTATAAACCATTTTAACAATGAAGCCTATATTTTTGCACACTGCTACAATACAGAAAGTAATATTTCGGAAATTGAGCGAATTTTAAAATCAAAAAGTTATGCCGAATTCGCCTTTAAACGGTCAGAGGAACGCACTACAAACATCAACGATGCAGATTTCAAGAGTCTAGTTAGTAAGTGTAAAGCACATTGCAAGCGTGGTGATGTATTTCAAATAGTACCTAGCAAACGTTTTTCTCAGAAATTTCAAGGCGACGACTTCAATGTTTATCGTGCGTTGCGGAGTGTAAACCCATCGCCATATCTGTTTTACTTTGACTATGGTCATTTTAAGATCTTCGGAAGTTCACCGGAAGCACAGCTTGTGGTAAAAGGTGATCTTGCAGAAATTCATCCCATTGCAGGTACTTTTAAACGTACGGGTAACGATGAACAAGATGCCGAGCTGGCAAAAAAACTGGCTGCGGATAAAAAAGAAAATAGCGAACACGTCATGCTGGTAGATTTGGCACGAAATGACCTCAGCCGCCACGGAACCAATGTAAAGGTTGAAACCTATAAGGAAATCCAATTTTTTTCGCACGTCATTCACTTAGTGAGCAAAGTTACCGCTACAAAAAAACCATCAACTGCAACCATGCAAATTGTGGCCGATACATTTCCGGCAGGAACGCTAAGTGGCGCGCCAAAACACAAAGCCCTTCAGTTACTTGAAAAGTATGAAAATAGAAGTCGCGAGTTTTATGGAGGTGCCATTGGGTTTATGGATTTCAGTGGTAATTTTAATCACGCCATCATCATCCGTTCCTTTGTGAGCAAAAACCACACACTGCACTATCAAGCCGGTGCCGGCGTGGTTTCAGAAAGCAATGAAGAAAATGAATTACAAGAAGTATATAATAAATTAGGTGCCTTGACAAAAGCGCTGGAATTAGCTGAAAATATTTGACCTGCAAGGTGTTGTTTTCTTTATGCGACAGCAAAAAAGAAAACCTCCTTGTAGGTCTAAACTCTTTGATTGAATAGTTATGAAAAATAAAAACAACAAGCAAGATCCCTTTCCTCATGAGAAAGGCTTAGGGATGGGACTAAAAATACTGGTAATAGATAATTACGACAGTTTTGTGTACAATTTGGTTCACTATTTAGAGGAATTGGATTGCGAAGTAAGCGTGAAACGAAACGACAGGTTTACACTGGAAGAAGTGGCAGATTTCGACAAAATTCTACTTTCTCCAGGCCCAGGAATTCCAGATGAAGCGGGATTGTTGAAGGAGGTGATAAAACAATACGCAACTTCAAAACCAATTTTAGGTGTTTGCTTAGGGCAACAAGCTATTGGGGAAGTTTTTGGTGGAAATTTGGAAAATTTAAGTGAGGTTTTTCATGGCGTTGCCACCACAGCAACCATTCTATCTAAGAACGAACCATTATTTAAAGGGCTGGAAAGTAAAATTGAAATAGGAAGATACCACAGTTGGGTAGTATCAAAAAAAGGATTTCCAGAAGTTTTGGAGGTTACCTCGGAAGATGACCACGGGCAGATAATGTCGCTCCGTCATAAATTTTATAACGTATGTGGCGTGCAGTTTCATCCTGAGAGCGTATTGACACCAATGGGGAAGCAGATTATTAGGAATTGGGTAACCTCCTAGCCCCAAAAGGGAAATTAGTGTTCAATGTTCAAAAATAAAACTTCGCGACTTCGCGCCTTTACTAGAGAAACAAGACTAAAATAAAAAGATACCCGTGTTCGCGGGCATGATTATGAAAAAAATTCTAAACAGGTTAATAAACCACGAGCATCTTTCAAAGGAAGAAGCAAGAGCCGTTTTGGTTAATATTTCCGAAGACAAATACAATCAAAGTCAGATTGCGGCATTCTTGACTGTTTTTATGATGCGAAACGTAACTTTAGAGGAGTTAGAAGGTTTTCGCGACGCCTTGCTAGATTTGTGCTTGGCCGTTGACTTTAGCCACTACAACACTATAGATTTATGCGGTACTGGCGGCGATGGTAAAAACACATTTAACATTTCAACATTGGCATCTTTTGTTACTGCTGGAGCCGGGGTTAAAGTAACAAAACACGGCAACTACGGGGTTTCATCGGTTAGCGGTAGTAGCAATGTTATGGAAGCTTTAGGCGTAAAGTTCAGCAATAGCAAAGATTTTCTACATCGCAGTATAGACGAAGCCGGAATCTGCATTTTGCACGCTCCCCTATTCCATCCGGCAATGAAGAATGTGGGACCAATCCGAAGAGAATTAGGCGTAAAAACCTTCTTTAATATGTTGGGACCAATGGTAAACCCTGCCTTTCCAAAAAATCAATTGGTAGGCGTTTTTAACCTGGAACTGGCCAGAATGTATGGCTATCTCTATCAAAAAAGCAATAAAGATTATGTTGTGCTTCACGCCATAGATGGGTATGATGAAGTTTCGCTTACTGGCCCAGTAAAAATGATTTCTAAAAACTCGGAAACACTCCTTAACGCTACAGATTTCGGAGTGAATGAAATTGCTGAATCTGAAATTTTTGGCGGAGAAACCATAAAATCTTCGGCCAAAATATTTATAGATATCTTAAACGGAAATGGAACCGAAGCTCAAAACAACGTGGTTTGTGCAAATGCTGCATTGGCAATTTCAGTAGTTAAAAAATGCTCCATTTTAGAAGGTTTTGAAAAAGCGAAGCAGTCTTTACAGTCTAAAAATGCACTGAACGCTTTAAAAAAATTACAAGATATAAGTGGCTAAACCTCTTTCTTTTTCCAAGGAGAATTAGGTCAATAAAATAAACTATCATGAACATTTTAGACAAAATAGCAGCCTACAAATTAAAAGAAGTGGAGGCAAAAAAAGAAACAATCCCGATTCGGTTGTTAGAGCGATTTCCATTATTTTCAAAAGAAACCAGATCTTTAGCAGAGGCTTTACAAAATTCTTCAACCGGAATTATTGCGGAACACAAACGGCGATCGCCCAGCAAATCGGTAATCAACGAAAAAGTATTGCTGCACGAAGTTGTTTCAGGCTACGAAAAGGCGGGTGCTTCGGCAATCTCAGTTTTAACGGACACTAACTTTTTTGGCGGATCATTAGACGATCTTCTCTTGACTAAAAACTCGGTTTTACTACCCGTTCTTCGGAAAGAGTTTATTGTTGATCCGTATCAAATTTATGAAGCCAAGGCTTATGGTGCAGATGCAATTTTATTGATTGCAGCCTGTCTTTCAGCAGAAAGCTTAAAGCAGTTTTCACACCTAGCAAAAAGTTTGAAGATGGACGTTTTACTGGAAATCCATAACCGTGATGAACTTGAAAAATCACTCTTGCCTAATGTAGATATCATAGGTGTAAACAACAGAAATCTTAAAAACTTCAAGGTAGATATTGACACCAGCAAAACTCTTTCAGAGAAAATACCAAAAG
This sequence comes from Aequorivita marina, assembly GCF_031631895.2. Classification (NCBI taxonomy): domain Bacteria; kingdom Pseudomonadati; phylum Bacteroidota; class Flavobacteriia; order Flavobacteriales; family Flavobacteriaceae; genus Aequorivita; species Aequorivita marina. Next base: position 39,566 of record NZ_JAVMBW020000005.1, read on the forward strand.
ATTTCGTAAAAATTTCAGAAAGTGGAATCAGCAGGGTTGAAACCATAAACGATTTAAAATCATACGGTTTTGAAGGATTTCTTATTGGCGAAACATTTATGAAAACTAAAAACCCAGGCGAAACTGCAAAACAGTTTATTAAAAACTTATCGTTATGACAAGCAAACCAACACCTTCCACTTCAGAAAGCGCTAAAATGGCATTAAAAATCTGTGGTATGAAACACAACATTGCCGAAGTTGCCTCTCTCCAACCAGATTATCTCGGATTTATCTTTTATAAAAAAAGTCCGCGTTATTTTGATTCCGGAGAAATCCCTGAGGTGCCAGAAGGCGTAAAAAAAGTTGGCGTTTTTGTGAATGCAACTATAACCGAAATTCTTGAAGCCTATAAAAAGTATGACCTAGATGTAATACAGCTTCACGGGGATGAAACCAAGGAGTTTATTTTAAACCTAAATATGTTTTTACGCTTAAAATTTTGGGATGGCTACGATGTTTGGAAGGTTTTTAAGGTTGATGATGATTTTAATTTTGATGAAACTTATGACTTCGTAGGTAAGGTGGACGCATTTTTATTTGACACCAAAGGCGAAAACCACGGCGGAAACGGTAAAACTTTTAACTGGGAAATTTTAAAGCGTTATACATACCGAACCCCGTTTATTTTAAGTGGCGGTATTGGCATAGAGCAAACAGCAGAAATTAAGGAAGTATTAGAGTGGAATTTACCAATAATTGGCATTGACGTAAACAGCAAGTTTGAAACGGAACCGGGAAGAAAAGATGTTTCCTTTCTGCAAGATTTCCTGCAAGGTTTTTAGAACATTCTGCAGGGTTTCCAAAACCCTGTAGGTCTAAATTAATATTTTGGAATAACACAAAAATTATGAAACAGAACAATCAACAAACTACTTCAGCTTCGGCAGGAAAATACAGCATAAACAAAAATGGCTACTACGGCGAATTTGGCGGGGCTTATATTCCAGAAATGCTTTATCCAAATGTGGAGGAACTTCGGCAGAATTATTTAACTATAATGGCCGAGGAATCCTTTCAAAAGGAATTTCAGCAGTTATTAAAAGACTATGTTGGTAGGCCTACTCCGCTTTATTTTGCAAAACGACTTTCAGAGAAATACAACACTAAAATTTATTTAAAACGCGAAGACCTTTGCCATACAGGGGCGCATAAAATAAACAATACCATCGGTCAGGTTTTAATGGCAAAGCGTTTGGGCAAGTCTCGCATAATAGCCGAGACCGGGGCTGGACAACACGGGGTAGCAACCGCCACGGTCTGCGCATTAATGGGGCTAGAATGTGTGATTTTTATGGGCGAAATAGATATAAAACGACAAGCCCCAAACGTTGCACGGATGAAAATGCTTGGGGCAAAAGTAATTCCGGCAACCAGTGGCAGTAAAACCCTAAAAGATGCCACCAACGAGGCAATTCGCGATTGGATAAACAACCCTGTAAACACACATTATATTATAGGCAGTGTAGTTGGGCCGCATCCTTATCCAGATATGGTAGCGCGTTTTCAAAGTATAATTTCCGAAGAGATAAAATCCCAACTCAAGAAATTAGAAGGCCGTGAAAGTCCAGATTTTGTTGTTGCCTGTGTTGGTGGCGGCAGTAATGCTGCTGGCGCATTTTATGAGTACCTAGACACCCCTGAAGTGGGAATTATTGCCGCAGAAGCAGCAGGAAAAGGTATTGATACCGGCCAAAGTGCCGCGACCTCAGCCCTGGGAAAAGCAGGGATTATCCATGGCAGCAAAACCTTGTTAATGCAAAACCAAGACGGACAAATAACGGAGCCATACTCTATTTCGGCCGGGTTGGATTATCCCGGTGTTGGCCCAATGCACGCACACCTCTTTGCTTCCGAACGTGGGGAGTTCATTTCTATTACCGATAACGAGGCTATGCAAGCCGGACTCGAACTTTGTAAGTTAGAAGGCATTATTCCCGCCATTGAAAGCAGTCACGCCCTTGCAATTTTAAAAAGTAAAAAGTTCAAAAAAGAGGATATCGTCGTTGTGAATTTAAGTGGTCGTGGCGATAAGGACTTGGATACATATATCAATCATTTTAACCTATAAACTGAGCTCACAGGTTTCAAAAACTAGTAAAAACGCTACGCTATTATGAATCGAATTAAAGAAAGACTAAAGCAAAACAAAAAACTGCTCTCCATATATTTTACGGCAGGATATCCAGAACATGAGGACACCCTCAGCATTCTTCAACAGCTTGAAAAAGGTGGGGTGGATATGGTTGAAATAGGCTTACCCTTTAGCGATCCGCTGGCCGATGGCCCTACTATTCAGGCCAGTTCACAAGTTGCTTTAGAAAACGGCATGACCACCGAACGCCTTTTTGAACAATTAGAAACGGTTCGAGAAACAGTTTCCATTCCATTAATTATCATGGGGTATTTTAACCCGATACTTCAGTTTGGAGTTGAAAATTTTTGTAGAAAATGTGCAGAAGTTGGCATTGACGGATTGATTTTGCCAGATCTTCCACTGGCGGAATACGAGGAACATTATGCCGAAACATTCAAAAAACATGGCCTGATTAATGTTTTTCTTATTACACCACAAACTTCAGAAGAACGCATTCATAAAATTGACGCTGTTTCCGAAGGTTTTATTTATATGGTAAGCAGCGCTAGTGTTACTGGTAGTGCCAGTGGTTTCGGTAAAGAACAGGAAGCGTATTTTAAGCGTATTGCCAACATGCAGCTTTCCACGCCCTTAATTCTTGGATTTGGAGTAAAGGATTCTAAAACCTTTCTGCAAGCTACTTCCCATACAAATGGAGCAATTATAGGCAGTGCTTTTATTAAAATGCTTTCAAAAAATGGAATTGATGGAATATCGAGGTTTATTGCCGCTATTCGGTAATTTTAACCATTATTTAGCAAGGATTTAATACAGTTTTCAGTTGATTTTTTATAGTTTAGGGAATGAATAAAAAAACGAATGTTATGGATAAGAAGTATGAAAGAAAGAAAGAGCAGAAAAATCCAACAAACCCAACTGGAAAAACAGAGCGTGAAACCAATGAGTTTGATATTGACAAGGAAACTATAAAAGAACAGCAAAATAAAAAATAATGGGAAAAGGAGATAAAAAGACGAAACGCGGAAAAATAAACATTGGCTCGTATGGCAAGCTAAGGCCCAAACGTAAAAAATTCAACGTTCGGCCAAAACCTACGAAAGACGCCCAAAAGAAAGAGGGATAAGAAAATTGGCCGTTACGCCTAGGAGTTTAGGCATATAACATACTAATTATTCCTTTAGACTTTAAAAGCATTTGGAAACAAATTTTGTTTTCAGATGCTTTTTTATTTTTTAAATCACCCTAAAGAAGCTTAACCGAAATATTATATTTGCAATTCAACTTTACCTTTTAAAATGATTGGACCCGTTTCTGGATTTTCAAAAAAAACCAAGGCTGAAAAAATTGAATGGCTGGCAAAAAATTATCTACAAAACCGCCCAGACGCAATTCAGGTTTTAAAAAAGTATTGGAATGAAGACGCCACGCTTCAGCAACTTCATGACGATTTTATAGAAAACACACTTTCCAATTATTATTTGCCGTTCGGTATTGCACCCAATTTTCTAATTAATGAAAAGCTTTACGCTCTACCCATGGTCACCGAAGAAAGCTCAGTGGTAGCGGCTGCTAGCAATGCGGCAAAGTTTTGGTTGGAGCGTGGCGGTTTTAAAGCAGAAGTGATTTCTACCGAAAAAAACGGGCAGATTCATTTTAATTACTTCGGAAGTGAAAAAGAGCTAGAAACTTTCTTTGAAGCGGTAAAGCCAAAGCTTCGCAAGAGCATACAGGACATTGAAAAAAACATGAAGGCTCGCGGCGGCGGACTTTTAGAACTTTCACTGGTTGATAAATCGCATATTTTAGAGGGCTATTCTTATATACACGCCACTTTTGAAACCTTGGATGCCATGGGTGCAAATTTCATCAATAGTTGTTTAGAGCAAATGGCGCATACGTTTGAAGCGGAAGCAAAGCAGTACGAAGTATTTCGGAAAAAAGAACAATACCCAGAAGTGGTAATGAGCATTCTTTCCAATTATGTGCCAGATTGTTTAGTACGTGCCGAAGTGAGCTGCAAAGTTGAGGAATTGACCACAAAGCAACACAACGGAAGGGAGTTTGCCAAAAAATTTATACGCGCTATTGAGATTGCTAAAACCGAGACACACCGTGCCGTAACTCACAACAAAGGAATTATGAACGGGGTTGATGCCGTGGTTTTGGCGACCGGAAATGATTTTCGTGCCGTTGAAGCGGGCGTACACGCCTATGCCGCAAGAAACAGTTACTACGGAAGCTTAACACATGCAAAAGTGGAAGATGGCGTTTTCACATTCTGGATAGAACTGCCTTTGGCCATAGGAACCGTAGGTGGACTAACATCACTTCATCCCTTGACAAAATTGGCTTTTGAAATCCTTCAAAAACCGGATGCCAAACAGTTGATGAAAATAATGGCCGTTGCCGGTTTGGCGCAAAACTTTGCTGCTATTCGATCTTTGGTTACTGTTGGAATCCAGAAAGGACACATGAAAATGCACTTGATGAATATCTTAAACCAATTTAATGCTTCAAAAGAAGAAAAAACAAAAGCCTTGGAACATTTTAAAGATAATGCAGTTTCGCATAACGCGGTGGTGGAATTTTTGAAGCATATAAAAAACTAGACATTTAATTAAGATGTAATTATATTTTTTTGTAGTTTCATAAAATGAAATATCACATATCGCTGCTGTTTTTATTTTGTGCCTTCCTCATGCAAGCACAGCAGGAAAGCTTAACAAAAACTCGATTTGTAACCGGTTTATCTGTGCCAGAATTAATCCATTTAGGCGCAAATGTAGATGTGGGAAAACGTAGCCAAATTGGAGCTTCTACGGGATTTTTAGTGTTTTATGGCTATCATCCCACCTTAAGTGTTGAGCATAGGTTATACTTTTCAAAATTAAATGATTTTACAAATAGACGAAATTGGTTTTTTAGACAAAGCGGCACTTATCTTCCTAGTATTGGTGATGAAATAGGCTCCGATTATCAAACTGCTCTAAGCTTGAGCATTGGCTTAGACTTTCGGTCTAAAAGCAGAAAAAGTGGCTGGACGCTAGATCTGGGTGCCTTTATTGCTTTTCCGCACGAGGATAGTACTGGCAGCAACAGTGACACAGTAATTGGCCCTATGCTACGTATACAATATTATAGTTATTTTAAAAAAAAGTAAAGATTGAATAAAACCTTCTACAGCAACGGAAAATTATTGCTCACCGGTGAGTATGTTGTGCTCGATGGGGCTACGGCTTTAGCTATCCCCACAACGTATGGGCAATCGCTGGAGGTGGCTCCTTCAGAAAAAAATGGAATTCATTGGAAGAGCTTGGACGAACAAGGTTCGGTTTGGTTTGAAGGACAATTCGGCATAAACAATTTTGAAATTGAAAAGCGTGATGATGACGTTTCCCGAACACTCTCAAAAATACTTCGCGAAGCTAGAAAGCTGAATCATGATTTTCTCACCAAAGTTGACGGAATACAAGTGACTACAAAGTTAGATTTTCCGCGTAACTGGGGTTTGGGAACCTCTTCCACCTTAATAAACAACATTGCACAATGGGCAAATGTCAACGCTTTTCAACTTCTGAAAAATAGCTTTGGCGGAAGTGGTTACGATATTGCCGCTGCGCAAAATAATTCTCCTTTATTATATGAATTGCAAAATGGAGTCCCAAAATTTGAAAAAGTAAAAATTAATTGGAGCTTTAAAGATCAATTATTCTTTGTTCACTTAAACCAAAAACAAGATAGTAAAGAAGGGATTGCGAGATATAGAAGTGCCTCAGTTGATAAAAAATCCATTCAACAAATTTCAGCTATTAGCAAAAAGCTTTTACTGTGTAACTCACTTTCAGAATTTGAGCAGTTGATGGATTTACACGAAGCAATAATTTCAGAAATTATAGATCTTCCCACAGTTAAAGAACAGTTTTTTAGTGATTATTCTGGAACTATCAAAAGTTTAGGCGCTTGGGGTGGCGATTTTATTTTGGTGATGGGAAATGAAAATGATATGGATTACTTCCGAAGAAAAGGATATGGCACGATTATTCCTTTTAAGAAGATGATTAAGTAACCAGAAAGGAAATTACAATGCAATACCTCCCCTTATATTTATTGCTGCTTTTTACCAGTTTGTCAATGTCGCAAGTGAAGGTCTATAAAGGAAATTCTACTTATAGCGGCGATGTTATCTGTACTGTAAACGATGCGAAAGTCTATAAGAAAAACTCCAATTACTCTGGCGATATATTGCTTCGGATTGCCGAGAATAAAATCTATAAGGGCAATTCCACCTATTCTGGCGACATTATTTATACCATTATAGAAGGAAAGGTTTATAAAGGCAATTCTAGCTATTCGGGAGATGTTGTTATGAACATTAAGGATGGGAAGGTCTATAAAAAGAATTCAAATTACTCTGGAGACATTGTAGCTACATTAAGCGACGGCAATGTTTACGCGGGCACTTCAAATTATAGTGGCGACATTCTTTTTACAATAAACGACTTTGTTACCATTGAAGAATTTGTAGCGATTTATCACGTTTTTAAATATGTGTATTAGCTTCATGCGAGGGTTTCATGTAAAATTCGGTGAGCTTTCAAGCAAAGACAACCATTCCCCCTTCCGCCCGCCGAATGGAAATTAGCAGTTTGAATATAGGTTGTAGCGACAGACATCATCCCCTGAAATAGGATAAGAGGCACTTACCAGCACCCAATAATAATACAGCAAAAAACAAAAATAATAGCACCAACGCACCCCCCCTATTTTCAGGGAGGGGTGGACGTCGCGGAACAATGTTTTTCTATCAGCGCAAAAGCTTAATTGCGACGGACGGGGTGGGTCGTTCTCTAGGCGTGAGAGGCATAAACTACACTACCGCTGGGGTCACGGGAAAGTATGAACAAATCCTAAAAATACAAAAAACCCGAAGCAAATGCTTCGGGTTTTAGTGTGGTGCCTCCAAGAATCGAACTAGGGACACATGGATTTTCAGTCCATTGCTCTACCAACTGAGCTAAGGCACCATTATTGAGACGGCAAATATAAAGCAATTTTCGTTTTCGCAAAACTTTAATTCAAAAAAATAAAAAATTATTTTCAGCACTTTAATAGGGCCTTAACAATTTCTTGCTGTTTCTAATCGTACTTTTACGGCCATAATAGAAAAAATGAACCTTGTAATTGACGTTGGAAACACTTTAGTAAAACTGGGAGTGTTTGATTTGGAAGTACTTAAACATAAAACAGCTTGCGTTAAAGAGGATTTTCTACCTACGCTAAACAACGTATCCAAGGCGTATCCATTGATTGAAAATACCATTGTTTCGTCGGTTAGTAATTTAACCGAACATCAACTTTTACAATTACAAAAGCAATATTCTGTTTTAAAGCTCACCCATCAAACCAAACTGCCTTTTATAAATAAATATGCCACGCCCCAAACTTTAGGTATAGATCGCATTGCCTTGGTTAGTGCAGCGGCAAAACAATACGCAAATACGAATGTACTGATTATTGATGCTGGCACCTGTATAACTTATGATTTTCTAAGTTTAGAAAACGAATATTTTGGCGGTGCAATTTCGCCAGGAATTTCAATGCGGTATAAGGCTTTGAATACATTTACTGAAAAACTACCCATATTGAGCGCAACTGTCCCAACTGAAATTATTGGAAATACTACTGACACTGCAATTCATTCTGGCGTGGTACACGGAATTTTACACGAAATAGATGGTTTTATAGCAGATTATAAAAAAGAAAAAGGCACTTTAACAGTTATTTTAACAGGAGGGGATGCACATTTTTTGCGAGATAGTATAAAAAATGACATCTTTGCCAACTCAAATTTTTTATTGGAGGGATTGAACCATATTTTAGAATATAACAAACATTGATGTTTAGAAAAATAGTAATTGGTTTATTTTTACTTATCACGGGTGCTGTTTTCGCACAAGAAGGAACCACATCTCCGTATTCGTATTATGGTATCGGAACCATGAAATTCCGTGGAACTGTAGAAAACAGAGCCATGGGAGGCCTTGGCGTTTTCTCTGATAGCATCCATATAAACCTACAGAATCCTGCGGGATATGCCGACCTACGCCTAATTAATTTTTCAGTTGGGGCTGGGCATAAAGCTGTGAATCAAAAAAACGAATCGGAAAGTCAAAATACTTCCGCCACGACCTTAGACTATATGGCAATGGGAATTCCCATGGGTAAGTTAGGAATGGGCTTTGGCCTTGTACCGTACTCTTCCGTAGGCTATGAGTTTTACTCAAACTTAGATGAAGGCGTTACACAATACGAAGGTAGCGGAGGCTTAAATAGAGCCTATTTATCTTTAGGGTATCAAGTTACACCAGCGCTTAGCTTGGGCGTAGATGCCAATTATAATTTTGGGAAGATTAAAAACACAGCAATTACCAAAAACCCCGATATAGCATACGGAACCCGAATTATAAACCGATCTAATCTATCAGGCTTCAGCTTTAATTTTGGTGCAATATACAAACAGATGATTACCGAGAACCTAGAACTTACAGGGTCGGTAACTTACAGTCCCGGCACCGATTTTACTTCAGAAAACTCCAGAAAAACAGCTAGCGTGTCTATACTTCCAACGGGAATATACCCTGTTGATGAGCGCGACATAAGCGTTGCAGACACCAAGTTCACATTCCCATCACAATTTACTATTGGAGCAGGTATAAGCAAACCCAAATCATGGGGTATTGGAGCGCAATACACAAACCAAGAATCTAGTAACTTTACAAACCGTACCTTTACTCTTGACAAGGTTACTTATAAAAATGCCTCAAAGTTTAATGTAGGTGGTTACTATATTCCGAAGTACAATTCGTTTGGAAAGTACTTTAAAAGAGTGGTTTATAGAGCTGGCGTAAGATTTGAAGAAACAGGATTAGTACTTGATGGTCATGATATAAACGAGTTTGGCATATCTTTTGGAGTTGGTTTACCCGTAGGACGATTATTCTCTAATGTTAACCTAGGAGTTGAGATCGGCAGACGCGGAACCACCGACTTTGGTTTGATTCAAGAAAATTTTATAAATACATTTTTAAGTTTTTCACTAAACGACCGTTGGTTCGAAAAAAGATTATATGATTAATACCAATAATAGCAAAACCATGAAAACAAAATTCACCTTACTGTTTACAATTTTACTAGTTTCCCTTTCTGGAAAAACTATTGCCCAAGCACCGGATGACTGTGCAATTTCCCTGTCTTATTTTTCAGAGCCAGCCAAAGCAAAGAATTATGAGGCTGCACTTCCTTTTTATGAAAAATTAATTAAGGAATGCCCAGACTACAATCTTGCCATATATCAATATGCCGTTAAAATGTTTGACTATTTTATTGATGAAAAAGGCGATAAAAGTAAAGTGAATGACCTAATTAATGCTTGGGAGCTAAGACTTGAAAACTTTCCTGAAAAAACAGAGGAAGGCGATGTACTTTTAAAGATTGCGCAAATAAAATTTGACAATAATATAGGAACAAAAACAGAGCAGTTTAACGCCTATGACAAAGCCTTTACAAAATTTCCTAAAAACTTTACCAGTGGAAAAAGCTTATATGCTTATTTTTCGTTAGCTGTAGATTTGCATAACTCAGGAGACAAAGAGCTTCAGGAAATCTTTGATCTTTATGACAAGGTTACTGCAAAAATTGATATAGAAAAAAATAGTCTTGCCTCAAAACTAACGCCTTTAATGGATAAGGAAGAGACAAACACCAAACTAACAAGCAAGGAAAACCGCGCCAAAGCAGTGTATGAAAACAACCTTGGTGTATATGCAACAGTAGAAGAAAGTGTAAATGGAAAATTGGGTCAATTAGCAGATTGCCCAAACTTGATTCCACTTTACGAAAAAGACTACGAAGCGAAAAAGAACGATATAGAGTGGATAAAATCTGCTAGTAATAGACTTGATGCTAAAGATTGCGACAGTCCATTATCAAACAAACTGGCTGTTCGTCTTCACGAATTGGAACCAAGTTCTACTTCGGCATATTTGCTAGGTAAACAAGCTGAGTCTGAAGGTAAAGCATCACAGGCTTTAGAATACTTTAACCAAGCGGCAGACCTTGAAACGGACAATACAAAAAAGTACAGAATTTACTACAGTATTGCTGAAAACTACCGCAAAAAAGGAAGTTACAGTACTGCAAGAAACTATTACAACAAAATGTTATCTGTAAAGCCTTCTGCAGGAGTTGCCTACTATAAAATTGGTTCTATGTATGCCAAAAGTGCAAACAACTGCGGAACTAATGTTTTTGAAAAAAGAGCAATGTACTGGTTAGCTGCTGATATGATGGACAAAGCCGCTCGTGTAGATAGAACTATGGCTGGAAATGCTAAAGCCGCAGCCCAATCATATAGAGGAATGGCTCCACAAAAAAGTGATATCTTTAGTGAAAATATGGCCGGCAAAACAATCAAATTTAACTGTTGGGTTGGCGGAAGCGTACGAGTCCCTAATTTGTAATAATGCACACAAACTTAAATATGTTTAAAAGCGTGATGGTCTTGGTATTGACCATCACGCTTTTTGCATGTGAAAGCAATTACCAAAACGTAAAAAACCTAAGCCTTTCAGACGGGGCGCCCATTGCTGAAGGCAAAAATATTAACTTTAAATATACCGATTCAGGCAAACTGGTCACCAACTTGTTAGCCGAAAAACTGTTGGATTATTCAAATTTAGAGTTTCCATATAAAGAATTTCCCAAAGGGGTTGAAGTCCTGTTTTGGAATGAAAAAGGCGAAAAAAGCACTGTAAACTCAGATTATGCCATTCAGTTTGACGAAACAGGCTTGGTAGATTTACGTAAAAACGTAGTATTGGTAACAGCAGACAGCGTGGTGCTTAAAGCACAGCAACTGTACTGGGATCAAGAAAACGAATGGGTTTTTACTGATCAACCTTACCAAATTAAATTTAAGGATGGCTCATATAACGATGGGGCACGGTTTGATGGCAACCAAGATTTCACTATCTTTTTATCCCGAAAAAACCAGGGCGTCCAACTAATAGACAAAAATAAAATTGACGATGGCAACTAAATTCTTTCGATTTTTTGAATACGCCTACCTTATAATGGCCGTATTTTTTGCATATGAAACAGTTAATAATTGGAATGAAGCACCAAATAGAGCGTATTTATTTCTTTTTTTTGTTGTTGTTTCTATCTTTATGTTTTTCTTTAAAAGAAATTTTAGAAAAAAAATGGATGAAAGAAATAAGAAGTAGCGCTGCATTAAACGTATAAAACTTCAATATAACCCATAACTAGAAATTGGATTACAGTATAATAATCATACTATCAATGCTCCTACTCTCCGCATTTTTTTCGGGAATGGAGATTGCTTACGTTTCTTCCAACAAAATCCATATTGAGATTGAAAAGAAGCAAAACAACTTTTTGGCTGGAATTCTAAAAAAAATCACGAAACGCCCTTCAAAGTTTATTGCTACCATGCTTGTGGGCAACAACATTGCCTTAGTGATCTATGGCTTCTTTATGGGCGCTTTGTTAATGGAATATATTCCCTTGTCTGGCTTCACGGGATTGTTGGTTCAAACAATCATTTCTACCTTGGTAATACTCATGACTGCGGAATTTCTTCCAAAGGTATTCTTTCAAATTTACGCCAACAACTTGGTTAAGGTATTCGCCGTTCCTGCCTACTTTTTTTACGTTCTATTTTCGTTAATTTCAGAATTTGTTATTTGGATTTCAGATTCAATACTGAAGTTATTTTTTAAGTCGGAAGGCGACAATGTTCAACTGAGTTTTAGCAAGTTGGAGCTTGGCAATTATATTTCGGAACAAATGGATATTGCCGAAACTAAGGAAGAGATGGATTCCGAAATACAGATCTTTCAAAATGCGCTAGACTTTTCCGAAGTAAAATCGCGCGAAGCAATGGTTCCGCGAACAGAGGTTGTAGGTGTAGACATAGACACTTCACCTAAAGAGCTTGCCAAACTTTTTACCGAAACAGGGCTTTCAAAAATATTGGTCTATAAAGAGAATATTGATGATATTTTAGGATACATTCATTCCTTTGAGCTTTTTAAAAAACCCAGTACCATTAAGAAAATCTTAATGCCCGTGGTCTTTGTTCCAGAAACAATGCTTATTAAAGACGTGTTAGGAATTCTTAGTAAAAAAAGAAAGAGTATTGCGGTTGTTATTGATGAATACGGCGGTACAAGCGGTATCATTACCGTTGAAGATATTATTGAGGAACTTTTTGGTGAAATTGAAGATGAGCACGACAGTGTTGAATTGGTAGAGGAAGAACTAAGCGAAGACCATTACAGGTTTTCTGCTCGGCTAGAGGTAGATTATGTAAATGAAACCTACAACCTCAACCTAGAGGAAAGCGAAAACTACGAGACTTTGGGCGGATTAATAGTAAACCATACCGAAGAAATTCCCGAACGTGGCGAAAACGTATCCATAGCAGATTATGAATTTACAATACTTGAAGTTTCAAGCACAAAAATTGAGATGGTAGAAGTAAAGGATAATTCGGATGATTAGTTTTTAACTTAATCATAACTTTTTTCACTTTAGTTTTTTATTACTGATTGGAATATGTTATTTTCGCTCCCTGATTAACTTATAAAACAAACCCTTCCAAATCCTTAGCGACAATAAGGTGTAAAAGGGATGACAACTAAGACCTTCCGTTCGGAATAACCGCATGAAAGAAGGATAAATTTGAACATCAAATGGCAATCTTAAACAGTATTAGAAAAAGAGGGATATTTCTTATCCTTATTATTGCATTGGCGCTTTTCGCCTTTATCTTAAGCGACGTCTTAACCAAAGGCGGCAGTGGCCCCAAAGGTCAAACCAACATTGCTACCATAAATGGAACAGACATCCCAAGACAGACCTTTATGCAAGAGGTTGAAGCAGCCCAACGTAACATGGGGCCTAGCGGGAATGCTACCCGTGCTATGAATATGGTTTGGGACCGAGAAATGCGCCGCGTTATCATGGAAGAGCAAATTGATAAAGCCGGGCTTAGCGTAGAAAAAGCCCAACTGGACAATGCCCTAAAAACTGCTTTGGCCAATAACCCTACTTTTTTAAATGAAGCCGGGCAAGTTGACGACGGTAAAATCCAGGAATATATTGCTAGCATTAAAGCATCTTCGCCAGATATGTATAACCAATGGCTAACATTTGAAGAAAATATTTCTGACGGCGTATTACAAACCACCTATAACAACATGATTAAAGGCGGCTTACGCGCAACCGTTGCTGAGGGTGAACAAGAATACCATTTCCAGAATGACAATTTAAACTTTCAGTATGTAATGATGCCATACAGCAAAATTCCAGATGAAGAGATAAAAGTTTCAGACTCGGAAATAAAGCAATATGTTTCATCGCACCCTAATGAATTTCAGGTAGATGCACAAGCCGATATTCAGTATGTACTTTTTTCAGAAGAACCTTCAGAAGAAGACATTAAAACAGCAAAAGCCGAAACTGCGGCCATGTTAAACGACAAGGTTGAGTTTAACCAAAACACAAAAGCAAACGATACTATCGCTGGGTTTAGAAATACAAATGACTATGAGGAGTATATCAATGCGTATTCAGACACGCCGTACTTTGAGAAATGGTCATTCAAGAGCGATCTTCCAGCCAGTGTTGCTGACACGCTAATAAAATTAAATAAAGGTGACATTTACGGTCCTTATAAAACGGATAACGCATACAACCTAACCAAGGTATTAGACACTAAGAAAATGCCAGATTCCGCTGACTCAAAACATATCTTAATCCGTTATGTTGGTACCATGCGTGCACCAGAAACGGTTACAAAAACCAAAGAGGAAGCTCAAAAATTAGCTGACAGTATCTTGGGTGTTGTTAGAAAAGACAATTCTAAATTTGCTGAATTGGCAAAAGAATTCTCTGATGACGGTTCTGGAGAAAATGGTGGTGATCTTGGTACTTCAAAACCAGGTAGAATGGTACCGCCATTTGACAAGTTTATCTTTAGCAACCCTTCAGGCACTATTGGCATTGTTGAAACCGACTTTGGTATTCACGTTGTAGAAGTAGGTGAACAATCAAGTGCAAAAAAAGCTGTTAAGTTAGCAACGCTTACAAAAAACATAGAAGCCTCAGAAAAAACTATAAACAACGTATTTGCTGATGCAACAAAATTTGAGCTCGCAGTACAAAAAGGTGATTTTACAAGCTTGGCAAAAGAAAAGAGCTTAGAAGTAAAACCCGTAAATAAAATAGGGAAAATGGACGATAACCTTCCAGGACTAGGCTCTAGCCGCCCCATTGTTAATTGGGCTTTTAACGAAGACACAGAAGTGGGTAACACAAAGCGTTTTAACGTAACAAATGGTTATGTAATTGCTCAGCTTACTCGCAAAAATCCAAAAGGTTTAATGCTAGCTGAAGATGCCTCGGCACGTGTAACCCCTATTTTGCGCAATGAGAAAAAAGCGCAAAGAATACGAGAATCAATTTCTGGCAATACCCTCAAGGAATTGGCTACCAACCAAGGTGTTTCTGTAAGGACTGCTAGTGGTATTAACATGGCAAACCCAAATATCGCTGGAAAAAGCGAACCTAGAGTAGTAGGTATTGCCTTTGGAACCAAACCAGGAGAATTAACCAATTTGGTTGATGGCAACGAAGGGGTTTACAAAGTAAAGGTAACCGCTTTCAATCCTGCTCCTAAAATGGAGTCGTATGTTAATTATGCGAACCAAATGACCGATAAAGCTGCTCCATCTGCGCAAAACGAAGTTTTCAGCGCACTTAAGCAAAAGGCCGAGATTGAAGATAACCGCGCCAACTTCTATTAGTCTTAAAACATATTTCTTAAAAAGCCTTTTTACAATTTTGTAAAAAGGCTTTTTCTTTATAAGTCAATTGGTGAACTTAAGATAAAATCAAAATATTCCTTTATTTTTATAAAGAATTACGAATCTTTCGTATTTAATAATATTTCTGATTAAAATTTTATACCCATGGACAACGATCTTATAAAGGCACTAGAAAAAAAATATACCGACTTAGGGGAGAATCCCGAAACCTATTTAAACGGGCTGCTTCAAAGTAAACCCATAACCTATTGGGATTATATCCAGGTTGACACCCTGCTTTCCCTTCAAAAAACCCGGACCGATTATAAGGATGAAAAAATATTTGTAATGTACCATCAAGTTACAGAGCTCACCTTAAAAATGATGATCCACGAAATACAGCAGCTTTCCGAAGGTGAAAACCTACCCGAAGAAACTTGGATAACAAAACTAAACCGGTTAAAAAGATACACTAGAATGCTCATCACCTCTTTTGATATTATGAAAGACGGCATGAGTTACGAAGATTACAATATTTTCCGTTCTGCATTAACCCCTGCAAGTGGATTTCAATGTGCCTCATTTAGAACACTAGAGCTTTACACTACGCGTCTAGAAAACTTACTAAATAAACCGGGAAAAGAACGCCTTCCAGAAAGCCCAAGTACTGACGATTACTTTGACCATATTTACTGGAAAGATGCCGGATTAAACAGAAAAACAGGTGAAATGACCCTGACCTTAAGGCTCTTTATAGAAAAATATGAAGCAGGATTTAAAACCTTGGCCAAAGAGGTAAAAGGAAAAACGCTTGAGGAACGGGTAGCTCAAATGGACAATCCCTCTGATGAGCTTAAGGAAAAGCTAAAGGAGTTTGACCATTTCTATAACGTGGCGTGGCCATTAGTGCATTTAGAAACAGCGCAGTATTATTTAGACCGAAAAGGTGAAAGCAAAGCAGCAACCGGAGGTTCGGAATGGAAAAAATATCTGCATCCAAAATATCAACAGCGCAAATTTTTTCCGAAGCTATGGTCTGCAACAGAAATAGAAAACTGGGGTGCGTAACAACAAGCCGATTATAGTAACTATTTGCATAAAATACTGCCGATAGCTATTATTCTTATTTAACATTCGCCGTTACCTAAAGCCAATTTTATAAGATTAACTTCTATCTTTAGAAGATCTAATATTTTAAAAACATGGACATTGTAATAAAACGGATTTACCAAGATGCCGCCAAACGCGATGGAAGTCGCGTTTTAGTAGATAGAATTTGGCCACGTGGTGTGAGCAAAGCAGATGCAAACTTGGACCAATGGATGAAGGAAATTGCACCATCTACAGATCTGCGAAAATGGTTTGACCATAAAGAAGAACGATTTAAGGAGTTTTCAACAAAGTACAAAAAGGAACTTCAAGATAAACCTGAGTTAATCAAGGAGCTTAAAAGTATGGCCGAGGAAAAACGGCTTAGCTTACTTTATGGTGCTAAAGATGAAGAGCACAATCAAGCTGTGGTGCTGCGGGAGTTTCTTTTAAGTTAATTGATACTATAAATAAGCAAAATAGTCTTTTACCATACAAATGAAACATATAGCTCTAGTTGTATCTTTATTGGTTTCATTCAGCACTTTGGCTCAGGTCATTAACGCTGAGTCCTTGCGTAAAGTAACTGACACTTCGGGGTTTTCAGGTTCTGCCGGCTTGGAGCTTTCACTAAAAAGAGACGTAAATGATAAGTTCTCTATTAAAAACACCATCAGTCTTCAATATAAAATGAGGAGGCATTTAGTATTGCTAAAAAACGATATTGAATTCCAAAAAATAGAAAACAACAACTTTGAAAACAAAGGCGTCCAGCATCTGCGTTATAACTATAAACTGTACCCGCAATTAGTATGGGAAGTTTTTGGCCAGGCGCAATACAACAAAATATCAAAAATCCGCTTCCGTGGCTTGGTGGGAATGGGTCCCAGGTTTAAACTTACCAAGCTTGAAAATTACAAATTGTATTTAGGCACACTTATCATGTACGAGCATCAGGAACTCAGCGATGGCGTAACACCAGTAGAGCGTATTTTCCGCGGTTCGGCATATTTTTCTTTTAGCCTCTTCCCTACTGAAACCCTAAGCATTTCTAGCACAACATACTATCAACCGCGGCTTAACAAATTTAGCGATTTCAGAATAGCTTCTGAGACTTCGCTTATGTTGACGCTTTATAGAAATTTCAGTTTTAAAACCACCTACACCTTTACTTTTGACGACTCACCTGCAATCAACATCCCAAATTCGCAGTACGAACTCACCAGCGGCATCGTTTACTCCTTCGACTAAAAAAGCCAAAACTTTCGTAAGCAATTGGTATTTTAGGAGACTACTTTTTATATTTATATCATTAGTGTCCGATTAAAAGAGTGAGAAAATTTGTTGAGTCAAAGATAATAGGCAATTAGAATATTTTTTATTTAATGACAGCATGCTATTATACTTAGCATCAAAATTTATCAATTAAAAAGTATGTTTAATCAATTTTATCTAGTTTTCAATCTATTAAAAAGCAAGTCTTACGTCTTATGTCTTTAAGCGCAGCGGTCTTATATCTTAGTCGGACACGACTATATTTATATATTGAATACATTTAGCAAAAATCATCTCGAATGGAATATGGACAACCTAATAAACGATTTAAAAACTGAAAACAACTTTGCATTTGGAAAGTTATACAAAGATAATTTTGGTAAAATTTCAAATTTTGTCCAAAACAACAGCGGAAATAAAACTGACGCAGAAGACCTTTTTCAAGATGCAATGATGGTTCTTGTTGAAAAACTGCGGCAAGATCATTTTCAGTTAACAGCATCAATAAACACATATGTCTATGCGATTTGTAAAAATTTGTGGTTTAAAAAACTTCGAGACACAAATTTCGAACTTTCCGTTGACCAGTTACAATCTTTTGACTTTCTAACTTCCATTAATCATTCTATTGAGGATGAAAAAACCTATTTAGAAAAGCTAAAAGGCTACTTACTTAAGATAACTGACCATTGTAACAGACTTATTCACGACATCTTTTTTAAAGAAAAAGCCATAGACCAAATCCAAAAAGACTACGGCTACACAACGCGACATAATGCTCAAAACCAGAAACATAAATGCGTTGAGCAAATTAGAAAAATAAAAAAAGCAGACGAGCTGAAACAAATAAAGTAAAAATAGTTAATCAACTTGGGTGATTTTTTGAAACTATTGGTATAAAGGTATAGATAGTACATATTGATTATCAAAAACTTTTAAATTTTAGAACAATGGTTTCAACAATCAAAACAATGATTTTCGCAGTAGCTGTTACTGCATTTACTACACTTTCAGCAAACGCACAAGAGGCTACGATGTGGAAAATTGACAAGCCACACACTTCTGTTAATTTTTCAATCAATCATTTCTTTTCAAGTGTTCCAGGAAAATTTAAAGACTACAACGGAACAATTCATTTCAATCCAGACAATTTAAAAGGGAGTAAAGCAGATTTTTCAGTAGTAATCAACAGCGTAAGTACTGATAATGCTAAACGAGACAAGCATCTTCAATCTGAAGATTTCTTTGATGCGAAGACCTATCCCAAAATGTCTTTTCAATCATCTAAATTCGAGAAAAAGTCTGATAAGGAATTTTTAATTCACGGTAAACTGACTATTAAAGACAAAACTAAAGATGTAATTCTTCCAATGAAGCTTACTGGAAAAATGGAACATCCTATGATGAAAGATACGCTTATTCTGGGAGTACTTATTGAAACTACCATAGACAGAACAGATTTTGGTGTTGGCACAGGAGATTGGGCAGCTACAATGGTTGTTGGCGATGAAGTAAGAATTCATATTCCAATGGAATTAAACCGAAAAATATAATGAAAGTACTACTTAATAGCATATTGGCAATTTTTTGTTTCGTTTGCACGTCTAATATCAAAGCGCAAATACCTGATAAAGCAGAAGATATTTCACCCTTACTTATAGGGGAAAAATTACCTAAAGCCAATCTTCAGAATGCAGCCGGTGACTTAATTGATTTAAGTACTGTTTTAAAAGAAAAACCAACAGTGTTAGTTTTTTACCGCGGCGGATGGTGCCCCTATTGCAATGCGCAACTTTCAGGGTTGGTTGACATTGAAGCAGAGGTTATATCGCTTGGATATCAAATTGTAGCCATAAGCCCAGATGATTATCAAAACTTAAAGCCTACTGAAAGTAAAGGCAATATAAAGTACACTCTTTTTTCTGACCCAAATGCAAAATTTATTCAGCAAGTAGGTATTGGTTTTAAAACACCAACAATGTTAAAAGGTTTTATTGCCACAAAAAAACATATGGGAAAAACCTCTAAAGTAATGCCCGTTCCTACGGTAATGATCATAAGTAAAAAAGAGGTGATTCAATTTGAATATATCAATCCAAATTACAAAGAACGAATTAACGGCGAACTTCTTTTAGCCATTTTAAAAACAATAAAAATTTAAAATTATGAACCATAGAATTCAAAAATCAGTTTTAGCAGGAATTATCGGTACAGCCGTTATGACCTTAATAATAATGGCAGCACCAATGATGGGGATGCCAAAAATGTCTCCACCAAATATGCTAGCAGGAATATTAGGAATGCCAGTTGCCATAGGGTGGATAATGCATTTTATGATAGGAATTATCTTTGCATTAGCCTATACTTATATGATAGCAGCAAAATTAAAAGTTAGCAATCATTTTATAAAAGGCGCTATATTTGGAGTAATTGCCTTTGTTTTCGCCCAAATTATGATGAAACTCATGGGAATGATTATGCCAATGCCTGCAATGGAAGGCCCAATGATTTTAGCTGCTATAGGTAGTCTCATGGGGCATATAATATTTGGAATGGCAGTTGCTAAAACAGTAGGAGAAACTTATTGTAGCGGTGAGTTTTGCGAAACTAAAACATCTTAAACTAAAGGTGAAATTAGATTTCAATAAAATTGATAAAGCGCATATTATAAGGACCATAACACTTATTTGGTTTGAGAAAATCACCCGAAACAGACCAATGGTAATTGCCAAAATAATAGCTTTAACAAAGCACTAACAAAACATCGAATACAGTGATTAAAAGACCGTATGGATTATGAGTAAAGACAGCAATTCAGTATGACAGATCACTTTTTTAAAAAATAAAGATAAAGAAACTCGGTTCTTGTATAATTCAAAAAGTAAGTATTAATTTATACATTGCGATTAATATGCAAAACCGAAAAAACCAAACATCCTTTTATTACGTAACTAAATAAAACTACAAAATGGCCTCTAATAATTATTACGACCCTGCTGATCTTCGAAAATTTGAAAAAATAACCGACTGGAACAAAGAACTGGGCGATAAGTTTTTTGAATACTACGGAAAAGTTTTTGAAGAAGGTGCACTTACCGCCCGCGAAAAATCCTTAATTGCCCTAGCGGTTGCTCATACCGAACAATGCCCATATTGCATTGATGCCTATTCAAAGGATAGCTTGCAGCGCGGCGTTACCAAGGAAGAAATGATGGAAGCCGTTCATGTGGGCGCTGCTATTAAAAGCGGAGCCACCCTGGTTCATGGCGTAATGATGATGAACAAGGTCAATAAGCTGGAAATGTAGCTAGCCTCTAATATTCCTCATTATTGGGAAAATATTGAAGTTATAGCTTCCAAAACCATTATGATCGGTAGCTTATAAGTAATTTTAAAAAATGATTTCAGAAAAAATTTATGTTAAAAGAAAAAAAGAAGAAACAACAATCACTTCACAAACGCGATAGCGAATTTGCAATTGCTAATAAACAGCTTGAAACACTTTCTAATGGTATTTTTGCCAATGGAGAGCTGCCTACTTTTTCTGATAAAATTGCAGAAACCGATCAATTTCCACTTCGGCCTAATAAACTGGAAATCCTTCAAATAAATGTTGGGTATATGTGCAACCAAGTCTGCGAGCATTGTCACGTAGATGCGGGACCAGACCGTAAGGAAATAATGACGCGCGAGACTATGCAACAATGTCTAGACGTTATCAAAAATACTGGCGCCCATACTTTAGACCTCACAGGCGGCGCCCCAGAAATGAATCCCGATTTTAGATGGTTTGTAGATGAAGCCAGTAAGGCAGGGGTTAAAGATTTTATCGTAAGGAGTAATCTTACCATCATTCGCGCCAACAAAAAGTATTACGACCTGCCACAGTTCTTTAAAAAGCACAACATCCATGTGGTTAGTAGCATGCCGCATTGGACGCGTGGAAAAACCGACAAACAACGTGGCGAGGGCGTGTTTGATCAATCTATAAAGGCCCTACAGGAATTAAATGCTGTGGGTTACGGAATGCCAGATAGCGACTTGCGCTTAGATTTAGTCTATAACCCAAGCGGTGCTTTTTTACCTGGAGATCAAGCCAGTATGGAAAAAGACTTTAAAAAGGCTTTACTAGAAGATTTTGGGATCCATTTTCACGACCTTTTCGTGATTACAAATCTGCCAATTGCACGATTTCTTGATTATCTAATTGCTTCAGAAAATTACGAGGATTATATGTATCAATTGGTTGAAGCCTACAATCCGGCGGCGGTAAAAAATGTAATGTGCCGAAATACCATTTCAATAAGTTGGGACGGATATTTATACGATTGCGATTTCAACCAAATGTTAGAGCTAAAGGTTGCAAGTAAAATACAGCACATATCAGAATACAACGAAGATATTTTAAACGACCGAAAGATAATAATATCACAACATTGCTACGGCTGTACTGCAGGTGCCGGAAGTAGCTGCCAAGGTGCTGTTACCAGTTAACCTACAACCAAAAAGCATTTTTATTCCATGAAAACAAGGCTAACTTTTGTTCTTTGCATGTTATGCGTCAATTTTGCTATGGGTCAAAAATCGTTAGACAAGCTTTTAAAGACCAACAATTCGCACAGCATTCCGTATATTTCGGTAGAAGCATTACGTATGCTTCAAATAAACGGCTCCGTAACAATTCTAGATGTGCGTGAAACCAATGAATTCGAGGTTAGCCATATTTCTGGAAGTAAACACGTAGGTTTTAACAAGTTTACTACTGATGAAAAAACACTTCAGCAATTAAACAAAGATCAGCCTATTGTTGTCTATTGTTCTGTAGGAATTCGTTCTGAAGAAATTGGCGAAAAGCTAAAAAAAGCGGGATTTACGAATGTCAGCAATCTTTACGGTGGTATATTTGAATGGAAAAACAAGGGGTTTCCCATAATTAATTCTTCGGAAAAAGAAACCGAAAACGTCCATACCTACTCGAAAAAGTGGAGCGCGTATTTACATAATGGCAACCCCGTATATTGAAAAAAACGGAAATAACATTAACGTTTTTTCGATTCTTAAAATAAAAATTCACATTAAAAATGGCTTTAACAACTTCAAAAGACACTGATAACGCCAACGAAATGGCAACTGACTTTCAGCTACCAACTTCAAAAAAAGCATTACTCGTTTTTACAAGAAACCCTGAATTGGGAAAGGTTAAAACGCGCTTGGCAAAATCGGTTGGTGATGAAAGTGCCTTAAAAATTTATAAATTTCTGCTAAACCATACTGTAGAAATAACCAAGGACCTAAAAGCAGATAAATACGTTTTTTATTCAGAAAACATTCACAGTGATGATATTTGGGATGCAGCCATCTATAGAAAGAAACTTCAGTCTGGCACAGATTTGGGAGAACGCATGAAAAATGCATTTGCAGAAATATTTGATATGGGGTATAAAGAAGTAATCATTGTTGGTAGCGATATTCACGACTTGAATACCAGTGACATAGAAACCGCATTTGAAGCCCTAAAAACCAATGAATATGTAATTGGCCCGGCTACCGATGGCGGCTATTATTTATTGGGAATGAAAGAGCTAAACCCCGAGGTGTTTCAAAATAAAAACTGGGGAACAGAAACTGTTTTAAACGATACATTACTGGATTTAAGGAATAAAAAGCACATGCTTCTGGACGAGCGAAATGATGTAGATTATTTTTCAGACATAAAAAATGTCGATGCTTTTCAGGAATTTTTACCACCTTATTTAGACAAAAACTTTTTATAGACTATGAGTATTACAAAATATATTGAAGAGGCCGCAGATTTTTTAAAGGAACGCGGTTTTAACCAGCCCGAAGTGGGAATTATCTTAGGCACAGGATTAGGAAAAATAATTAACAACCTAGAGATCGAGGCTGAAGTAAGCTATAATCACATTCCTAACTTTCCTACCGCAACGGTAGAATTCCACAAAGGAAAGTTAATTTTTGGCACGTTGGAAGGAAAAAAGGTTGTTGTTATGCAAGGACGTTTTCATATTTATGAAGGCTATTCGTTGCGCGACGTTACTTTTCCGGTGCGGGTCATGCAGCTTTTAGGAATAAAGAAACTATTGGTGAGCAATGCCTCAGGCGCAATCAACCTCAACTTTAAAAAAGGAGAAATCATGTTGATTGACGATCATATAAATTTACAAGGTGGCTCACCCCTTGCGTTCCGTGGTGTTGAGAAAATGGGAGAACGTTTTGTTGATATGAGCGCACCTTATGACACCGAAATGAACAAAAAGCTTGAAAAAATTGCTTCCGATAAAAACATTACGCTTCATAAAGGGGTTTATGCTAGTGTTGTAGGTCCCCAACTTGAAACGCGGGCAGAATATCGATATTTAAAAATTATAGGTGCCGATGCCGTGGGAATGAGCACCGTTCCGGAAGTAATTGTTGCCAATCATTTGCAGATTCCTGTGATTGCCGTTTCGGTTCTGACCGATGAATGTGACCCTGAAAAGTTGAAACCAGTTGATATTGCAGATATTATGGCTTCAGCAGAAAAAGCAGAACCAAATATGATTACTTTGTTTACGGAATTGATTAAGCAAATATGAGTTTCTCTGGCAGATGATGGGGATTGACGCAGGTTCATTTTTGTATTAGCTGCTTAAATTTAGGTGATTTTAGAAGACAAATTGTGGAAAGTAGGAATAACAGATATATCTATAAATGTCGCCCGCAGATCGCGCGGATTACCGCAGATATTTTTCGTAAAAGCTGCGTAAAACTTGCTGATCTTAAAGGCAGAAACTCTAAATAGTATTAAAAGCAGAAATAACTATTCAAATCGCCCGCAAATAACGCGGATTGACGCAGATATTTTTTCACCTGCGTAGATCGGCGAAATCTGCGGGAACAACCAGAAGAATTATGACTGAAAATCAGATTTCGTATAAAATAAGGGGCGCAATTTTTAATGTATATAATGCCTTTGGACCTGGTCTTTTGGAATCTGTTTATGCTTCTGCTTTGGTCATAGAGCTTAGGAATGAAGGACTAGATGTAAAAGCTGAAGTTCCTGTTCCAGTCTATTTTAAAGAAGAGAAATTAAATGTAGGTTTTCGCCTAGACTTACTTGTGGAAAATAAAGTGATAATTGAAGTAAAATCTGTTAAAAACTTAGCGGAAGTACATCATAAACAAGTACTAACATACCTCAAATTAACTAAATTGAAATTGGCTATTTTAGTTAATTTTAATGTTACCGAGATTACCGAGGGAATATTTCGAAAAGTAAATAACCTGTAAAAAATGTCCCGCTGATTGCATTAAATTTCACAAATCAGCACAAAATTTATTTCTGCGTAGATCTGCGTAATCTGCGGGAAAACATCTTACAAAATGCGTTATGAACAAATACACAACCATACTTAAAGATTCGTATTATGGATATTTCAACTATCTATGGTCTGAGGTTACCAATTTTCATTGGGAAAACTATTTCTACGGCTTAATATTAGTGTCTTTGATAGTGTGGGGCTTGGAATTACTATTTCCGTGGCGAAAGAATCAGAAAGTCTTTCGGAAAGATTTTTGGTTGGATACATTTTATATGTTTTTCAACTTTTTCCTGCTGAATTTAATCGTGCTTATTTTCCTTTCAAACGCTACTGCCGAACTATTTAACGATTTTCTGAGCCTTATGGGGCTTAAAATTGCAGACTTTCAGCTTTTAGATTTGAACGCCCTCCCCTACGGATTGGGTTTATTACTATTCTTTTTGGTAACCGATTTTGTACAATGGAACACCCATAGGTTGCTACATTATTCTCCTTTTCTATGGAATTTCCACAAACTGCACCATTCGGTAAAAGAAATGGGATTTGCAGCTCACCTACGCTATCATTGGATGGAACCCATAGTTTATAAATCATTACTCTATATTCCACTTGCGTTAATTGGCGGGTTTGATGTTGAAGCAGTGGCAATTGTCCATTTTACAGCACTTGCCATTGGCCATATAAACCATGCAAACTTAAACTGGGATTACGGATTTCTAAAATATATTTTTAACAACCCGAAAATGCATATTTGGCACCACGCCAAGACTTTGCCAAAAGAGGCACAATACGGGGTTAATTTCGGGATAAGCTTGAGCCTTTGGGACTACCTTTTTAAGACCAACCACATTCCACACGACGGCAGGGATATTGAATTGGGTTTTGATGGCGATGAGGAGTTTCCACCAAAATTTATACCCCAGATTATTTACCCCATTAAATCCAAAAAATGATTTTTTTCGTAAGTACTAATAAACTTTATCGCGGGAAATCTCACAGCATTTAAACCTCGACTATCGAGTAGATAAAAACATCTAGTATGAAATTAGCACACAGCTTCACAAGCCTTCTGTTAGCGGCAAGCTTATTACAGAGCTGCAATTTACTTTCGGCTGCTGGCGTTAGCAGTCAAGGGCAGCCAACAAAAGCGGTAAGCTCCCAATTAACCTCAACTACAGCAAACTCTTCGGAAAACATAGACCATTCCACTTGGGATAAATTGCTTAAAAAACACGTTCAAGCAGACGGATTAGTAGATTACAAAGGTTTCAAAAAAGACAGCGCAAAACTCAATGCTTACCTAGAAATGCTTTCAGAAAAGCAACCTTCAAATAAATGGAGCGTACAAGAGTTACTGGCGTATTACATTAATCTATACAACGCCGGAACGGTAAAATTAATCGTAGATAATTATCCTGTAAAGAGTATAAAAGATATAAAAGGCGCCTGGACAAAAGGCAGAATAAAGGTTGGCAATAAAAAACTATCCTTGGGCGGAATTGAAAACGGAATCCTTCGGAAAATGAACGAGCCAAGAATTCACTTCGCCATAAATTGTGCTTCCATTTCGTGCCCTAAACTTCTGCAGGAAGCCTATACCGCTGCCAAAATAAACGAACAGTTAGATCGAGCCACAATGGAGTTTATCAATAGTGATAAGAATGATATTTCGGTTTCAAAACCTAAAGTTTCCAGTATTTTTGATTGGTACAAAAAAGATTATACAGTAAATGGAACCCAAGATGTAATTGGGTTTATCAACCAGTATTCTAAAGTCAAAATAAGCTCAGAAGCTACATTGACATATAAAAATTATGATTGGAATTTGAACGAGCAGTAGCCTGTTGTCCAAAATCTACAAATTCTGGCGTCATCATTATTTCACCTAATTTTAAAAATAGTTAATGTATTAGAACCCTTAAACGCTAAACCTTCAATGCTATCCATCATCATTCCGGTTTTAAATGAAGCCGAAACTATTGAGTCGCTACTACTTCATCTTTCGGAAAACAGTTCGGGAGCAAATGACTTAGAGGTTATCTTAGTAGATGGTGGGAGTATTGATAACACAGCAGAAATAGTTGAAAATTTCATCGAGACATTTTCCAGACCTGTCAGATTTCAAAAATCTGACAGGTCTTTTACCATTCAAGTTATTCCTTCAAACAAAGGCCGTGCAATACAGATGAACACCGGAGCCAGTCTAGCTTCTGGGGAAATCTTATACTTTCTGCATGCCGATTCCTTTCCTCCTAAAAATTTTGACTCCTATATTATTTCCGAAGTAAACAAAGGAAATCTTGCAGGTTGTTTTCAAATAAAATTTGACAGTAATCACTGGTGGTTAAGGCTTGCTGGATGGCTAACCAAATTTAAATGGAAGGGTTGCCGAGGCGGAGACCAGAGCCAATTTATCACAAAAACTCTTTTTAGGGAAATTGACGGCTTCGACGAAAATTATATTATTTACGAAGACAATATTTTGATAAATACGCTTTACAAAAAAAAGCAATTTGTTGTCATTCCACACTGGGTCATTACTTCGGCAAGACGCTACGAAACTCAGGGCATTTGGAATTTACAATATCATTTTTGGATTATTCACCTCAAGCAGTTTTTTGGCGCAGATGCCGAAGAATTACACCGTTATTACAAGAAACACATTGAAGGGAAAAAACATAAATAGCCTTGTTTATCACATTCCAGAAATCACCTTATCCTTAGGAAGTTTTACCGAGTATGAAAACTGAAGCTTCTTGGTTTCTCCTGCTTTCAGGTTTAAATCCCAACTTAACTCGCCCTTTTTATGATCTACTTTGGCATTTGCAGTCTCCAAAAGTTTGATTTCAATATCCTTTTCCGTTGCTATTGGGAATTGCTCTTTTACGTTTATGGTTACGGTTTCGCTTCGTGAGTTTCGTACCGATATTTCATACGTGTAAGTTCGCTTTTGAGAGCCACCAAAAAAAGAGGTGCTTCCCTCCTCATCAATTCGCTTTCGCTCCGTAATAATGCGCTCATCCCTTCCTAAACTAAGTCTTAGTTTTTCAGCTGTGGAATTTGGATTTATATAAGAAGTTCCCGCAAAATTGTTATCGATTATCAAGTTGGCGTTTCCTGGCAAAAGGTTGTATTTGCTCCAATCTGTAACTTTGGCAACAAGAAAAGCTGCTTGATCTAATTGCGGAGCAGTAAAATAGGAGTATGTTGCTGGCAAACGGTATTGCTTCAGCTGTACAGCCTGCGGTTTTTGGTTGGAATACACATCATAAGGTGTATTCACCACAAAAGAAGTTGTTAGCTGGTTTTCCTGAACCACCGCCATATCTGGGCTGGCTGCCGCTGCATCCATACTTTCCATATGAACCCCAGCTCTCTTGCTTTCCAACCTTGTATTATTCACAACAGGTTGTTGAAAACCGACCCACCACGGGTTTAATTGTGGCGCGTTGTTATTCCGCCTTGGATTTCCACTAGAAAAAGCCAGCTTAATCTGCTTCCAATCTATACCAGTGTTCTGTGATACGTTGGCTTTATACACCAAATCGACAGGTTCGTTTAGGTTATCAACCCTTACTTCATAAAAAGGAGTCCATGAAACATTATTTGTAAAATAGTTTATATCAAAACCTGCTTTTACTGTTTTTTTTGAATTCATACGCACTACCAACTGTCCGGCGTTTTGTCCGTTACCCCCAGCTTCCTGCATCTGGTTTTTCAGTTTGTCAACTTCTTTTTGCTGTTCCTGTTCTTTATCTTTTAGGCTTATTATATTTGCTGCCAGTGTTTTATATTCTTCGCGGTAATATTTTATCATAGTCGCCATACTCGCAGGCGAAACCCCATTTTGACCCCCAAAATCACGATTTTCCTCCAATAATGCCAAGGTGCTTTCCTCACCTTTTCGAGCATTGGTGTAATCATGGAGGGTCGCTTTTGCATCTTCGTATTGTTTTTTAAGCTCCAAATACTGTGCGCTTTGATTTTCGCCATTTACCAAATAATCCCGTTCAAAAGAAACCGATAGAATCGTTATGGCATCACTATCACTGGTTACTCGAATACTTTGCGGATCCACATTTTGAGCAATTTGATTGATTACTAATTCAGAATTTCCACTTGGCACATCCAGTTTTTTGGCTACATGATGCAAACTAGCACCACGACCGTAAATGGTAGCATCTAATAACGGCGCACTAGTTTCCAATATATTTTGTGAGAAAACAAGTTGAACGCTAGATACAACAAATAAAAAAAGAAGTAATGGCGAAAGGGATTGTGAAAAGGTTTTCATAGCGGTTTATTTTGAGTTATTAGTAGTCAATTTTTATGCCGTTCTTTCTATCGAGACGTGCTAAAACTTTATATTTCAATCACTAGTGTCCGATAAAAAGAGTGAGAAAATTTGTTGAGTCACAGATAATAGGCAATTAGAATATTTTTTATTTAATGACAGCATGCTATTATACTTAGCATTAAAATTTATCAATTAAAAAGTATGTTTAATCAATTTTATCTAGTTTTCAATCTATTAAAAAGCAAGTCTTACGTCTTACGTCTTTCAGCGCAGCGGTCTTATATCTTAGTCGGACACGACTATATTTCAATATCAATTTTTGCCATAATATTTTTGAATAACCTGTTCGGCAGGTTTGTTTTGTGGGGTAAATTGATTGTTTTGTGACCCTCCTACTTGATTATGCGCTATAAACCATTTCCAAAGGAATCCGCCTGCAAACCAATCTTCATTCCATATTGATTCATACAATCCTTTCAACAAGTTTGCTTGCGCCTCTAAGTTTATCGAATCTGCTTTTCTGTGACTTCTCCAAGGTTCTTTCCCGCTAAAATCAAGGCTTCGGTAGCCGTATTCAGTAAAGAGTATTTTCTTGTTTTCTTTTTTAGAGAAGGTTTTTAATTCAGATTTCAAGGGCAACCAAGCCTCTTCTATTTCCTGAAGGCTCGGGGTTTTATTTTCTGAAATAGGAAAATAGGCATCCACCCCAATGTAATCTAAAAGCCCCCAAAAAGGCACACGTTTATATTCATCCCAATTGGCTGCATACGTTAGTTTTCCAGAGTAAACAGCCCGTATTTCTGAAATTAACTGAAACCAATATTCTGGCCTGTGTTCAATAAATTTTTCCAGTTCGGTACCGATACAAAATAATTCCACGCCTTCATTTTCGGCTAGTTTGGCATAATCAAGAATAAAGTTTCTATAGGAATTTTCAAGTTGTAGCCAATCTGCTTCCGAAGCCATTTTGAGCAAGCCCGTAAATTCTCCTCTCCAAACCCAAATTTGAGGCTTCATCATTACTTTAAAACCCTTTTTATGCAGGAGGTTGGTATATTGCTTTACACCAATTTTTGTTTCACCAAACCATTGCCGATCCTGATTATAAACAAGCTTGGGGTGGTCTAAACCTTGTATAAACCCGAAGGGCATTATGGCTGCATAACTGGCATTTATAGTATGAATATGCGTAATAGCTTCCTGCTGAAGGGAATCGCGGGAGGCAACAAAGCTAATTCCGTTTATTTTTGAATCCTTTGTTTTTTGCATTGCATTTTCACGGTCTTGAATTGATAGAATTCTTCCTGAATCCTGCGTCTCAACACACCCTAAAAAACTAATAAACAAGGAAACACATAATACAAAACGAAGAAACATAGTCATAGCTTAAATTGTAAATTATGAAAGTAAGGTTTAAATAAAAACTTTTAGCAATATTTTCAGACTTTCGCAAACCTAATTGTTTACTTTTATAAGTATAGAAAAACTGCTATTTAAGTTTATGGAGCATATTGTTATCATCGGCAACGGCATTGCAGGAATTACCGCTGCAAGGCATATTCGAAAACTTTCCGATAAAAAAATCACCATTATTTCTGCGGAAGCCGATCATTTCTTCTCCAGAACCGCCCTAATGTACGTTTATATGGGGCATATGCGATGGCGAGATATTGAACCCTATGAAAGTTGGTTTTGGAAGAAGAATCGTCTCGAATTAAAAAAAGCCTACGTTGAAAAAGTTGATACCGATAGCAAAACCCTTCACTTTAAAGAAGGTGGAAGTTTAACTTACGACAAACTGATACTAGCCAGCGGTTCAGTTACCAACACTTTTGGGTGGGAAGGCTTGGAGTTAAATGGCGTTCAAGGCTTGGTTTCCAAACAGGACTTAGAGATGCTTGAGAAAAACGCTCCAAATAATAAAAAATGCCAGCGCGCCGTCATTATCGGTGGTGGATTAATTGGGGTTGAAATGGCCGAAATGCTCCATACCCGCAATATTGACGTTACCATGCTTATTCGAGAGACTGAATTCTGGGCCAATGCGCTACCAAATTCTGATGCAGCTCTAATATCAAATCATATTATCTCGCATGGCATCGATCTAAGGCCCAATACAAACCTAGATAAAATTATAGGCGATGCCAATGGCAATGTAAAAGCCGTAAAAACTAAAGAAGGCGATGAAATTCCCTGCTCCGTTGTGGGAATTGCCACCGGTGTAAAACCGAATATTTCCTTTTTAAAGAATTCAAACATTGAAACCGATAGCGGAATCTTGGTTAACAGAAAACTCGAAACCAATATTGAAAATGTATTTGCCATTGGCGACTGCGCCCAACAACGAGACCCCATTGGCCTTCGTCCTCCGGTAGAAGCTGTTTGGTACACAGGCCGGATGATGGGCGAAGCATTGGCACAGACCATTTGCGGCAATCCGTTTGAATACAAGCCCGGCAATTGGTTTAACAGCGCGAAATTTTTCGATATTGAATACCAAACCTATGGGTGGGTTTTTTCCGAAGAAAGAAAAAAAGACTACGAGGCACAGTTTCATTGGAAGTGTAAAAGTAATCTGCGTTGTATAACTATTTCCTATCACAAAAATTCAGGGGAATTCTTAGGAATAAACACTTTTGGAATTCGAATGAAACAAGAGGTTTTTGATAAGTGGTTACATGAAAAACGAAATGTAGCTTATGTGATTGAAAATTTAAAAGAAGCCAATTTTGATCCAGAATTTTACAAACGGTATGAAAAGGAAATTTTAGAAGCGTATGCCTCAATAAACGCAACAGTATCGTAATACTAACTTTATAGGTTTTCGAGACCTGCGAGGTTTAAATAAACATTGTTTAAAAACAACAACATGAGTACAGTACAAAGAAATATGGCGCTTACTGGAGAACCGCCAAAAACAATAAACACGCAACAAAAAATAGCCTCTTTTATCGGACTATTGGGATTAACCGTTTTGGTTTTGGCCATATTCAACGTAAATTTTCCAAACAAAAGCTTGTGGCTTACTGCTTCCCTAGTTGCTATTGGGGGTGGCACCGTTTGGTTTTCCATCGCCGCTTATTCACATAAACACGCCGGAATAAAGAACGACGGCGTTTACTTTAAATCACTTACTGCCAAAGGCTTTTGGGGGTGGATTATGGGCATCTCCCTTACCTTATTTTACGTTTTGTTATATTGGTTTCCGCAATACCTAGGTTTAGTCCAGAATGGCAATAACACTGGTATTATTGCCTTATTCGATCCGTTGAGTAAGTTTTTAAGTGGAAATCCAGCAAGCCAATGGTTTGTATATGGTACACTTTACACCTTGGCAATTATAGCTTTTGGGGTGAAGTTTATCTTGAAATATCGCCACAATAAATACGAAAAACTTAGAACATTTTCGGTCATGTTTTTTCAGCTGGGCTTTGCATTTCTAATACCAGAATTGATGCAACGCTTAAACAGTGAAACTTTTTCGCTGCCTTATTACGACTTAAAAAATATTTGGCCGCTAAACCATTACAACTTTGAACAATACCGCGTAGATGATTTTATTTCGGCTGGGGATGTTGGACTTGCTTTATTAATTTTTGGCATTGCATCCATTTTTATAATCACCCCTATTTTAACCTATAAATACGGGAAACGCTGGTATTGCTCCTGGGTATGTGGCTGCGGCGGACTTGCCGAAACCGCAGGAGATCCGTTTAGACACCTCAGTGATAAAACACAAGTAGCCTGGAAAGTGGAACGTTGGGTAATACACAGTGTATTGGTATTTGTAGTATTAATGACAACGGCAGTGGTACACTCTTATTTAGGAGAAGACACCAGCAAATATTGGCTTACAAAAGACACTTTTCTTATAAGCGTTGCCGTATTTTTAACTTTGATATTTGCCGGAGTTTGGATTTTTAAAAGAGAAGAACTAAAAAAAGATGCGCGAATTGGTTCTATAGCCTATTTTGTGGTAATCATGGCCCTTGTTGCGCTTCATTTTACTACCGGAAAAACCTTGTTTATTTTTGATGCCGAAACCCTTCGCTCCTCATACGGTTTCCTTATTGGGGCCGTTTTTAGCGGAGTGATTGGTGTAGGTTTTTACCCTATTTTTGGCAATCGTGTTTGGTGCCGTTTTGGATGCCCAATGGCGGCAATATTAGGATTTCAGCAACGCTTATTTTCTAAATTCAGAATTACCGTTAATGGCGGGCAGTGCATTAGTTGCGGAAACTGCTCCACCTATTGCGAAATGGGTATCGACGTGCGAGCTTACGCCCAAAAAGGCGAAAACATTGTACGCTCCAGTTGTGTAGGCTGCGGAATCTGCTCTGCCGTTTGTCCGCGTGGGGTTTTAAAACTTGAAAATGGCCCACTGGAAAACCGTATTAGTTCAAACGAAATTCTTTTAGGAAATGATTTAGACTTGATGGATTATGTGAATGGCAAATAACAGTTATTTAAAACCCTTTTGTTTAACACCAAAGTTTGCCCAAAGCGAACAGACTAAAGCCAGAAACGTAAAACCTATGGTTAATACTTCCACCACTTCAGCAGGTGGTTGCCAGTTAAAAAAGGTTTCCACCAAAAAGGCAATATAGCTATGTGGAAGATTGATTTTACCAAGTTGAAATAGAATCTGGTAATGCCAATCGGTGAGAAAACAATAGCCAAAACCTTTCCAAATACCTAATACAAGCCACGAAAACAGCGTAATCATTATTGTGAAAAGGTGAAACTTTCTGGTTTTTCTAAAGATCCATCCAAAAAGATTAAAAACAATAAGCCCCGTATGGAATACCATAAAAAACCAATTACCAAAATGAAGCCAGAAATTTTCCAAGATTACCTCTAGTTTTTGAATTACTAAACAGCTACAATTTAAAGTTTATTTTCTGAAATTTGCACCTACCTAAATATCCGGAAAGACCCTGACGGTTTTTATAACCTTTGGGGGCTCATCATACAATACTATGAATAAAAACATTAAAGTAATCATTCCAGCTTTTAACGAAGAAGAAGCCATAGGAAAGGTAGTTGCTGAAATCCCCGAAATTGTTTCGGAAATTATTGTGGTAAACAATAATTCTACCGACAAAACGGCTGAAGTAGCTGAAACTGCCGGCGCAACAGTTCTTTTTGAACCCAATGCCGGTTATGGATATGCCTGTTTAAAAGGAATGGAATATATTGCGGGGTTATATACCAGCGAACAACCCGACATTATTACTTTTCTTGATGGTGATTACAGCGATTATCCTTCAGAATTAACCCGAATAGTTGCCCCGATTATTGAAGATGATATTGACTTTGTGGTAGGTGCCCGTGTAAAAAAATATCGTGAAAAAGGCGCAATGACGCTACCGCAACGCTTCGGAAATGGACTGGCCACCAAGTTGATGAACCTTTTTTTTAACTCAACATTTACCGACTTAGGTCCTTTTAG
Organism: Aequorivita marina; assembly: GCF_031631895.2. Classification (NCBI taxonomy): domain Bacteria; kingdom Pseudomonadati; phylum Bacteroidota; class Flavobacteriia; order Flavobacteriales; family Flavobacteriaceae; genus Aequorivita; species Aequorivita marina. The sequence continues at coordinate 74,027 of NZ_JAVMBW020000005.1, forward strand.
AGCCATAAAATACAACAAGCTACTCGCTTTAAACATGGAAGACAAAACTTATGGCTGGACGGTTGAAATGCAACTAAAAGTGCTTAAAAAGAAGTACACCTATTTAGAGATTCCCGTTAAGTACAAAAACCGGATTGGTGTGTCAAAAGTTTCAGGAACTATAAAAGGTGCTATATTTGCGGGTGTAAAAATTCTAACCTGGATTTTTAAATACAGTTTTAAAAATGATTCTTGAATCAATAGTAATTGTAATATACTCCGTAGCTCTTCTTCTCATATTCATGTATGCGTTGGCGCAACTCAACCTGCTTTTCAATTATTTAAGCGCCCGTAAAAACCTAAAAGATGCCCCTACTTTCGACCTTTCCAACGAAGCAGAAACTCCGTTAGTAACCATTCAACTTCCTGTTTACAACGAAATGTATGTAATGGAAAGATTGTTAAATAATATTGCCCGTATTGATTACCCCCAAGACAAATTAGAAATCCAAGTGTTGGACGACAGTACTGACGAATCTTTTGATAAAACTGCAAAACACATAGAAGAGCTTCAGAAAACAGGTTTAGACATTCAGCATATTACCCGTAAAGACAGGCAGGGCTTTAAGGCTGGCGCATTAAAAGAAGGTTTAAAAACCGTTAAGGGAGAATATATTGCCATTTTTGATGCAGATTTTCTTCCGAAGAAAGATTGGTTAAAAAGAACGATCCCTTATTTCAAGGATTCAAAAATAGGCGTGGTACAGACTCGCTGGGGCCATATAAACCGCGATTACTCAATACTCACACGCGTACAAGCATTTGCCCTAGACGCACATTTTACACTAGAACAAGTAGGGCGAAACAGCAAAGGTCATTTTATCAACTTTAACGGAACCGCAGGCGTTTGGCGCAAAGAGTGCATTCTAGATGCCGGAAACTGGGAGGGCGATACCCTAACCGAAGATCTTGACCTCAGCTACCGAGCACAATTAAAAAATTGGAAATTCAAGTTTTTAGAAAATGTAGAAACTCCGGCAGAGCTCCCTATAGTTATAAGTGCTGCACGTTCGCAACAATTCCGCTGGAATAAGGGCGGGGCAGAAAATTTTCAGAAAATGGCTGTACGCGTCTTTAAAAGTCATGATATTTCGTTAAAAACGAAAATGCACAGCTTTTTACATTTGCTCAACAGCACCATGTTTTTAAACATTTTAATTGTTGCCATTTTAAGCATCCCAATGCTTTATATTAAAAACGAATACGAGCATTTAAAAATGTACTTTTTTGTGATGAGCTTTTTTGTAATAAGTACCGTCATCTTTTTTATTTGCTACTGGTTTACGTTTAAAACCATATACGGCGGCGGTTTAAAACGTTTTTTTAAATATACCGGTATGTTTTTTACCTTCTTTTCAATAGCAATGGGCTTTTCTGTGCATAACTCCATTGCAGTTTTAGAAGGTCATCTGGGCAAAAAAAGTGAATTTATACGCACTCCAAAATTTAATATCGGCGATTTAAAACAAGGCTGGAAAGGCAATAAGTACATCGCCAAGAACATTTCGCCAAACGTTATTATTGAAGGCGTGCTGATGCTTTATTTCGCTTTCGGCATGTATAGTGCATTTATTGTTGGCGACCAAGGAGGCGATTTCGGGCTCTTCCCATTTCATTTAATGCTTTTTCTCGGCTTCGGATTTGTGTTTTTTAAATCTTTGACTTCCAAGGCGTAGCTTCAATACATTTTGAAAACAAGAAGTAGCAGAATAAAAAATAGCAATGCTGATTATGTTTTCAAAACACGCAGGCTTATAATACCGTACTACTTATAAATTCTTTGCCTTTAATCATATTTCACGGTAATCTCTGTACCTCAGCGATGGAATCTTTATCCCCAAAGTCACAACGCAAACTTGCGGATAAGTGGGGCATTTTGTAAATTATGAACCGAAACTAACCAAAATTCAAATTATGAAAAAATCATTGCTATTAATCGCAGTTTTTATGCTTACAATCGCCTGCGGGAATTCAGAAAAATCGAAAGGCGAAAGCAGTAGTAGTCCCATTTTAAAATCGGATATTGAGTCTCCTTGCGAGATACTATCGGAGGCCGAGATTAAAGATGTATTAGAAATTCCTTCCGATGCAGAAACTACAATGAACGAAAAGGACACCACCTTCCCAGTTTGCTTCTATAAATGGAAATCTATAACCTTCCCCAGTACAATGAAAATGGGGAGCATTGAAAAAACCTTGGACTATCCCGCCGAACTGAGCATTGTATTGGTGAAAAATGCTTCTGAAAATAAATTTAACACCTCGGTTAGTATCTATGACGACGGCGAAAATCAAGATGACGTTGCCGAAATGGCCGTGTGGAGCCCTAAAAAAGCCCAGCTTACGTTCCTATCTGGCGACTATCTAATCCATGTACATGTACGAACCACTGCAGATGTTGCAGCCAATAGAGCAAAAGCGGTTCAAGTAGCCAAAATGATTGTAAATAAAATTTAAGGTATTAGATGTGTTGCGAAGTATTTTCGCAGGGTATTTTAAGAGTAAAAATTCGTTAAAATTCTATCACTTCACTTTCTGAAGGAATTACATTGGTATATATCTCAGCTTCCGTTGGCACAAAGGGATAAATTGGCTTCACCTCTAAATAGCCTTCTGGCACACTGCCCAGTTTTGTGAATTGAGCAAACTTATACGGCAGACTCATCGAAAAAATGGAAATATTAGGTTTCCAATTTAGAAATGAGGCTTTACTTGATACGTTAACACTTGATGTTATAAAATCATCAGAGATTGAATGAGAGTTTCTAGATCTTGGTCAAGTTCGTTCATCTATCGTGTGGTAATTTATCAAAAATTAAATTAATAATTACAACAACTCCGAAGGTGGAACTCCAAAGCGCTCCTTAAATTTTCTGTTGAAATAGCTGGAAGAGTTGATGCCTATGGTATAGCGCACTTCCGATAATGTGGCGTGAGTCTTGTTCTGAAGAAGACCATAAGCCTTTTGAAGCCTTATTTCAAGAATGAATTTTACGGGACTCAGACCCGTGTATTGCTTCATAATCCTTGTCAATTGGCGTTGGCTATAGCCCACGTGATCCGATAGTTCCTTTATCTTAAATTCGTCGTTGTCCAAATTTTCAAGGATATACGTTTCAATTTTTCGCAGTAGTTTTTTATCGACGCTTTCACTTTCCGATAGCATGTCTTCGTTCTTTATCTGCCACTGCTCGCGGGCTGTCTTATTTTTTATCAGGTTTTTTATGCGGGCAATAAGTTCGTTTTTGCTAAACGGCTTGACTACATAATCGGCAACGCCAAGGGAAAACCCTTTTATCTTATCGGTTTCCAAATTTTTGGCCGAAATAAATATAAAAGGTGTGTTTTTGTGTTTGGGAAGCGTATTTATCCGTTCCCGCAATTGAAAGCCATCAATTTTCGGCATCATTATATCTGAGGTAATCAAGGAGTAAGAATGGTTCTGTAAGAGCCTTAACGCTTCCTCTCCATTAAATGCCAAGGTACATTTATAGGTGTTTTCCAAAAGCTCATTTAGGTAAGCTGCCATTTGGGGATTGTCCTCTACAATAAGTATGTTATCTTTATCCGTTGATATGCCAGACTTCGTTTCAATAGAACTTGAAATGTCCTTCTTGGTCTTTGGCAAATCTTCGTCTTCGGTAATTTCACTTAAGGGAATTACCTCAAGCGGAATTTTTAAGGTAAAGGTACTGCCCTTTCCAAGCTCGCTATCTACGGTGAGCGTACCTTTCAAGAAACCTGCAAATTCTTTTGAAAGCGCAAGCCCAATACCGATTCCGCCTACCTTACTGGCATTTTCCGATTGATAGAACCGCTCAAATATCTTTTCCTTTTCGTTGTAGTGGATGCCTTCGCCAGAATCGGTTACCGAAAATGTAAGGGTTTCGTCCACAAAGCTATCTGCAACCTTGATTTCTGATTCGGAAGGAGCGTATTTTATAGCATTGGAGAGCAGGTTGTTTACTATTTTTTCAATTTTACCAATATCGGTTTTTACAAATAGGCTATCCGGAACAGTAGATTGATACACAAGGTCAACCTTCTTTATCTGCGCCATGGACTCGAACGAAAAAACCATCCGTTCCAGCGTGGCTTTTAGCTGAATTTGGGTTTCGTTATAGGTGGTTCTATGGTCTTCTATCCTGAGCAGTTCCAAAATTTCGTTGGCATCTTCGGTAATCTTTTTTGTATTGTCCAAGGCTTTTTTTAGGTTCGCTTTGGCTTTTGTCTTATTGTCAATATTTTCGAGTGCCAAATTCAGGTTTCCCGAAACCAAGGTAAGTGGCGTCCTGATTTCGTGGGCAATATTTCCCAAGAACTTGGTTCGCAATTGGGTGTTTTCTCTTTCTTTTTCCAGTTTAAGTTGCACAAGGTCTCTTTTTCGCCTTTGCTTCGCAATACGCCAAAAGAGGAGTCCAAGCCCAATCAATAATACGCCTACACCTATAAAAATCCATGTATTACGAACGTTTTTCTGTCGGGCTATTTCCAATTCTTGCTGGGCGATGCGCTTGTCTTTTTGTTCGGCATTGAACTTGGCGTCAAATTCGGCAAAATGTTCTTTTGATTTATAATTACTTATAGAATCCTGTATGGCGAACATTTCTTTGGAAACCACAAACGCATTCTTATAATCGCCTTTTTCCTCGTACGCATTAGATAGCCTTTCCAAAAGAAAGAAATAGTTTTTTGGAGTAGGCTGTGGCAGTTCCTTAGCTTCATTAAACGCTTCAATGGCCTGGTCTGTCTTTTCTAACTCCATTAAAATAGAACCTTTGCCAATAAGGGCTATGTTTTTGTAAACGTCCAGGTTCAAACTGTCGGCAATACGGTAGGTTTTGTTAAAAGCCGAAAGCCCTTTTTGGTGATATTCGGGCGTTAACAAGTCAGGATCTTTAGTGAGGTACGCATTCCCTTCATATAAATAAAAAGAAGCCAACTGCAGCGGTTCGGTCTTGTCTATATTCGCCAGCGCCTTTTGTGCGTATTCATCCACTTGCTCTGGAAGGGCAACCGCCTGCATCAGATTTTTATAGGTTACCTGTTTTTCAGATTCAGGGGCATCAATATCATCATACATTTTAAGAGCCAGCAACAAATATTCTTCAGCCTCCTCATAAAGATCCACAACAAGATACATATCGCCCAGATTGTTGTAGGCATCGGCGAGATATATGGAGTTTGGCAATTCCTTTGAAATTTCCAAGGCTGCTTTGTAGTGCGATAAGGCTTCGTCAGAACGATCCAGAAGCCGATTGTTTTTAGCCAAAAGTGTATGAATCTTAAACCCAGGAAAAGCTAAGGATTTTTGTTCTGCCTCTTCAAGAAAGGGAGTGAGGTATGCAATGGCCTTTTTGTACTTTCCTTCTGAATAATATACGTCTGAAACCAACTCAACCGAACGAAAACCGAGCGAATCGCAATCGCAAACTTTTGAATATTCAAAGGCTTGTAGACCAATTTTAAGAATGGAGTCCTTGGCTTTGGTCTTTTCGGCCAAGCGATGTAGGTATATCACTTTTTCCCGGGGCGGAGCATTTTTGAAATTCTCGGTAATTAATTCTTGGCCATAAGCAAGCTCGTTCACAAATAAGCAAATAAAGAAACAGAGTAAAAAAAAAGCACTACTTAATCGCATCGGGTAGGTTTTTCCTATGTAAAACTACTAATATATTCATTTTTTTCAACAAATGTCCATTTTGAGACAGGTTATGGCAAAAAAGAGTACGATCCCAACCCCTTGCCTACTGTAGATTTGTTGTACGATAAAACAATCAGTGTCTTATTATGGCCTTCTCTCGATATTAGTCCAATCCTGAAGGTTTATGGAAAAGTTCGCCAAAGTAATATTATAAAAACATATACAGATGAAACCATTATTTATTTTCTTTTTCTTGCTCGCATTAAGCTGTTCTGCTCTTGCACAGGTAGGCATAAACACAACCGATCCCAAAGCCAGTTTGGACATCCAGTCTAGCAACCAGGCAACGCCCAGCAATAACGACGGTATTTTAATACCTAAAATAGACGAGTTTCCAACAACCAACCCCACGGCAGATCAAGACGGGATCATGGTCTTTGCCACGGGTAACGGAACACCCACCAAAGGATTTTATTTTTGGGACCAGACCGCAACCACTTGGGTTCACTTTTCCACTGGAACTATAAGCACGGAATGGACAGACCACGGAGTATATATAAGCCCCACCGACGGTAATGGAAAAGATGTAACCATTGGCGGAAACGACAATGGTTTTTCAAGGCTAACGGTTAGATCGGACAAGCAAGCAGCGGCGCTCCTTACCAATACCACGCCCAAAAATGGTGTTATGTTAGGGCTCAATACCTACTTGGAAAATACCGCAACCGACCCGGGTTCATCAACAGCCGGAGTCTATAACGATGTTTTAGCACACGGCCAAGGATATCTTTTGGGAATGTGGAACCAAATACGTGGTAATGGTAGTGGAAAGCACCTAGGAGTAGAAAATAATATTTCTGGAGCGGGAACAGGCGAACAGGTTGGAGTGGAGAGTTCAATCATTAACACAGGAGATGGTATTCATATAGGTGTCAATAATATATTGAGCGGTTCGGGAACAGGGAACCATTTTGGTATCGAAAACCATTTGGGCGGTACCGGAACAGGCGAGCAAACAGGCGTTTTTAATGAAATAGACAACTCGGGCAATGCCATCCACACCGGAACAAAAACCATTTTAAGCGGTACGGGAACAGGAAACCATTTTGGCAGCGACGTTATCCTGGAGGGCACAGGATCTGGCGATCAGGTAGGTACCCGCAACATCCTTACCAATACCGGCAGTGGGCAACTGATTGGAACGGAAAACTTTCTTTCGGGCAACGGAAATGGAATCCAGCGAGGCACCAGAAACACGATAAACAACGATGGAAACAACCGCCATATAGGCACGGAAAACATATTGGGCGGTGCCGGAACTGGCACTCATTACGGCACTTCCAATGAGTTATTTGGTTCTGGAACGGGTAGTAAGTTTGCTTCCTATCAATATATTGATCCCAGTGCAGGTGGCAACCAATATGGTGTTTATTCCAGTGTACTGAAACCGAGTGGATACGCCGGGTATTTTTTAGGAAAAGTAGCCATAGGGACCACCACGGCCAATATTTACTCCCTGCCGGATTCCCGCGCCGCAACAAATGGTGATTTTATGGTCTCGGATGCCAACGGAAATCTATCTTGGGCCGGCAATATATTTGATTATTGGAAGATAGGTGGCAACTATGCTGATGCCTCAAATTTTTTGGGAACCACAAATTCCGAACCACTTCGCCTCGGGGCCTGGGGCGCGGTATCCCTTCGTGTAACTTCATCAGGTATTATCTTTAATGACCCGAGTAGAAACATTTCCATAGGAGCAGATCTTGCCGCAGGTTATGGGGGTGGCACTGACAATATATTTATGGGCCGTGGGGCTGGGTGGGACATTAACACCGGAAGCTATAATGTTGCCATTGGCACAAGCGCGGCTACAAAAATCACCACTGGAGAAAACAATACAGCGGTTGGATATAACTCTATGGAAGGAAATACGACGGGAGAACGCAATACTGCAATAGGCAGAGGGGCTTTATTGGATAATAAAACAGGAAGTGATAATGTATCTATTGGCCAGGCCAGTTTGTTTAATATTATTGGAAGTCGAAATGTTGCGGTAGGGAAAAGTGCCCTTGCCGCTTTACAGCAAGGTAACGGAAACATCGCTATTGGCTATGGTTCGGGTCATAATGCAAATTTTACAAGTGGCGTGGTAACCAATACTATCCTGATAGGAAATGAAGTGTTTATCCCAGGTGGAAACTCAGGGCCATGGGACTATAAACTGAACATAGGCAATCTGGTCTTCGGGAATGGCCTGGATGGTACTGAATATACAGTTTCAAGTGGCAACATCGGCATTGGCATTCCAGAGCCCGTGGAAAAACTGGAAGTAGAAGGGAACATTGCTTTTTCCAACAATACCAATGATGCTGCCATTTTAAAAGTAAGCAATAGGTACAGTCATGTTTATGATAACAACCTCTCCCTCGGGCCCCAAATAGATGCCTGGACCCTGGCCTCACAAGAAGGCGGTTATGAAACCGCCGGAATACACGGCAACCAGGATTTTGTAATGCTTTGGTGCCCGGGAGACCAAGGACGGTACCTGCGTATTATAGATGAGGATAATTGGAACGACAACGATTCAGACCCGTATAACAACGGGGCCGAAGTGGCCTATATTGGTTCAGGCGGACAGTATTTTCAGGTGTCTGACCAAAACCGAAAGGAACAGATTAAAAACATTAACGCCCCAATGGAAAAACTAAAGCAACTGAACGGCTATACCTATAAATACAAAAACACAGATGGCAAGCAGAATGTCAATAAGACCACCTCGGGGGTTTTGGCACAAGAGCTTTACCGCGTATTCCCCGAAGCGGTAGAAATAAATGAACACGGCGAGTATTTTGTACACTATGCAGGGATAGTTCCGCTACTTATAGAAGGTATAAAAGCACAGCAGCAGGAAATAGATGAACTAAAAACACAGCGAAAAGAAATAGATGGACTGAAGGCAATGAAGCGGGAAATAGATGCCCTGAAAAAAGAAATGAAGGCAATGAGACTCTATGCTGATCGTAGTAGGTAAAAATAGTGGTTTACTGAGAGTGTATCACCTCGAACCTGCCTGCCAAAGGCTCGACTGAACGCGTAATTCATAATTTTAATTACCCCGTGCTTTATTACATTAATAACTTGATACAAGCTAGCCTCTATAATTTACTACTACCTATTTTCACATCGTCTACTAGCAGCTTTTCTTGCTGTTCCATTTCTTCCTTTGCTTTAAATATGTATTCCTTTCCATTTTTTGGAGTCGTTGCCAATCGCTTTAAACTTTGCACATCAAGATTTATAAATTTTTCAGCTTGATCGTTTGTAGCCTCTCTATCGAAACCCATAAAGTGAAGGACATCACTAGCCATTTTTACCGATGTATCCAGCGATTCTCTATAGATGTGTTCAACCCCTATATTATGCAAATCATAAGCATCGTAACGATTTTTTGCTCTAACCAATAATTTAATATGTGGATATTTCTTTTTTACTTTTTTTACAATATGAAGAACTGTATCTGGATTGTCAACAGCACAGATTAAATAATCGGCTTCTGCAATTCCTGCAGATTCAAGTAAATCCATTCTTGAGGCATCGCCATAAAATACTTCAAACCCCATTTTTCTTAAAAAATCTACTCTATTAGAATCTATGTCGAGAACCGTTGTAGGTATGCCGTGTGCCCTAAGAAACCTTCCTATAGTACTACCAAAATGACCAAACCCAATTAAGATTGTCTTATTATTTTTTTGGATGTCGTCCATCGGTCTTTTTTCAGATTCTTTTGTTCCTATTTTAGGTAAACATAAATGTTCGTTTAATATCCAAAGAATTGGAGTAAGAGTCATTGTAAGTGCGGTAACAACGAGCATGATATCAAGTTGTTTTCTTTCAAAAATATTCAGCTGGAAAGCAAAGGAAAGCAAAACAAAGGCAAATTCCCCAATTTGTGCTAAACCTACCACTAATAATAAACGCTGGTCTATTTTCAGCTTAAAAATAATTCCCACTATAAAAAGAACAATTCCTTTAATTAAAATTACAGACAGTACAAGCCCTGATATTAATAGTGGATTTTCGCCAATAACTAAAAAGTTAATAGATGCGCCAACAGCCATAAAAAACAGACCCAACAGTAAATCTTTAAAAGGATCTAACGTGCTTTCCAACTCGTGTTTAAATTCGCTGGTCGCTAAAACTACACCTCCTAAAAATGCTCCTAATGCCGGACTTAAGCCTACTAATCCCATTAAAAAGGAAATACCTACCACAATTAACAATGCCGAAGCCACCAACAATTCCCTAACCTTAGATTTGGCTACAATTCGCAGCATAGGGACAATTAAATATCTACCCGCTATAATGATTAGTATAATAGACAAAGCAATACCCAATGCTTGAAAACCTAGTGGCAAATTTTCGAGAAGATTCTCGTGAGTATTGTGGTTTCCATTCTCTACCGTAGTGGTACTTGAAACATTAGACAACAGTGGTAACACGGCTAACATTACAATAACAATGATATCCTGAAACAGTAGAATTGAAAAGGAAGAAGTACCATAAACGGTTTGCATCAACCCCTTTTCTTTGTTGGTTTGCAGCGTAATGGCAGTAGATGAGAGTGCAACGGCCATTGCAACCGTTAATGACAATTTCCATTCAATTCCGAAGCTGTACAAGACGGCAAAAGTGAGTGCCATTGTGCCAAAAACCTGGGCAGTTCCCATTCCCAAAACAAGTTTCCTCATCTGCCAAAAACTCTTGGGTTTTATTTCCAGGCCAATAATAAAAAGCATCATTACAACTCCAAATTCAGCAAACTCAAGGATATCTTCTCCTTCCTGGCCTACAAACCCCAAAACATAAGGACCAATTAAAATACCTGCCAATAAATAGCCAATAACCGAACTTAATCCGAATCGTTTGGCAATGGGAACACATAATATCGCCCCCGCTAGGAACACAATAGATTGAAAAAGGATGCTGCCGGTCATAATAAATAGTTGAGTTTGAAAATTATTTTTTACTTACTTCTTAACACCTGTTTCTTGGGTAATTGCGCACTAAGCGCGTTTTAAAAGGATATATTCTCCACTGTTTTTAAAATCCCGAACCGATTTTCCTACATAGCGTTTAAAGGTTTTGGAAAGATGACTAACATCGGTAAACCCATACTCATCGGCAATTTCTGTGAGCGTATAATCTGAATTCAAAAGACGTATTTCTACTAGTTTTAGCCTTGCTTTAATAATGTATTCTCGTAAAGGTACTCCAACCTGTTTTCTAAAAAACTCACTTACATAAGTTGGCGACATTAAAAATTCTTCGGCCAGGTGCTCTACCTTCAAAAGATCGGTTTTATGAATGTTTTCGCTTATATAGGTTAGCATTCTGGTAGCCCTGTCGTCCCTAGTTTTCTCTGAAATTTCATAGTGACTGCTCTTTTTTATATTTCTAATTAAAATTTCTAAAACACTGGTCATTAAACTAGATACTAACGAAATAGATTCTACGCCATAATTTCTGGATTCCTGTAAAATCATCGCGATAAGCCTTTTTAAATGCTGTCTATCTACATCGCCTTTAATCACATCGCCAGGCAATTGATTGTAATTTGAAAGTATGTAGGCAGCTTCACTAAACCATTCTGATCTATCTACAGAAACCCGATTAGAGTTTTTAAAAAAGGCATCTGTAAACTTTAAAAACACAAATTTTGAAGGCGATTCAATTTTAAAGGAGTGACATTTTAATGGAGGAAGCAAAAATATACTACCTTCTTTGTAGGGATGAAAATTGTAATTAATACACTGCGTCCCCGTGCCTTCCTTGATTAAAACGAGTTCGAAAAAATTATTCTTAACAGGACGTTGTTTCCATTCTAACAATTTCAACTCTTGTATTTCAAAAGGTTTGTATGCTTCTAATATTTGCATTTTAATCTAATTTGTGGCCAAATTTATTTAAAAACGAACTACACACCCAACTTCTAAGATAAAAAACCTTTAAAAATACATAAATACCCACTTTTTATACCAAAAAGCACCTGCCTATTGTATTTACTTTTGCCCTGAAAATAAGAACAACACATTAAAAAATAAAAATGAACTTAAAAGAAACATTAAACTGGAGATACACAACCAAGGAATTTGATCCAACCAAGAAAATATCAGATTCAGATATGGAGCAAGTCAAAAATTTACTTAGAATGAGCCCATCAAGTGTTAATCTTCAGCCCTGGCATTTTATTATAGCAAACACTAAGGAGGGCAAAGAACGCATAGCAAAAGGAACGCAAGGTTTTTTTCATTTTAACGAACCAAAAGTAACAAATGCTTCAGCGGTAGTTTTGTTTTGTGCAAAAACCGATGTAGATGAAGAATACATAAAACATATTGCAGATTCAGAAGATAAAAATGGTAGGTTTCCTAATGAAGAGGTTAAAAACGGGTTTTTAGGGGCTATGAAAGCTTTTTCCGATATTCATAAATACGACTTAAAAGATCTTCAACATTGGGTAGAAAAACAAGTTTACTTAAACCTTGGCAGCTTCTTGTTAGGCGTGGGAAGTTTAAATATTGATGCCACACCTATGGAAGGAATAGATGTAAAAACACTAGATGCAGAATTTGGATTAAGAGAAAAAGGATATACTGCACTGGCAGCTGTTTCTATAGGATATAGAGCAGATTCTGATTTTAATTCGACAGAGAAAACACCAAAATCTAGATTACCAGAAAGCGAAATTATTTCTGAAATATAAAAACACACTAAAAGTTTTCTATTATTGAAACAATTAGGTTTGAATTATTTTAACCGAACACTACTAGTTTCAATTATAGATACATTTGAAATGTTAGATATGTAAAACTCTATTTACAAGGAAGTACTGAGGTAAAAGCCTTGCGAATATTTTTCACAAAACCGCTACACTACTTCCTATTTAATTTGAAAATACTTGTATTGGCTGAAAAAGATAAACCAATACAAGTATTAATTATTAGTGTTAAAACAAGCCCTCAATACCTCCATCACCATCAACAGCAATTTTTTCGGCCGCCGGAGTAGCTGGTAAGCCAGGCATACGTAACATATTGCCGGCAATAGGGATAATAAACCCCGCACCTGTGGCAATTTCAAACTCTCTTATGGTTATATCAAAGTTTTTGGGACGCCCCAATTGCTTCTGATCGTCGCTAAAACTCTTCTCGGTTTTTGCAATACAGACCGGCAGGTTTCCATAGCCCATTTTTTCGTATTTCCGTAATTGCGACTTGGCCTTATCGCTTAATACAACTTTTTCGGCACCATAAATACTCTTACTGATCTTCTCCATTTTGGTGTGTACGCTATCATTATGATTGTAGGTGGGCTGAAATTTGTTTTCACAGGAATCTGCCGCCTTGATAACCGCTCCGGCCAATTCTAAACACCCATTGCCGCCATTTTCCCACCCGTGGCTCAGGGCTACTTGAATGCCTAATTGCTCACAGTGATCTTGCAAAACCTGAATTTCTGCTTCGGTATCTGTGCTAAAGGCATTTATGGAAACAACCAAAGGAACTCCAAAAGTTTTTAGACTAGCTAAATGCCCATCTAGATTAGCTAGACCTTTTTTAAGCGCCGCTACATCTTCCTGGGTAATTTCTGGCAAAGATTTGCCACCATGGTATTTTAAGGCTCTTATGGTTGCGACCACGACAATAGTTTTAGGCGAAATACCTGCCGCCCTACATTTAATATTTAAAAACTTTTCAGCCCCCAGATCAGAGCCAAATCCAGCTTCAGTTATGGTATAATCACTAAGCGACATCCCCATTTTAGTAGCTACAATAGAGTTTGTTCCTTGTGCAATATTGGCAAAAGGACCACCGTGGATAATAGCGGGATTTCCTTCTAGGGTTTGAACCAAATTTGGTTTTATGGCATCTTTCAACAGAACTGCCATGGCGTCTTCAGCATTCAAATGTTTTGCAAATACTGGCTCTCCCTTCCATGTGTCGCCTACATAAATATCACCACATCTCTCCTTTAGGTCTTCTATACTCGATGCCAAACACAAAATTGCCATAATCTCAGAGGCCGCGGTAATATTAAAACCGGTTTCCCGTGGCACACCACCAGCTTTTCCGCCAAGTGCCGTTACAATATTGCGCAAGGCACGATCATTCATATCCATACAGCGTTTCCAAACAACAGTTCTGGGGTCTATACCGAGACTTTTCGATTTGCTTTGAATGTTATTGTCTATCAGCGCTGCAAGCAGATTGTTGGCTTTTTCAATAGCGTGGAAGTCTCCCGTAAAATGTAAGTTGATATCTACCATGGGCACCACCTGGCTCCAACCTCCACCAGCGGCGCCTCCCTTAATGCCAAACACAGGGCCTAAACTGGGTTCACGTATTACCGCAACCGCTTTCTTGTTTAAAATATTTAATGCATCTACCAACCCAATGGAAGTTGTTGTCTTTCCTTCGCCCGGAGGAGTTGGCGACATTGCAGTAACTAATACAAGCTTGTTTTCTTTTACTTTCGCTTCATCAATAATATCCAAAGGAAGCTTTGCTTTATCGTTTCCGTAGTACTCTAACTTTTCTTCAGGAATTGCCAATTTTGCCGCAATTTCATTAATGTGTTTCAAGGTAACACTTTGTGCAATCTGTATTTCTGTCATAAGAGTAATGGTTTTTAAAAGTGGAATAAAATTACAGTTTCTATAAAAGAAAATATATGACGATTGTCATGGCTAAAAAAAGAGAGTTTCAATTTTTAAAATGATTGGGAAGCTTAGGGGCAGCTAACTTGGATTAATTGCTTAACTTTATAACATTCAAATCAATACGATAATTTTAGTATGCAGCTATTTTATAAAAGTATAAGAACCAAGATTTTGGTTTTCGCATTAGTGGTGGGGCTTCCGCTACAGATGTGTAGCCCTGAAAATTATGATGACTGCAACTGTGGGCCAATAGCAGGAGCGTTTTTTGACATCAAGGGTATGGAGCTGGATAATTTCAAAAAAACCGGCGAAAACTCCATTGGCATAATAGAAGAGAATGAGGCTGTTACTTATAATGAATACGCTGGCTTAGGAATTGATTATGATGTGGAGTACATAAGCCAAAACCGACCGAAAAAACCTAGTTTTTCACTTATCCAAAGTGCCTATGCCTGTTCCTGTATTTTTAATGGCGAGCGGGGCTCCAAATATGAAAAGCTTTCAAACATTACGGTGATTAGCCTTAATGATTTTGACGAATCTCATAGGGCAAATGATACCATAAACGATTTAATACTGGCAAAAGGGTTTTATCATCAAGATGATGAATACTTGCAAGACTATTTGGCTAACGATACAATAAACATTCAATATGAAGGGCTTCGGCTTATGGTAGATAGAAAACCCACTTTAAATGAAAATTACAAAGTAAAAGTGGTGGTTGAATTATCTACGGGCGAAGTTTATGAAAAAGTAAGTAATTCAATAAAAATTAGATAATGTTTTTTTATTGATTCTTTCGCGTCCCGCTCTTGGGTTGGCACAACCCGTTGTCACTATTTTTCCAAAACCCAAAATCCAATTTTACTTAAAAGCCTTTGGGCAGACCTTGTTTTTACTATGAATTAAGCTGGTAAAGCGGCGAATTCAACCATAATTTGAAGGCAGACAAGAGGTTGTTGAAAAACCCATTGGCTTATTAGTATGAAGTGCTCCATGTCTAAAACCTTACATTCTACTGGTTTTCAAATAAATATATCTGTGTTTTCCGTATAGATTAGTCATAATTCGTTAATTTAGTGAATACTAATTAATTACGAACATGGCGCATTTAGAGTTATACCGAAGGAAGCTTTTTATCATACCATTCCTATTGGTTTTTCTAGCTGTTAGTAGCTGCCAAGTTACGCTGGCTCCGGCCTATGATCAAGCTATTTTTGACGGCGTTACGGAAAACAGTGAATTGGCAATGCAATTTTTTGCCAATGTGGAGGGAGGAACTGATAACGAAAGCTTTTTTAGACGAGAACCCACTTACAACAAACTTATTGGTGCTTTTGAATCGCTGAAAATCCAAGCGCGTTCCCGGCCAATACCTGATAATAAAGCCATAGCCCGAGTTAATAAAATGCTTCGTGCTAAGGGAGATGAGGCAATAGACGATTCATACCCCAGTGCTTTTGCATTTGAACGAATTGCAGCAACTTTTAGACAGATGAAAGAATTTGATGAAGAAGATGCAATGAACCCTGAGGTGATTGCCACGCTAAAAGGGCAGGTAGAAATCTATTTAGACCAAGCTATAACTTACGAAAGCTTTTTAAAACGATAAACCCATGGATAAAAATTTTACAGAAATAGTGGGTGGTATCAAGGAAATTGCTTTCGGAATTTTAGAAGAAGATATTACTATTGTTAAGGGTTTTAGTCAACGGCAAATGGATAATTTAGCTAAACAGACTGTTATTGTACAAACCAATATTGCCAATGGAAAGTATAGCGAAAAGCAAAAAGAGTTTTTCCTCAACGAGTTAGAGCTAATGGCTCTTAATTTTGTGAATACGCTAAAAGGTGTTTTGTTGGTTACAATAGAGAAACTTTGGAATGCGCTAGTTACTTTTCTCTACAAAGTAGTTGGCGTAGTGACTTAATAGAAGGTTTATGCTACCGTTTTTATATGAAAAAATTGGCTCTATGCTGATTTGTAGCGGGTTAATTAAAGTAGAATTGTTTTGATTAACAATAAATATAGCTTTATTCTGTGTTGAATTTTGCAAATATTGATTTAAGGCGGTATGTTTTGAAGTTAAAACTGATTACAATTTATTTTCAAATTGGCTCCCGTTCCTCGGGGAAGTCTCGATAATTATCGGGAGGGGTTGAGACTTACTAAAAATATAAAACTACATTTCGTTTAACGAGATGGATGTCTTTTCTTCTAAAGCGAGGAAACTTTTACCCACTATATTCGATTAGTAGTGTCCGATTAAAATAATTAAAAAACCACTTGTTTCAACAATAGTAAGCTTTTAGAATAATATTAAAATATAACACCTTGCTATTGAGATTATAATAAAGGATAAACATTTTAAAAATATGTATAACGTAATTAACCTAATTATCAAGACTTTACAATTCTAGTCGTACGTCGTTAGTCATTTAGCGAAGCGATCGTACATCTTTGTCGGACACTAATGATATTCGATATAGAACCATTAAAAATTAGTATCGAAGCCAATTATTATTTCGTAAATTTGCAACCTCAATTTTGTCAATTATAAAAAACTACTTATGACCAATATCATTTTGTTTGGCCCTCCCGGTGCAGGAAAAGGTACTCAGGCTAACTTCCTAAAGGAAAAATACAACCTAGTACATATATCTACGGGCGACGTTTTTAGGTATAACATTAAAAACGAAACCGAGCTCGGTAATCTTGCAAAGTCCTTTATGGAGAAGGGAAAGCTGGTGCCAGATGAAATCACCATTGATATGTTGAGCAATGAACTTGACAAAAATGAAGATGCCAACGGGTTTATTTTTGACGGTTTCCCAAGGACTGAAGCACAAGCAGAGGTGCTTGGCCACCTAATGGACGATAAGAACACTAAGATTGATGCCATGGTTGCTTTAGAAGTGGACGATGAAGTTTTGGTTAAGCGAATCTTGGAAAGAGGAAAAACAAGCGGTCGTGCAGACGATGCCGATGAGAGCATTATCCGCAACCGAATAAAAGTGTATTACAACGAAACCGCCATTTTAAAGGATTACTACGATAAAAAAGATATGTACTACGGCGTTGACGGCGTTGGAAACATAGAAGAAATAACCGAAAGATTAAGTAAGGTTATTGATAACTTATAATTAAAATTCGTTCATAGAGATGGTTGCGTATTTTAAAACGCCAACTATAAACGACAAACAAGAAACAATAAAAGGTGACTGAAGGCAATTTTGTAGATTACGTAAAGATTCATGTTACTTCCGGGAAGGGAGGACAGGGCAGTAAGCACATGCGGCGGGAAAAATTCATTCCCAAAGGTGGCCCAGATGGTGGCGATGGCGGTCGCGGCGGTCACGTAATTGTAAAAGCGAACAAAAACCTTTGGACACTTTATCACCTTAAGTTTAAAAGACACTTTAGGGCTGAGCATGGCGCTTCGGGAAGCAAACAAACCAGCACAGGTGCAGACGGTGATGATGTTTATATTGAAGTGCCTTTGGGTACGGTAATCCGAAATAAGGAAACCGAGGAAATACTTTTTGAACTCACTGAAGATGGTGAAGAAAAAATAGTAGCAAAAGGAGGACGTGGCGGCCTGGGTAACACCCACTTTAAATCTGCAACCAATCAAACCCCGCGTTATTCGCAACCTGGCGAAGAAGGTGAGGAAGTTGATATTATTGTAGAGCTAAAAATTCTTGCTGATGTTGGCCTAGTCGGGTTTCCAAATGCGGGAAAATCTACCTTGCTTTCCGTAATAACCGCAGCAAAACCAAAAATTGCCAATTACGAATTCACCACCCTAAAACCTAATTTAGGAATAGTGGAGTACCGCGATTTCCAAACCTTTGTAGTAGCTGACATCCCTGGAATTATTGAAGGCGCTGCAGAAGGAAAAGGGATCGGACATCGTTTTCTGCGCCATATTGAACGAAATTCGTCGTTACTTTTCTTGGTGCCAGCAGATGCGCCAGATATTAAGGAGCAATACGATATTTTGGTAGATGAATTAAAACGCTACAACCCACAGCTTTTAGATAAAGAACGTTTGGTAGCCATCAGCAAAAGTGATATGCTAGACGCCGAACTAAAAGCCGAAATGAAAGCTGTTCTCGATAAGGAGTTTAAAGACATTCCGTATTTATTTATTTCTTCCGTGGCGCAACAAGGGCTTACTGAGCTGAAAGATAAACTCTGGAAGATGCTGAATTAACAGTTGGTTGCCGAGTGGAGTCTATTTGCGGTTACCGAGCGAAGCCAAGGTTTAAAAGATGAAAAATCAGTTTCAGCTAAATAAGAAAAATCCATGAGACTGTGCCGTATTCTTTTTCATTGCCAAAAAAACGTCTGCATTACTCTCATTCGTACCTCACTCGTCGTATGCAAGTAAAAGGCTAGCCTGAGCAAAACTTTACTAAAAATTTCTCTCGTTGCGGTGCAAACTAAAGGCTCACATTTGTTCATTCAAAATAGTTATTGTTTTAATATCGTTAAGATTAAAATTATCTGAGCGGCTGGCGCTAGTTTGCTTAACTCTCCACTCTCCCGATAGCTATCGCGGATCATTTTACGTAAACTTTTACTAGGCCAAAACAGCACTTATAAAGTTTTGATCTTTGAAAAAAATTACCCACTTGAAACAACATAGAGCTTTAAATATTCATTATATTTGAAAGAAACAGTCTTTAAAGTGATAGATTATAAAAAATATATTTCCATAGATCCAAATATTCGTTTTGGGAAGCCTTGTATAAATGGTACGCGAATTTCAGTTTATGATGTGCTAAGCTGGTTTGCCAACGGAATGACGGAAAAGGAAATTATCCAGGACTTTCCAGAATTATCCAAAGAGCAGATACAGGCCTGTCTTGCCTATGCTGCAGATAGGGAGCACAAATTGAGAGTGACCTTATGAAACTGCTTTTTGACCAAAACATTTCTTTTCGGATTGTAAAGCAAATTTTAGAAAATTTTCCTGATTCTAACCCAGTAAGAAAATTGGGTCTTGAGGATTGTTCGGATAAGGCTATCTGGGAATATGCGAAGCAAAATAGTTATACCGTAGTTACTTTTGATGCAGATTTTTATGATTTAGCAAACCTTTACGGATCTCCACCAAAAATAATCTGGTTACGCTTTGGAAACTCCACTACACTCAATATTGCGCACATCCTAAATACGAAACTTAGTGAGATTACGGACTTTATTAAAAGTTCGGATTTTGAAAGTGTTGCCTGTCTTCAATTATGATTTTAACCTTTTATAAAAACTAAAAGCAGCAATTTTACGTATTTTTAATGAAAAATTGCACGATGAAGTTATTTCCAATACTATTACTTTCTATATTCTTGGTCTCCTGCGGCGCAACCGTAACGGTAGATTATGACAAGCAGGTAGATTTCTCCAAATACACCGCTTATAACTATTACCCTACCATAGATTCTGGGCTAAACGAATTAGACGATCGCCGCATCATTAAAGCTGCAGACAGTTTGTTGCAGGCACGTGGTTTTGTAAAAAGTGAAAGTCCGCAGTTTTATATTAATTTTTATGCACGCGAAAGCCTTTCCAACTCCCGAAACACCATTGGCATTGGGATAGGCAGTGGCGGCGGCAACGTTGGTGTTGGCGTTAGTGGCGGCATTCCTATAGGTGGCAAGGTCATAGACCAACGCCTAACCATAGATTTTATAGATGTTCAAAAAGACGATCTAATCTGGCAAGCTATAGCAGACGGCGACATGAAAGAACGTGCAACGCCCCAACAGAAAGAAGCGTATTACATTTCGGTAATCCAGAAGATTTTGAACAAATACCCTCCAAGTAAATAACACATCCCAATTCCTATCGGGTAAAAATTCCAAATAAGCGCCAAGTTGCACATCCCAATTTTTAATATATGGACGTACTTATCCTCCTTCGGGGGAGATGCCGAAGGCAGAGGGGGACTGTATTTCCTGATTTTTCTTTTACCGCTGTTTACCGTTGCCCAAACCAACTACCAACAAGCCGAAACATACTTCAAACAGGAAAATTTCAGCAAGGCAAAGCCTATTTTTGAAAATCATCTAAAACAACATCCAAACGATTTAAAAACGCGTGAATACTTAGGTGATATTGCAGGATATAGCGAAGAATGGGATAAATCAATTTCATATTACAAAGCATTAGTTGAAGAGGAGCCGAGCAACGCCAATTATCATTTTAAATACGGGGGCGCCATGGGTATGAAGGCCATGTCAATCAGTAAAATTAGAGCCTTAACCTATATAAGCGATATTAAAAGTGAATTGGAGCAGGCGGCGAAACTGGATCCAAAACATATAGAAGCACGTTGGGCCTTGATAGAGTTTTACATTCAGTTACCGGGGATTTTTGGCGGTAGCGAGAATAAAGCCATCGCGTATGCCAAGGAGTTAGGAACAATTTCAAGCGTTGACGGATACCTTGCCAGCGGTTACATTGCCGAATATACTAACAGACCCAAAGATGCAGAACGGTATTATAAAAAAGCAATTGAAGTAGGTGGATCGCCACATACCTATGAAAAGCTTTCCAGCCTTTACGAAAAAAACAAGCAGCCAAAGGAAGCCTTAGCCACTACTTCAGAATCATTACAGAAACACAAACGGAATCAGCTTAATTACCAGATTGGCAAAATTGCTGCTCAGTATAATTTAGAACCAGAATATGGCATTGAATGTCTAAGCGAATACTTGGCTAATTACTCCATTAAAGACGGCGTTCCAAAGGACTGGGCGTATTTTCGCTTGGCACAGATTTATAAAAATCTCGGACAAAAAGAAATTGCACTTACATGGATAAATAAAGCTTTACTTGATCGAGCCGATTTTAAAGAAGCTCAAAAGGAAAAATCCTTGATTTTGGCAATGTAATTTTCAATTATGAATTCCAATTCTAATTGCTATCGGGAAAGGATAAGAAAAGGTATCTTTACACTATAAATGTCGCCCTGAGCGTAGTCGAAGGGCATAAACTCTTCAACTAAAATATGAGAATCCACTTTATCGCCATTGGCGGCAGCGCGATGCACAACCTAGCCTTGGCATTACATCAAAAAGGAGACACCGTTACTGGCAGTGACGACGAAATATTTGAACCTTCTAAGTCTAGATTAAACAATAAGGGTTTATTACCTGAAAAAGAAGGTTGGTTCCCTGAAAAGATTACTTCAGAAATTGATGCAGTAATTCTGGGCATGCACGCCAAAGCAGACAATCCAGAACTTCTAAAAGCAAAGGAACTCAGCTTAAAAATATACAGTTACCCTGAATTTCTCTACGAGCAATCTAAAAATAAAACCCGGGTGGTTATTGGGGGTTCGCATGGAAAAACTACCATTACATCAATGATTCTTCACGTGATGAACTATCATAAAAAAGATGTGGATTACATGGTAGGTGCTCAATTGGAGGGTTTTGACACCATGGTAAAAATAACTGATGCTAATGACTTTATGGTTATTGAAGGCGATGAATATCTGTCATCACCAATAGATAGAAGACCCAAATTTCATTTGTATAAACCCGATATCGCTTTATTAAGTGGTATTGCTTGGGATCACATCAATGTCTTTCCTACTTATGAAAACTATGTGGAGCAATTTGAAATATTCTTAACGGAAATAACCAAGAATGGCGCGATTATCTATAACGAAGAAGACACTGAAGTAAAACGTGTGGTTGAAGCAGCTACAAACCCGATAAAAAAACTTGCATACCAAACCCCAAAACACTCAATAAAAGATGGTGCCACAATTTTGGAAACGCTAGGTGGCTCAATACCTTTTGAAATCTTCGGAAAACACAACTTAAACAATTTAGAAGGCGCAAGGTATGTGTGCCAATTAATGGGCGTTGATGCCGAAGGTTTTTACGAAGCTATTGCCTCTTTTAAAGGTGCTAGTAAACGTTTGGAAAAAATTGCCGAGACGAAAACTGCTGTTGCTTTTAAGGATTATGCCCACTCTCCAAGCAAGGTAGAAGCAACGACAAAGGCTGTTAAAAATCAATACCCAGACCGAGAGTTGATTGCCTGCCTAGAGCTTCACACATATAGCAGTCTAAACCCAGAATTCTTAAAGGAATACAAGGGAGCGCTAAATGCGGCCGATAATGCTGTGGTGTTTTATTCGCCACATGCAGTTTTGATAAAACAATTGGAGGAAATAAAAGGAGAGCAAATTGAAGAAGCCTTTGACCGTGACGATTTGGTAGTTTTCACCAATCCGGCCGATTTCAAAACTTATCTTTTCACCCAGAATTATGAAAACACCAGTTTACTTTTAATGAGCAGTGGTAATTATGGAGGTTTAGATTTTGAGGAGGTAAAAGATTATGTTGAAGGCAACTAGTGTATTTTATATTCCAAAATTCTATAATATTTTTCAAGGTAGAAACTAAATTTTTGGTATTCTATTACCGACAAGTTTAAGCCGTTTTTGCACTTTACAGACGCTAATTATCCCTGAAGATAAACGGCGTTCATCCCTATTCCAAAATCATAAGTGCTAGGGTTCCAATTGGTATTTGAGGTAGATTGAATTGTTTTCCCTGTGTTATAATAAACAAAAGCATCCATTCCATCGTCAGTATTGGGAATGCGCCAAGTTACTTTCTTTGCCCTTGAAATTTTTAAATAAGTATCAGCGCACATAATTAAACTGGGGTTCTTAACTTCTAAAAAGCAAGCATCCGAAAACGCTAAGTTTAATATCTTGTTTTCAACATCAAAAGTTATCCCTTTCAATTGATGTCTTTTGCTAAGTAAGCTGTTGTTAGTATCGCCCCAGATTGCCAAAGTACCTTCGTTAAACGGCAAGACGCTATCTGCAAAATTACTGGTGAGTTCGTTCGGGGTCAGTTTTAAAACACCACTTCCCGGAATCGGCTCCAATTCATCAAGCTCGTACGAGGCCCTAGAACCGGTCATTGTGGCCAAAACACCTTGGCTCCGCCCCATATTAAAAACCATTCTTCCAAAATAAATACCTAACAATAAGCTAGCAAGAGCAGCAATATAATTAAATGGCGATGGCACCTGTGAATAAAACACAACTGCGATTATACAAAACCCTAAAAATGCCAAACTCGCTTGAAAAAATGCAATTGGGGTTCGAAGTATTTTCATAGCCGCACAGGTTTTAGTGTTAAAGCTTTAAATATAGTATAATTATTGAAATTTCAACTTTCTTAAAGCGTACAAAAACAAACCTATTAACTAAAAACCATACTATAAGGACGCTTTATTTTTTCCTGAAGCTCCTGAATGCTCATCAACCTAACTTTTCTTAAAAACTCTTTCCCTTCAAAGAACACCAATAAGGTTGGGGCAGAAAAAACACTGTATTCACCAGAAATATCTGGAGATTTATCGATTTCGATATGAATAAACTTTACCGCTGGAAAGGCTTCAGAAAAAAGTTGGGCAACTTTGGGATACAAAGCGTGACAAACCCCACAATTAGGAGCAGAAAAGTACACAGCCACAGCAGGTTCCAATTCAACACATTTGTTCAGTGAATCAACATCCATTGTCTTAACTGTATTAAGAAGTTTCCATTTTTATAAAACTATTTGTTTTACGAAGCATCATTCGCTTCGTCTTTTGCATTCATTCTTACAAAATTATACACCCCTTTTCCTTCTGCAATCAAGGTGTCATTTTGAAAAGCCTTCATCCGTGCAACCAGTATTCTATTACCAAACCTGATAATTTTACCTTCCACCATAATCTCTTCCGGTTCGGCTCCACGAAGATAATCTACCCTTAAATCAATAGTTGAAATTTTATCTTCAAGCGAAGTAAAATGTGTTGCGCCAATTACACCGCCCACAGAATCCATAACGGTAGCAATAACGCCGCCGTGCCATCTGTTGTTTCTAAAATCACCAACTATTTCTTTTCTGAAAGGCACAACTATCCTGACAAAGTTTTTTTCGAGCAATACAATTTTCAACCCCAAAAATTTATGCATTGGGATGCTTTTCTCAAAAGTTGTTTTTATAAGTTCTATATTATCTTGAAGCATTTTTTATTGTTTTTCTGCCTTAAATTTGAGTGTATTAACACACCCGTAAAGACCTCTATTTTTGTCAAATGTAGCAAGAATGCAGCAATATCTAAAGCAGGTGATGTACGTTTAAATAGCATTATACTCTTCTTTGGTCAACGAATAAAAATTATGGAGCGTCCCATCATATTCAAATGTATTTCTTTTAAGAAGGCCCACTTTTTTCAATATTCTATTTGAAGCAGTATGCTCAACATCAGCAATACCAACAACTTCGTTAAAGTTCAACTTATTAAATCCGTAGTTTAATGAAGCAATTGCCGTTTCTGAAGCGTATCCCCTTCCCCATCGTTTTTTTAGAAATCGATACCCAAGGTCATAATATCCTGTTCTTCCATTAACAACTTCCGTAATTAGTTTAAATCCGCTCCAACCAACAAAGTCGCCGCTTTCCTTTTCCACTACCGCCCATCTGCCAATTCCGTGTTCTTTGTATTGTTTTTGAACAGCTGCTATATAGCCTTTGGCTTCGTCTAGGCTAGCAATAGGATTATTTCCTAAGTAAGTATGTACATCGGCATCAGAGTCCATCTCAAACATTGCTTCGGCATCTTCCTGCATTAAATCACGCATTAGTAACCGCTCCGTTTCAATATGAATTTTCATTTAGTTGTTTTTTCGATTCTATATTTCAGCTTAAAAAAAGATAAGCAGGAGGCTAAAATATAAAAAGGATGTGCAATTTAACTTATAACACATATCAATTAAACGCAAACTGAGAAAAATAAAAATTCCAAGTTGTACATTTATCAAAAGTATTCTCTTGAGCGGAGTTGAAGTATCGAAATACCTATCTTTGCAAAATATAAAAAAAGTAATACCAATCGCTAATTAGCAATACCCTATGAACTACTTCTCCACCAACTTTACACTCGGCATTCTCGGCGGCGGACAATTGGGCAAGATGATGCTCTATGAAACCCGAAAATGGGACATTCGCACCCATGTTCTCGACCCCAGTGCCGAAGCTCCTTGCCGAATTGCAACAGACTATTTTGAAAAAGGAGATTTAATGGATTTTGATACCGTTTATAATTTCGGAAAAAAGGTAGATGTACTCACTTTTGAAATAGAAGGTGTAAACGTTGAAGCCTTGGAAAAGTTAGAAAATGAAGGGGTAAAAGTCTATCCCAGCGCCAAAACACTACGAAACATTCAAGATAAGGGCATTCAGAAGCAGTTTTATAAAGAGCACAAAATCCCTACATCGCCGTTTAGGGTCTATAAAGATAAAAATGAGCTAACCGAAGACGTTGTACGTAAGGAGCTTCACTTTCCTTTTGTATGGAAAAGCTGTACGGGCGGTTATGACGGAAAAGGCGTAAGCATGGTTCGCGATGCCGAAGGTATAATCCCACTTTCTGAAGGAGCTTGCATTGCCGAAAAATTGATTCCCTTTAAAAATGAACTTGCCGTTATTGTAGCTCGCAACCCTTCGGGGGAAGTAAAGACCTATCCCGTAGTAGAAATGGAGTTTCACCCCGAGGCCAATCAGGTTGAATACGTAATCTGCCCGGCTAGAATTGACGAAGCAGTAGCCAAAAAAGCACGAGCCCTAGCCACTAAGGTTTCGGAAACTTTTCAACACGTAGGTCTTTTAGCCGTAGAAATGTTTCAGACTGAAGACGATGAAATTTTAGTAAATGAAGTTGCCCCAAGGCCGCACAATTCTGGACATTATAGTATTGAAGCGAGCTATACCAACCAGTTTGAGCAACAAATAAGAGCTATTTTAGATTTACCCTTAGGAAATACCGATAGTAAAGTGGGTGGTGTAATGGTAAACTTGGTTGGCGCTGAAGGTCACACGGGCCAAGCCCATTACAAAAACATAGCAAATATATTAGCAATGGAAGGTGTTACCCCACACATTTACGGCAAAAAAGAAACCCGTCCGTTTAGGAAAATGGGCCATGTTACCATTGTAAATAAAGATTTAAATGAAGCGCGTAAGATTGCCCAAGAGGTTAAAAATACTATTGAGGTGATAGCACATCAAATATCATAACTAATAAGACCGATGAGAGTTTTATGGATGTCCAAGTAAAATTGGAAAAGGAAACAGTTTGGCTTTCTTTAAATCAAATTTCAGAATTATTCGGACGAGATACATCTATGGTTTCACAACATATATTCATCATTTTTGGGAAAGGTGAACGCAAAGGAATAAAATGAAAATCCGATAACTATTGAAAAAAGTAGCCAGTTCTAAAACTTGGAACTTGAATCTAAAACTAAAAACACATGAACAAAATAGCAATAATAATGGGAAGCACCAGCGATCTGCCTGTAATGCAGGACGCTATAGACATTTTAAAAGAATTCAACATTGAGGTGGAGGTAGATATCGTCTCAGCCCACCGAACGCCCGAAAAACTTTTTGATTATGGACAAAACGCCCATAAGCGCGGCATTTCTGCAATCATTGCCGGAGCAGGCGGCGCAGCACATTTGCCAGGGATGATCGCTTCCCTTTCACCCTTGCCGGTAATTGGCGTTCCGGTAAAATCAAGCAACTCCATTGATGGCTGGGACAGCGTTCTCTCCATCCTACAAATGCCTGGCGGTGTTCCCGTTGCAACCGTAGCCCTAAATGGCGCAAAAAATGCGGGGATTTTGGCCGCACAAATTCTTGGAGCTTCCAATAAGGAGGTTATGGAAAAAATACTAACCTATAAAGAAAGCCTTAAGACCAAAGTGGAAAAAGGCGCAGCGCAAGTACGCGGTGATCAATAATCAGTAGTTCAGTGGGCAGTGAGCAGTAATTCAGTTAGCAACTCTACTGCCGATTGTAACTAGACTAAACCCAAACGTTCTCTTCTAATTTTAAAAAACTCTACAATTAAATGAATCCCCTTTTCGAACAGTATAACACAGCACCATTTTCAAAAATAAAAAACAAGCATTTTTTACCGGCAATCAGTTCTTTGATAGAAGTAACAAAGGCCGAAATAGATAAGATTACCTCAAATGCTGAAGCGCCGAATTTCAAAAACACAGTGGAAGCTTTAGAACATACCGGCGAAAAGCTGGCAAGGGCAACAAGCATTTTCTTTAACTTAAACAGCGCCGAAACCAATGCCGAAATTCAAGCTATAGCGCAAGAAGTTTCGCCATTAATCACCGAATTTAGCAACGATATGTTACTAAACGAGGAGTTATTTAAACGAATTAAAGCTGTCTATAATCAAAAAGACAAATTAGAACTCACCGAGGAGCAAGAGATGCTGCTGGATAAAAAATACAAGTCGTTTTCAAGAAACGGTGCTAATCTTTCCGAAGAAAAGAAAGACGAGCTGCGAAAAATAGATACTGAACTCGCTAAGCTCAGCCTTACCTTTGGTGAAAACGTCTTGGCCGAAACAAACAAGTTTGAGCTTTATATAACAGATCTTGAAGACCTCTCGGGCCTTCCAGACGGAGTGATAGAAGCTGCCGAACAAACCGCCAAAGAAAATGGCAGGGAAGAAGGTTGGGTTTTTACTTTGGACTACCCCAGTTACATCCCTTTTCTTACTTATGCCGACAATAGGGAGCTACGCCGAAGAATGGCAGTTGCCTTTGGCGCTAAGGGTTTTCACAATGATAAGCTAGACAACCAGAAAAACGTATTGCAGATTGTAAATTTACGTCATAAACGTGCTGAATTGCTAGGGTATCAAAGTCATGCCCATTTTGTTCTTGAAGAGCGAATGGCCGAAACTCCTGAAAAAGTAGAAGCGTTTTTAAATGAATTGCTTGAAAAAACAAAACCCGCCGCTAAAAAAGAGTTTGAGGAATTAACAGCTTTCGCCAAGGAATTGGACAATATTGATCATCTGGAAAAGTGGGACGGGGCATATTATTCTGAAAAACTAAAACAAAAACGCTTCAACTTAGATGATGAAAAGCTCAAACCATATTTTGAACTAAAGAATGTAATTAATGGCGTTTTTACCGTTGCCAACAAACTTTACGGACTTCATTTTAAGGAAGTTCAAAATATAGACAAATACCATCCCGATGTAAAAACCTATGAAGTAAAAGACGATAAGGACAACTTGGTTGCTATCTTCTATGCCGACTTCCATCCGCGAGCTGGGAAGCGTAATGGCGCTTGGATGACGTCTTATAAACCCCAGCAAATAAAGGACGGAAAAAACGAACGTCCTCATGTTTCAATCGTTTGCAATTTCACAAAACCTACAGCGAGCAAACCTTCACTTTTAACTTTTAATGAAGTGACAACTCTTTTCCATGAATTTGGTCATGCCCTACATGGTATGTTGGCAAACACCCACTACCCTAGCCTTTCGGGAGCAAGTGTGTATTGGGACTTTGTGGAATTACCCAGTCAGATTTTAGAAAACTGGTGCTATGAAAAGGAAACACTAGAACTTTTCGCAATCCATTATCAAACGGGAGAGGTAATCCCAATGGAATACATTGAAAAAATAAAGGAATCGGCTTCTTTTCTTGAAGGAATGGCCATGTTGCGCCAACTGAGTTTTGGCATGTTAGATATGGCTTGGCACGGTCCTTCAACTTCAACAGAGCTCAAGGATCTGAAAAATAAAACCAATGTAAAGGCTATTGAAGTTGCTGCGTTTGGCGACACGCAACTTTACCCAGACGTTAAGGAGAATTGTATGAGTACATCTTTTTCGCATATATTTCAAGGCGGATATTCGGCCGGGTATTACAGCTATAAATGGGCGGAAGTTCTGGATGCCGATGCATTTGCATATTTTCAGCAAGAAGGAATTTTTAGCAAAACAGTGGCAAACAAGTTTAAAAACTTTATACTCACCCAAGGCGGAACCAAGGATCCAATGGAGCTTTATATAAAATTCCGCGGTCAAAAACCAGATCCCGAAGCACTGTTGAAACGCGCAGGCTTACTGTAATAATAGAACCAAAGGCTTTCTTGCTACCTACGCGAAAACTTCGGTAGGCAAACGAAAGCCTTTGGAACTAGAGTTTATTGAAAACAGATAATACCTCAGAATAACTTTAATATTGAACCCACTTCGGGGTTCTAGCCTAAGCGCATCACAACCCTACACTTCACTGTGATTGTGTAGGGTTATTAAAGTTAAACTCCTTCGGAGTGTTTCATATTGATTGATAATAGATAAAATAGACAATCCCAAAGGGGCTTATTGTTGATAAGCTTTAATACAAACGAAATGAAGATTTGATTCGAGGAAAAATACATCTATTTATCCTTAGCACTCAAGAGGAGTTCAATTTTTTCAATTCAAATAATTAAAAAATTATAATCTCCAAAATTGTGTTTATCCAAATACAAACTCCTGAACACCAGTTTTATAAAAAAACCTCAATACTTCAAAAATCTGTGGCAGAGAAAAAAAAACCAAAGGTTCAACCTACATCAAAATTTCAGTAGGTAAAGGATAACCTTTGGAGTTAGCTTGCATTAAAAAGCAGACTATTTCAATATAAATTTCTTCGTGAATGTGTGGCCGTTTTCCAATGCAAAATGAGCAATATAAAAACCTTGGGCAAATTGCTGAAGTTGAAGGCTTCCAGCTTCAGTATTTACTTTTTTAGTAATAATATTTTGTCCGGCAACATTGTAAATCGTTACTTCACTCACTTTTGAAGTTTTATTGTTAAGTCGGTAGTTTAAGGCCTTGTCTTTTACAAATACACTAATCGCTTTATCAGAAAAATCATTTACCGAAAGTAGTTGGGGTTTTGCAGCTTCAATCAAAAACTGAAGACCAAGTTTTGCAAATTTAACAGAATGTTCCGGTGTATTAAAAAACGAGTATCGATCTGCCGGGCTATGGATGTTTGGGTTTGAGTCGCCAAAATCCGCTTCAAATGGGAAAGCTGCATCATAGCCATTATCCGCCCAACTGGCATGGTCTGAGCAGGCATACCCACAAACGGTAGTACTATATGTAAAACTATGCGCTCCCGAGTCATTATAATGATCCATCAAAGCCATTAAATAGTCGTTTAGCGGTGTGCTGTTATAATAGTCGGTAGCAAGGTAAACATCGTTATTAGAGCCTTTATAGCCTGTCATATCAAATTGTACATAAGCTGCTACATCTACCCCGTTATCGGCGTATTCCTCGGCTATTTCGGCAGAGCCTACTAGTCCAATTTCCTCGGCGGCAAAAGCCATAACCTCAATCGTTCTGTTTGGCACAAAATCTTTAGCTAGTAACACGCGTACCATTTCATTCAGTGAAGAAATTCCCGAAGCATTATCATCGGCTCCAGGAGCATCATCTTTATCGCCAAAAGAAGTTGAGTCTATATGTCCACCAATAATAACAAACTCATCTGGTGTATTTGCACCGTCAATGGTAAGAATAACGGATGGCATAGGGGTGTTATCATGATTGTAGATTCGGGTGTGCACATCAGTTCGGCCAGCGGCCAAAATCATATCATCCCATCTTGCTTGCTGATCCATAACTGCTTGCTCGGCTTCCGATTTTGTATGATAGCGAGTACCGTAATCTTGCAACTCCAAAATATTTTCTTCAATTTTCTGCCCATCAACCAAATCTAAACACTCATTTACAAAAGCATCTTCGGTTATGGAGTAGTCTAAAACAGCATTTCGACGAGGTGCGCGGTTTAAAGCCTGGAGTGCTTTTTCTTCCGAAGCCCTAAAAATATATCCCGGGCCATGGGTTTGCACGTGATCGTGAATATGATGCGCTACTTCTTCAGTAATAAGAACTGCAGCTTGATTGGTATTGGTTGTTAGAATTTGAACCCCATCAGGGTATTGTACTTTAAACGAAGCCGCATCATCGGCATTCATAGTAGCATAAATGGAATTGCCGTTTTGAGCAATCGCAGAAACAGTAAAAAATAAAAACGTGAGTAATCCTATTGTAGCTTTTTTCATCGGGAAGTTTATAATTTAGACCGTAAAAATAAAATTTTCAATTAACATAGTCTTGAATTTTAAAAGTTTAACTATTACCGCTCTACATATTTATGTATAAATGTTAATTATCTTAGTATCTATTAGGCTAACTTCACTACTTTTGAAGTAGTTAAAAATCAAAACCTTGGAAGTTCTAAATCCAGACCGATGGGTCGATAAATATGCCGACTACCTATATAACTACACTATAGTTAGGGTGAATGACCCTGTTGTTGCCCAAGATCTTATTTCGGAAACTTTTTTAGCTGGGCTCAAATCAAAGGACAATTTTAAAGGAGAAGCAACTGAGCGAACATGGCTTATTTCAATTTTAAAGCGAAAAATAATTGATCATTATCGAAAAATTAACTCCAAAAAAGGTCGGGCTGAAGTGCACGTATCCTACAGAAGTGAAGACGCCGAAGGCGATTGGCTGGAAGAAAATGCAGCAGATCCCTTTGATAAAACCGCCGAGGATACTATGGAGAACAAGGAACTGGGCCTGGCCATATTAGAGTGCTTGGATAAACTCAGCGAAAAACATGCGGAAATTTTCAAAAGAAAAACCATTCACAATCACGATACCGAAGTTATTTGTAAAGAATTTAATATTACGGCGTCTAATTTGTGGGTAATCATTCACCGCGCACGTAAAACACTAGCCGAGTGTCTCGCAAAAAACTGGCTCAATTGAATTAAGTAACTATGAAAGTATTTTTAAAATGTGAGGAAGCAGCTAACCTATGTGACAAAAGTCAATATAAAGAAGCTGGACCTTGGGAGAAAGTCAAACTTAGCATGCACTTAATGATGTGTGGGCTATGCCGTAAATACTCCAAACAGAATGTAAAGCTCACACAAACCATAGAATCTGCTAACATAAAAACTATGTGTTCCGAAGAAAAAAAACGCCTAAAAGAAAAGCTGGAACAAGAACTAAACACTCCTTCAAGTCTTTAACCAATCAAAAAACAGATAGCAGAGCAACCAGAGTATTGGCAAGCCTTCAACCAGGAACGACGAAAAGTAGCGCTTTTGATCAGGCCTACAAATAATCAATACCAAGCCTAAGACCAGGCAAAAAATCAATAAGCTGGCAATATATGGAATTTGAGAATTCTCTTTAAAAAACTCGCACACAAAACAAAGCAAGAGAATAAACTCTCCCAAAATTTTAGTGTTACATATACCAAATTGCTGAGGTAGCGTTTTAAGGTTAAGCGAATCATATGGTACATCGCGTATTTCAAACGGCAAAATTAGCGCTACAACTATTAATATACGCTGAAAGAAAGTAAGCATGACATCGCCAGAAATCGGTGTTTTTGACGCCACAAAAGGCACAATTACACTTACTCCTGCCCAAACAAAACCAACTACAAAAATCTTAACACCTGAAAAGTTTCGCAAATTTTTATGCCTTATAAAAGGTACTGCATAAAAAAAAGTTGCCAAGCCAAACGCAGCGGTCACCCACAACACATTAATTGAAAGCCGATATGCAATTGGAAGTAGCAGGAGAAAAGCCACAGCAGAGAAAACCTGAATAACCTTTAAGGAACTAGTCAATCTTCTGTGGTGAAGTCCTGCAACTTTAGCGTACTTAACAAAGTTATAACCCGTTAAACTTCCTAGAAACACAAACGCCCATAACTCAAAAGGGATGGTTAGGTTGTATTCCATTACGGTAATTGCCAAAAGAGACAAAACAGCCAATGCTACATGAACGCTACTGTTAATGTAGAAGGCAAAACTTCGTTTTAAAAGCTCCATAAATTTAAAAGTCGCTGCTGTGTTAACAAGGTTTAAAAGTAGTTGAAAAATTATGTTTTTCAATCAATTAATAGCCTATAAATTCACCTTAAAAATTGTAATTTTGCAGCGTTTTGTAAATTGTTGAACTTCGAGAGTTTACAAGGCGAAAACTAAAACCTAAATATAATAAATATCCGTAGGAGTTTTACAGTGAATCTAAAGGCAATCTGCGGCAAAATATAACACAACTATGAATACAGATTCTTTTGCTTTAAGGCATATCGGTCCCCGGGAAAGCGATCTTCCCGAAATGCTTGAAACCATTGGCGTACAATCTCTGGATCAACTTATTTTTGAAACAGTTCCAGATGATATTCTGCTAAAAAAAGCATTAAATCTGGATACGGCTATGAGTGAGCAGGAATACCTTGAGCACATCACGGAGCTTTCTACAAAAAACAAAGTATTTAAAACTTACATTGGTTTAGGATATCACGCCACCAATTTGCCGCCCGTAATACAACGAAACATTCTTGAAAACCCAGGATGGTACACCGCTTATACGCCGTACCAAGCCGAGATTGCCCAAGGCCGTCTGGAAGCGCTTCTCAACTTCCAAACCGTTGTTACCGACTTAACCGGAATGGAGCTTGCAAATGCTTCGCTACTTGATGAATCTACCGCAGCAGCCGAGGCAATGTCATTACTTTTTGCCGTTCGGGAACGCAGTAAAAAGAAAAGCAAGGCCAATAAGTTTTTTGTTTCTAAAGATATACTTCCGCAAACTTTAGCCTTGTTGGAAACCCGAGCAGAACCTATTGGAGTAGATCTGGTTGTTGGCAACCATGAAGATTTCAATTTTGGCGAAGAGTTTTTTGGGGCGATAATTCAATATCCAAGCAAGACTGGAAAGGTTCATAACTATACCGATTTTATTGAAAAAGCCAACGAAAACAATATAAAAGTAGCCGTTGCTGCAGATATTTTAAGCTTAGTAATGCTTGAGTCTCCAGGACATTTTGGAGTAGATGTGGTAGTTGGAACCACGCAGCGTTTTGGCATTCCGTTGGGTTACGGTGGGCCCCATGCCGCATTTTTTGCCACAAAAGAAGCTTACAAACGCAGCATTCCAGGACGTATTATTGGCGTTACAAAAGATAAGGACGGAAACAGGGCGCTACGCATGGCGCTTCAAACCCGCGAACAACACATTAAACGCGACAAAGCAACCTCAAATATCTGTACTGCCCAGGTATTATTAGCAGTTATGGCAGGTATGTATGCCGTATATCACGGCCCTGAAGGTTTAAAATATATTGCAAGAAAAGTGCATAATGGCGCAGTAACCCTTGCAAATGCTTTGGAAGAATTAGGTTTTGAGCAGCTAAATGACACCTATTTTGACACCATCGCCATAAAAACCGATGCCACAAAAATTAAGTTCCTAGCAGAAGCAAAAGAGGTTAATTTTTATTATCCTGATAACGAAACCGTTTCAATCTCAATAAACGAAACCACAAACATAAAGGACCTCAACAAAATTCTTTCGATCTTTTCAGAAGCCTCTAAAAAAGATTTCCAAAAAATCACCGAATTAGAAACTGGCAATAAAATTCCACAAGAAGTAGCACGGAAAACCGAGTTTTTAGAACAAGAAGTATTTAACAAGTATCATAGCGAAACCGATATGATGCGCTATATCAAAAAACTAGAGCGCAGGGATCTTTCGTTAAACCACTCTATGATTTCTTTGGGCTCTTGTACCATGAAACTCAATGCCGCTGCCGAAATGCTTCCTTTAAGCGACCCAATGTGGGGCAATGTGCATCCGTTTGTACCTGTAGAACAAGCTGAGGGCTATCAAATAGTTTTACGGAAACTAGAAAAACAACTGACCGAAATTACTGGTTTCGCAGCTACCTCACTACAACCAAACAGTGGTGCTCAAGGCGAATTTGCAGGCTTAATGGCCATTCGTGCCTACCATGAATCTCGCGGCGACCACAACAGAAATATTTGTTTAATTCCATCTTCGGCACACGGTACAAACCCTGCAAGTGCAGTAATGGCAGGTATGAAGGTAGTGGTTACCAAATCTACCGAAGAAGGTAATATTGACGTTGACGATCTTCGAGAAAAAGCCTTAAAACACAAGGATAACCTTGCCTGTTTAATGGTAACCTATCCATCTACTCACGGTGTTTATGAATCTGCAATCTGTAAAATAACCAGTATCATCCATGAAAATGGCGGTCAGGTTTATATGGACGGCGCCAATATGAACGCCCAAGTAGGACTTACACATCCTGGTGCTATCGGTGCCGATGTTTGCCACTTAAACCTCCATAAAACTTTTGCTATTCCCCACGGTGGTGGTGGACCGGGCGTGGGCCCAATTTGTGTTGCTGAGCAGTTGGCACCATTTTTACCATCTAATCCAATAATCCCAACGGGTGGCGAACAAGCTATCTCGGCAATTTCTGGAGCGCCCTTCGGTAGTTCTCTAGTATGTTTAATTAGCTATGCCTACATCTGTATGCTTGGTGTAAATGGCTTGAAAAAAGCTACCCAACACGCTATTTTAAACGCTAACTATATCAAGGAACGCCTCAACGGACATTACGATGTACTTTACGCTGGCGAACGCGGCCGTGCGGCTCATGAGATGATTGTGGATTGCCGCCCCTTTAAAGCCAAGGGTATTGAAATAACCGATATCGCAAAACGATTGATAGACTATGGTTTTCACTCCCCAACGGTTTCTTTCCCAATTGCAGGAACCTTGATGATTGAACCTACGGAAAGTGAAAGCAAAGCATCTTTAGATGAGTTTTGTGATGCAATGATTGCCATTAGAAAAGAAATTGAGGCCGCCGAAAAGGATGAACCCAATAATGTCTTGAAAAATGCACCCCACACCATGCAGATGTTAACAGCAGATGAGTGGGATTTTCCATATTCCAGACAGGAAGCAGCTTTTCCATTGGAAAACATTGCCGACAACAAATTTTGGCCGTCAATTAGACGCGTAGATGATGCTTATGGCGACAGAAACCTAGTTTGCACATGCGATCCGATTGAGGCATATATGGAAGCATAAAAAAGTACGCAGTATGCCGTATTCAGTAGAATTCAGCAAATGAATATTTACTGAATACCGGCTACTGACCATTGATTACATATTTTTCCGTATTTTTAACGAAACTTTTTAATATATGAATGTCAAAATTACAGGCATAGGCAGTTACATTCCAAGCGAAATAGCTAAAAATGAGCAGTTTGGAAAACATCATTTTTACAATTCTGATGGTACTCGTTTTGATCAAGAAAACGAAACTATCATTAAAAAGTTTAAGGCCATAACCGGTATTGCGGAGCGCAGATACATTCCTAAAACCTTGAACACTTCAGATATTGCCTCTTTTGCAGCCGAAAATGCGCTTAAAGATTCGGGAATAGACAAGGAAGACCTAGACTATATAATTGTAGCTCATAATTATGGCGATGTAAAACACGATTCCGTACAGAGCGACACCGTACCTAGTATTGCAACCCGCGTAAAGCACAACCTTAAAATACAAAACCCAAGGTGCGTAGGTTATGATATGCTCTTTGGATGTCCTGGGTGGATTGAAAGCATGATACAGGCCAATGCATTTATTAAATCTGGTATTGCCAAAAAATGTTTGGTCATTGGCGCCGAAGCACTTTCGCGGGTAGTAGATCCACACGATCGTGATTCTATGATATACAGCGACGGAGCTGGAGCTGCTATTGTAGAAGCCACTGACGAAGAAGGAGGCATTTTAAGCCATTTTAGCGCGACCTACGCTTTTGATGAAGCACATTTTATCTTTTTTGGAGAAAGCAACAACTTGGAGAAAAAAGATAATCGCCGGTATATAAAAATGTACGGGAGAAAAATTTACGAATTTGCGCTGAACCACGTTCCCGATGCCATGAAAAAATGCCTGGAAGAAAGTGGAGCCGGAATTGACGATGTTAAAAAAATCTTGATCCATCAGGCAAACGAAAAAATGGACGAAGCCATTGTAAATCGTTTTTATAAGCTGTTCGGAAAAACTACGCCCAAAAACATTATGCCCATGAGCATAGACAAATTAGGGAATAGCAGCGTAGCCACAGTACCTACCCTCTACGATTTGGTTTTAAACGGCGAATTAAAAGATCATTCCCTTCAAAAAGGAGACCTTGTTATTTTTGCTAGTGTGGGCGCAGGAATGAATATTAATGCCATTGTTTATAAGGTTTAATAAATTCAGAATTCTGTCCCGATTTCTATCGGAATCAAGATTAAAAACATGTACGAAGAAAAGTTTCCGAAGAAGAGATACAAGCACACCCTAAATTTTCTAAACGAAGTTATTTCCAAGAAAGAAAAAATTCTCGACTTAGGGGTTCGCAATCCTTTTTCAGAAATATTAAAGCAAGAAGATTTTCAGGTTACCAACACCAAAGGTGAAGATCTAGACCTTGAGACGGGAGTTGTAAAAACCGAAGAATTTGATGTAGTTACAGCCTTTGAAATCTTTGAACATTTGGTCTCTCCATTTAATGTACTCCATGATATAAAGGCAAAAAAATTAGTCGCTTCCGTTCCCTTAAAACTTTGGTTTGCTTCAGCCTATAGAAGCAAAACGGATAAATGGGACCGCCACTATCACGAGTTTGAAGACTGGCAATTTGATTGGTTGTTAGAAAAAGCTGGCTGGCGCATTATAAAAAGTGAGAAGTTTACCAATCCGGTAAACAAAGTTGGCATCCGCCCTATTCTCAGAAGATTTACACCGCGGTATTACTTGGTTTATGCTGAAAGAGTTTAATGGATTTCTATATTGTCATACCGGCCCATAACGAAGCATTGTATCTTTCGCAGACCTTAGAATCTTTATCGCAACAAAGTCTTCTTCCAAAAAAAATAGTGGTGGTTAACGATGCCTCCACAGACGACACCCACAACATAATTGATCAATTTTCAGAAAAACATTCCTTTATTTCTGGAATTCAATATAATTCAAAGAAGCAACATGAACCCGGGAGTAAAGTAATAAACGCCTTTTACAAAGGTTTTGAAACACTAGACGATGGTTATGATATTATTTGCAAGTTTGACGCAGACTTAATTTTCCCCGAAGATTATTTAGAAAAAGTAGCTGTGGCATTTCAAGAAAATCCAAATGTTGGAATGGTTGGTGGTTTTTGTACTATTGACAATAACGATAATTGGGTTTTGGAAAACCTTACCAATAAAGACCATATTCGCGGCGCATTAAAAGCTTATCGCAAAAAATGTTTTGAGCAAATTGGAGGGCTGAAAAGAGCAATGGGCTGGGATACGGTTGATGAGCTCCTTGCCCAATACCACGGCTGGAAAATAAAAACGGATACTTCGCTACATGTAAAACACTTAAAACCCACCGGTAAAGTCTATACCCAAGCTTCAAAATATCGCCAAGGGGAAGCTTTTTACAAAATGCGTTATGGGTTTTGGCTCACGTTAATCGCTTCGGCAAAATTAGCTTCTAAAAAAGGCAGCTTTAAATTTTTTATGAATTGCATGCAGGGATATCAAAATGCCAAAAAAGAAAATTTGGAATATATCGTTTCAGAAAAGGAAGGGGCATTTATTAGAAACCTGCGATGGAGGAATGTCCGTAAAAAACTCGGGATTGGTTAATTTGTTGCTTTGATATTCAAGATTAATTTCAACTTATAATGCTTATTTTTACATAAAAATTTACGTTAATGAATTTCAAAATCACCCTATTCGCTCTCTTCTTATCGCTTTCCGTTATAACAACTTCTTGTGTTTCTGTTCAAGTTAGTGATAATCAAGTTTCAACAATTACTTCAGAAGTAAAAAAACCTAAAAACATTGTCCTTCTTATTGGTGATGGGATGGGTTTGAGCCAAGTGTCCACAGCCATTTATTATAAAGATGGAAAACCAAACTTTGAGCGGTTTAACACCATTGGATTGAGCAAGACATCTTCTTCCAGCGATTTGGTTACAGATTCTGCCGCCGGCGCCACAGTTTTTTCGGCAGGTGTAAAGACCTATAACGGTGCAATTGGGGTTGATAATGACACGATTCCAGTACCCACAATCGTGGAACAACTTGTACAAAGAGGATTTAGCACAGGTATTGTTGCTACATCTTCAATTCAGCACGCCACGCCGGCATCCTTTTATGCACACGTAAAAAGCAGGAGAATGTATGAAGAGATTACCGAGTTTGCTCCAAACTCTGGCGTTAACTTTTTTGCAGGGGGCGGTTTAAAGTTTTTCAACCAAAGAAAAGATGGAAAAAATTTGTTGGATGAAATGAAAGCCAAAGGTTATGATGTAATCACGGATAAGCTTCCAAAAAGCCCAAGTAAAAACAACGAAATTATCCTTCTTGCCGAAGATGGAATGCCGAAAATGAACGAAGGCCGTGGCGATTTTCTTGCCAATGCTACAAAATTGGCTTTGGAAAAACTTTCCAAAAATGAAAAAGGGTTTTTCTTGATGGTTGAAGGAAGCCAAATAGATTGGGGCGGGCATGCCAATGATGCCGATTATCTAATTGAAGAACTTTTAGATTTTGACAAAACTATTGGCGAGGTCTTGGATTTTGCCAAAAAAGATGGTGAAACCTTAGTCATTGTAACTGCTGATCATGAAACCGGCGGTTATACACTTGCAAGTGATGGCAAAAACTATAATAAACTGAAACCTACTTTTTCTACTACCGGTCATTCCGGCACCATGGTTCCCGTTTTTGCGGAAGGCCCAGGCGCTTCATTGTTTAACGGAATTTATGAAAACAACGAGATTTACTTTAAAATGAGGGAACTCTTGGCAAGGTAGCAGATTGGGGCTTTGAGCTTCAGTATTCATTTTATCCATTGTTCACAAGTTATAATTTACGCAGCTAGGCTTTGTCTTTTTCCACTATTTATTAATAAGAAGTGATTTCAAAGGTTAAAATAAGTTACCCCATTATTAAGTTGGTGTTTCAAACCTAATTTTCAGTCTGTCAACTGAAATCTATTTTCTTAACGCGGTTTTTAGAATTCGGTGCCGTAATTTTAGTATTTTAGCCATAGCTATGTTTTTATGAAGTACTTACAAGATATTGGTTCTTATTTTTTAATGCTTAAGAAGGTGTTTGGTAGTTTTACCAAGACATCGGTTTTAAGGCATTTAATATTTAAGGAAATTGACGACCTTATAATAGGTTCTTTGGGTATTGTTTCCTTTATTTCCTTTTTTGTTGGTGGCGTTGTGGCTATCCAAACCGCCCTAAATATGGATAACCCTGTTATTCCAGACAGCTTAATTGGTTTTGCCACGCGGCAATCTGTTATTTTGGAATTTGCCCCAACATTCATTTCAATTATTATGGCGGGAAAGGTAGGTTCGTTCATTACGTCTAGTATAGGCTCTATGCGCGTTACCGAACAGATTGACGCCTTAGAGGTCATGGGGATAAACTCATTAAACTATTTGGTTTTCCCTAAAATCGTTGCCTTAATGTTTTACCCTTTCCTCATTGTTATAGCCATGTTCTTAGGTGTGTTTGGCGGATGGATTGCCGGCGTTTACGGTGGCTTTACCAGTTCGGCAGATTTTATAGCCGGCGTACAGGAAGACTTTATTCCGTATCAGCTGTTTTACGCATTTTTTAAAACCTTCGTCTTTGCTTTTATTCTTGCTACAGTGCCTTCTTGGCAAGGATTTTATATGAAAGGAGGCTCCCTAGAGGTAGGTAAGGCAAGTACCAACTCATTTGTTTGGACAAGTGTACTAATTATTGCCGCAAACTATGTAATAACCCAACTTCTTTTAAGCTCATGATAAAAGTAGAAGACGTCCATAAAAGCTTTGGAGACGAAGAGATTCTCAAAGGAATTTCCACCGAATTTGACAAGGGTAAAACAAACCTTATTATCGGTCAAAGTGGTAGCGGAAAAACCGTTTTGCTGAAATGCCTTATCGGCTTATTTGAACCTGAAAAAGGCCGAATTTATTATGAAGATAGCGCCATTCAAGATATGGATGACGAGAAACAACGCAAACTTCGGGAAGAAATAGGTATGTTATTTCAAGGCGGTGCTCTATTTGACTCCATGAATATTGAGGAAAATGTAATGTTCCCCTTACGCATGTTTACCAAGCAAAAAAAGGCAGATATGCTTGCGCGGGTAAACGAAGTATTGAAACGGGTAAACCTTGAAAACGTCAATAAAAAATTTCCTGCCGAAATTTCTGGAGGAATGCAAAAACGGGTTTCAATTGCTCGTGCTATTGTAAATAAACCCAAATATTTATTCTGTGACGAACCAAACTCAGGTCTCGATCCTAAAACTGCTACCTTAATAGATAACCTTATTCAGGAAATTACACATGAGTATGATATTACAACCGTTGTTGTAACCCACGATATGAATTCGGTAATGGAAATAGGACAAAAAGTAGTACTGCTTAAAAATGGTAAACTAGTGTGGCAGGGCGACAATGAGGAGATCTTTAAAACAGATAATGAGGACGTTACCGCATTTGTATATTCGTCAGATCTATTTAAAAAAATTCGAGAAGTACAGCAAAAAGAAGGATAAGCGTTTAACGATATTCGGAAACCTGAAGCGTATCTAGTTTCAGCTTATACTTTAACCAAGCCTCTATTTTTTTCAGTGCGTTCTTCTTTTCACTTGCAGGCACCTCTTTTTTCCAAGCAATATGAACTACCGGCAAGGTATCTGTTTTTTCAAAGTTTGTAGTTATTTTGTTGGAGTAACTAAAAGTTTCTACGCTTTCATAGTTTATCTTTAACTCTTCGCTCAACTGCTTAAAAGGCACGTTTTGTACCTTCATAAGCGCCACCTGATTTTCTAAAAAGCGAATTTTTTCATCTTTATCCTGGATTATCTGTTCGTTTTTCACATAAAGATCTTCCAATATCCCGGCTTTAATTTCACCAGAAAGTTTTTCAGCCATTTCGCCTGTTTGATCTGCTCCTTGATAAATACGCAAGTGTGTTTTTTCCAGCTTCTCAGTCTTTTCAAGCTCTGCCAGCCAATCGTTAATTTTATTTTGAGGCACAGGCCTCCCGATTAAATAAACATCAAGGTTATTCGATTTATAATTATGAGTAAACTTTACCACTTCGGCACCTTCATATTTAATAATATTCTTTACAAATTCTCTCGATTTATTCTCAAAAACTTGTTGGTCTAAAAGGTTGATAAACAGGTAAACACTGGGCACCATAACCGCAATAGCAACTATAGAAGCAATTTGGGCAATTCTTCTTCTTCGTTTACTATTGGCATAACGCACCAATGGAAAACGCAGAATTTTTGAAACAATAAATGTTGAAAGCGCTATAAAAACAGCGTTTATAGAAAATAGGTACATGGCGCCAAGGGCATATTCACCACTTCCAATGGCAAGCCCGTAACCCACAGTACATAAGGGCGGCATTAATGCGGTGGCAATTGCA
This sequence comes from Aequorivita marina, assembly GCF_031631895.2. Lineage (NCBI taxonomy): Bacteria > Pseudomonadati > Bacteroidota > Flavobacteriia > Flavobacteriales > Flavobacteriaceae > Aequorivita > Aequorivita marina. Next base: position 116,690 of record NZ_JAVMBW020000005.1, read on the forward strand.
ACCCCAAAAATAACACTGGCAATGGTTCCGCTTTTTGTTTTAGCCACAATCAAGCCCAAACCACCGAATATAGCGATTAATACATCTAGAATAGTTGGGTAAGTTCTGGCAATAAGCTCTGGCGTTTCCTCGGTTAGCGGAGAAAGCTTAAAATATAGAAAAGCAGTGAGCACACTTAAAAAAACCATAACCCCAAGGTTTATCAGGGAACGTCTCAGGGTTTCTACATCGTTAATGGCCAAGGAAAGCCCAATACCAACAATAGGCCCCATTAATGGCGAAATAAGCATGGCTCCAATAACCACCGCCGTACTACTTACGTTTAGACCAATGGAAGCAACAAAAATAGAGAAAATAAGAATCCAAGCCGTGTGCCCTTTAAACGAGATGTCTTTTTTTACAGCATCTATGGTAGCGTCTCGGTCTGAATCTGTTCGGATATCAAAAAGTTCAACCAAGAATTTTTTAATGCTCTCCCAAGTATTCAGCTTTACATTCTCAAACTCCTCATCGTTGGGAGTTGCTTTTATTTTCTCGTTGTTATCTGCCATTTACAAATAGTCTTTACCGAATTTCTCCGAAACTGATTTTAATAGTTCTTTTATATCTTGCTCCTTTTTCTTCGGAAATAACAAAAGAACATCCTCATTATCTACCACGATATAGTCATCTATTCCATCCAAAACAACCAATTTTTTGGAGGCTGTAAAAATCATATTATTTTTTGAATTGGCAAGATGCGTTTTCGCATTAATCACCGCATTTTCATTTGCGTCTTTTTCCAACCTTTCATGTAAGGCGCCCCAGGTACCCAGATCATTCCAGTCAAAAGTTGCTTTTTTTACAAAAACATTCGTCGCTTTTTCAAGAATGCCATAGTCTATAGATATATTTTCGGCTTTGGGATAATTATTGGCTACAAATTGTTTTTCTTCGGAAGTGTTTAAAACCGAAGTTCCATTTAAAAAGAGCGCACTCATCTGAGGTAGATATTCCTTAAAAGCACCTATAATACTTTCGGCACTCCATATAAATATTCCGGCATTCCATAGAAAGTTTCCAGCTTTAAGAAACTTCCTTGCAGTATCATAATCTGGTTTCTCCCGAAACTGACGCACTTTCGCAATTTCCAGATCTGTATTTTTTGAACTTTCAATATAGCCATAACCCGTGTTGGGAAAAGTTGGCTCAATCCCTAGCGTAAGCAAGATATCGTCTTCTTCGGCAGCCTTAAAACAGGCTTTAACATCTGCCGAAAATGCGTTTTCATCTTCAATCCAATGATCACTGGGTGCCACCAACATTTGGGCATTGGGATTTTCTTTTTGAATTTTTAAGGCCGAAAGTAAAATACAAGCTGCCGTATTCCGCATTGCAGGTTCTAAGATTACTTGCTCTTCAGAAATCTGGGGTAAATGCGCCAACGTAAGTTCCAAATAGATTTCATTGGTAAGTATATAAATATTCTCGGAAGGGATTATTTTCTGAAGCCTAGAAAAAGTATGCTGCAGCAAGCTCTGCCCCGTTCCTAACATGTCGTGAAATTGCTTGGGAAACTCCTGGGTACTAACCGGCCAGAATCGCGAACCGATACCGCCAGCCATTATTACTGCATAGTTATTTTTATTCATAATTTAATATTTGAGCCGCGACTATAGTGAATCAGAATAGATTTCAGGTAACTTTAAGCATCTTTCAGCTAACCCCCAGTTTAACCCTATACCCTTACAGTTTGTTTCCTGTTTCTATTAAGTCCTGCTTAATTTTAACATCTATTTCAAAAACTCCACCTCCGCATTGGGGTTGAACAAATAGGTTCGCCCAGTTGCCACTTCTAAACATTCAAAACGCTTTACACGCTGCTTTCCGCGCTTAAAGATTTTTCCGTTGTACAATCTAAAGTGACTCCCAAAGGGAATTTCAAAGATATAGTTTTTATCGTTTGGTGGATCAAATTGTTTTAAAGCTAAAGACAAGGGTGCATCGGTATCACTAGAGGCTTTGGGATTTTTAAAATGCCGTGCCAAGAGCGGTAACAATTCACTGGGGAAAATAGCAGGACGTATATAAGGCAACATCAAGGTCTGAAAGGTTCGCTTCCACTCCAAACCATGTGGTTTTATTGACCGGCCATACTTTGTAAAAGCCTCCAGATGTGCTATTTCATGAATCAGGGTAATTAAAAAGCGGTACTTATTTAAAGATGCATTTACGGTAATTTGGTGTTGCCCATTTGCCATTTTTCGGTAATCGCCATGCCGTGTAACCCGTTCGTTTACAATTTTAAGGTGAACCTTATGCGTTTGAATTAATTGAAGCGCTGAATGAACCGCGGCCTGTGGAATATATTTTTCAAGAATTTCTGTCATAAATGCTGAAATCGGAAGGTTTTCACCTTAGTTATAAGGCTACAAAAATATTCAGATAAGCACAATATAGCACCATTTAACTCGCCATAAAAAGAAATAGATCACTTTTCAGAAAAATTTTTAAGTCCATTCAATTTACTTTCAACCAATTGCAAAAAACCATTTTAAATCAGTCTAAATAAGCTTTGATTTTATAAAACTTCGAAGTATTTTTGCACTCAATTTATATTCAATCTAAATAAAAATAAATTATAAAATGAAGCTTATCCAATCGCTATTTTTAATCCTCTGCGTCCAGTTTATGGTAGCGCAAGAAGTAGCAACTATCACCGGAACAGTCACCGATATAGACAATAACCCCGTTCCGTTTGCCAGTATATATATACAAGAATTGAAAAAAGGCGGCGCGGCAGATGCTGACGGCGTCTTTTCTATCAACAATATTCCTTATGGAAGTTGGCAGCTTACCGCCAGCGCAGTTGGTTACAATCCTGCCACTGTGGCCATAAACCCAAGTGAGCCTGTTTTAAGCGGAATTCGGTTTCAGCTGAGTTTTGATAACGAACTAGACCAAGTAGAAGTATTTGGAAACCGGAACGATCATCCCGACAAGATAGAATCCATTACCCGCCTACCGCTAAAGCCTTATGAGCAAATACAGAGTATCTCAGTACTTTCCGAAAAATTAATTGAAGATCAAGGTGCTCTAACAATTTCGCAAGCCACCAAAAACGTACCTGGAGTTTATACTTTTGCTACCTATGGCAATAAACGCGAGAGCATGTCGAGCCGTGGATTTAGAGGTATTCCTATTCTAAAGAATGGAGTTCGGGTAAACTCAGATTTTCGTGGCGTAGGTGTGTTGACCGATATGCAAGGGGTTGATAACATTCAAGTTTTAAAGGGAACTGCCGCCATAACCCAAGGGGTAGCCACCGATATTGGAAGCCCGGGTGGGGTGATAAACATTGTTACCAAAACCCCAAAATACACTACTGGCGGTAGTGTTAGCCTTCGCGGCGGAAGCTATGGCCAAGTAAGACCTACCTTCGACTTTTACGGTCCTTTAAACAAAGAAAAGGACCTTGGCTTCCGCTTAAACGGATCGCTGGAAAGAGCCGATAGCTATAGAAGTTTAGTTCAAAAGGAGAGTTTTTACTTTAATCCTTCCTTCGAATGGAAAATTGATGATAAAACCAAAGTAACCCTAGAACTAGACCATTATTACGACAGTAGAACCCCAGATTTAGGTACGGTAAACTTAGCTGAAAATGATGTGAATGCCATTTACGATCTACCCCACTCCCAGTTTTTAGGATTTGAAAATGACCGTTCCATTACCCAAAACACAACCTATGCCATTAGAATGGACAGAAAGTTGAACGAAAAACTTACCCTAAAAGGAGCTTTCTATAATTCATCTTTAAAACTCAATGATAAAGGAGCCGGCTTAGGTAAGGTTATAAAAAACGGAGAAACATCAGTTTATAACCAACGTCAGCGAAAATACTCGACTTCTACCCGCGATGACAAAAACAGCGTGCTACAGTTTGATTTAATTGGCGACAATGTTTATACAGGCTCCATAAAGCATACCTTCCAAGTTGGTTTTGACTATCGTTCGTCACGTTTTAGTACCATGAGCCAGTCTGCTGGAGTTGTAGACACCATTAACGTATTTCAAAAAATTGCACATGGTTTGCCCAATGTAAGTCTTGGAGAAGCTAGTACCAATGGTGGAAAAACCAACTCGCTAGGTTTTGTAGCCCAAGACGTAATTTCATGGAACCACTGGTTAAAAACATTTTTGGGTGCGCGATATAGTTCTACGGAAACAATCTCGGAAGTGGAAAACACACGAAGCGATGCTTTTAACCCACTTGGGGGAATCATTGTTTCGCCAATTGAAAACATCAATCTTTTTGCTTCCTATACCAACAGTTCATATCCGCGAACCGCTTCACGATCGGGCGAAAATGGAGAAGAACTGGGCAATGAGCGTTTTGACCAATTTGAAGCCGGTTTTAAAACAACATGGCTCAACGATAGACTTCGTTTTAATTTAACGATTTTTAAAATCAACAATAAGAATATCAACCTCCCGGTTTACGACGACACCTGGACCAACGTTCTATATTATGCGAAAGGAGGAAACGACCAACGTCAAGGAATAGAGGTAGAACTTACCGGGCGACCGCTTGAAAACCTAGAGTTAATTGGTGGATACTCCTATATTGATGCCCAATATAAGAATCACACCTCGTACGTTTATGGATCTGCACCTTTAAACACTCCAAAACACACGTTTAATGCATACGCTAACTACTCCTTTAGAAATAATGCTTTGGAAGGACTTTCAATAGGAGCTGGTGCTTATTTTACAGGCGAGCGCCCCATTAACGACTGGTCTTCGGGCGCGGTAACACACGAAGGTATTGTACCGGGGCAAAAACCCTTTAATGTTGATGCCTATACCTTGGTGAATTTTCAAGCGCAATACCAAGTTGATCAAAACTGGAGCGTTCAGTTTTTATTGAACAATGTATTTAACAAAGTTGGATACAACGCTTACCGAACGCGTTATATCAATCAAACCGAACCACGATCTTTTGCCGGCGTTTTACGCTATAGTTTTTAATTGTTTGAGTTGTTAAGTAGTAAAGGCACGATGTAAAAATCGTGCCTTTATGTTTTAAAAAAACTATAGTACGACTAGAACTTATGCCTTCCTCTTTCTAATTAAGATTTGGAGCACCAGATTTTTCAAGACCGAAAAACATAGTAATTTTAAGAAAGGAATTACTTACAGTTAAGGCGTAGTACTGGAAACCTGCATGATTTTCCCATTGTAGAATTTATTCCCTGTAAGAGCGAAGTCTATAATATATTCCGCCATTTCGGTTGCTGAAAGTGGTGCTTTTAAACCTGGGAAAGCTTCTTCGAGCATTTCGGTTTGCACAGAACCCAATGCCAAAACATTAAATGATGGGCCAGATTCCTTGTACTCTTCCGCCAATAATTCGGTTAAAGTAATAATTGCACCTTTACTACTGCTATATGCGCTTAACCCGGGAAATTTCACACTGCCCTGAACGCCGCCCATACTGCTAATATTTATAACATGCCCCTCCTTCTTCATAAATGGAAGTACAGTTTGTATCAAAGATACAGGTCCCAAAACATTTACGCCGTAAGATTGTTTAAAGTCTTCGGCAGACAGATCGGCAAATGGTTTGTTTACTAAAAGCCCAGCGTTATTAATCAAGACATCAACCGTTTGCATATTGGTTTGAAGGTAACTGCCTAGCTTTACAATTTCGGAATGATTGGAAATATCAAATTCCAAAGCCGAAACATTTTTTAGATTTAATTCGGAAACCGGTTTGGAGTTACGTGAAAGTGCCAAAACAGTATGGCCTGCTTCAGCAAAGAGCTTTACCATTTCAAAACCGATGCCTCTTGATGTACCTGTGATTATTATGTTTTTCATATAGAAGTATTAGTAGAATTAAACCTGCAAGTAGGATTATACCCATAAGTAAATTACACCTACAACGTTTTGGAAACATTGCAGGAAAGATTAGGTGATCTTACAGGGCAAACGACCTTCGAAGTGCTCCTATCGCGGCAGGCATCGTGTAAGTCTTCCTAAGCCGAAACTTAAGGACGAATGACATTAAGTTAACCTAGATAAAACCCCTCATGTAAAGTTATACCTACAAGGTTCTAAAAACCTTGCAGGATCTATTATACAAACATCGTTACTGGGTTTTCAATATACTGGCGTACTGTTTGTAAAAACTTAGCTCCCGTAGCACCATCAACTGTTCTGTGGTCGCAGGCCAAGGTAACTTTCATCGTATTGCCAACAGCTATCTGCCCATTTTTAACCACTGGTTTTTGAACAATAGTTCCAACCGATAAAATAGCAGAATTCGGCTGATTTATAATTGAAGTAAACTCATCAATCCCAAACATTCCAAGGTTGGAAACCGTAAATGTACTGCCTTCCATTTCCTGTGGCGTAATCTTTTTATTACGCGCCTTCCCTGCAAGCTCCTTAACATTTCCACCTATTTGTGAGAAGGTCATTTGGTCTGCAAATTTTAATACCGGAACTAGCAAGCCTTCATCTACCGCAACCGCAACTCCAATATGGATGTGTTTGGCAATTTTGGTAACCTCTGGCGTCCACTGGCTGTTTACTTGTGGATGCTTGCGCAATGCCATGGCACAAGCTTTTATAACCATATCATTAAACGATATTTTTACATCTGGCGCAGCGTTTATAGCTTCACGAGCGGCAATGGCATGATCCATATCCAACTCTACAGTAAGGTAATACTCTGGTGCGGTAAACTTAGACTCGGCCAATCGTTTGGCAATAGTTTTGCGCATTTGCGAGTTTTTCACTTCCTCAAAACTCTCGGTTCCCACTGGTGTGTAAGCTTGTGCTCCAGCGGCAGCAGGCTGGTAGTTTTCAATATCGCTTTTAACGATACGTCCGTTTTCACCGCTACCCTGAACTTGACGCAGGTTAATTCCTTTTTCTTCAGCTAGCTTTTTGGCTAAAGGCGAAGCAAAAATGCGGCCTTCGTTTTTAGATTGTGAAGACCCCGATTTTTTATCTGAATCTTGCTTTTTAGTCTCCTGCTTTTCAGAAGCCTTTTCTGTAGTTTGCTTTTTACTTTCTTCGGAAGACTTTTTATTTTCAGATTTATCTTTTGAATCTGAAGCCTTGCCTCCCTTTTTAAAATTCTTTTCAACCTCAGAAACATCAGTTCCTTCTGGCCCAATAATAGCAAGCATATCATCTACCGGCGCCGATTCTCCTTCGTTAAGACCAATTTTGAGAAGGGTTCCTGAATAAAAGGATTCAAACTCCATGGTAGCTTTATCGGTTTCAATTTCAGCTAGAATATCGCCTTCTTCAACTTTCTCTCCTTCTTTTATAAGCCAAGTGGCAACAGTACCTTCGGTCATGGTATCACTTAAACGCGGCATGGTAATTACCTCAACACCTTCGGGAAGATCAGCATCAGAGGAGGAATCTTCTTCATCATCGGAAGGTTTTTCATCCGTTTCAGAATCGTCTTTCTTTGATGCGTCGTCTTCCGATTTTTTTTCTGAAGCAGATCCATTTATAAGTTCTGAAATGTCTTCATTTTCTTCCCCAATTATAGCCAATAGATCGTCAACCGGTGCTGTTTCACCTTCTTTAACGCCAATATGAAGTAGCGTTCCTTCATAGAACGATTCAAACTCCATAGTAGCCTTATCGGTTTCAATATCGGCAAGGATATCACCTTCGTTTACGGTATCACCAACTTTTTTAAGCCAGTTAGCTACCGTTCCTTCTTCCATAGTGTCGCTCAAGCGCGGCATTTTTATTACTTCTGCCATTTTTTTAGTAGATTTTAGATTTGAGATATTAGATTTTCGATTCCCGGTTTAATGAATACCATTAAGAATTACAACCCAATATCTACTAATCAATGCTTAACTTTACTTATAATTTATCTGATAGAAATGGGTAGTCTTCTTGTTCATAAACAGCATCGAACATCACGTTCTTTTCTGGATATGGAGATTCTTCGGCAAATTTTTCACATTCGCTTACTAAATCCTTTACTCTTTTCTCAATTTCTTTAATGTCTTTTTCGTTTGCCCATTTATTCTCGTAAAGCTGGTGAAGCACGTAGGTAATTGGATCTTCTTCCTGCTTTTTGGCAACTTCTTCTTTGGTACGGTAATGTTGGGCATCACTCATGGAGTGTCCGCGATAACGGTAGGTTCGCAATTCTAAAAAAGTTGGTCCGTCACCACGACGCGCACGTTTTATTGCTTCGTCCATTTCTTTTGCAACCACTTCTGGTTTCATTGCATCAACGGGTTTACAAGGCATTTCATAACCAAGGCCAAGCTTCCAAATATCGGTATGGTTTGCTGTTCTAGCTACCGAAGTTCCCATAGCATAACCGTTGTTTTCCACGCAAAAAACTACTGGCAACTTCCATAGCATGGCAAGGTTAAATGTTTCGTGAAGCGAGCCTTGACGAGTAGCGCCATCCCCCATATAAGTTAGAGTTACAGAGTCTCTATCAAAGTATTTATCAGCAAAAGCTAAGCCCGCACCCAGTGCAATTTGCCCCCCTACAATACCATGGCCACCATAAAAACGGTGTTCCTTGGCAAAAATGTGCATTGAGCCACCCAAACCTTGTGAAGTTCCGGTTGATTTACCGTAGAGTTCGGCCATTACTTTTTTAGGGTCTACCCCCATTCCTATTGGCTGTACGTGGTTTCGATACGCCGTAATCATGCGGTCCTTTTTAAGATCCATAGCATGTAGCGCTCCTGCAAGAACAGCCTCTTGACCGTTGTAAAGGTGCAAGAAGCCCCTTACTTTTTGATTGATATATACCTGCGCCAGTTTATCTTCAAACTTGCGCCAAAAGAGCATGTTTTCATACCAATCTAGGTACGTTTTTTTGGTGATTTTCTTCATCTGTCTGCGATAAGGGTTCCCAACGGGGAAATTTTATTAAACGGATAACAAAAGTAGCACTTTATACTATCAAAACACAAATTACAAATTACAAATAAAATACAAAATGTAAATTATAAAAGTCGAAACACTAGGGCTTAACACTTTCTGTCTTGAAAGTTACTTGTTATTTAAGGTTTACTACGAGGTTCTTTATCTTTAGAGGTATTGGGCATCAAAGCCTAACGGAAGGAGATCCATCACACTATTGACTTTTACAACCTTACCGGTTTTGCCCATAAAATATACGGCTATAGGAGCCTTTTGCTTTTGTTCGTATTCTGCCATAGATTGACGGCAAGCACCACATGGACCAATTGGCTCGACAAGCTCTTGCGTAGCTGAACTTGCTGAAATTGCAATAGCCTTAATTTCCTCTTTTGGAAAAAGGGCTCCCGTATGGAATATCGCTACACGCTCTGCACATAGCCCAGATGGATAGGCTGCATTTTCTTGATTACTACCGATTGTAATTTCGCCAGAAGCAAGCCGAATAGCCGCGCCCACCTTAAAACGCGAATAAGGCGCATAAGCTTTGTCACGTGCTTCTTGCGCCTTTTTCATCAATTCTTGAATAGCTGTTGGAAGCTCTGAAACAGATTCAAAAACCTCCAGTTGGATTTCAATATTTTGTTTTTTCAATTGAATTGTTTGTAGATATACCTACAAAATCTTTGTGACTTTGCAGATTTTTTTTTCATCTTAAAATACCTACAAGGAGATTGCTTCGCTACGCTCGCAATGACACCTTGCAGGAAAATTTCTTTTTAATACTCGTCGTACGTATCGCCAAAGTTAAACGTTAAACCAAAACGAAGCGTTCCGTCCAACGGGCTGTTTGCCAATTTTGAAGTAGAAAACAAGTAAGAAAGATCAATCTGAATTGCCGTATAACGGAAACCAGCTCCTAGCGTAGCGAATTTTCTACCACCTTTTTCATCACTTTCATTAAAGTAACCCGCTCTAAAAGCAAATACATCTTGATATGAATATTCAGCACCTAAAGCCCATGTAAATTCCTTTAACTCCTCACTAAATCCGCCGGGTGCATCACCAAATGACTGAAACATACCTTTAACAAAACTAACATCATTATCCTTACCGTCATAAATGGCGTAATTATTTAAGCTTGGCTCGTCGGGATCTTGTTTGCCATTCCCATTATCATCAACGAATTCGGTTCCTCGTATTGGAGGAGTTGGAACTAATAACTTATTAACTTCAGCAGAAACCCCTATTTTACTATATTGATCAAGAATGAAGTCAAATCCACCCCCAAGAGCAAGGTTTGTAGGAATAAAGCTTTCTGAACCTACTTCGTCATACTTCAATTTTGGACCAATGTTCGAGATATTGAAACCCATTCTCCAACGGCCATCAAAGTCGTTGTACGGAATTTCCTCACTTTGGTAGTATCCCGAAATATCAACTGCGAATGAATTTGCGGCTGTCGCGTCTTCCATTGCTGTTTGCAATTTTAAATCGGAACGGATATACCTACCGGCAACACCCATAGAAAAACGGTCGCTAAGACGCAGCGAGTACGATACATCAAAAAGAAGCTCATTTGGTTTCACCTCTATTCCTTGATCATCTGGACCTTGACGCAATTCTATAGATCCATTACTAAAATAACGAAAACTTGCCGCAACGGCACTTCGTTCGTTTAATCTATTATAATAAGTAAGGTTTCCTAGAAATATATCGTTTACCAATTTGCTTAAATAAGGTGTATAGGTTACACCAATACCTTGTTTTGATTGGGCAAAGGCAAATTTTGCAGGGTTCCATTGTTGCGAAAAGGCATCGGCAGAAGTAGTAACCCCAATATCACCCATACCAGCAGAACGTGCATCCCCTCCTATCAACATAAACGGTACTCCCGTAATAATTGCTCTCGAATCACTTTGATTTGGAACAACTATAGTTTCCTGAGCAACAGAATTAAAAGCCACAAGGCCCAACAAAATTGGAATAAATAATTTTTTCATATTAATAAATTTTGGACAAATATAATTTTAATTTTTAAAGGATAACAAGTTTCTCAAACTTTTCAACTCGCTGATTTGTTAACGCAGATTTAACGGTAATCTTATATACATACACACCTTTTCCTATCCGATCGCCAAAATCATCGCGGCCGTCCCAGGTAATTTCCCGAGACAAATAGCTACCTGAGGGCGGTAAGGAGGCATTTTTGGTCCACACTACTTTTCCGGTAACGGTAAAAACCTGTACTTGCACATCTAAGGTTTCATCTGGCCTATTATGGTTAAACCAGAATTCGGTATAGTTAACAAATGGGTTTGGATAATTGAGCACTTTAGATATTTCTAGCTTCCCGCTGCCGGCGACAATAAATTGTATCTCGGCGGTGGAGGAGTTGTTATACACATCCCAAGCTTTTAACTTAAGCGTATGCACACCGTCTTCCAAGTCTCTAAATTTATAATGGGTTTTCCCTCTGGTGTAATCATCAACTTCGGCTTGGTAAAATTCATTGAGAACAAACGGATTGGCTTCATCACCATCTAAAACGGCAACAATATCGTGACCAATACCACTGGCGGTGTTTATTCCGTTGGCATCTTCCAGTTTGGCAATTAAAATTGGGCTATCATCGGTTATTCCGCCAGAAACAAAGCTTTCATCGTTCATAAAAAGCTGGATCAATGGCCCTTCGTTATCTTCAGGAGCATTTTCATTTAGACCACCTACCTTTAAATCTAGGTTTACCCCAGTTTGATCTTCTGAGGCATCATTCCTTTTGGCGTAGAGACTTACTCTTCCTTTACCTACAGGAATTTGGATATCGCGAGGTACAACAAACTTAAACTCAAAACGCCCATTTGCAATGCTTGCCTGCCCATTAAACAGGCCTTCTCCCAAGGTCACAAAGTCCATAATAACACCTTGATTGTCATTATCTAAGGTTTGGCGCATTACATTTTTATCAAAAATTTTAGCCTCCAAAACCCCGTTATAGTCAGTCAAAACAGCACCTGAAGCACTTACTACTTCGCCTTCAAGCTTAATTTTGCTCAAAGCTTTTAGTGTATCTGTTGCTATTTCGATAGGCACATCGTTTAAAGCCGTAAGCCGAATGTTTTTCTTTGGAAATGCAAGTGGCATTGCTGGATCGCCAACATAAAAAACCACGCGTCTTAACGTATTCCCCATACTAATTTTGGACCTACGAAGCCCTTCAGCAGGAGGCAAGGGGTTTTCGGTATCAAAACCAAATAAATTTTCAGCTAAATAATCATTAAACCGCACTCCAGCACCTATAAAGATAGCTCTAGTAGTTGTCATCAATGAAATTGCACCGCCTTCTCTATTTTGATAGGTAAGCTCGCCCGCCGTTATCCGAAGTGGATTGTCAAATTTTGTAAACTCGCAAGTAACGGTTACAAAACACGGCAACTTGTCTTTGTTTTTTAATTCCTGAGCTGCTTCCTTGGTATAAATTGCCTCATGAGCTAGTCCGTCTTCACCCCCATGGCCAAAATAATCAATAATTATAGCTCCCGTTTCTATCCCGGTTTTAATGGCATCATTAACTTCTGGATAGCGATTACCGCCTGCAGAAGCTTGTTGCTGATACGAATCGGAATGAATTTTCTTTACGTTGACAAATGGTTTTTTTACCGAAATGCGATCTCCAAGCGAATCCAGTCTTTTTTGTAAAATAGCTTCAGTTGACACGTCAACATCGTCTGAAATTAACAAGAAATTATTCCGCCAGTTGCCATAGGAGCTTTGTTCCGAATACCGAATTATTTTATCTACCATGGCGTTGGCCAAGGAAACATCATCTACAACAATCCTTCCCATTGCAATATCCAACCGATCATTATCGCGCAACGGATTTAAATCGTTGTCATTTTCATAAGTATTGCCGCCAATGGTGCCTTCGTTTTCGTCCATGTTTCCGAAGAAATCATCAGACATAAACGAACTGCTAATACTAGCACCCTCCTGTACGTGATAGGTAGGAACAATATTATTGTTATTGGCAAGCCTGTTTTTGTAATCAATGGAAGTATCACCAAAAATACCTACATATTTAATGCGTTTTGAAGCGTTTGAAGCATTGTAATACACATACCGAATAAAATTACGAATGGCACTTATGTCTTGACTTCCCGAGCTAAACTCCTCATAGATTTTATCAGTGGTCACCACCTTTACGTTAAGGCCTTGGGTGATTTTGTGATGCGTAGCCAAACGCAATGCCGGCTGAATCAAAAAAGGTGCGGTGATTATAAGATAGTCAACATCTTTAAAATTGCCAGATTCATCATTAAAAATACTTCCTTTTAAATTTTGATTCTGAATCGCAGACTGTCTAATCTTTGTAGGCGCATAGTAATCGCTAGGGTTTACAGCCACATAGTTACGAACTTGGCCCAAATTCTGCTTAAAAGTAATGGAGGAAGCGCCTTCTTCATTTTCCTTAGCGCTTATGCTTTCAAGGTTGGTCACGTCCCATATTTGTGAAAATTGCGAGGCGTTGCTTATTTGGTATTCTCCTACTCCCGAAATATCGGCGGCATCGTTAAAGCGAAATGCCAATTGCCCGTCCGTACCGCTTAACTGTCGTTTTGCCCAAATACCAATATAATCCAGATACCCAATACTGGATGGATTTCCGCCATTGCTATAGGCTAAATCTACCGTTACTGTTTCGCCACTAGCCGGCACCGAAGCATCCATATCGCGAATATTCAACAGGCCTTGGTCGCCCAATCCAGAAAAATTTATAGGGTCTAAACTCGTACTGTTTACCGTAACGGCCATAGAGGTTGGGCTTTCAGAAGCTGCAGCAGCCTTTACCACGATTTCCATTGGGGCTCCCGAAACAATGTTCTTAAATTCAAAACTATAGCTTTGTTCGCTCTCAATATCAAAGCGGTTGCCATACCACTTTCTTCCCATTTTTGTTGGGCTTAGCTCGTCTTTTTCATGAAATTGATAATCGTCGAACTCGGTTATAATTGAATTGGCTGTTGCCGTAGGCTCAACCATGGCACTAATTCGTTTTCCAGCAGGACCATCGGCAGTTACATAATAATAGGAGTCGTCAGTGTACGGGTTTAAGTTAGAGTCGTTTTCACGAACATAACCTTCGGTATTGGTACCGTAAAACAATATGTAATCGCCGCCATCAAAACTGCCATCGGCTTCCCCCACAACCTGAATGGCATTTTCAGGAATATCAAAAAAACGGGTATTTCTGTTTAGAAGTGGCAGTGATTTCCCGCCATGCCCATAAATTTTAAGGTTTCGCGGGTTAATGCCGTCGGTATTCATTCCCAGGCTATTCAGAAAAGACTTGTCTATTTTATAAACCCCTGTTTTTTCAACTTTAAACTTAAACCATTGCCCAGTAGCAAGAACTGAATTTGTAATCCCTGGCGGCGGATTTCTATTTTGCGGGCCATACCGATAATCAACATCAAAAGAAAGCACTTTTTGATAGCTTCCATTCCTTTTTAGTATCGGTGAGATATTAAAAATAGTAAAACGTTCGTCCCTCGCCATGGTGGTAGCTATTGAATACTCAAGGCTATTTGGCAAGGATTGGGGTGTAATCTTGCTCAGTTCTTCTGAAGTAACCGATCCATACCGAACATTGGTAACACGAACCGAGTTAGGATCTGCAAAACCATTGTCCTTCCATTGTGTGATGTAGCTTACCGTTTCTTTATCCATGCGAATTTTGAGCGCATCAAGAGCCTTATCGGCAGCAGAAATACCAGGTTTGCTAGCACTAAAGTTACTGGTTGAAGTATTTTCAGCATCCCAGTTTATAGACACGGTTCTTGATTGCGCATTTCCTAAAAATGGAAGCGTCATTAAAATAAAAAGAAGTATCGTTTTTCTCATCAGTACCAATAACGCAGCAAATATACACTTAGTATAAGGCAATATTTTAAACTTTCGCTATATTCTGCCATTAGGATAATAATTTTAAAACTAATACGTTTGCATACTGGTTGGTCTTAAAACATTTATCAAGAATCTACCGAGCAATTATAACAAAATAATATTGTGTTTTTACCGTTAATGACTATATTGCGAACCCAATTTTATCATATTTAAATCTATGATGTTAAGAAAAAACCTAGCATTTAAGCTATTTATTACTGTATTAGCAAGCTCTCTTTTTATAGGATGCAACAAAACCAGAGATTATAAAGACAGCTCTCGTGCTACTGGATGGAAGATGAACGCCAAGGAAGGTGGCTTCCAGTACGACCCTGAAGCCAAAGAACAAGAAACTGGGCCAGGCCTTATTTTTGTTGAAGGCGGAACTTTTACAATGGGAAAAGTTCAGGATGACCCGATGCACGATTGGAACAACACTCCAAACCAACAGCACGTTCAATCCTTCTACATGGATGAAACCGAAGTAACCAACCTTATGTATCTTGAATACTTAGATTGGTTAAAGCAAGTTTTCCCTCCGAGTGACGAAACTTATAAAAAAATATACGATGGCGCTCTGCCAGACACGCTTGTTTGGAGAAACCGTTTAGGGTTTAATGAAGTAATGACCAACAATTACCTTCGCCACCCTGCCTATGCTAATTATCCGGTTGTAGGTGTAAGCTGGGTTCAAGCCGTTGAATTTAGCAATTGGCGAACAGATCGCGTTAACGAAGCAGCTTTAGAAAATTCTGGAATCACATCTCGTGATGCACGTTATGACGCTGAACCTGGTTCAACTTTTAGCACAGAAACCTATCTAAATGCTCCAACGCAAGTATATGGAGGGAATGACTCCATTACCCGTGGCGGAAAAAAATCTGAATCCATTGCCAAAAGAAGCAAGGATAGCACAAACTTATACATACAACGTCAAGATGGTATTCTTATGCCCTCATACCGCCTACCTACCGAAGCAGAATGGGAGTATGCTGCTTTAGGCTTAGTAGGAATTAGAAACTACAACGCTTACCGCGGGAAGAAAAAATATCCGTGGAGTGGTCAATACACGCGCTCTGGTAAAAGAAGGTCTCGTGGCGATCAATTGGCAAACTTTAAACAAGGTGATGGTGACTACGGTGGTATTGCAGGATGGAGTGACGATGGTGCCGATATTACTGCCGAAGTTAAATCGTACGAACCAAATGACTACGGTCTTTATGACATGGCCGGAAACGTTGCCGAATGGGTTGCTGATGTTTACCGCCCTATTGTTGATGATGATTTTAACGACTTTAACTACTATCGCGGTAACGTTTATACAAAAAATGCCATTGGAGAAGATGGAAAAGTTACTATAGTAACAAAAGACTCTATAGTATTTGATACGCTGAGCAATGGTAAAATTGTTGCACGTAATTTGCCCGGCGACATTCTTAGAGAACCTATTACCGAAGAAGACACCTACTTACGTACCAATTACTCAAAAAGTGACAACCGCGACTTTAAGGATGGTGACAAGCGTTCGTCAAGATATTATCAATCTTTCGCAGATGAGGTAGATGAAGAAAGTAACAAGCGTATGTATAATTCGCCAATTCAGAAAGTTTATGCAGATAGTTCGGGAACATTAGATCGCCAGTATGATAAATCGTCTGAAAGAACTACATTGGTAAGCAACGAAGTTCGCGTTTACAAAGGTGGTTCTTGGAGAGACCGAGCCTATTGGTTAGACCCTGCACAACGCCGCTACTTCCCGCAAGATATGGCATCAGACTATATTGGGTTTAGATGTGCAATGAGTCGCGTTGGTTCAAAATCTAAAAAGAAAAAACGCCCTAGAAATTAAGATTTATATTTTTTTAAAAAAAAACCCTCCTGAGCACGTTGCTTCGGAGGGTTTTTTTATATTTATTTTATGAATATAGCTGCTATCCATCAATTGTTTTTAAAAAGTAATGGCGTTAGTACAGACACGCGAAAAATTTTTAAAAACTGTATGTTTTTTGCCCTTAAAGGTGAAAACTTCAACGGAAATATGTTTACCCAAGAAGCCTTAGACAAAGGCGCCTGTACGGTAATAATAGACGAAGAAGCGTTCCATAAAAACAATGGCGACACTATTCTTGTAGAAAATGTGTTGGTAACTCTACAACAACTAGCCAGACACCATAGAACCTATCTAGACCTACCCATCATTTCGCTTACTGGAAGCAACGGAAAAACCACCACCAAAGAGCTTATCAATGCCGTGCTATCGCAAAAGTTTAAAACCATTGCCACCCTTGGCAACCTCAACAACCATATTGGCGTGCCATTAACCCTACTTAGAATGGACCAGGAAACTGAAATTGGGATAGTAGAAATGGGTGCAAACCATTTAGGCGAAATAAAAATGCTCTGTGAAATTGCAGAACCTAATTATGGATACATCACAAATTTCGGAAAAGCGCATTTAGAAGGCTTCGGAAGTGTAGATGGTGTTGTACAGGGCAAGACCGAACTATATCAGTTTTTAAAAAAGCACAACCGGAAGATATTTGTCAATGCCAACGACTCCAAACAAATGGAGAATTCGAAAGATATAAATCGCATCACTTTTGGCACTGAAAAAGCCGATTTCCACACACAGTTAAGCAGCACTTCAGACACGGTTGTTATTAAATTTGCCGGCAACGAAATTAGAAGCAATTTAGTGGGTGTATACAACTTCGCCAATCTAGCTGCTGCAGTTGCAATAGGAGCATACTTTAAAGTAGATAAAACTAAAATTAAAGCCGGGATTGAAAGCTACATACCGTCAAACAATCGATCGCAATTAATAAAAAAAGGCTCCAACACTATTTTAATGGACGCTTATAATGCCAATCCTACAAGTATGATGGCTGCACTAAAAAACTTTAAAACGACAAAAGGCATTAACAAAATATTGTTTCTAGGCGATATGTTGGAACTAGGAACGGCTTCTGAGGCAGAACATCAAAAAATAGTTGACTTTGTAAGCACAGAAAACTTTGAAAGCGTATTTTTTATAGGAAGCAATTTTTACAAGACAAAAACCTCCTCAGCAAACATAAACACCTATAACACCTATGACGATTTAAAGGAAAAGCTAAAAGAAAATACGCCAACCAATTCAACAATTTTAATCAAAGGATCTCGCGGCCTTGCTTTAGAACGTATATTAGAGCTCCTATAAATTAATAAACCTTTATTACTCAGGCTTTACCCCTTCCGTCCGCTGAAAAAGAATTTCAACTTTTAAAAGATTATACATCCGGCGGACACCTTCCCACACATAATAATATTTTTAGCAATAAACAATAACACTCCCTATTTTAAGAGCGGAGTACCCGAAGGGTGGGGTAGGTTTTTTTTCAGGTAATGAAAAACAATCCAATAAGAGGAGAAAGTGGGCCATACTGGATTCGAACCAGTGACTTCCACGTTGTCGACGTGACACTCTAAACCAACTGAGTTAATGGCCCATTATTAAAGATGCGAAAATACGAATTACACAATCGAAACCAACAGTAAAAACAGCTATTTATCGAATTTCTTAATTGGTTTCTTTTTAATCATACCACCCTTAGCATCTTTTACTGAGGTCATAATTATAAAAGCATTTCGGTCAATTTTTTCAACCTCTGTTTTTAGTTTACTCATCTCTAAACGAGTAATTACGGTGTAAACTACATTAAAAGGTTCGCGGGTCTGCCCTTCTTTTGCAAAACCTTTTTCGGCCTTGAAAATTGTACATCCACGGCCCATATTATCAACTATAGCCTGTCGGATTTCCTCATTGTGTTCCGAAATAATTGTAATCCCCATAAACTCCTCAATACCGTCTATTACAAAATCGACGGTTTTGGAAGCCGAAAAGTAGGTGAGTATGGCATAAAGTGCAATTTCAGTAGAAAGAATATAAGCCGCTGTCATAAAAATAACAACGTTAAATAGCAGGATTACATTCCCAACGGTAAGGCTTGTATTTCGGCTAATATAAATTGCAAGAACTTCGGTACCATCAATTATAGCCCCACCTCTAATCGCCAATCCTATTCCTAAACCAAGAAACAGCCCTCCAAAAGCAGCTATCAATATTTTGTCGTCCGTTATCTGCGGAAAAGGGATCAAGGCAACCGCAATGGCCAAAAGCATGATACCAACTACGCTTTTCACGGCAAACCTTTTCCCTATGGAAAAGTAAGCCAATATTAAAAATGGCAAGTTAAATACAACAAGCAATAACGAAAGGGAAAAACCTGACAAGCTGTTTACCATCAAAGATATACCGGTAACGCCCCCATCAAGAAACCCACTGGGCATCAGGAAGCCTTTTAAACCAAAAGAAGCTGACAACACGCCCAAAAACAAAATGAACAATTCCGAAATCTCATGAGCCACCTCAACCTCAAGGTTTCTAACGCTTTTATCAAAAGATGCGGAAGACGGAGGTAGTTTTTTATCCTTATTGCGAAGATTGACTACTTCTATGATTATTTTTTTTATGAACGGAATCAAATGGAATTGAGTTTAAAGTTTAAGAAGCTTCAAAGTTAATGCATTCCATGCTTTTGTAATATCCAATCTTAAAAAAATTGAAATAAAAAAGGATCAGTGTTAGCTGGAGCTTTTGCTACAATCGGTCACAGCCGAGACTCGAACTAGTGTTCGCCGTGGCGGATATGCCTGTGCGTAGTACAAAGGAAAAACTTGTTCATCAGTTTACAACTGCTTTGAAAAAGGAAACTACCTTAAAAAAAATAGGCATCAAAAGTTCGTGGTTTATCTTTAAAGGGATGCAAAAACTATTGAGAAAACTTGAAAAAGTGTTCGTAATGCTTCAAGCCAATCGAAATGCATAGAAGTTGAGGCCCGGCTGAGTTTTGAAAAGACAGGGTTAAATCTTTAAAACTCTTAAAAATAATCAATCTTACTATCGCCATAACTATAATAGCAAGCAAAACAAAGGAGTTCTATTGTAACACACATTCGTTACAATAGAACCAATGCAACATTCTAATTATATGTAAAATTGTGTATCTTTAAGTAACAATATTATCCCTAATGAAAAACCGTTTCATTTATGTGCTCTTAGTTGTTTGTATAGGAAGTCTTAATGCCCAAAGCCCGCAAACCGAAACCGTACAGCAGCATCTTGAAACCTCTAGGGGTTTTTATAGCAAAGGGCAGCTGGATAGTGCCTATACGTACGCAAAAAAGGGATACAAGTTGGCCAAAGTGCTTAAGGCAGATTCCCTTCAGTTAGAAATTGTAAGCACGTTAAGCTACTTGGAGCCAACTATAGAAAAAGCTATTTTGTATCTTAACGAAACCAAGCCTTTAGCCATAAAAAACAGCGCTTGGTTTCCTATTGAGAATTTGTATAGAATGAAAGGGATTGTATATTTTAACAATACCCAGGACGAAAAAGCATTGATCCAGTTTTTAAAGGTAGATTCTATACTGCAACAAAAAGGGAACAATATTTTTTTAACAGCAATGAACAAGGTCTCCTTAGTAGATGTATTGTTTAAAATCACTATCACTGTTGCAAAAGATACCAGCTACCTCCAGCAGCTAGATAAAAACATTGACGAAGGACTTTTACTTATTGAAAAGGCTTCAAAAATCCCCAAAGACAGCATTTTGCATTACAATGCCAAGCGCCTTCACGTACCCGCAGCTATTCTATATGAAAAAAAAGGGTTTATTAGCGAACAGCGAAAGCAACTCCAGCAAGCCATCTACCACTACAAAAAAGCGCTCGCGCATGCCAGACCTGAAAAAAATTACCTCAGGGAATCTTCGGTTTACAACTCCTTGGCAAATATTTATCAGGTTCGAGAAGAACAAGATTCGGCTCTCTATTATTATAAAAAAGAACTGGAAACCATTAAGAAAACCAAAGATACGCTGGAACATGCCATTTCTCATTACAGAATAGCCGCTTTCTACAACAAGACTGGACAGCCTGAGAAAGCCCTGAAATACCTTAAAATCTCCCAGACCCTTATGGAAGATGCTTATTTTGTAAGGGAAGAGCTTAAGTTTGACCAACAGGAAATATTAGCTAATATTCATTATAGTATAGGAAATTTTGAAAAAGCATACGAGGCATCCGAAAAAGCCAAAAAACACCTTCTAAAAATTCAAGAAAGCACAAACGAAAAAAACATAGCTGAACTTGAAACCAAATACCGGACCGAAAAAAAAGAACAGGAAATAGCAATCTTAACTTCAAAAAATAAATTGTCAGAGGAGCGTAGAAAAAACGAACGCATTCTTTTGTTGGGTGGTTTGGTCCTTTTGCTATCGGCCGGTTTGTTCTTGTATTTTCAATACAGCAACCGTCAAAAAACCAATAAAAAACTGAAAGAGCTGGACACGGCAAAGTCCACTTTTTTTGCAAATATATCGCATGAGTTTCGTACGCCGCTAAGCTTGATAAAAGGTCCTATTGAAGACCTACTGGACTTAAAAGCGCTCCCAAAAACCCAACGCAGCAATCTTTTGGCAGCACAGCGCAACACCGGTAGGTTAGAATCGTTGATAGAGCAATTGCTGGCACTTTCAAAATTGGAAAGCGGAGAAATCAACCTACAAGTACAGCCCGGGGAGCTCTCTTCTTTTATCGCCGCACAAATTGATGTGTTTAATTATGTGTTTTCAGAAAAAAAACTGGAAACCCATATAAATCTTTCAGAAAAACAAACCACAGATTGGTTTGACCATGATTTTATTGAAAAGATCATCTCAAACCTTTTGGGCAACGCAATAAAATACACCCCCGAGAAAGGGACAATTACCATTTTTGAAAAAAGAGAAAAAAACACCTACAAGCTATCGGTCAAAAACAGTGGCGTCTTTTTAAGTACGGAGCAGAAAAAGAACATTTTCCAGCGGTTTTACCAAACAGACCCTAAAAATCCGGGTACCGGAATAGGCTTAGCACTTACAAAAGAACTGGTTGAACTACACAAAGGGACCATTAAGGTGAAAAGTAAAGAGAATGACTTCACCGAGTTTATTATATCCATCCCCATCACCAAAGATTCTTACACAGCAACAGAGATACTTGTTGACGAATTACAAAAACAAACCGCCGAAACCGTGGCTATACACGAAACTAATATTGAGGCCGCTATTACAGCAACCGAAGATGCACCCATTTTATTAGTTGTGGACGACAGTAAAGAGATAAGGGACTATGTAGCTTCCGTTTTTGAAAAGGACTACTTAATTTTTAAAGCCGCCGACGGAAAAGAAGGTTTTGAAAAAGCAAAATCTGAAATCCCCGATATTATAATAAGCGATGTGTTAATGCCCGTAGAGGATGGTTTTAGCCTTACCAAAAACGTAAAAGAAGATCCGTTAACCTCACACATCCCTGTCATTTTACTAACGGCAAAAAATAAGGTGGTGGACAAATTAGAAGGAATGGTCATTGGGGCCGATGCTTACATTACCAAACCTTTTAGTTCAAAATTAGTCAAGGCTACGGCAGCCAACCTCATTGAGACCCGCAGAAAACTGCAACAGCGCTTTGCCCAAGAAGTAATACTCACCCCAAAAGAAATTGCGGTCTCCTCTGCCGACGAGCAATTTTTGGAACGATTACAGAAAGTAATGGACAAACACCTAACCAATTCAGAACTTACAGTCGATCTTTTCGGTACCGAAATGGGCGTAAGCCGTATGCAACTGCACCGAAAGTTAAAAGCACTTACCGGTTATTCCACTACGGAGTTTTTACGCAACCAACGCCTAAAATTAGCTGCCCAATTGCTAAAAGGCGATAAAATTTCGGTTGCCGAAGTTGGGTACACTGTTGGGTTTAACGACGCTTCCTATTTTGGAAAATGCTTTAAAAAAGAGTTTGGGGTGGCACCTTCAGACTATGCTTCTGAATAAAAACCTCCATAGAAACAGCGATAACAAGGCTTTTGTTACATCTACACGAGCTTTTGTTACATAGCTACCAATCCAACTCTTAAAAGGACAATAGTTTTATGGTGTGAAATAATTCACTACAATTTAAAACTATTAATATGAAAACAATTTTTACGTGTATGCTACTGCTTATCGGTACGATATGCATAGCCCAAGACAAAATTTATGTGCACACTGTCACGGCAGAAAACACATCTGGATACATAACCACGATTGACCATCCAGACCTTAATGATAACCCAGATGCTCCTATTGTTTATGTAAATAATTTTAACCCAGGAGGCGGAGGTGGAACCCGTAATGACAATGTATCGGGGTTATGGTACAATAGTGGTCAATGGTCAATTTATAACGAAGATTTCTCGTCTATGGTCATTGGCGCTAGCTTTAACATTTATATTGCAAGCGACCCCAATGATGTTTTTACACATATAGCCACAGCCTCCAACATTTCTAACCATATGACCAGCATGGACCATCCTTTATTAAATGGGAACAGACCTGGACCATATATAGCGATGTCTCATTATTATAATCCAAACGCCGTTTACAATACCGGTAACTATGGGCAATTTTATGCGGGCGACACCAGAATACTGTACGACGAAGGCATCACCCAGGTGCCAGAAGGTGCTGCTTTTAAGGTATTGGTACAAGGCGGGACAGGGGCTATACAAACCCAACATATTTCCACAATTTCAAATATTGCTGGCAACTATACCATTATAGATCATCCTGCCTTGAACGGCAATCCAGATGCAACGTTTGTGATGAGCCATTATTGGGGCATAGCCGGGAGTCCAACTCAGGTTTACCTTGATGGGAATTTAGGGGTTTGGTACACTGGCACCAATTGGGCAATATATACTGAAGATTCAAGCATCGCCTTCCCAGAAAATGTGGGTTTCGATATTGTTATAGCACCACAAGACGTGCTTGCTGTAGAAGAAAACCAATTGGCAGCTGCCATTAACATGTACCCAAACCCTGCCAAGGATGTTGTTACCGTTGCGGCTAATACAAGCATAACCAGCATCGAGATCTATAACACGTTAGGGCAAAAAGTAACAACAATAAAGGGGAATGGAAACAATGACATGCAAGTAGATGTTTCCGGTTATGTCATGGGGAACTATCTCGTTAAAGTTACTTCCAATCAATCCAGTGAAACATTGAAGCTGATTAAAAAATAAGTTTTTTTAACAATTTAAAAAATCAATATTCTATTTTAGATTAAACATATCTTTTGAAGAAAATCCTGGAAAAGAAGACCAATCCAGGATTTTTTTTAGAGGTAACGGCACCCTTAACCTGTTTTTGGCAAAAAAGAAGTGTTCTAGTATTGTTAATCCCTCATTAACACCTTGATATTCCAGCATTCTTACAATACTACTAGCGCTTGTTACAATAATAAAAGCCGTTTTTGTAAACACAATTTACTTATACAGTATCCAACCTCCCTATATTATGAGCAAGACAAAAAGAACTTATAACGGTAGTTTACACTATGTACCAAAACACGACATATACCTAAACATCACGAACCTAAAAGACGGAAAGTACGTACTGCATATAAGCCACAAAAACAAGATTATTAAGAAAACGACTTTTAAAAAATAATACATTTAAGCTCAAGATAAATAACAAAATTCTGTACTTATTCTGTACTATGCTAAATAAAAAAGACTTCATATGTCTGTGAAGTCTTTTTTATTTAGCATAGTAGCGGGAACTGGACTTACTTTGACTGTGCTCGGCTCAGCATAAACTTCTCGTCCAGTTCTCATTCCAACAGCTTTCTAAAATAAAAAAAGGCCTCACATTTCTGTAAAGCCTTTTCTACTCTAGTAGCGGGAACTGGACTCGAACCAGTGACCTTCGGGTTATGAGCCCGACGAGCTACCTACTGCTCTATCCCGCGATATGGGTTTTTCAATACTTCAATTTTAGCTTTTAACTTTCGGTTCATAATGCCGATAGAAATATTGGACTGCAAAGATAAGAAGCTTTTCGGACTACACAAGCAGGATACTACTATTTTTTAAGAGCCCTGTGGAAAATTTCTGTTGCATCACCTTCTTTACTTATCTTTAAGCCATGAATAAGCACCTAAGGCGAATAATCTATATAGTTCTTGGTATTGGTGTAATACTTATTGTTGGTAGCGTTTCAATAAATATTGTGTTAAAAAATAAATTAGAATCCTTTATAAAAGAGCGTTTACCAGAGAATATGGTACGCTCATACGAGGATATAAGCGTAGATTTTTTTGACGGATCACTCGCAATTACAAACCCTTCACTTATAATAAAGAATACCGAAAACAAAATTGAGCATACGTTTATAAATGTAGCCAAGCTTAACATTTCGCATATTAGTTATTGGGACTACCTGTTTCACGATAAAATATGTATAGAAACCATTTCCTTGAACTCTCCAACCATAGCTTACTATAAAGACAGGATAATTCCTAAAAAAGATACAGTTCAAAAAGGTCTTATAGAGATATACAAAGCTATTCTTATTAAAAATATTGAGCTCCACAACGGCAAATTCGTAATGTATGAAAAAGATAAAGATTCAACAATGTTGTTTACCGATGGTTTATCGGTGGACTTACAAGGAATACGGATTGATCAAAAAACAGTAGCTCAAAAAATTCCGTTGCACTATAAAAGCTATAGTGCAAAAAGCGACACTGTTTTTGTTAAAACTGGGCCTTACGAAAACCTTACCGTTGAGAGCTTTTCCATTACAGACCGCAAAGCCGTTTTTAATACCATAGAACTTAAAACAAAATATTCTAAAAGAGAACTTTCCAAGGTAATAAATAAGGAACGAGACCACTATAACCTTTCACTAAAAACACTTTCTATAGATTCAATAGACTTTGGTTTTGACAGGCATCGTTTTTTTGCCAAAAGTAAAATGGTTCAACTCGCTGCGCCATCATTAGAGATATATAGAGATAAGTTGGTACGCGACGACCTAAGTATAAAACCACTGTATAGCAAAAGCCTGCGCCAGCTTCCATTTAGTCTTACCGTAGATTCTTTAAAAATTAAAGAAGGGCGTATTAAATATGAAGAAAGGGTGAAGGCCGAAAACATGGGCGGCAGCATAGACTTTAAAAATTTAGACGCCAATATTTCGAATGTTAGCAACACCTATAAAAGTCCAAAAAAAACACACTTGGATATTTCTGCCAGTTTTATGGAGAACACACCAATTTCGGTTAATTGGAGCTTTGATGTCCAGAGCCCAGAAGACCAATTCCTGTTTAAAGCCAAGGTGGGTAGGTTAGATGCAAAAGAACTGAACAGTTTTACAAGGCCCAATTTGAAAGTAGAACTAGAAGGAAGCACCCATAAAACCTATTTTACAATTGATGGCAACAATGAAAAATCAAATACCGACCTGAAAATAAATTACTCCAATTTTAAGGTTACGCTACTGCAGAAAGACGGCAGGAAAAAGAATAAATTCCTTTCTGCAGTTGCCAATATATTTATACCCAAAAACAGTGAGAAAAAAGGACGTCGGTATAAAGATGGACATGCTGAGGCAACACGAGACAAAACAAAATCTATCTTTAATTTTTTATGGATAAGCGTAAAAGCCGCACTTACCAATGCCATGATCTAATAACAACTTATTGCACCGTATTAGCAGTAAAACCGACCAATTGATTGGCCTCAAAAGTAACTTCCGCTTCAATAGGGTTGCAGCAAACCTCGCAGTCTTCAATATATGTTTGATGTGGAACAGAAGAATCTAACAACATCGAAATCTCTTCCCAACAATGGGGGCATTGAAAAAAGTGTTCTATCATAAACAATTATGTTTTATTCCTAGGAAAGGGATTCCACGGTTTCCTGAAGCGTTTCCCAGTCTTCCATCAGCTTCTTTAGCTTCTTTTTCTTTTCTTGGTATTTATCAAAGAAATTTGGCTTGGCAATAGTCTCTTCGTAATTAATTGACAATTCGGTGTCTATTGCGGCTATTTCTTTTTCTAAGCTAGAAATTTTAGCTTCCACATTGCTCAATCTATTTTTGGCCGATTTCAGCTTTTTCTGAACCTCGTATTCTTCCCCGGCACTTCTTTTTTCCTTTACTTCGGAAGGAACTACCGTACGCTTTTCAGCCTCACGAAGGTTCTCAATATTACGTTGTTCTAAGAAATAGTCAATGTCTCCTAAATACTCCTTAATTTGATGATCTTTAAACTCATAGACTTTATTGGTTAATCCCTGCAAGAAATCACGATCGTGAGAAACTAAGATTAGCGTGCCCTCAAAACTTTTTAATGCATCTTTTAATACATTTTTAGACTTTATGTCTAAGTGGTTTGTGGGCTCATCCATTACCAGGACGTTAAAGGGCTGAAGCATAAGTTTTGCCAGCGCCAGTCGGTTTCGTTCGCCACCACTAAGTACACGTACATATTTTTCTACCTCATCGCCTCTAAAAAGAAAAGACCCCAATATATCGCGCACTTTACTTCGGTTTTTTTCATTGGCAGCGTCAATCATGGTGTCCAATACTGTTTTGGAGCCATCTAAATAATCGGCCTGGTTTTGGGCAAAATAACCTATCTGGACGTTATGGCCTAAAGTAAGGGTTCCACCGTATTCAATTTCGCCAACAATCATTTTTGCTAGTGTGGATTTTCCCTGTCCGTTTTGGCCTACAAAAGCAATCTTCGCATCACGATCAACTAGTAAGTCCACATTCTCCAAAACTGTTTTGCTGCCATAACTTTTTGATGCATCTTCAGCTTCAACCACAACTTTTCCCGGTGTAATGGAAACTGGAAACCGCAAGGTCATTACGCTGTTGTCGTCTTCATCAACTTCAATGCGATCCATCCGGTCAAGTTTTTTGATAAGCGACTGTGCCATAGTTGCCTTGCTGGCTTTAGCACGGAATTTATCGATGAGCTTTTCTGTCTGCTCAATTTGTTTCTGTTGGTTTTTTTGTGAAGCCAGTTGCTGCTCCCGCATTTCATTCCGAAGTACCAGATATTGGGTGTAAGGTTTGTTGTAATCGTAAATTTTACCCAGTGAAATTTCAATAGTGCGGTTGGTAACATTGTCTAGGAACATTTTATCGTGCGAGACAATAACTACAGCACCTGCATAGTTTTTTAAGAAATCTTCCAACCATAAAATAGACTCAATATCTAAGTGGTTTGTTGGTTCATCCAGCAGCAGTATGTCGTTGTTCTGAAGCAAAAGCTTTGCCAGTTCAATACGCATACGCCAACCACCCGAAAAAGTTTCGGTGAGTTTATCAAAATCTTCCCGTTGAAAACCTAAACCCTGTAGAATACGCTCCGTTTCGCCTTGGTAGTTATACCCGCCGTGGATTTCGTATTGATGCTGTACATCGTTAAGATCGACCATTAATTGATGATAGCCCTCGCTTTCATAATCGGTACGTTCTGCCAGTTGGGTGTTTATATGCTCAAGCTTATTTTCCAGTTTTTTAATTTCGGTAAAGGCTTCGTACGATTCCTCAAGCACAGTTCTTCCCTTATCAAAATCTATATCTTGCTTTAAAAATCCAATAGAAATTTCCTTATCGGTGGCTATCTGGCCAGTGTCGTATTCCTGCTCTCCGGCAATAATCTTAAGCAAAGTAGATTTTCCCGCTCCATTTTTCCCCACCAAACCAACGCGATCGCCTGGTTTTAATTGAAACGTGATTTTTTCGAATAAATAATCGCCTTGAAAGGAAATTGAAAGATTATGGATATTGATCATGGGTTACAAAAGCATTAAGTATGAGGCAATAGGAATTAAAAATATGAATTTCTATTATTCAGCAATTAGCCTCAAAATTTTTGCAAAGATGCTTAAATTTGCAGCGTTAAAAAAGCTGACCATGAAATTATTAAAAGGCACCAAACTCTACAGTATTTTTACAGGCACTTGTCCCGTGTGCCATAAAGGCGATATGTATTTGGAGAACAACCCTTATAAGGTTAACAAAATCATGGAAATGCATGAACATTGCAGCAATTGCGGCAAAAAATATAAAATAGAGCCTTCTTTCTTTTTTGGGGCAATGTATGTTAGCTATGGCGTAGGAACGGCTATTGCCATCGCCGCCTTTATAATTGCTTATTTTTTTATTGGTTTAGACAGAAACTACACCTTTTTGGTCATTATTCTATCCTTGGTAATACTCTTTCCTTATATCGTGCGGATTTCTAGGAATATTTGGATAAACCTATTTATTGACTACGATAAGGAAATTGCCGAGCGTTAAAAACCTAAGCTGCATCTATTTCCAGTTTCGGGTTCTTTTTATATCCATTTCCTTAGACAACGAAACATTTTCGGTTACATGCCTATAGAGAATTTCGGCCAATAAAGGCGCCATTAAAAAACCGCGAGACCCTAAACCATTAAAGAAAACTATATTTGAACTTTCTTCCCAAGCCCCTAATAACGGGCGGTGATCTCTTGTGGTTGGTCGCACCCCTGCTGTATGTGCTACAACCTGAAAAGAAGATTGCGTAATTGTTCTAAGCTTTGTTAGTATTTGTTCTTTAGCTTCTTGGGTTGGGTTTAAGCTATAATCGTCACGGCTATAAGTTGCGCCAACTTTGTAAGTGTCATTGCCTAAAGGAATAACATATACTGGACCTTTTAACAGGTTGTCCATTTTTAATTCGGGAGCTTTGATTACAATATACTCACCTTTGTTGCCGGTTATTGCATGCTTCGGAAAAAAAGGATTTTGAACCGCCTTTGCACCTTCGGAAAAAATAATTTTTGCTGCTGAAATATCTTTATAAACAACTGCATTATTCTTCTCTTGAAGCAAATGGTATTCAAAATTTTCAGAAAGCAATAAATTTTCAGATGCTAAATAATCGCGATAACCAGCTAGTAATCTATGGGCATCAATTTGACCTGTTCCTAAAACCGCTCCGAAACCATACGGAGCATCAATTGCTGGATTCGTGTTTTTTATAAATTCAGAAGCGAGAAATTGTTGTAACTCCTTTTTATCGGTAGCCACGGACCAATTATTCTGTTCCGCTACACTTTTCAATATCCGTAAAATGGGGGTTTCGCGAAAAATATTACAAGATATCTTTTCAGAAACTTCTTTGTAAAAACTTCTTGCAGCAGGATAAAAGGCTGAAGCATTCCAAGCTGCTGTAAAGCGTTTTAGTACGGTTGGGTTAAAAACACCACCCGACTTTGCCGTAGATCCCTCCTCGTTGTTGTCAACTACAATAAAGGACTTGTTGTGCTTTTTAAGCTGCTCACAAAAACTTACACCTGCAATACCGAGCCCTACCACAATATAATCTACATGTTTCATAACTATAATTAATCTTTTAACTATTTTTCCGAGAACTGCTTCCACCAAAAAAGCAAATCCAATTGTTAGGAACAAAAAACCCTTCAATTTCCAATATAGAAGGTGAAGGGTTTTTTAAAGCTTAGAATGTATGGATTAGTAATTCCACAGATCTAATTCAATATTACGTATTTTTTCTTTGATTCTGTCAGACTCTAACAATTGCATTAAGGCGTTATCATTAATGTAATCGCTTACTTCTCTATCGCCCTGAACATTGTCTTCCTTATATATTAGGCCATTAAAGCGTCTCGAGTTGAGTAAATGGTCAAAGGAAACAGGTTGCGAGGTGTTTTTACGGTTAAAGGCCTGGGCTTCGTGTAAAACCTCACGTGCGCCTGGGAACCAAACCCAAAACAACTCTACTTTTGCATCCAAGCCATCATCAAAGGCCTTAGAACGGGCTTCATTTGCTACCGGACAAATACCGAGCAACCTATATTTAAGCTCGCCTTGGCGCTTATCGATATACCAAAAACCCCGTATGCGGTATTCTTGGATATCTCCAGCATCTAAAGAGAAGCGACGAATATATTGTGGATCTACAACCCCTTCAGCATTAAATTGTTCAATTCCTAAATCTGTAGTATCACTATAGACCAAGGAGGCTTCAATATCCTTCAAGGTACGTTTTTCGGTAAAATATGAATCTGAATAAACGTCTTCAATCTTTCCGTTCTTGATGTTTTTCACCAAGACATCATATAACGAACGTCTAGAGCCACCAATGTTATTGGTATCAATAGGGTAATATAGCGGAAAGTTGACGCGTTCGTCCAAATCTATGATTTCCCAAGTAGCCTTGGACCACATAATGTGGCGATCGTCCGTATAGCCATAAGGCAACGGTTTATCGTTATCATAAGCAATCTGCGCTTCGGACTTTTTGCCAATCTCTTCTGGTGATTTGGCATTAAGAATATTAACCTGTGCATTTGCACCGGCCATTATTCCAAGACCAAAAACACATAAAACAACATTTCTCAAATTCATACCTATAAGGATTTTATTTCTAGTTTGTCAATTCAATAAATACCGGAGAAGTTCTTTTTAGCTTAACGCTACTTCCTGAAATACTGGTTTTAATATCGAATATTTGTACGGTTTCACCTCGACCTGCTCTTTTAAGGGCAGATTTGGCAGCGCCATTAAGTTTGTTTCCGTTAACCCTAACTGTTGGCTGTCCTGAAACTTTAAAGCTAAACCCGGTTACATTAAGTTTTAATGCAAAGTCGAAGTCTTGTAAAGCAGCTCCAACACTAGATATTGCTAAACCTCCGCGTTCCATACGTACAGGGCCACCGTTACCATCTTCTCCACGAATGGTACCAACTGGACTCGGTATATCTTTTATACGGAATTCAGCCGGAGTTCTAATTCCAGTACCGTCTGGCAAAGTTCCACTAGCCGTAATAGTAACCGTTCTACCAGCACCAGGACGCATCATATACTTACTACCTGAAACTTTAGATAGACCTTTTGCGGAAGCACTTACCTTACTATCTGGAATACCAGGAATAGAAACCGTCATTGGGTTATCAACTCCACGATATACTACGTTCATTTTGTCTGCAGCAATTACAGCTGAGTTTGGTTTTGATATTGTAGAGAAACTTAAGTTAACCGGTACTTCGGTGTCTTCGCCGTCTTCGGTAAAGATTAAGTTTCCTTCAATTTTGTGGTCTCCAGGAGAGCCAGCACCAATCTTCAACATAACTTTCCCTCCTACAACCTCATATTGATCTTCACTTAACGGCGTGCCATCTAAAGTAAGTTTTACATCGTTTGGTTTTGTATTTGGATCTTTACGCCCTAAAACAATTCCTCCGTCAAATTCTTCACCTGCATAATACGCACTTTTAGACGATTCTAAAAGCGTGTTGTATTGGGTAAAAGACAATGCCGCGGCTTGTTGTCCTGCCAGCATATTCGATAAAATTTCGTTTTCGGTAGTTTTAATATCACTCTGCATCTGGGTCAACTTTGTTCTTGAAGCCACCATCGGGAAGCCTTCAAAATGATAGTTTAACCACGGTACGGTTACGCCGTCATTACGTTTTACTGGATCTGTTTCAAATTTCTTCGATACATCTGCAACGATACTCTGGTATCTTGGGTCGTCTCCCATTACAGCAATAACGCCGTCTCTATACTTATTTATTTGATTTAAGAATTCTTGCCCAGCTTTAGTAAACTTATCGCCGTTGAATAGTTTTTGATCTAAATGATCTGATCTATCTTGTACCTCGTAGTTTTGGGTATCCTCAGAATCAATCTTACTCATCATATCAGTTTTCAATCCTGCGAGGTAAGCGTCAAATTCGCCTGATATTGCATTTATCTCGTCTGCTTTAGTCTTTACTGAACTGTATTGCTCAGGTTGCTCAGCAGCTTTGGTAGCCAAGTTTTCCATAAAAGCCATATTTCTAGCTTCTGCAGCGGTATTTGACTCCGTTAGTCGTTCATTTAAAAGGCCGAATGCCGAAAGCACTTCTTTTGACATGTTCAACGCCATCATGGCGATGAATATCAAATACATCATGTTAATCATTCGTTGCCTTGGGGATAGTTTTCCTCCTGCCATTTTTATTCTTTTTTAAAGATTAATAATTAAGGTGAGAACCTATCTTAGTTTTTTGGTGTCATTGCAGAAAGCATACCTCCGTAAACTCCGTTCAGTGAAGAAAGGTTAGTAGCTAAGTGCTTCATTTGTTGTTTTAATTGCTCTGCATTTTCAGCAGCTTCTTTATTCGCTTCGGCCTGACGACTAGTTGACTCAATCTGAGTTTTGTACAAGCTGTTTAATGAATCCATTTGTGCAGCGGCAAAAGCCATTTCCTCACTGTATTTTTTAGTAGAGTTCATTGCTTCGGCAGTAGGTGCCATGCTTTTGGTAGCGCCTTCAAAAGAGCGGATACTAGATGAAAGACTATTCATAAGGTCAGCATCTATACGTGCATCTTTAAGCATTTCGTCTAATTTTCTAGACAATACACCTTGTGCTTCAGTTGGCTCTTCTTTTGAAAATGCTCTTTTGGTAGATCCTGCACCCCCAGCTAATTCAGGATACACTAAAGACCAGTCCAACTCATCATCTACAGGTTCAAAAGCTGATATAGCAAAAATTATTGCTTCGGTAACCAAACCAATGGTCAATAACAGGTTACCACCTATTCCCGCAATTTCAAAGTGGGTAATCTTAAATAGTGCACCAATAATTACAACTGATGCTCCAAGGCCATAGGCCATGTTAAAAAGTTTTTTCGAGGATTTAGATTTTGCCATAATAAATTAATTTTTAGTTGAGAGTTTTTGATTAAGGTTATTTTAGTTTAGTAATTCTTGAATTAGCGTGCGTCACCAAAACTTTCATTTAAGGTAACATCGGTACCCATATAATCTTGAACAGTTCTAAAGCCAATATAGCTTCTTGCAGAATCTGCATATTCAAAATCGCGAGTACTTACTTGTAGGTAATAAGCAACATCTTTCCAAGACCCACCGCGAACAACTTTTCGCATATTGTCTGGATCGTTCACATTAGGGTTCATTGATGAAGAGTAATCATACGAAGCAGGATCATAAGACGAAGCTACCCATTCGGCAACGTTCCCAGCCATGTTGTACAAGTTGTAGTCGTTGGCCTCATAAGATTCGGCCTCTACGGTATATAGTGATTGATCGGCTGCGTAATCGCCACGTAAGGGCTTAAAGTTTGCCATAAAGCACCCTCTATCATTTTTGGTGTATGGTCCGCCCCAAGGATAAGCAGCTGACTGAAGGCCTCCACGTGCCGCATACTCCCACTCGGCTTCACCTGGAAGACGGAAAGAGTTCACCTGCGGACGTTTTTTAGATTTTTGATATGCATTTTTATAGAGCGTTCTCCATGCGCAAAAGGCTTTTGCCTGTTTCCAGTTTACCCCAACTACAGGATAATCGCCGTAGGCATCGTGCCAAAAGTAATCATTGTGCATTGGCTCATTATATGAGTAGTTGAAGTCTCTGATCCAAACGGTAGTATCTGGATAGATTTCCAATTCTTCTTTTTTAATAAAATCTTTTCTTCTTTTAGACTTGTCTCGTGCGGCACCGTCAATATCCATATAGGTATATTGAAACTTTAGTTTGGTTACATCAATTGTGCGTTGCCCGTTGTACGATTCTTCTGCGGGAATGTACATGGTATCCATAACTTCTGAATAGTATTCGTCTGGATACTCTGCGGTGTTCCAAATTAAACGGGTATCATCATTAAGCTTTCTTCCAGCGTAGTAATCTTCTCCCATTCCGAAATAATTGTCGTACATATACTGTTCGTACGGGGTCATTTCTTCATTTTCCTGATCAACAAAGGCAAATTCCCCTACACCTCCATCACCTGGAGTTGCACCAATTTCATCGGCCATAATAGCCAATCGAAGTCGTACGGTAGAATCTCGTACCCAATGTACAAATTGGCGATATTCTGAGTTTGTTATTTCCGTTTCATCCATATAAAAAGACCTAACGGTAACAGTTTTTGTTGGCGCATCGTTAACGGCAACAAAATCATCCTCACTTTTACCCATAATAAAGGACCCGCCTGGGATAAGCGTCATTCCATATGGCTTCTCAGGATGCCATTTTTTACCTTTTACCCCGACCAGTTCTCCTCGATCTCCGGAGTCACAACTGAATAAAAAGGCAACGATCGCAGTTAATGCAATAAACTTCTTCATAGGTATTTTGGTTAAATTTCGGGATTTCAGGGCGTAAACGTATCTATAAATTTTATAAAAAACAATTTTTTTTTGAAAAACCACGCAACCCGTTTTAATTGTAATGTTTGGTTATACTTCATTTTTGTGGCGGGCTTTTAGCCACCGCTCAGGATATTCCTGATTACATGCACTCAAATATTCGCCATAAGTGCAAGGTAATAACGTTCGCCTTTTTAATTTATTATTAACATTTGAAAGAAAAGGCAAAACAATCCACCATCTTTCTGTTTTGTTACTCTTTTTAAACTCTAATACTTCATCTTCAATAGGTACCATATATGATGTAAAGAGCTCATCATTGTCAAAATCGTCATCTTTTACTCTAAAATTAACACCTTCAATAAAGTACCAGACTATCTGAGCCACCAGCATAGCGCCACTTTTAGTTTTAATAGAATCGCTAAGCTCAAAGACACTAAATGACTTTACGCTATTGCTAATACCGGCATAACGGGAAATGGCACAAATTTCACGACCGTCAAAACCATTTGGGCTCTGGTTATTTTTATAACTTAATTCTGCGCTTTTTATTGCGGTAACATCCAATGTAACCATTTCAGCATTACGCAATATGGGTTCTACCGCTGTAATATCTGCCGTGACTTCCCCCAGTCTAAAAGCATCAAAAAATAACTTTTCCATCAAGGCTATTTCCTGAGGTGCGTTAAAAAAAGATTGGTATCCAAGCACGCTGTAATTAAAAAGATTATACGGTTGATCTACCACCATTTTCCCCACGTATGACTTATTTGAAATGGGCAATTCGGCATTTCCAAGGTCAAAGCGATTGTCAATATTAACTACATTAACCATTTTTCCGCACGTATCATAAGCGCGATATTGGGCATATGCTAAATCCTGGCTGCCACCTAAAATAAGCGGAATAATGTTTTTTTTCATTAAGGCAGCAATAACTTCCTTAGCAGCAAAACGGGTATCCTCAAGGGTTTCTCCCTTTGCGATATCGCCAAGGTCAATAATATTGTAATTCCAGTTGCCCGGATAAAGAGAGTATAAGGCCTCTCGATAAGGATCAAAACTAACATTACTGCCGAGGTAATCAATATCGCCGCGATTTTCGGCAATACCAAGAATGGCAAATTTAACATTTTTTAAGCCTGGTAGTTCCCCTTTTTCTGAATGGACTGCTAACTGCTTACCCAAGGTTCCCACGGGTAGGAGTTCGCGATGTGCCAATACTTTTTTGGAAACTGGAGCTAAAAACTCTATCATTATTTTTTCTTAGCGGTGGATTTCTTCTTTGTAGTAGTCTTCTTTTTAGCCGTAGTCTTCTTTTTGGCTGCAGCCTTTTTCTTCTTCTTCGGACTCTTCTTTGCAAGTATTTCCTTGGCTTCCTCCAATGTTATTTTATCGGCTTCAGTACCTTTTGGTAATTCCACCTTAGTCTTTCCCTTTTTAACGTTAAAACGTCCCCAACGTGCTTTTTCAATCCTAATCTTTTCTTCTGGCCACTCGTTGATTAGCTTATCAATTTCTTTTTGTTTCTTGTCTTCAATAAGCTTGACAATATCTTCGTCCGAAAGGTTATCAAAATCATACTTCTTGTTCACATTAATAAACATGTTGTTCCATTTGATATACGGACCAAAGCGTCCAACCCCTTTTTGTACGGGTAAATCTTCATACGTATATATAGGAGCATCGGCTTTTTTCTTTTCTTCTATAAGCTCTTTAGCAAAAGCCATATCTACATCTAGCGGATCCATGCCCTTTGGAAGCGAGATAAAGGTTTTCCCAAAACGTACATAAGGCCCATACCGACCATTGTTAACCTCTACTTCTTCATTTTCATAAACCCCCAATGTCTTCGGAAGTTTAAAAAGATCCATTACCTCTTCAAAGGTAACCAAGTGCAGTTGCTGATCTGGACGAAGACTGGCAAACTTTTTCTCTTCATCATCGGGTGCGCCAATCTGTGCCATTGGGCCGTATTTTCCTAAGCGAACCAAGACTGTTCTACCAGTTTCAGGATCTTCACCTAAAATACGCTCCCCACTTTCACGTTCGGCATTTTGTTCTACATCTTCTACCTGTGGGTGGAATTTTGCATAGAAATCTTTCATCATCTGCGTCCACTCTTCTTTTCCTTCGGCAATATCGTCAAAATTCTGCTCTACTCTTGCCGTAAAATTGTAATCGAGAATATTTTCAAAATGACCTACCAAGAAGTCGTTTACAATCATCCCAATATCGGTAGGCACGAGCTTGCCTTTATCGGAGCCAACAGTTTCCTTTAAGGTGTTGTCCTTAATATTTTCTTTTTGAAGTGTAAGCTGAAGATATTTTCGCTCAACACCCTCTACGCTACCTTTTTCAACATAGTTTCTACTTATAATCGTAGAGATAGTAGGGGCGTAGGTTGACGGACGGCCAATACCGAGTTCTTCTAATTGCTTTACCAGCGAAGCTTCTGTAAAACGATAAGGAGGTCGGGTAAACCGCTCGGTTGCCGTAATATAATTGCGCTCTAGGGCATCGCCTTTTTTCATATTTGGCAACATACCTTCTTGCTCTTCTTCTTCAAAGTCGGTCCCCTCTAAATATACTTTTAGGAAACCTTCAAACTTTATCATTTCGCCATTTGCGCTAAAGTTCTCTGAAACTTTTTCCTTTGAAAGAACATCAATTTTAACATTGGTACGTTCCAATTGCGCATCGCTCATTTGGGAGGCTAAGGTACGTTTCCAGATAAGGTCGTACAATCGTGCTTGATCGCGATCGCCAGAAATTCCATGCTGGCTCATATCTGTAGGGCGAATAGCTTCGTGAGCTTCTTGTGCACCCTTGCTTTTACCTTTATAATTACGCGGCTTGCTGTATTCTTTTCCGTAGGAAGAAATAATTTCCTTCTCCGCTGCCTTTTTTGCATCGTTAGAAAGGTTTACGCTATCGGTACGCATATAGGTTATAAGTCCGGCCTCATATAAACGCTGTGCGATTGTCATTGTTTTTCCAACAGAGAAATACAGTTTTCGCGCCGCCTCCTGTTGTAATGTTGAAGTAGTAAAAGGAGCAGCAGGTTTCTTACTGGCTGGCTTTTTGGTTAAATCTGAAATTTTATAATCGGCACCTAGATTTTTTTGAAGAAACTCGCGCGCTTCCTTTTCAGTATTAAAGTTCTTTGGAAGCTTCGCTTTAAACTTACTGCCGTCTAGCGTAACAAACTCCGCATCAATTCTATAAGATCCAACTGGATTAAAAGCCTCTATATCGCGTTCGCGCTCTACAATCAAGCGCACTGCTACAGACTGCACTCGACCAGCAGAAAGTCCGCCTTTCACTTTTTTCCAAAGCACGGGCGAGAGCTGATAGCCCACCAAACGGTCTAAAACACGACGGGCTTGTTGGGCGTTAACTAGGTTGTAATCTATTTGGCGCGGGTTTTCAATCGCTTTTAAGATTGCCGATTTGGTAATCTCATGAAAAACAATTCGCTTGGTTTTATCTTTATCCAGCTTTAACTCTTCAGCTAAATGCCATGCAATAGCTTCTCCTTCGCGGTCCTCATCACTTGCTAGCCAAACCATTTCGGCTTTTTTGGAAAGTGCCTTTAATTCTGCGACTAACTTTTTCTTGTCGCTGCTTACTGTATATTTAGGCGTAAAATCTCCATCAACATCAACACCCAATTCCTTGGATGGAAGATCTGCAATATGCCCAAAACTTGAGGACACCTTAAAATCTTTCCCAAGAAATTTTTCAATGGTTTTTGCTTTTGCAGGGGACTCAACTATCACTAAATTCTTTGCCATATCCTTTTCAATTAAGACTGCAAAAGTATAGGAATTTTTTAATACGAATCCATAAGCTTGTGAAATTTGAATAGTATTATCCCCAAACACCCTATAATTACTAGAATCATTTCCGCTTTAAACTTATTTGATACCAACCAAAAATGCAGCCAATTTTAAAGAAAATCATTAGTGTCCGATTAAAAGAGTGAGAAAATTTGTTGAGTCAAAGATAATAGGCAATAAGAATGTTTTTATTTAATGACAGCATGCTATTATACTTAGCATCAAAATTTATCAATTAAAGAGTATGTTTAATCAATTTTATCTAGTTTTCAATCTATTAAAAAGCAAGTCTTACGTCTTATGTCTTTCAGCGCAGCGGTCTTATATCTTAGTCGGACACGACTAAAATAAAATATAAACCGCTATCTACACCAAGACCAAGAATGAACGCACGATTTACAGTTGATAAAGTTTTCTAAAAACCAATCTGCCACTTTGTCACCGTTAGCAATTAATTGTATCTTTGCCGATTCATTACCGTAAATTTTATATTTACATTGAAGTTTGATTTTTTATGGAAAAGATTATTGACGAAAAAGTTCAAGGAGACACACTAACGCTTGAAGCCAAAGAAAGCAACTCTAAGAAACTCTATTTAGAAAGCTACGGTTGTGCAATGAATTTTAGCGATAGCGAGATTGTAGCTTCAATTCTTGCAGAACAAGGTTACAATACCACCAACTCATTGGAAGAAGCAGATTTAGTACTCGTAAACACTTGCTCTATCCGCGATAAAGCCGAACAGACCATTCGTAAGCGTCTGGAAAAATACAACGCCGTAAAACGCACCAATACAAAAATGAAAGTTGGCGTTTTAGGCTGTATGGCCGAACGTTTAAAGGAAAAATTTCTTGAAGAAGAAAAAATTGTCGATTTGGTAGTTGGCCCCGATGCATATAAAGACATCCCAAATCTTTTAAAAGAGGTGGAAGAAGGTCGTGAAGCCGTTAATGTAATCTTATCAAAAGACGAAACCTACGGCGATATATCGCCCGTGCGTTTGGGAGGAAACGGAATCACCGCCTTTGTAAGCATTACTCGCGGTTGCGACAATATGTGTACGTTTTGCGTAGTGCCTTTTACTCGTGGTCGCGAACGTAGCCGAGACCCACACAGCATTTTAAAAGAGGTAAACGACCTGGGCGAAAAAGGCTATAAGGAAATTACCTTGCTGGGGCAGAATGTAGATAGTTATTTATGGTATGGTGGCGGATTAAAGAAGGATTTTAAAAAGGCTTCGGAAATGCAAAAAGCCACTGCAACTAATTTTTCGCACTTGTTGGCAATGGTCGCGGAAGCTCAGCCTAATATGCGGGTGCGGTTTTCAACCAGTAATCCGCAGGATATGGGCGAAGACGTTTTGCACGTTGTTGCTAAATACGATAATGTTTGCAACCATATTCACTTACCTGTTCAAAGTGGAAGCACGCGAATTTTAAAGGAAATGAACCGCCAGCACACCCGTGAGGAGTACATGGAACTAATTGATAAAATTTGGGAAATCATTCCAGATTGTTCTATTTCGCAAGATATGATCATTGGTTTCCCTACCGAGACCGAAGAGGACCACAAACAAACCCTTAGCTTGATGGAGTATGTAAAATACAGCTTCGGCTATATGTATAAATATTCTGAAAGGCCCGGAACCATGGCCGCAAGAAAACTGGAGGATGACGTTCCCGAGACGGTTAAAAAAAGAAGACTCATTGAGGTTGTCGATCTTCAACAAAAGCACAGTGCCCTTCGTACCGCAGAAGCCTTAGGCAAAACTGTAGAAGTCTTGATAGAAAAAGAATCTAAAAAGGATAAAAACGAATGGAGCGGAAGAACAGAGCACAACAGCGTTGTTGTTTTTCCGAAAGAGCATTACAAACCTGGCGATTTTGTAAAAGTAAGAATAACCGATTGCACTACGGCAACACTTATTGGAGAAGCGGTTGAAAAAAGTAACTTTTGAATAATATTAAGCAACAAATAAGCAGTTCCTGCTCTGTGGGAAATTAATATGGAAAACATTCAAGCAACAAAACAACGATTCGGGATAATTGGCAACGACCAAAAGTTAAACCGAGCCGTAGAAAAAGCTATTCAGGTGGCACCTACCGATATTTCGGTATTGGTTACAGGTGAAAGCGGCGTGGGAAAGGAAAGCATTCCTAAAATAATCCATTCGCTTTCGCATAGAAAACACGGCAAATACATAGCTGTTAACTGTGGTGCAATCCCAGAAGGGACCATAGATAGTGAATTATTTGGTCATGAAAAAGGTGCATTTACCGGTGCCACAACAACCCGTAGCGGGTATTTTGAAGTGGCCGATGGCGGTACCATTTTTCTTGATGAAGTAGGCGAACTGCCACTCCCAACACAAGTACGACTACTACGTGTTTTAGAAAACGGCGAATTTCTAAAAGTAGGGTCTTCAAAAACCCAAAAAACCGATGTGCGCATTGTGGCAGCTACCAATGTTAAAATGGTAGAAGCCATTGAAAAAGGAAAATTTAGGGAAGATCTTTATTATAGGTTGAGTACCGTAGAAATAAATCTGCCGCCCCTTCGTGAACGCAAGGAAGACATCCATTTGCTTTTTAGAAAATTTGCATCAGATTTTGCGCAGAAATACAAAATGCCCACCATTCGTTTAGACGAGCGTGCTACAGATTTATTGCTCAAGTATAGATGGAGCGGGAATGTGCGCCAGTTGCGCAATGTGGCTGAGCAAATTTCAGTCTTAGAGCAAAACCGCAAGATTTCGTACGACACCTTAAAGCATTATCTGCCAGACATGGGCAGCAACCTACCGGCAATTGTAAACAATAAAAAGGCCGAAAGCGATTTTAGCAGTGAACGTGAGATTCTTTACAAAGTGCTTTTTGATATGAAACGCGATGTAAACGATCTTAAAAAACTGACTCTAGAACTGATGAAAACCGGTAATACCACAAAGGTTAAGGAAGAACAATCTTCACTCATCAATAAAATATATTCTGAAGAAACCGAAGCAGAAGAAGAGCTGGCTTCCATTATTGAGGACGAAAATATTGAAACTGAATCTGATGTTGAAGTATTCAGTATTCCAGAACACGCTTCAGACCAACACGATGATAAATATGAGTATGCCGAAGACATTGAAGAAGAGGAAAACCTTTCGCTTCAACAAAAAGAACTGGAGCTCATTAAAAAATCTTTAGAAAAATATAAAGGGAAACGAAAAGACGCCGCCGATGAACTCGGTATTTCGGAACGTACGTTATACAGAAAGATAAAACAATATAATCTGTGATAGCCGATTGTGGCTTGTATAAAAAACTTAGATTCACTTAGAATGTCAAAAATATATTCAATTTTATTATTGCTCGGACTCGCTGTTTTCTTGCAGGCTTGCGGCCCATATTCATTTACAGGGGCCGATATTGACTACAGTACAACCCAAACGGTGCAGGTAAATTACTTTAAGAATAACGCCCCAATTGTAGAACCGGGTATTGATCGCGATTTTACCCAAGAGCTACAGGATTTACTGCTCAACCAAACTAGCTTAGATCTTGTTAACCGCGGTGGCGATTTAGTTTATGAAGGAGAAATAACACAATATTATATTGCGCCCATTACAGCCACTTCAAATAGTACGGCAGCCCAAAATAGGCTAACCATCTCTGTAGCTGTTAGATTCTACAATACCAAGGACCCACTCAAAGATTTTGAACAATCATTTTCGTTTTATTACGATTATGACGGACAAACCCAGCTAACGGGATCAAAACTGGACGCTGCGGTAGCTGTTGTTTTTGAACGAATAACCCAAGATGTTTTTAACAAATCGCTTGCAAATTGGTAGCATTTTAAGTATCCTAGCTCTAAAAGGAGGCAAAAGAGACGCCTCCGTTAGAAGTGGGAGATGAAATAAGGAAATATGCACACCTCAACCTATACATATCTACTTGCCAATCCGCAGAGGGTAACTTCTGAAGATCTGGACGCTTTAGACGGTGTTATTAAAAAGCATCCGTATTTTCAAAGCGCACGTGCATTGCAGTTAAAAGGTCTAAAAAATCAGGATAGTTATTTATACAACGAGGCCTTAAAGATGGCCGCAGCCCACACTACAGATCGTGATATTCTGTTTGAGTATATTACTTCGGAAAAATTTGTTCAAAATGAAATTTCGCAAAATATACTTCAGCATGATGATTCGGTAAACGAGATAAAAGTGGTTTCCGAAGATGTTTCGCAACAAGTAAACGATGAAAACGACCAAGCAGAAATAAAGAAGGCCGAAGATATCTTGAACCCCGATTTATTTCAAAGAAAAGTACAATCGGTTACCAATTTAGTTGCAGATAAAGACGAGGTAAAAGAGAAAGAAGCTGAAGAAGCCTTGCAGCCCAATAAACCCTTGGAGTTTACAAAAAACGACACCCATTCATTTTCTGAATGGTTAAAATTGACAAAGGCCAAGCCCATAACTCGCGATGGAGAAGATTCAAATGCAGATTCCAAAATTTCTGAAGAAAATGAAACCTCCAATTCAAAAACCGCAAACAACGAAAATGAAGCTGCAAATATGAGCCCCGAAGCTGCAGCCGAAGAAGAAAATGCGTGGAAATCTAAGCTTATTGATAAGTTTATCCAGGAGCGTCCCAAGATAACACCGTCTGAAAATCAAGGG
Organism: Aequorivita marina; assembly: GCF_031631895.2. NCBI lineage: Bacteria > Pseudomonadati > Bacteroidota > Flavobacteriia > Flavobacteriales > Flavobacteriaceae > Aequorivita > Aequorivita marina. The sequence goes on from NZ_JAVMBW020000005.1 coordinate 160,123, forward strand.
GTGTCCGCTAAAAAGAATGTTAAAAATTCTGGAAGTAAAAACCCTTCTACAGCCTACACCCAAAGTGATGAGGCACTAATGACGGAAACTTTGGCCAAAGTTTATTTGCAACAAAAGAACTATAAAAAGGCAATACAAGCATATAAAATATTAATTTTGAAAAATCCCGAAAAAAGTGGTTTCTTTGCAGACCAAATTCGGGCAATAGAAAAATTGATTAATTCAGAACAATCATGAGTACGTTTACAATATTTTTAGTTTTAATAATGATAGTGGCCTTTTTGTTGGTCGTAGTTATAATGGTCCAGAACCCAAAAGGCGGCGGACTTTCATCATCTTTCGGTGGTGGAGGCGGTGGTGCCCAAATTGGTGGTGTACAGAAAACGAGTGACTTTTTAGATAAAAGTACTTGGACGCTTGCAACCATAATGTTGGCACTTATCTTGTTCTCCAATGTATTTATCATGGGCGGCAGTACGATGCGTTCAAAAACATTTGACGAAAACGCGATTCAAAACACCATGCCAGCAGTGCCTACAACTACAGATACTCCAGCGGAATCAGGCGCGGACAACCCTGAATAAGAAACCCGCTACAAAACATATTAAAAGCACCCAACTGTAACTTTCAGTTGGGTGCTTTTGTTTTTTATGGAAATTTAAAGTTTGTTCTAAAGTGCAGCTATAGCACAGGAAATATGTTGCATTTTGAGGCTGTGTCTTTTTTTGCATTAGGAAAGTACTATTCCCTTTACTTGATGATTACCTCGTCTAATCCGCCCCAATCGTTCCCATTTCGATACTCGCCGCGGATCCAGAATTTATCCAAATTAGAAAGCACCTGCTTAATTTGCGCTTCGGTAGCAACTTCCCTATCCTTATACGCTCCGTAAAACCACTCCTGTTCTGCATCAATCTTTACCTCATAATGCGTCCATGTGGTATCTGGATAATCTTTCACCAAATAGAAGATTTCGTTTTCTCCATTGGTTAAAACCACATCGGGAGAATCAAATTGGTTATTATTTTTAGGCTTTTGAAACAAGGCATAACTCAGGGTACGTCCATATAATGTGTTTTTGTCTCCTAAATATTTTTCCGGTGCCGAAAAATACCAAACTCCTCCGGCGGCATCATCTTTTGCTTCAATGTACCCATTGACCATTCCATCCTCGGCATAATAGGTTGGTTCTACTGCTTCTCCTTGGGCATCTCCTTCAATGGTCCAATTTTCTGAGTTTTTTTTAAAGTATGAAGACACCGTTTCATTATTACAGCTTGCCAGCAACAGCAAAGAAAAAAAACCCATTAGTGTAACTTGACTATATTTTTTCATACTCTTTTGATAATTTGATCAGTAGCCCAAAGTTATAAAATATAATTTTGTTTGGTTTTGCTTCTCACTACAGTATCAGAAAATGCCTTATAACACGTATTTAAACCCTGTGGCAATCCTTGTCTGACAAGCTGGCATTTTTGTTTCCAATAGTGTCAGTTTATAGGCACTGGCACAATTTCTGCCAATTAGGAAATCGAACAATTGAACATAAGTTTAACGAGATTCCCGTCTTCACGGGAATAATAAAATTAAAATTTACTATGGCATTAAAAATTCAACCCCTTGCAGACCGCGTATTGGTACAGCCTGAAGAAGCAGAAACCAAAACCGCATCTGGTCTTTACATTCCAGATACAGCAAAAGAAAAGCCGCAGCAAGGTAAAGTAGTAGCTGTTGGAAAAGGAAAAGAAGACCATAAAATGACCGTAAAGGTTGGCGATACCGTGCTCTACGGAAAATATTCGGGCAGCGAGTTAAAGTTTGATGGTACTGATTACCTTATTATGCGCGAGGACGATATACTGGCTATTATCTAAGGACAGTAGCTCGTAAATTCCAATAAAAAGCGAATCCCAAATCTCAAAAAAGGTTCGTTTAAAAATTATAAATATTAACCTTTAGATTCCTAGATTTAAAAGGGAGTCACAAAATAAAAAACATATGGCAAAAGATATAAAATTTGATGTAGAAGCCCGTGACAGTATTAAACGCGGCGTTGATGCATTGGCAAACGCAGTAAAAGTAACATTAGGTCCAAGAGGTAGAAATGTTATTATCAGTAAATCTTTCGGTGCACCACAGGTAACAAAAGATGGGGTAACCGTAGCAAAAGAAATTGAACTAGAAGACGCGCTAGAAAACATGGGCGCTCAGATGGTTAAGGAAGTTGCTTCAAAAACTAATGACCTTGCTGGTGATGGAACAACGACTGCAACCGTTCTTGGTCAGGCAATCGTTAAGGAAGGCCTAAAAAACGTAGCAGCCGGTGCAAACCCAATGGAGCTGAAAAAAGGAATCGATAAAGCTGTTGAAGCAATTGTTGCAAACCTTGAAAAGCAAACTACCAAAGTTGGCAATTCTTCTGAAATGATAAAGCAAGTTGCTTCCATTTCTTCAAACAACGACGAGCTGATTGGCGAATTGATTGCCAAAGCTTTCGGAAAAGTTGGAAAAGAAGGTGTTATTACCGTAGAAGAATCAAAAGGAACGGAAACTTATGTTGATGTTGTTGAAGGAATGCAGTTTGACCGCGGTTACCTCTCTCCATATTTTGTTACGGACAGTGAGAAAATGACTACCGAACTTGAAAACCCATATATTTTGTTGGTGGACAAGAAAGTTTCGGCAATGAAAGACCTGCTTCCGGTATTAGAACCAGTAGCACAATCCGGAAAGCCATTACTAATCATTGCAGAAGATGTTGAAGGTGAAGCCCTAGCTACATTAGTAGTTAACAAATTGCGCGGAAGCCTAAAAATTGCTGCTGTTAAGGCACCAGGATTTGGCGACAGAAGAAAGGCAATGCTTGAAGACATCGCTATCTTGACCGGCGGAACCGTAATTTCTGAAGAACGCGGGTTTAACCTAGAGAATACAACTGTAGATATGTTAGGCTCTGCTGAAACTGTTACGATAGACAAAGACAATACAACAATCGTAAACGGTTCTGGAGATAGTGACGCTATCCAAACTCGCGTAAACCAAATTAAAGCGCAGATTGAAACCACAACCAGCGATTACGACAAGGAAAAACTGCAAGAACGTTTGGCTAAGTTGGCCGGCGGAGTTGCCGTTCTTTACGTAGGTGCTGCTTCTGAAGTGGAAATGAAAGAGAAAAAAGATCGCGTTGACGATGCACTTCATGCAACCCGTGCGGCTGTAGAAGAGGGTATTGTTGCCGGTGGTGGTGTAGCTTTAGTTCGCGCAATTGATGTGCTTAAAAAGCTTACAACCGAAACTTTAGACGAAACAACTGGGGTTCAGATTGTGTCTCGTGCCATAGAGTCTCCACTCCGTACCATTGTTGAAAATGCCGGTGGTGAAGGTTCTGTAGTTATCAATAAAGTTTTGGAAGGCAAGAAGAACTTTGGTTACGATGCCAAAACCGAATCTTATGTAGATATGCTAAAAGCAGGAATTATAGATCCTAAAAAAGTAACGCGAATTGCCCTTGAAAATGCGGCCTCGGTTGCTGGAATGATCCTAACTACCGAATGTGCTTTGGTTGACATCAAAGAAGACAACGCAGGCGGTGCCGGTGGCGGAATGCCAGGTGGAATGGGCGGCGGTATGCCAGGAATGATGTAAGCCCCCTATTTTATTTAGGAAGATTAAATATAAAAAAACCCACGGGTCTCTATGACTTGTGGGTTTTTTGTGCTTTAAAGTCTTATTGTTAAATTCACACAGCAAAAAATAAGCCTCGTATGCTTACTTTTACCCTAAAACTACTCTTGTTTGAAAACATCCAAATTACTTTATTTGAGTTGTGAACAAATCGCTTAAGGATGTCTCGATTCATAAATCTATATAAAGTTCCGTTGCTGCTTGCAATACTCGCTATTGCACTCTATATCTTTTTTGGGCATTATATAGCACGTAGCAACTTCACAACACTAATATTATGCTATGGGGTTCTTTTCAGTATTTCGTATGCTTTAATTGAAAAACTAAAACTTAATTTTTGGTTTTTGGTCGGATTGGGTATCGTACTCCGCTTTGTCTTTATAATAGCCATCCCCAATCTTTCACAAGATTTTTACCGGTTTTTATGGGATGGCCGGCTTTTGGCACAGGGAATAAATCCGTATTTATTTACACCGCAGCAATTTGTGGAAAACCTTCCTCCAAAATATATTCTCGGTAATTGGGCTAGCGAAACTTGGAGCTCGATTAACATTATGCAAGAAAGCCTATTGCACCAAGGAATGGGTAGTCTTAACGCAAGCCATTTCAGTAATTATCCACCAATTAACCAGTTATTTTTTGCAATTGCAGCTCTATTTGCAGGAAAAAGTATTTTAGGATCGGTGATCGTACTGCGTGTTATTATGATTTTGGCAGATCTAGGTATTCTTTACTTCGGAAAGAAATTATTAAAAAAGCTAAACCTTCCCATCAAAAATGTTTTCTGGTATTTTCTGAATCCTTTTATCATCATTGAACTCACCGGAAACCTTCACTTTGAAGGTGTCATGCTTTTCTTTTTGGTTTGGGCTTTGTATTTACTTTTTAAGAAGAAATGGGTTTGGGCAGCAGTTTTAATCGGGGTTTCCATTTCAGTGAAACTACTTCCCCTCTTGTTCTTACCATTGTTTATAAAATATCTGGCTAAGCAAAACAAGACCTCAAAGGTTTTTAAAGCCTCAAGTTTCGCTATGGGAAGATTATTTTTGTTCTATTTTAGTATCGGAGCAACTGTAATTCTAACTTTTTTTCCATTTATTTCATCTGAATTCCTTCAAAACTTCTCAGCTACAATTTCCTTGTGGTTTCAAAATTTTGAATTTAATGCCAGCGTATATTACATTATCCGGTGGATTGGGTTTCAGGTTGTGGGATGGAATGTCATTGGCACCGTTGGTAAGATTCTTCCTATTTTGGTGCTACTTTTTATCCTGAGTATTTCTTTCTTCAGAAAAAACCAAACCACACAACAACTAATTACAGCCATGCTTTTTGCCGTTTCATTTTATTTGTTTTTCGCAACTACTGTTCACCCATGGTATGTTGCTACCCCACTCCTACTTTCGGTATTTACGAGATACAAATTTCCAATTGTTTGGAGCTTTATGGTAATACTAAGTTATTCGGCTTACGGAAAAGATGGTTTTGACGAAAACCTATGGTTGGTAGCTTTGGAGTATATTGTGGTTATTGGGGTTGCCATATATGAAATAGGGATTTCCAATAGAAACTTAAACAATATTGCAGAACAAACTTAGGAATAGATTTGTAAAACCGAATAAAAAAATGTATTTTTATACTGTATAAAGATTAATTTTATACTGTTATGAAAAAACCCTATAAAACCACTGATACTATAAACTATGCAAAGGAAGCTCCTACCTGTTTTTATGATGGCAATCTCGCCATACCATTGGTAGATATGACGTCCTACCAAAAAATGCAAATAGTAAGGGGCGGCGTTAGCAAAAAGTATTTAACCACGCTAAAAAAAGAAACTTCGTTAGATTATGATGCATTAGCAAAAGCATTATCTGTTACGCGTGCTACGCTTATCAATAAAAAGGGTGAGCAAAAATTTAATGATCACATTAGCGAAGGTATTATCGCTGTAGCAGAGTTATATTCTTTTGGCTATGAAGTTTTTGAAGATAAGGGCAATTTTAACAAATGGATGTTTACCCCCAATCAAGCACTTTCAGGAGCCGTGCCCTTCAATCTTATAGACAATCAGTTTGGGCGCGATGAAATCAGAAATATTATTGGTCGAATAGCTTATGGCGTATATTCTTAAGTATGAAAGTTTACAGGATAAGCAAAACCCAATATGCGCAAGATTTAAACGGAACAGGGTCTAAGCTCTTTGGCGGAAGATGGAATCATGTAAATACTCCTTGCATATATACCTCTGAAAGTCGTTCGCTCGCTGTTTTAGAGTATGCTGTTAATACTGCTATAGATTTTATTCCTAGAGCTTTAAGTATTTGCACCTTTGAGATTGATGACAGTCTAATACATACATTAAAGGAGGCAGCGCTTCCAGGAAATTGGCAGGAAACACCAGCGCCAAAATCAACTAAGGATTTTGCCACAAGTTTTCTTCAGAAAAAGCACCCTATTTTAAAGCTTCCATCCATCATAATTCCGCAGGAATTTAACTATGTTCTAAATCCACTCGCCGAAAAATCAAATTTCAAATTGCTTGAAGTAAAGGATTTTGTTTTTGATTTAAGAATAAAGGAAAGTCTGAGTTCACGTTAAATGGCAATGTGGTATAGTAAAAAGTCATTTTATTCTGTTGTGCCCAAGATTTGAAAAAAATTACGTTTCGAGTATTATCCGTATTCATATTCTCAACCGGAATTAATCTATTCAGACAAGATACAATTGTCTATAAAGGAATTTTAAGAAATGACTTTCTGATAGAATCTATTGAGCTTTATCCAGACAGTACATTTAAATGGACAAATGAATATTGGTACTATGTTGAATAGTGGGCAATTCTCCGACAAATAATCATAGCGATTTGCGCTTTTTTAGTTTATTTCTTTACCCGCTCCAATTCAGAAAAACCCTTTCGTCATTGGCCATCACATTTATAGAAGGCTAAAAAAATTGTGAACACAAGCACTACTTGCAAGGCTAGTTATCGCTAAAGCATATTGAACGCATTGAGCTCTTTTTTGGTTAAGGTTCGCCAGCGTCCTCGTGGCAAATCCTTTTTAGTCAATGGTCCTAGCCCAACGCAATCTACACGTACAACGTCGTAACCTAAATGTTCAAAAATAGTTCTGATAACACTGTTTCCGGTGTGTTTTATCTTTAAACCCACTTCATTTTTAGGGGCATTATCCACATAACTCACCTCCTCAACCATTATAGCTTTTCCTTCAACAGTCAGGCCTTCCTGTATTTTTTTAAGATGCTCTGGTTTTAAGTTTTTATTAAGTTCTAAATGGAACAGTCGCGATATTCCCTTTTTACCAAATTTTTGAACAAACTCTTCGTCATTAGTAAAAAGCAAGAGTCCCGTTGCATTTCTTCCCAAACGACCAAATGGCTTTATCTTAGCGGTGGTGGCGTTGGCAACTAAATCCATAACCGTCATCCCTTTTGCGTTGCTATCTGTAGTTGCAAAACCTTTTGGTTTATTTAGCAAAACGTATGTATTGGGTTCCGGATTTATACGACGACCATCAAAACGAACATCATCAGAAAGTTGGACCTTGTAGCCCATTTCGTTAATGATTTTTCCATTAACGCTCACCAAGCCCGTAGCAATAAAGGTATCTGCCTCGCGCCTAGAACACACGCCACTATTTGAAATATATTTATTTAAGCGAATTCCATCGGCGGGATTTTTACTTTTTGATTGTTTTACCGGTTTTTCTCGACGGCCAATTTCCTTTCCATTTTTATCAAATTTCAACTTGGGCTTATTGGTTGAATCGCGTTGACCCCCAGTTTTTTTAGATCTCGATCCAGGTTTTGAAGGAGCATTTCCTCTTGCATTACTTCGGTTACGCTGGTTATTACTACCACGGCCAGAAGCTTTTCCGCTACTTTTCTTGTCTTGTCTGCTCATAATTAATTTTTTGCAAAGGTAGTGAATGTTAAAATGGTATTCTACATGTGAATTCCTAAAAATATAAACAGTCTCGTATTCGATTTTAAATAAGAATGAACTGCGGTTTCTCTCGTAAAACGGCCTAGTCGCAAACATGCAATAATATGAACCCAGCCTATTAGGAATGGGAAAAGCAATCCTGTCTTAAATATTTAACCTGTTCATTTTTTTACTCACTCTTTTAAATAATAAAATTGGAGTTCGTGAATCTTTGATTTCATTGATGATTCCGATAGCTATCGGAACGAACCAAAAACCCCGTACAGCTGTCGGGGCTAGGCTTACGAAATTTTCTCTAAATTTTCGATAGGCCAAAAAATAGGTATCCTTAATTACAGACCCTTATCTTCATATTATTTCTAAAACCCAATTAAACAAAGGCTTTCAAGGGTTGCCTTATGAACGTTTAGGACGCTATTGGTTTTTTATAGGAAACTAATGGGTTAAATGTAGAAACTATCCAGACGATAGTAAAGAATGCTGATTTCGCTGTTTTTCACCTTCAAAAGGTAAGCGGAAAGAAAACGTTTTGTAGCATTTTGGGTTGCGGTGAAGCAATAGAGTTTTTTAGGGAGGGTGAAGCCGTACAAGAAACAATAAAGTTAAAGATTATCGAATGTCCGTAATGCATCATAATATTTAACCTAGATCAAAAGGATATTATTAAACCAGCCCTGAAAGGGCGAAAACATCGTAACATCGGGCAAGGCCCGGTGGGGCAAACCTGTGACACACAAAGCCCTGAAAGGGCGTAATACATGTCGCCCTTTCAGGGCTAGGCTTAGACCGGTTAAGTGCAGAAAAGCTGTTAGGGTTTTTGATAGGGCGTTGCGTTGCCTTATCTTATGGTACGCTGCCTTATCAAAACATAATTATTTTCGATATCTAAAAAGGTTCGCTTGCAGACGCAATAATTAACACATAATTTGAACCAACCAATCATATTACTGATCGCGGATATTCATAAATATTTTCCTTAGTTTTGAGCTTCAACTAAATTAATTTTAAATTTTAACATGATGAAAAAGATTAAATTTATTCTATTAGGCTTGTTAATTATAGGAAACCTTTCCTGCTCTAGCGATGATGATTCGGTAGAATCATTTGATATTGTAGGCACTTGGACCATTACCGAAGGTTATATTGAGCCAGGTACTATGGAATTGGACATGGGAGGTGTAGATCTTCCCGTTGAGTACTCAGGAAGTTTTGTGAATATTGACGACGAGAACAGACTTAATTTTAACGAGGACAAAACTTTTACCTCTATTGTCAACAACATTGCCCTAGAAATGGAATTAGTGGTAATGGGCACTTCGCAAACCGAAACTTTTGAGATGAACAATAGTTTTGGAGAAGGCACGTGGGAGCTTAATGGCAGCGAATTGAAAATAAACAATGACAATGGCACTTCTATCAAGTATCATATTGACGAACTTAACGGCGACACATTGGTAATGAGTAGCAATGTGAAGGATATGGTTCCTGATGGTGGCTCAAACCCAATGCTGGAAAGCATGGATATTGATATTAAAATAACGCTAAAAAGAATCTAGACCTAATTTAGTGTCATAAGCACAATTTTAAAAAAATGCAGCAGAAGTTTCTGTTGCATTTTTTATATCTTCAATTTTAAACTTTTCGACACTAAAGTTTATTCAACAATTTTCTTTAAAACCTCCAAATAATCTGAACGATTCTTTACAAAATCGAACTCTGAAATATCAATAATTTTAATATTGTCAGCATGCTGGTTTTTGATAAACTGCGTATAGGCTTCATTCAATTTTTGTAGATAAGAAGCTTCAATTTGCTGTTCATACTTGCGGCCGCGACTCTTAATATTTTCAAGCAAGCGCTCAGTATTTTGGTATAAATAGACATATAAATCTGGCTTCGGCACATCTTTATGCATTACTTGATAGAGCTTTTTATACAGTGCATATTCCTCCTCAGGCAAAGTAATACTAGCAAAAATTAGCGATTTATTTACATCGTAATCCGCCACAACCGACTCTTTAAAAAGATCAAACTGGGTTATGTCGTCCACCAATTGCTGATAGCGATCTGCTAAAAAAGACATTTCCAAAGGAAAGGCATATCGAGCAGCGTCTTTATAAAATTTAGGTAAGAATGGATTGTCCTTAAAACGCTCTAAAATTAATTTCGCATTAAAATCATTGGCAATTTTGGTGGCAAGACTCGTTTTTCCGGCACCAATATTTCCCTCTATGGCAATATAATTGAATTTCGAAACCGGATAATCTTTAATTGGGTTTCGCAACCACTTTGACTGTTTTTGAAGTTCGCTGCCATCTGCCGTTTCAGCGAGTAAAGTCATCATATTTTTTTGGAAGTGCGGGTGCATCAACTCCATATTTAAATCGGCCAAAGGCTGCAGTACAAACCTGCGCTTCTGCATTTCAGGATGTGGCACGGTCAACGCTTCAGATGCGATAATTAAATCGTCAATCAATACAATATCAATATCAATTATCCGTGACGAATAAGCTTTTGAGGAATTTCGTGTTCTGCCAATTTTCTGTTCAATATTTAAAACCTTTTTCAGTAATGGCAAGGGCTCTAAATTAGTTTCCATCCAAACGGCGCAATTTAAAAACGAGTCACCCTCAAAACCCATTGCCGGTGTTTCGTAAATGGGAGATATTTTTAAAACACTGCCTACCTCCTTAAACAGCAAGTTCACCGCCTTTTGAAGATTATCAAAGCGGTTTCCCATGTTGGTTCCCAGAGAAAGATAGACGTTACGAGTAGGTTGAAGTGAATTCAAGAGTTAACATTTAAGACGAAATTAAGGAAAAGCAACAGACTTACAACTAATTTTGTAAGTTGATATAAACTTTACCTAAAACCAGCTTTTTAAGCTCCTGTTTTAAAAAGAATTACACAAATAAAATTTTCAAAAATATTTATGAAGAAAGCATTTAAAATTATAGGAATTATTCTTGGAATTGTAATCCTGCTCCTAATTGCCGCCCCTTTTATTTTTAAAGGTAGTCTCGAGAAAATGCTTCAGCAAACCATTAATAAAAACCTAAATGCTACAGTAGCTTGGGAAACGTTGGATTTGAGCCTTTTTAGTAGCTTTCCCGATGCTTCACTTCAATTGAAAAATTTTAGTGTAATTAACAAAGCTCCCTTTGAAGGCGATACGCTTGCCAGCGGTAAGAACCTTCAATTAAACATGGGCGTAATGCAGCTTTTTAAGTCGGAAGACATTCAAATTGATGCCGTAAAACTAGACGAAGCTTTTATAAACATTAAGATTGATTCCCTAGAAAACACCAATTATGATATTGCCATAAAAAAAGATGCGCCTGCGGTTACAGCTACCGAGGGCACTGACAGCGGTTTTAAGTTTGAATTAAAACAGTATGAAATTGCCGATTCTCGTATTAATTATTCAGACGAAGCGGGAAAAATGTACCTCACCCTAACCGAAGTACAGCATCAAGGAAGCGGTGATCTTTCAGCCGATCTCGGTAATCTTGACACCTATACTGAAGCACTAGCTTCGTTCAAAATGGACGACACCGAGTACCTAACCAAAAACCGAATTCTACTTGACGCCATCTTTAAGCTGGATTTAAACAACCAGAAGTACACTTTTCTTGAAAACGAAGCAAAGATAAATGAGTTGCCATTGACTTTTGATGGTTTTGTTAAACTAAACGAAGATAATAATGAAGTTGATATAACTTTTAAAACACCATCATCAGACTTTAAGAACTTTTTGGCCGTAATACCAGAAACTTACGTAAAGCAAATTAGCGATGTAAAAACCACAGGAAATTTTATAGTAAACGGGTTTATAAAAGGAATTGTGGACAGCACCCATATACCAATGATGGATATACAAGTGGCGAGCGAAAATGCTTCTTTTAAATATCCTGACTTACCTAAAACGGTTGACAATATTACCATTGATGCACGGTTAAAAAATGAATCTGGATTCTTAAAAGACACCTATTTAAACATTCCGAAACTTACATTTAGAATAGACGGCGAACCTTTCAGCATCAACGGAAGCGTTAAAAAAATGACTGAAAACCCATTGGTAAATATGGCTATGCAGGGCACGTTAAATTTGGCTAACATTGAAAAAGTGCTTCCGGTAGAAATGGAACAAAACCTAAGCGGAATTTTTAAGGCGGATGCAGTTGCAAATTTCGATATGGAATCCGTTGAAAAAGAACAGTATCAAAAGATTGATGCGCGCGGTACAGCAAGCTTGACAAATTTTAACTATGACGCAGGATTTAAAAATGACTTGAAAATATCTGATGCACGATTAGCGCTTCAGCCTGGCGTTTTCACTTTAAAAGAATTAAATGCTTCAACTGGAGAAACCGACCTCAAGGCTTCCGGTAGTATTAAAAATCTAATTCCGTTTTTAATGAGCAAGCAAAACCTTAAAGGTAACTTTGCGGTACAATCCAACACGTTTAATGTGAATGATTTTATGGAGCAGGAAACTACTTCACCAGAAAACACTTCGGCTAAAAAAGGAAATAACGTAGCTTCTGAAGAAACCATTAAAATACCAGATTTTCTCGACGCCACTTTAAACTTTAATGCAAATAAAGTGCTGTACGATAATATTGAATTAAAAAATGCGAGCGGTGTTGCAACAATTCAAAATGAAGCAATAAGCATAAGCAACTTCAAATCGGCTATTTTCGGTGGTGATATTGCACTTTCCGGAAATGTTTCAACCAAAAGCAAAACCCCAACTTTTGCAATGAATTTGGATTTAAGCAAGATTGATATTGACGAATCTTTTGATAAGTTAGACATGTTTCAGTTTCTTGTTCCCATAGCAAAAGCCTTGCAAGGAAGCCTAAATACTAACTTTGAATTAAATGGAGAATTGACCAATGAGCTTACTCCAAAACTATCATCACTTGCAGGAACGGTTTTGGCGCAAGTAATTACCGCAGAAGTAGATCCAGATAAAACTCCATTACTATCAGCCCTTGGCAAAAAAGTTGCTTTTCTGAATTTGGACAAATTGAGCCTCCAGGATGTTACCACCAATCTTACATTTAACAACGGAAAAATTGAAGTGAAACCCTTCAACTTTGATGTTAAAGGAATTGATGTAGCGGTTTCGGGAACTCACGGCTTAGACAAGTCTATAGATTACAACCTAAACATGGATGTACCCGCAAAATATTTAGGAGGTGACGTAACCAAATTACTTCAGAAGTTAGACCCAAAGGAAGTAGATGAAATGTATGTTGCCCTACCAATTGGCCTTAAAGGTTCTTTCACCAATCCGAAGGTTTCACTAAACACTCAAGCTGCTATTAATGCCCTTACGCAAGAACTTTTAGCAAAACAAAAGGAGAAGTTGAAAGATAAGGGAAGCGACATCCTTGGCGATCTGTTTGGTGGAGGAACCAAAAAAGATTCAACAAACACTACTACCAAGGAGCATCAACAAGATTCAACAAAACAGCAGACCACACAACAGCAAAATACCGAAAAAATTAAAGGAGTATTAGAAGGGATTTTTGGGGAAAGAAAAAAGAAAAAAGACACAACAAGTTCTAAATAGGCAGTGCACTCCTAATCACTATTCTAGTCTTTTCTTAAGCAAATCCGACTAATTAAAAAACCCAACAGCTACTGGTTAACCCACTGTAATAGAAACAACAGAGCCTTCATTACTTCTTACATTAAAAACGGTATCATCTTCAAATATTAAGTATTGTCCTTTTATGCCTTTTAAAATCCCCTCGTAAAACGGATTTTTTTGAAGATTAAGTGATTTTGGCTTTTTTGGATACTGCAAAACAGGAAATTCTAAATTAGTTTCCGTGTTGTTTTCTAGATAATACGCAAGCGCTTCTTCGGGGATGTATTGCTTCAGCTTGTTTCGCCATGCTACCAAATCTTCATCTTCCACATCATTTTTTAACATGGTACGCCATTTGGTTTTATCGCCCACATGATCTTTTAAGGCAATCTCGGTAATCCCGGCAAGGTACCTGTTGGGGGCTTCCACAATTTCAATAGCCTCATGGGCACCTTGATCAATCCAGCGTGTTGGCACTTGTGTTTTTCGAGTAACGCCCACTTTAACAGTGCTACTATTTGCAAGGTAAACGATGTGTGGTTTTAGCTGAACACTTTTTTCATAGGCAAGATCTCGATCTTCTATCCCAAGGTGAGCCTTACTAAGCTCAGGTTTTATAATCCAATCTGCAGCTTGAGGAATTTCATAAAAACAATCATAGCAAAAGCCTTGGCGAAACACTTTTTTCTGAAGGCCACAGTTTAGACACTGATACCGTAAAAAATTTAGAGTTACTTTTTTATCTAATAATTGGTTCACATTCAAAAAATCATCTTCAAAAATTAAATAATATTGAATGGGAGCTCCATTTTCTGTTAGCATTTTCTTTAATACGCCTTCGTATGTCATTTCTTAAAAATTATGTATGTTGAAAAAATTTCAGAAGAATTCCTATTGAAAGTACTTCTTCATAAAATATGGAAAACCTGCCTATCAAGAGCAGGTCGTAATTATAAAATTGTTTATTTTTATAGCATAAAGATAGTAGAAAAATATGCCAATCCCCATTGTAAATTCCATTGCTTCGTGGTTTTTAAAAAAACGTTTTCATCAAATAGACCTTTTTTTGAAATATCCTATTGAGGTTCAAGAGGAACTGCTTTTCAATCTTATCCAAAAGGCCAAAAACACTGAGGTTGGCAAGCAATATGATTTTGGAAGTATCAAGACGTATAGGCAATTTAAGGAGCGAGTACCGATAACCACCTATGAAGAGAGTGAACCGCTAATTGAACGCGCCCGGCAAGGCGAGAGCAATATTTTTTGGCCTACACCCATTAAATGGTTTGCAAAGTCTAGCGGTACCACCAATGCAAAAAGCAAGTTTATTCCCGTTACCAACGATTCATTAGAAGATTGTCATTATGCGGCAAGCAAGGACTTACTTTGTATGTACCTAAACAATAATCCGAACGCGCAGTTGTTTCTGGGCAAGAGCCTTAGACTAGGTGGAAGCAAGCAATTGTATAAAGAAAACGGTACTATTTTTGGCGATTTATCGGCCATATTGATTGACAACATGCCTTTTTGGGCAGAATTTAGCAGTACGCCAAGCAACGAGGTTTCACTAATGGGCGATTGGGAAACCAAAATGCAAACAATTGTAAATGAAACCATTAAGGAAAACGTAACCAGTCTGGCGGGGGTTCCTTCGTGGATGCTGGTCTTGCTGAACAATGTGATGGAAACTACTGGAAAAGGAAACTTATTTGAAGTTTGGCCCAATCTAGAAGTTTATTTTCACGGCGGCGTAAACTTTGATCCCTATATTGATCAATACAACAAAATATTGCCAAAAAGCGATTTTAGATACTATGAAACCTATAATGCTTCGGAAGGTTTTTTCGCTATTCAAGACAAAAATGACAGTACTGAGTTATTGTTAATGCTAGATTACGGAATTTTTTATGAGTTTATCCCCATGGATAGTTATGGGACGCTAGAAGAAAAGATAATTCCGCTAAGCGAGGTTGAAGAAGGAAAAAACTACGCTGTTATTATTACAACCAACGCTGGTCTTTGGCGTTATAAAATTGGCGATACCGTTCGCTTTACCGCTACTGATCCATATCGAATAAAAGTTACCGGCAGAACAAAACACCATATTAATGTTTTTGGCGAAGAATTAATCATTGAAAATGCCGAAACTGCGTTGCGAAAGGCCTCACAACTTACCAATGCAGAAATTGTAGACTATACCGCTGCCCCTATCTTTATGGACGGCCGCAAGAAAGGTGCCCACGAATGGATTATTGAATTTAAATCGCCCCCCAAAGATCTTAATGTTTTTACCCAACTTTTAGACTCAGCCTTACAAGAAGTAAATAGCGATTACGAGGCAAAGCGATTTAACAACACCACTTTGAATATGCTTAAAATCCACACCGCTAGAGAACATCTTTTTTACGACTGGCTTAAAGAAAAAAAGAAGCTTGGTGGGCAACATAAAGTACCGCGACTTTCAAACACCAGACACTTGCTGGAAGAGCTCTTGGAGTTAAATAATTAGTCGTATCTCACACAGGTTTAAGACACTGCAACAAGCTCAGCAACCTCCGCTGAAAGACGTGATAAGTAAGACTTGACTCCAAATAGATTGAAAACTAGATAAAATTGATTAAACATACTTTTTAATCGATAAATTTTGATGCTAAGTATAATAGCATGCTGTCATTAAATAAAAATATTCTAATTGCCTATTATCTTTGACCCAACAAATTTTCTCACTCTTTTAATCGGACAATAATGGTCAGGAATATATAAGCCTGTTAGCACGCAAAGGCAAAATTGACGCCCATAAAGAAGGTAGAAACTGGTTAACCACAAAAGAAGCAGTGGAAGAATACATAAAAAACCCCAAGCGAAAACGTTAGCTTCAACCTGTTTGTAAAATAAAAAACCTCAGCTTGAACTGAGGTTTTTTAAAAATTTATAGGTTTTGAGCTTAAGAAACCGCTTTCAACTTTTTAAGGGTCGATTTGTTTAGCTTCTCTTCGGCATAGGCCTTAGTTACATCTACTGTTTTTTCATCTGTACCGGGCATTTCATACATGGCATCGGTAAGTACTGCTTCACAAAGCGAGCGCAAACCACGAGCACCGAGCTTATACTCTATTGCTTGTTCTACAATAAAATCAAGTGCTTCTTCAGTGATATCAAAATCAATATCGTCCATTTCAAACAGTTTTTTATACTGTTTTATTATGGCGTTCTTGGGCTGGGTAAGGATTGTTCGTAGCGTTTTCTTATCTAACGGATTCATATAGGTTAAAACGGGAAGACGCCCAATAATCTCAGGAATAAGCCCGAAATCTTTTAAATCCCTCGGAATTATATACCGAAGCATATTGTCTTTCTCCATTTCACTTTCCTTGGCCGAGGCCGTAAAACCAACTGCCTGCATATTTAGGCGTTTTTCTATATGACGTTCAATACCATCAAAAGCTCCACCGGCAATAAAAAGAATATTTTCGGTATTTACCTCAATAAACTTTTGATCGGGATGCTTTCTTCCACCTTTTGGTGGAACATTAACAGTGGTTCCTTCCAAAAGCTTTAATAAAGCCTGCTGAACACCTTCTCCACTAACATCTCTGGTTATGGAAGGGTTATCACTCTTTCGTGCAATTTTATCAATTTCGTCAATAAAAACGATTCCATTTTCAGCTTTCTCTTGGTTGTAATCTGCTGCTTGAAGCAAGCGTGTTAAAATACTTTCAACATCTTCCCCCACATAACCCGCTTCAGTTAAAACCGTAGCGTCAACAATTGCCAACGGCACATTCAACATTTTAGCTATTGTTTTTGCAATCAAGGTTTTCCCAGTACCTGTTTGCCCGACAATAACAATATTACTTTTTTGAATTTCAATATCGTCATCGCTCTTTGGCTGCAACAAACGTTTATAGTGGTTGTAAACCGCTACAGACATAACCTTTTTAGTGAATTCCTGCCCAATTACATACTGGTCTAAAAATGCTTTTATAAGCTTTGGCTTCTTTAGCATTAAGTCTTTAGACAACTCAGAATTATCAGCGTGTAAAGCTTCTTCAACTACAATTCCGTGCGCCTGTTCAATGCAGCGATCGCAAATATGCGCATCCAATCCGGCAATTAGCAGACTAGTTTCGGACTTTTTACGGCCGCAGAATGAACATTCTAAATCTTCTTTCGACATATTATCTTTTTTCAAAAATCTATTTTTTAGCTTCGTGTCAATATTTCATCAATCATACCATACTTTAAAGCTTTATCTGCCTTCATCCAGTAATCGCGATCGCTATCTTCATAAACCTTTTCATAGGTCTGTCCAGAGTGTTTTGATATTATTTGATAAAGTTCTTCTTTTAAGGTAATAATTTCGCGTGCTGTTATTTCAATATCGCTAGCTTGACCTTGAGCACCGCCCAAAGGTTGGTGAATCATAACGCGTGAATGTGTTAACCCACTGCGTTTTCCTTTTTCACCTGCACACAAAAGCACAGCCGCCATAGAAGCTGCCATACCGGTACATATTGTAGCAACATCTGGTTTAATAAACTGCATGGTATCGTAAATTCCCAGGCCAGCATAAACGCTTCCACCTGGTGAATTAATATAGATTTGGATATCGCGAGTGGCATCGGTACTGGCCAAAAACAATAATTGTGCCTGTACAATATTTGCTACTTGATCATTTATTCCCGTACCCAGAAAGATAATTCTATCCATCATTAAGCGCGAGAAAACATCCATGGCAACAGCATTCATCTGGCGCTCTTCAATAATATTTGGGGTTAGGTTGGTAGGGTACATACTGCTTATGATTTTATCATAATACATATTATTAATCCCTTGATCTTTTATAGCAAAGTTTCTAAATTCGTTACTGTAGTCCATAAATTGTTCTTCGTTTTTAAATGTACTTTCTTGAATCGGCAAAGCCTAAATCAACTCTCGTTGTTAATTGTACCTTCTTTGTAAGTAGTAGCAAAAAAGGCTGAGTTACTCCCCCGAACAAGTTTTAATCAAAAAGGCGTTAAATTATAATAATTCAACGCCTAAAGATAACTATTTCTTGGCTGAATTAGTTGGGATAGGCCTCCTTAATGAATTTATCATAAGTAATTTCCTTCTGCTTCAATTTAGCATTTTCTTTAAAAAAGCCAAGTAATTTTGTCGAGTTCAATTGTTCGCTTAAGCGTTCAACCTCCTCTTTATTAGAAAGAATACGGGCCGCGATGTTTTCCAATTCTTCATCAGCAGGATCTGTTTGCCCAAACTGTGCCATTTGTGCTTTGATCATGTTTTTAGAATGGTCTTTTAGCTCGTCAAAGGTAACTTGCAGGTTGTTATCTGCCCGAAGTTTTCCTTCAATTAGCTGGTAACGCAATCCTTTTTCACTTCTTTCGTATTCTGCTTTTGCCTCTTCTTCAGAAAGTTGTGTTTCTCCTGTTACTGCAATCCAACGTTGTAAAAACTCGTCTGGAAGATCAAATTTTGTGTTATCAATTAAAGATTCTACAACATCGTTAAGCAATTTCTGGTCGCTTTGTTGTGCAAATTGCCCTTCGGCATCTTCTTTAATTTTTTCTTTTAATTCTTCTTCAGAAGTAACAACACCTTCACCAAAAAGTTTATCGTAAAGCTCTTGGTCTAATTCGGCCATTTCGCGTTCATTGACTTCCTTTACGTTTAAAGAAACTTCAATATCCAAGCCATGCGCCTCCTCGTGTGGAACGCCTAAAAACTTTTCGTTGTCATGGTCATCGGCGAACATTCCTTTAGTTTTTAAGGTAATGGTATCACCAACTTTTGCACCAACAAGACTCTCAAGTTGTTTTTTACCTTTGATATCTTCTGTAGAAAACGTAGCTTCTTTTTCAATATCCTTTTCTGAAGCGGTAAAGGTTCCGGTAATTTCATCACCTTTTTCAACTTCATCTTTAGACTTTAATTTACCGTATTGTTTACGAATAGTCTTAACTTGATTGTTAAGCATTTCATCGTCTGCCACAATTTTATACTGGGTAATCTCCTTTCCTTTTACATCAACATCAAACTCTGGCGCTAGCCCTAAGTCAAATTCAAACGTGTAATCCTCGGCATCCCAATTGATGTCTGCTTCGTTTTTAGGCAAAGGGTTTCCAAGAACGTTCAGCTTTTCTTCCGTAAGGTAGTTTTGAAGGGAATCTTGTAATATCTTGTTTACTTCTTCAACCAAAACAGCTTTTCCGTATTGCTTTTTAACCATACCCATAGGGATGTGGCCTTTTCTAAATCCTGGGACATCTGCTGTTTTTCTGTAATTATTCAATACAGTTTTTACTTTATCTGAATAATCGTCTTTTGATATTTCCACTGTAAGTACAGCGTTCAAGTTATCAATGTCTTTTTTTGTAATGTTCATGTCTTCGTTTCTGAATTTCGGGATGCAAAAATACGTATTTTTTAGCTAACTCTAAAAACATTTCTAAGTTGGTGTCTTTAAAAGTTTTAAGACCGCATTTTTAGTGTGAAAATCAAGGTATTTAATTTCTTTTAAATAAAGTATTTTTAGGCTAAAACAGATCTAATTTACTTCTCTTCGGGCAAAATAGAAAAGAGAACCGACTGAAATATCGAAAGCAACAAGCTAAAAAGAAGCGCCCACCATATTGTAGCAACGCTAAAACCACTGACAAAATAACCTGCTAATTGAATAATTATAGCATTGACTATTAACAGGAAAAGACCGAGAGTTAGAATGGTAATAGGAAGCGTAAGAATAACTAAAATAGGCTTTACTAGCAATCGTAACAAAGCAATAACCACCGCTACAATCACTGCCGACCCATAGCTAGCAACACTAACTCCTGACAGGATTTTCGCCAATACCACAACAGCTACAGCGGTTAATAAGAGTTTTAGAACAAGTTTCATATAGATAAGGTTTTAGGTTACAGGAAATAAAGATTGAAAAACTACAAACAAAAATAACAAAAAAACCGCTCTCGGAAAGAGAACGGTTTTCAGACAAATATATTAACCCTAAATATTAATTATTTGTAAGCGTTATTGTTCCGTAGTTACCAATATTCACTTTCGGAATAGTTGCATCATAAGCTTCATTAATAGCTTGAATAATCACGTTTGCGGTAAAAGCATAACCTCTAGGGGTTGGGTGCACTCCATCTAGAGAAAAAGCACCACCAGTAACAAACTCTGACGTTAGCATGCCACCATCATAAGAAACACCTCCATTAGCGAGTTTTGCCAATTCATTTTTAGCATCAACATATACTAATCCTTTTGCATCAGCCAAGGCTTGTATGGTTGCGTTATATGCAGTACTTGCTGCAGTAATACGCGTTTGCTCAGATTTTGCCAATACATACTCGTCACCTAAAGGAATACTAACCCCAATAATCCCTTGCGGATTGTTTGGATCTGGCGTTGAGCCCAAAACCGAAGAAGCAGTTAAAACAACTAAATCTTCTGAATTTACTTGCCTCAATTGCCCCAATAAAGCGGCCTGTGGCGCAGGAAGGCTAAACGGAGGCCCCTGTAAAATATCGGTAAGGTCCGTTAAATCTTTATCTGTTGTAATAGGAAAGTTTTGACCCGCAGCAAAGTTAATCATACGCATTGCAGCTTCTTCTTGCGAAATAACTCCAGCTCCTACCATTCCTGGCAATACTTGGGTATTATACGCTTCAAACTGGGCGTTTAATGCTCCCGCCGTAGCAGCATCTAACGGAATTGCTTGGGTTGGAACCGTTGTAAAATACGGGATTGAAGTTACTTCTGGAATATTTACCAACACTCCTTTTGCACCATTGGCAGTTAATGCATCTACTTGTGCACTGTATACCGAAGCAAAAACATTTGGGTCGGTAATATCGTTTCCTCCATAAGTTGAAGGGTCCATATTACCCGTTTGATCCACTCCAGAACCACCAGAGGTAGCGTAACTTAAGATATCGTTGTTACCAATCCACAGGCTAAAAAACGAAGGGTCTTTAGAAGCAGCATCGCTAATTACAGTTGTGTTTTCACTTGTAGCAAATCGTACAAAATACGGGTTTGAAGCACCTGTAGGCACTCCGGCCACATTTCCGTAGCCAGGAGCTACCAAATGGAAACTCTTAGCTCCTGGAACGCCCATATTATTAAACGGACCGTTCAATTTATTGGTGATTTCGGTTGTTGGTGCACCTTCTAAACGCACAGGACCTGGATTGCCATCGGGGCCCACGGCAAGAACAAACCTGTTTTCGGTTATTTGTTGACCACCTAAGAGCAACCCACCTAAATTATCGTTCATTAAAGGTTGTGTAAATTCGCCACCTCCTGCAAAATCAAATTGCTGTGCCATTATATTTGGAAAACTGTTTTCCTGCCCTGTAATGTATAATGCACCATCGGCATAACCAGCGGTTAAAGAGTTTCCTACCGAAACATAATTTGAAAGGTTGGCCGTACCACTACTGTAAAACCCTTCTTCGGTCACAGGATTATCAAACTCTGGCTCGCAGCTTACAAAGCCTATGGCCATGACCGCGAATGTATATTTTAATATATTTTTCATCTTTCTAATTTTTTCAATTATAGTTTATAAGTAAGCCCTAATCCTGGAACGAAAGCATTGGTTTTATAGGTTCCCTTAAAAGGAACAGCAACGCCATCTTCATAATAGTGATCGTAAGAGGCATTTACTTCCTTAAAGTGTGAGTAAAGGAAAGAAGCGTCTATCTGCAAGTGTTCTCCAATATTTACGGTTAAACCGGCCGTAAAGTTGTTACTGTCATTACGCGGAGTTTCTGGCGCAAAGTACCCTTCTCTAACTGGGGATTCGTCAAAATAGTAACCTGCTCTTAACGTAAACATTTTTGTAGCGTCATATTGTAAACCAAAACGATAAGTAGATGAGTTCTTATAGTTACGAGGATTAAAAGAATCTGGAATTGCCGGGTTGGCAAAATCTATATCTAATGATTCGTACACATCCCAAAAAGTTCGGTTGTAGTCAAATGCAAACATCCAATTTTCGCAAAAATCGTAAGACAAACCAACAGCCAATTCCGCCGGTAATGGCATAGCAGCGTCAATGCTAGTGTCTGCAAAAGGAGTTAAGGGCGAATTAGGTATGTTTTCAAAAGTAGCATCTCCACCTTCAGCTTCTAAAATCATTTCGGAACGGTAAGTTGCACCCAATCGAAGCTGATCTGTAAATTTAAACATGGTGCTCGCCACCCAACCCCAAGCGGTTACACCACTTGCGTCAATAGTAACATTTGCACGGTTTCCGTCAAGATCTGTTAAGGTTCTATTTAAGTTTCTATTAAAGTTTACGGAACCTGTAACATAAATGGGGCCACCACCAAAGCTCAGCTTATCGTTCACCTTAAAAGAAACTGTTGGCTGAATGTATATTGCCTGTAAATCAATTTTATTCACCAAGTGAGATCCCACCCAATCGGCTTCATACTCAACCGTACTTCCGTAGGGAGTGTACACCCCTAAACCAACAGACATCCAATCCGTTGCCTTATAGGAGGCATAAAAATAAAGCGGTGTTCCCAAAAGGCTCTTCGTTCTATCATTGGCCCCCGTACTCGGGTCTTGGTATTCAATATTAGCGATAACGCCATGAACTCCAGCTGTTATGCTTAGTTTATCATCTAGATGTACCAGGCCAGCGGGATTAAAAAACACCGATTCGCTACTATTTATAACAGCCACGCCGGTATGGCCCATTGCCAAGGCTTTATTGCCCTGCAAGCTTACGCGGTATCCGCCCGCATAAGTAACCGCAGTTGCAAGTGCAAAGGCAGCAAGTACTAATACTTTTTTCATAGTTATTTTCTTTGAGTTAATATCTTAGGTTAATATTGATAAGGAATCAAATACTGCTTTAATATTTATTATGCATGCATAACAAGTAATACTACAATATTATAAAAAATTCTTAACATTATCATAAAATTCATCAGGATTTTCGGCATGGAGCCAATGCCCAGCATTTGCAATTGTGTTGATTTTGGCTTTTGGAAAGTGGTTTTTTATCAAAATCTCATCCATAGGTTCAATATAACCACTTTTTTCACCACTTAAAAAAAGTGTATCGCCTTTAAAAACAGTGTCGGCGTCAAGTGCTTGCCCCACTTCTTCTATTTTTTCTGAAAGCACAGGTAAGTTTATGCGCAGTCCCAGTTCGTTTTTACTCTTTCGGTATAGGTTTTTAAGAAGAAATAATTGCACGCCTTTATCTTTAATATATTCTGAAAGAACCTCTTCTGCTTCTCCCCGAGATTTAATTTTTGTGAAATCTAATTGTGACAGTGCTTTCAAAATATCTTGGTGATGCGGCGGATACGCCTTTGGAGCAATATCAGCCACAATCAGTTTTGAAACCATTTCTGGGTAGGTTACCGCAAATTGCATAGCTACCTTACCACCCATGGAGTGCCCCAACAGAATGATTTTTTTTAAGTCGTGTTCTTCACAATACTCTTTTAAATCTTCAGCCATCAATTCGTACGAAAATTCATCGCTATGAAAACTTCGGCCGTGATTGCGCTGATCTAACAAATGCACTTCATAACCAGCTTCAGACCAGCGGGTGCCTAGGGTTTTCCAATTGTCGCTCATTCCTAGGAAACCGTGAAGAATAACAAACGGCTTTCCCTTGCCTAAAATTTGGGAGTGTAATGTCATGGTTTCAGTTTATTTAAATATTCAGAAATAACGGGCTTCAGGCCATCATACAAAGCTTCGCTAATAAGTGCATGGCCAATGCTTACTTCTAATAAATGCGGAATGTTTTCTTTAAAAAACGCAATATTATCTAAGGAAAGATCATGGCCTGCATTTAAGCCTAAGTTTAGCTTGTTTGCCAGTACGGCACATTGGGCGTAGGGCGTTATGGCTTCTTTATTTCCCAAGGCGTATTGGTTTGCAAATTCTTCGGTGTAAAGTTCAATTCTATCTGTACCCGTTTCGGCAGCCCCTTCAATCATGCTTAAATCTGGATCTACAAATATGGAGGTTCGGATTCCGTTTCGCTTAAATTCAGAAATCATTTCCTTCAGATAATCTTTATGTTTAACCGTGTTCCAGCCCGCGTTAGAGGTAATTGCATCAACTGCATCTGGAACCAACGTAACCTGCGTAGGCTTTATTTCTAAAACCATCTTGGTGAAATTGGCTATCGGATTACCTTCAATATTGTATTCGGTAGCTACAATTGACTTTAAATCATACGCATCTTGATACCGAATATGACGTTCATCTGGTCTGGGGTGAATGGTAATTCCCTGTGCACCGAATTCTTGAACATCTTTTGCTACTTTTAAAAGATCAGGTACATTTCCACCACGTGCATTACGCAAAGTGGCTATTTTATTGATATTTACGCTTAATTTTGTCATTCCATTTAGTTAATTTCGAAATTTGTCATTTTACAAAAAGCTTCCTCGTTTGCCACGAACGGGATTTTTAACAAAAATACAAACCTTCGTGATGAGAGTGAGCCTATATTTTAAGTAATTTGCAATTAAAACAATTTGCAATGGAAACCCTAAATTATATTATTAACGATATTGAACCCTTTGACGTCTCGGCGAAAGTTAAAGACGTACAAACTGTTTTTAACCAACTTACCTACTCGCATGTGCCTGTTGAAAAAAACGGAGATTTTGTAGGCTGTGTTTCAGAAAATGATGCCTATTGTTTTGAAAACAAAAAATCGCTTGGCGACTTTCAATACGCGCTAGAGCCTTTTCATGTGCTAGAAGACACCAATTGGTTAGATATTCTAGAGGCCTTTGCCATAAACAACAGCAATATTATGCCGGTTTTAGGCCCCGAAAATAAATATTTGGGTTATTACGAATTAGGTGATATAATGAGCCTCTTTAACAATACACCATTTTTAAACGAAACGGGTGGTATCATTGTGGTTCAAAAAGGAATTCAGGATTATTCCTTTAGCGAAGTTAGCCAGATTGTAGAATCTAATGGCACTCGAATTTTTGGTGTATTTATTTCAAAAATAACAGATGACCAGGTGCAACTTACTTTAAAAGTTGGCCATACTAGTATGAACAGTATCGTGCAGACCTTTAGAAGGTATAAATACACGGTAATAAGCAACCACGAAGAAGATAAGTTTTTAGAAGATTTAAAAGAGCGCTCAGCGTATCTAGACAAATACCTTAATATATAGCAGTTCAGAATATTAAAAAAACAAATGACAATAGGATCAACTTTTAGCTAAATGAAAATAGGAATCTACGGACAGTTTTATCACGAAAACGCAGAAATTTACATTCAACTTTTACTAGATGCGCTTCAACACCGGGAAGCAGAAGTTCTGATAGAAGAAAAATTTCTTGAGATCATAAACCGAAACCAAGAAATTACCAAGAACTTTTCAGACTGCTCCTCTTTTACCACCTTAGATGATAGTTTCGATCTATTTTTTAGCATTGGAGGTGATGGCACCATACTAAAAGCGGTAACTTTTGTTGCGGATCTTGACATTCCCATTGTTGGAATCAATACTGGAAGACTTGGTTTTTTAGCAACAATCCAGAAAGAAGAGATAACCGAAAGCCTCAATCAGATCTTAGAAGGTAAATATTCAATTTCTGAAAGAACGCTACTTACCGTTGAAACTTCCCCAAAAAGCGGCGAAATTCATTCTTTAAATTTTGCATTAAATGAAGTAGCGGTAAACCGGCGCAACACTACTTCTATGATAAAAGTAGAAACTTTTGTAAACGACAAACACCTT
This sequence comes from Aequorivita marina, assembly GCF_031631895.2. Classification (NCBI taxonomy): domain Bacteria; kingdom Pseudomonadati; phylum Bacteroidota; class Flavobacteriia; order Flavobacteriales; family Flavobacteriaceae; genus Aequorivita; species Aequorivita marina. The sequence goes on from NZ_JAVMBW020000005.1 coordinate 186,133, forward strand.
ACCTCTTACTGGTCTGATGGATTAATTGTGGCAACACCAACAGGCTCCACGGGATATTCCCTTAGTTGTGGTGGCCCGGTTATAGACCCAAACACCAACGCCTTTGTAATTACGCCTATTGCGCCTCATAATCTCAACGCACGGCCTTTGGTAATTCCAGATTCCAGTAAAGTTACCCTAAAAGTATCTGGGCGAGAAGACAGTTTTTTAGCATCAATGGACTCTAGAATCGCAACCCTAGAAGACGAAACCAGTATTATTATAAAAAGAGCATCCTTTACATTAAAGCTACTTCAGCTTAATGACGATAGCTTTATCAAAACACTTCGCAAAAAACTTCTTTGGGGTGAAGACAAGAGAAACTAACACTAAAACCAAATAGGCCAAAACCCGAATTAAAAGCAATATTTCACCAATAAAATCAAATAGATAATCTCGTTGAGTTACAATAAAATCAGACTAAATTTGTTAATCATCACAGACAATTGTTCTTAAAACCCAATCAAGACAAGTTTATTATTATATTTGCAAACTTTTAAACTATATGAGGTATTTAGCATCTGCATTATTAATACTCTTAACTGTATGGTCGGCACAATCACAAACCTATGAAGTTGGGTTTATGGCTGGGGGTGCTAACTATATTGGCGATATTGGCAATACCACCTACATTAATCCCCAAACCTTAGCTCTAGGAGGAATAGTAAAGTGGAATCGCAGTAGAAGACACGCTTTTAGAGCCTCATTTCTTTACGCTAAAATTGAGGGAGACGATGCCAAAAGCAATGAGAACAGTAGGCAGCAACGTGGTTATTCATTTGAAAACTCAATAAAAGAGGCCTCATTAGGGCTGGAATATACATTTTGGGACTATGACGTTCACAACAATTCAAAATGGATTTCTACACCTTATTTATACACGGGTATCACCGCTTTCTTATATGATAAATCAGGCACTTTAGACAAAGGTTATGGTATTGGTATGGGCGATGGAACCGAGCAGGTACAAAACACTCAGACAGGAATTGAATTTGCAATACCAATGGTTTTGGGCTACAAAGCTAGGCTAAACCCACACGTATTTATGGGTTTTGAAATCGGTGCACGATACACATTTACAGACAATTTAGACGGCAGTAACAGCGCTACATCGAAAAGGCCCAATCCTGACGGTCAATTTGGCAACATCAACAACGATGACTGGTATATGTTTACCGGGATTACCCTTACCTTTGCATTTGGACGACTGCCCTGTTATTGTGATTTTTAAAAACTATGGATTCTAAGGAGCAAATTGACAAAACAAAACTTCCGCAACACCTCGCCATTATTATGGACGGTAACGGCCGTTGGGCAAAACAGAAAGGTTTGCTCAGAACCATCGGTCATGAAAACGGCAGCAAATCGGTTCGAGAAATCGTTGAAGGTTGTGCCGAAATAGGTATTCCGTATTTAACACTCTACGCCTTCTCTACCGAAAACTGGAATCGGCCCAAGCTAGAAGTAGAGCTCTTGATGAAGCTTTTGGTTTCTTCATTAAAAAAAGAAATAAAGACCCTAACAGATAACGACATCAAGCTCAATGCAATCGGTAATCTAAATGCACTCCCCAAAAGGGCCCATAGAGAACTTAAAGATGTAATAGACAAAACAAAAAACAATAAGAGAATGACCCTTACCCTTGCGCTCAGCTACGGTTCTAGGGAAGAAATAATAAAAACAATAAAAGAGATTAGTCTTAAAGTTAAAAATAACCTAATTTCGCCGCACGATATTGATGAAACGGTAATAAATAATCATCTTTACACGCAAAATTTACCAGATGTAGATTTATTGATCCGCACCAGTGGAGAGCAGCGTATCAGTAATTTCCTGCTTTGGCAAATAGCATATGCCGAACTGTACTTTACTGAAACACTTTGGCCGGATTATTCAAAAGACCATCTTTTTGAAGCAATATTAAATTATCAAAACAGAGAAAGAAGATTTGGAAAAACCAGTGAACAAATTAAACAATAGTTCCCTATTGCACATATACAGAAAATCTTATTGTATTCTATTCGTTACAATACTTTCCGTTTTCACACTTCAGGCACAGCAAAAAGAACTTGACAGCGGTAAAAAGTACACCATAAACGAAATAACCGTTTCAGGTGCCCAAAGCTTCAATGAGCAAACCGTAGTAGCATTTACAGGCCTTAAAAAAGGAGACCGAATTTATATTCCAGGGGAAGAACTTAGCCAAGTTACCAAAAAACTTTGGGAGCAAAATCTATTCAGCGATATCGCTTTTTATGTTACCAATATTGAAGGTGACAATGTAGATTTAGAGCTTTATATTGTGGAGCTACCCAAGCTAAATGAGGTCACTATTGTTGGGCAAGGAATCCGAAAGGCCAAAAAGAAGGAGATTATAAAGGATAACGACCTAAAATCAGGCACAAAAATCACTGAAAACCTTCTTACTACTACAAAAAACTACATCAAAAACAAATACAAAAAAGATGGGTTTTTCAATACTGAAGTAACCATTACCACTACGCCCGAAAAAGATTCTACTGGGGTTGAAATATCCAAAAACATGGTTATTGCAGTAGACAGAGGTAATAGGGTTAAAGTAAAGAGCATAAATTTTGACGGCAACGAGCAATTTTCTAACCGTAAATTGCGCCGTTTTATGAAGAAAACCAAACAGAAAAATTTCATTCGCTTTTGGAAACGCTCAAAATATACCGAGGAAGGCTTTGAAGAAGATAAGGAATCTATTCTTAAAAAGTACAAAGCAAACGGTTACAGAGATGCCAGAATTATTAGTGATACCCTGCGGAAGTTAGACGACAAAAGCGTGGCAGTAGATATAAACCTTGCCGAAGGCGATAAATATTACTTTGGCGACATTAAGTTTATAGGTAACAGTGTGTTTACCGATGGCCAACTGCGCCAAGTGCTCGCTATTTCAAAAGGCGACACCTATAACGGGGTTATGCTGAAGGAACGCATTGCAGATGAATCGGCACCAGATGCGGAAGACATTACAAACCTATACCAAAACAACGGATACCTTGCGGCACGAATAAACCCTGTAGAAGTTGCGGTAAGAAACGATACCATCGACTTTGAAATCAGGATTATAGAACGCAACCTTTTCTATTTTGACCACGTTACCGTGGTAGGAAACGATCGTACCAACGACCACGTTATTTACAGAGAATTAAGAACGCGTCCAGGACAAAAATACAGCAAGCGTAATGTGGTACGGACTATTCGTGAATTAGGACAGTTAGGATTTTTTGATCCTGAGCAACTTTCACCAAACTTCAAAAAAGTAGATGAAAATGCCGGTCTTGTAGATCTTGAATACGGCGTTGTTGAAAAAGGTTCCAGCCAGATTGAGCTTCAAGGAGGTTATGGTGGCGGTGGTTTTGTAGGTACACTTGGTCTTTCCTTCAATAACTTTTCGCTTCGTAATATTTTTAATTTAGACTCCTACAAACCGTTACCTATGGGCGATGGCCAAAAACTATCGCTTCGCGCCCAAGCGAGTGGATATTACCAAACTTATAGCCTATCCTTGTCAGAGCCATGGTTGGGAGGTAGAAAACCAGTACAGCTTTCAACATCATTCTCGCACACCATTCAAAATTACTACGACTACAACAACAGGCGTGCAGATAAATCTAGAAGCTTCACTATTACCGGTGGATCTGTTGGTTTAGCGAAAAAAGTAAAATGGCCCGATGATTACTTTGTTTGGTCAAACGCTATTAGCTTTCAACATTACAACCTTAATAATTACAATACAGGATTATTTACCTTTGGTGATGGGTACTCAAATAACCTTGCTTACACCATAGGTATTAGCCGAAACAATACGGCAACCAATCCTATTTACCCCACATCAGGTTCAGATTTTAGTATAACCGCTAAACTAACACCTCCTTATTCTGCATTCAATAACGTAGATTATAACGCATTGAAAAAGGAAAGAGCAGAGCTGTCATTAGTTAGAAGTGATGCACCGGGTTATGTAAATGCTAACAATAGAATTTCAGAAATTGACCAAGAGCGTTTCAAGTGGCTAGAATACTATAAAGTTAAGTTTAAAGGTTCTTGGTACACAAGACTTATCGATAAGCTAGTACTTAAAACAAGCACCGAGCTTGGGTTTTTAGGGGCTTATAACGACGATCGTGGGGTACCACCATTTGAAAGATTCTTTTTAGGTGGTGACGGTATGGGCGCGTATAGTCTAGATGGCCGCGAGGTTATTCAGTTAAGAGGATACCCAAACCAATCATTATCAGATAACGACGGAAATACAGTTTTCAATAAATTTTCGTTTGAATTAAGGTATCCTGTAACCTTAAAACAACTTGCCTCTATCTATGTACTTGGTTTTGTAGAGGGTGGAGCGTCATACACAGGTTTTAAGGAATACAATCCTTTTGAATTAAAACGTTCTGCTGGCGCAGGATTACGTATATTTATGCCCGCTTTTGGATTATTAGGCATCGATTTCGGTTACGGTTTTGACCCTGTTTTAGGTGGCACGGAAAGAAATGGATGGCAGACCCACTTTATTATTGGGCAACAATTTTAAAAGTTGGCACGATTTTTTCTTAAACAACAACCAAATAATATGAAGACAAAAAAAATACTATTTTTCGCCCTTACTCTTTTTTGCTTCAGCTTTATGGCAGAAGCACAACGCGGCGTTCGTATCGGTTATATTGATATGGAGTATATTCTAGAAAGCGTTCCAGAATACAAAGAAGCCTCCACACAATTGGAAGGCAAAGTGCAACGCTGGAAAAAAGATATTGAAAAAAGCCAAAAGGAAATTGATCAAATGAAATTGAACCTTGCTAATGAAAGGGTTCTCTTAACAAAAGAATTGATTGACGAAAGAGAAGAAGAAATAAAGATCAAAGAAGATGAGATGCTGCAATATCAGCAAGATCGTTTTGGCCCTAATGGCGATTTAATGATTCAAAGAAGGCAGCTTGTTCAGCCTATTCAAGATCAGGTTTTCAATATTGTTCAAGAAGTTGCCGAAAATAAGAAATACGATTTCATATTTGATAAATCGGCAGATGTCGTGATGCTTTTTGCAGCGAAAAGAAATGACGTTAGCGACTTGGTGTTACGAAGCATTGAACGTGCTGGAAGACGTGTTCAGGCTGAAAATAAAAAAGAAAAGCGAGAAATTGAGCGTCGTGAAAAGCTCGGTTTAGAAGAAGAAGGCGCACTGACCGAAAGAGAAGAAGCTATTCAGAAAAAGAAGGAAGAGCGTCAAGAAATGGTTGAAACCAAACAAAAAGAGCGACAAGAGATGATGGAGCAGCGCCGTAAGGAACGCGACTCCATTAGAGCTGCAAAAAAAGCAGAAATTGAAGCCCGCCGTCAGCGCATGATGGAAGAAAGAGAAAGAAGAAGAGATTCTATAATGGACGCCCGCGAAAAAAGAAGAAACGAACGTAAAAAGGACTAATAGAATATAACAAAATTGTTTTTTTTACAACGCAATAAATCAATAATCAATAAATTTACACCTTTAAATTAAATACACTTTACAATGAAAAAAATGAAAACGTTATTAGTTGCAATCGCACTTTTTGTGGGAGCTACAAGTTTTGTTAACGCTCAAGCAAAAATTGCCCATATCAATGCACAAGAATTGATTGAAACAATGCCGGAGTACAAGGCTGCTCAAAGTCAGCTAGAAAAAGTGCAAAAAACGTACGATGCTGAAATTAAGGCAATGGCCAAGGAACTTGACACCAAGATGAAGCAGTATGATGGCGAAGCCGCTAGCAAAACGGATCAAGAGAACCAAAAAAGAGTAGAAGAAGTTCAAGGAATGCAAAACAACATTCAGTCGTATAGACAACAAGCACTTCAAGACTTAGATAAGAAAAGAAGCGATATCTTTAAGCCAATTCTTGAAAAAGCACAAAGCACCATTCAAAAAGTGGCTAAAGAACAAGGTTATCAGTACGTATTGGACTCCACTATGGGAAGTGGTGTAATCCTTGCAGATGGTAAAGACCTTATGCCAGATGTTAAAAAGGAATTAGGAATATAATTCTTCTTATAACTTATTACCTTAAACTGTCGCTAAAAAAGCGGCAGTTTTTTTTTATCATAGTATCAACTTCCGCCAGTGTTTTTTTACCAAGCACCACAGAATAGCTAGTTGATCTTTCTATCACTCACCACATAGTTTTCACGTGTCACAACGGACGACACTTACCAAATAGAAAACATACGAAAAGTAAAAACCATTGGATACGTCATTATATGGTTAGCTTGGTATTATTAATTAAATTTACGGAATGAACAAAAACAGTCCCATAGGAATTTTTGATTCAGGAGTGGGAGGCTCTTCCATTTGGCAAGAAATTCATAAATTATTGCCAATTGAAAACACCATCTATCTTGCAGACAGCAAAAATGCCCCATACGGAAACAAGTCTGAAAAAGAGATAGTTGCTCTTAGCATCAAAAACACCGAAAAACTTTTAGACCAAGAATGTAAGATTATTGTTGTTGCATGTAACACAGCCACTACCAATGCCATTGAAGTTTTACGTGAAAAATACAACACGCCTATAATCGGTATTGAACCAGCAATAAAACCGGCCGCATTGCAAACCAACTCAAAAAGCATAGGTATTTTAGCAACTAAAGGAACCCTAAGCAGTACCCTTTTCAGCAGAACCACTCAAGAGTTTACAAAAGATATAAGTGTTGTTGAAATAATAGGCGAAGGACTTGTACCGCTAATAGAAGCAGGCAAACTTGACAGTCCAGAAATGCTTACGCTATTAAGAAAGCACACCAAGCCCATGATTGAGGCTAATATTGACTATTTAGTTTTGGGCTGTAGTCATTACCCCTACTTGATACCACAATTGAAGCAAATACTTCCCAAAAACGTAACAATTATCGATTCTGGCGAAGCAGTTGCCAAACAGACTAAAACTGTTCTTCAAAGTTTAAATCTGCTTCGCGAAGAAAACTCAAAACCTGAACTACAATTTTATAGCAACGCCCAAACCAACACCTTAATGGCTCTACTAAATAGGTTTTCAGAAAAAATAAACATCAAACAAATAAATTTTTAAAACAGATTCATCCGTATAAAAACCCATCTTGTTTCTTTCAATTTATATTTACTTATACCACGAAGAATACAAAACATAATTATTTGCTATACGTTCTATTTCACCTTTGGAAAGTTCTGGGCTAATGTCCTTAATTTTTTTGGCAGGAACACCAGCATAGATACTCCCACTCTCCACTTTTGTATTCTTTGAAAGCACAGCACCAGCGGCAATAATTGTGTTACTTTCTACAACACAATCGTCCATAACAATACTTCCCATCCCAATTAAAACATTATCGTGAATGGTACAGCCGTGCACGATTGCATTATGCCCGATAGATACATTATTGCCAATAGTTGTTGGCGAAGTTTTATAGGTTGCATGAATAACAGCACCATCTTGAATATTTACCTTATCACCAATTTTTATAAAGTGAACATCCCCTCTAATTACCGCATTAAACCAAACACTACATTCTTTCCCCATAACTACATCGCCAACAATACAAGCGTTTTCAGCTATAAAACAATCTTCGGGAATCTCCGGATGCTTTCCGTTTATTTTTTTTATTATCATTTTCTACTTTTATAATCTTACGGATTAATGTAAGAAATAATTTAAACTAATGCTTCTTTTATAAAAGAACTATACGCAATAACTGTAATTATATCAAACTAAATGCTTAGTGATATATCCGCATCAATTAATCGCTGGGCAGTGGCAGTCGTAGGGTTCTGGTCTGCCGCCCAAGAAGTCGTAGCCTAGGGTAATTTGGTGATAGCCTCCGCCATCAAAGCGTACGTTTCCACTTTGGTATGAGTAGGTATAGGCGAACATAAACTTGCCAAGATTGATGCCTAGTACCGGGGTGATGTAATTGAGCTGTTGGTTCTTGGTTTCTCGTCCACTAAGGTACTCTGCTCCATCTAGGCTTCTGCGGTACGAGAGCCCCGCCCAGAGCTGTCCAAACGGCATGGCCCGGTAGGCCTTAAAGTTTACATCGATCGTCTTCTCGCCCGTGCGCTCAGCCCACTGAAACAAAAACGAGGGTTCATAACTCCAATCCGAATCAAA